>JAUMOL010000022.1 GCA_031295385.1 Collinsella sp.
GGGCAGGGGCAGGCGCAGGGGCAGCACCAGTGGCGGCCGTGGGATTGAACCCCGCAGGAGCAGGCTTCTTCTCACCCGGGAGCACAAACGTCAGGACATCGTCGGCATCCTCATCGGCCCACTCGCTGGCATGACGTGCCGCCCAATAGCCAACGGCGCGATACTTGAGCATCTTGCCAAACACAGTCAGGAACACCGTGACAAAGGCAATGATCATCAAGAACAGAATGAGCGTGATGCCGCCGCCCTCGATGATTGCCTCAAGACCCGTGGGGCGATAGTAATAGCTATACATACCAAACGTAGCAATGGCGCCGAAGATGGCGGTGAAGATCCACGTGATGATGTGCGACACGATGCCCGTCAAAAACTCGGGGAGAATCGATGCGCAGAACAACTTGCCCAGGTTGGCCTTATAGGACTTCCAAACCTTCTCAAGCGAGAACGCGCTCTCCACGCGCCCGACGACGGCAAAGTGCATCACGGCAGCATCACCAAACATCTTAAAGAAGATGCCCAGTAGCACCGACACGATCATGGCAAAGACGAGCAGGCCCATCGAGCCGAAGAGTGCGGCCTCGAGACCGCTCGAACCGGAGTAATAGTACGAGCCGACGGCACCGATCACGACGCTCTCGATAGCCGAGAAGATCACGCCGATCACTGGGATAATGGCAACGAACTCGAGCACACCGGTAATGACGGACGAGAAGATACCCAGGCCAAACGAGGTCGAGCGCAGCAGCGGACGCTCCATGCCGTTATCATCCTTGAGCGACAGGTCACGACCCCACTCGATAGCAAAGCCCGCGCCGCACACGCTTGCCACGTACGCGAGCAAAAAGCCAATGGCCGCCGCGATGCCACCGATAACGGGGATAAACAGCACCAGCACCGAGACAACACAGATCAGCGCCGGCAAAAAGGCGATCTGGCATACGCGAACCAAGGCACCGGGAACCTTGAGCATGTCGTTGAAGGCCTGAGCCATGCAGCCCTTGGGCACGTTCATAGCCGGCTGGGGCGCAACGAACGGCTGCGGCTGCGGTTGGGCAAACGGCTGACCCTGCGGCTGAGGCTGTCCCTGGGGAGCGGGGCCAGCGGCACCGGCATTAGGAGCACCGCACACGCCGCAGAACTTGTCGTTATCGCCCATGGGGGCGCCACACTGCGAACAGAACATCGAAATCATCCCTTCGTATCTAGAGCGAATCACCTGGATCGCAAACGATGTCTTTGGCATCATTATCGCCCAATGTGGGGACAAATACCGCAAGATGACCGATTTGCAACGTAGCCGGTTTGTTCAATGTTTCTAAGGGTACGACCGGGCTAGTTCGTGCCGCGGAAGCCCTTGCCGACGATTTCGGAGCTATCGACGATGGTGATGAAGGCGCCAGGGTCAATCTCGCGGGCATAGCGGCGCAGTTGCACTGCCTCGCGACGGCTCAGCACGCTCATGATCACCGTGACGCACTTGCCCGAGAAAGCGCCGTAGCCACGGCTGATCGTTGCCGTGCGGTTGAGATGCTTGACGATAAACTCCTCGACTTTAAGGGGCTCGGAGCAAATGATCGTGCAGACCTTACGAAGGTGAATGCTCTCGATAGCCTTGTCGACCACAAGCGTCTTGGCAAACAGACCGAGCACGCAGTACAGACCGACGCGCGGGCCATACAGGAAAGCCGCGATGGTCACGATGCCGATATCGACCAGCAACAGGGCACGGCCGATCTCGAGCGTCGTGCGGCGTTTGAGAATCATGGCAAGGATGTCGGTGCCGCCCGTCGAGGCGCCAATGTCAAAGACAATGGCACTGCCCAGCGCCGGCAAGATGACGGCAAAACACAGGTCGAGCCACATATCGCCCGTCATCGAAACATCCGTCGGAATGAAGAGCTCAAACAGCGAGACGTAGGCCGAAAGCGCAAACGAGGCAAAGACACTCCAAAGGATTGCCTTGCGCTCCAAAAAGATAAAACCCAGGATGACCAGGACCGCGTTGATAATCCACATAAAGACGCCGACGGGCAGAGTCGGGAACAGCGTGGAAAGAATGACCGACACGCCCGAGGTGCCGCCGAAGGCAAAGTGATTGGGGGTTTTAAAGGCCACGATGGCAAAGGCCGTGAGGACCAGGCCCAGATTGAGCTCGGCAAAAAAGCGCGGAAAGCCTGGTTCCTGGCTGCGCTTGCGGCCGGCGCGCTCGCCACGTTCGATATCCTCGCGACCGACAACGCGCTCCATCGGCACCACCGGAGGACGATGCATCTCCTCGGCGGCACGCGACGCCGCCTCTGCCGCAGCGGCTTCAATCGCCCATGCCTTGCTTTCGGTCTCGTGTTCGTCGGCCATTACGGCAACCCCTCGTTAACAATTTGGAAACAATGCGCCCATTAGGGTAACGCGGAACGCGAAGATTGCAACCCTTAGTTAGACGAGCGGTATGACTAGATCGAGGCTATATAGAAAACGGTCGACCGCACTTTTGCTTGCGCGGTCGACCGTTTGGCGTTTTCGCAGGTAAAACCTGTCAAAATAAACCTATCTTTTTTGGTAGGTTACTCGTGCTGGCTGGTGCGGTGCTCGTACTCCTCGGGGGTGATGACATCCTCGATGCGCAGGTTGACGCCTGCCACCTCAAGGCCGGTCATTGCGGCCAGACGTTCGGTGACGCGCGCCTTAACGTCGTCAAAGATCGCAGGCGCATAGGCGCCATACTCGATGATGACCGAGATGTTGACGACCACGCGGTTGTCGTCGGTGACCTCGACCGTCACGCCCTTGGTCAGGTTCTCGGCACCAAACTGTTCCTGCACAAAGTGCATAAGGTTACCCTTCATGCCCAGAACGTGCGGCACCTCGCGGGTGGCCATGGCGACGATCTTCTCGATCACGCCGTTGGAATAGGTCAGCGAGTCCTCGGACTCGTCCGCCTCCTCGTCCATCTCCTCGTTGTCCTCGTCCGCATCGGACTCGGCCTCGACGAGCGCCTTGTCCTCGAGCGTCACGTCCCCGGCATCGGCGATGGCCTCGTTCGCCTCGAGCTCGGTATCGGCCACATCGACCTTCGTGTTAAAAGCCATGGTTCCTCCTTATGCCTGCCGCGGATGCGACAGTCGAATACGTATTAGCGGCCGCTAAACAGGCGCCCGAAGAAGTTGACGATACCGTTTTCGCCATCACGAATCTGGCCAATCACGGCACCGATGAGCACAAAGAAGGCGATGACGAGCGTATCCCACAGGCCCAGTGTAAGCACCAGCACGGCGAGGATAAAGCCAGCGACGGCGCCGAGCGTGGTGTTGGGATGGCGTACGGCGTAGCTCCAGATGGCAGCACCCGTGCCCTTGATGAGACCCATGGCCTCGTCAAAGTCGTTGGCGGCGCTGTCGTGCTGCTCGCCGGCCTCGGGCTTGGTGGCGGTGAATTCGCCTGCCGGCGTAGCGTTCTGGTCGATCGTCAGGCGCGGCGTGCGGGCGGTCTTGTCTTGGTTGGTATCACTCACCGGAAACCTCCACGGTCTGGACGGTAGTCTTGAACGGCAAAAAACGGACGCGCGCGGTCGTGCCCGGCGTGCCGAGCATGGTGTCGCAGGCCTTCTCGATGCGCTGCTGCATCGAGGTGGCAAGGGAAGCGACGTCTCTATCATCGAGCGCGATGGCGTCGACCTTAAAACGGACGCGCGATTCGTCGGAGCCCTGCACGCGTGCCTCGACATGCTCGATCATCACACGGTCGTCGCGCTCTGCCGCAGCGCGAGCACACGAGGAGAGGGCCGCGAGCGTGACCTCGATATTGCGCTCCCCCGCCGGATGCACACAGGATGGCTCGCGACGAGCAAACATCAGGCGGAAGAAACCCACGAGCACGCCGAGCGCCACGACACCGCCGCACGCCGTAACAACGATGCGCGGCGCAGCATCGCGCATCAGCAGCATAAAGCGATAGGTGTATGGCCCCCAAAACTGGCAGACAAGCGTGCCCAGCGCCACGATGGCGGCGGCAAGATACACAATCGCTAGGGCTCGTTTGAGTACGCGCACGCGCGCTCCCTTCAGGTTTCGATCCACAGAATGCAAAACGATTCGCATCATTATAAAAGAGCCGGGTCCGGTGCTGTACGCACGCGGATCCGGCTCATCTATTCCACGAGACTTGCATGCTCGCATCATTATGCCCAGATATGCACGGCTTAACCCGCGCGGGCGCTACTCCTCCTCGAGGGCAGCGATGACCTCGTCGGTCATGTCCATGGTGCTGTAAACATCCTGGACGTCGTCGAGCTCCTCGAGACGGTCGATGAGGCGCTGAACCTTCTTGGCGTCGGCGCCGGAGACCTCGGTCGGGGTGGTCGGGACCATGGTGGTCTCGGAGCCCTTGACCTGGACGCCCTGCTCCTCGAGCGCCTTGGAAACAGCCATGACGTCATTGGCGGCGGTCCAGACGATCCACTCCTCGCCGGCGTCCTCGTAGTCCTCGCCGCCGGCCTCGGCGATGGCCATCATGAACTCATCCTCGTCACCGGCAGCACCGTTGGCGATCATGATCTCCTTCTTGGCGTTCTCGTCCAGGATCTCTTTGGCGACGACGATCTGGCCCTTGCGCTCAAACTGGAAGGCGACGGAGCCGGAGGTGCCCAGGTTGCCGCCAGCGTGGGAGAAGGCGGAACGGACATCGGCGGCGGTACGGTTGCGGTTATCGGTCAGGCAGTCAACGTAGACGGCAACGCCGGCAGGACCATAGCCCTCGTACACGATGTTCTCGTAGACGGCGGCGTCGGCACCCGAACCGAAGGCCTTGTCGATAGCGGACTTGATCTTGTCCTTAGGCATAGACTGAGCCTTGGCCTTGGCAACAGCGGCAGCGAGGCTGGCGTTGTTCTCGGGCAGCGGGTCGCCGCCGAGACGGGCAGCAACGGTGATGTTGCGGCTCAGCTTGGAGAAGAGGGCGGAACGCTTGGCGTCCTGCGCACCCTTACGATGCTTGGTTGTGGCCCACTTAGAGTGTCCGGACATACGTGTCTCCTATCGGTTTCGACCTAAAGCCCAGCGCAGATGCCGGGGCAATATAAACAAACGTCGTTATGATATACCTACTGGCCTGCGAGATAAACCCCAAAATGAAGGCGTCGTGATGATACAACCCCTTGGTGCAAAGTAACCTGTCCCCTTTGCACCACATTAGGACCAGAGGAGGTCGCCGCGGGTGATGGTGGCGCCGATGGCAAAGGGCATGCAGACGATGACCGGATACAGGTAGCGCATGTAGGTCGAGCCGTTGCAGGGACCGATCAGGCACACGGCGAGCACGCCCAGCAACGGCACCCAAATGGCCAGCCCGCGCCACGAATGACGACGTAACAGATAGACCACCACGGCGATCATGATCCACACATAGGTGGCCGAGCTCATGGTGAGCGAGATAAACGGGACGCGTTGTACTGCCACGCGATACAGGTTGCTCAGGTGGTCGCACCAGCGCACGACCTTGCTATCGACCGGATGGAAGTCGAAGTACTTGAGATTATCGGGACGTGCCATAATCTCGGCACTGCGCGCCGTGCTGTAGACCCACGCATCGCGGGCACTCGGATAAAAGTAGCCGTAGTAGTTATTGATGAGCGCCGAGATATAGCACTCGGGATCCTTTTTGAACATCTGGGCCCACACCTCAAAATAGGCCTTGATGTCCTCCTGCGAGGCGCACTCGTTGAAGCAATTTTTGACAGCGTCCGACTTATTCGGGTTGTAACGGCGGCCCAGATTGTCGTACTTGAGTACCCGGTCGATCACGGCACGCTCTTCATCGGTCACCAAGCCGTCGCAAGGAGCCTCCACGATGGTGCCGTCCTCCTTAACCGTGGGGTTGACGCCCGAGTTGAGGCCATCGTGCTTTTGGACGAAACGAGCCGTCTGCTGGAACGGAATCGAGAGGATTTCGCGCTTGGAACCAGGCGTGATGTCGTGCGCCGGCATAAAGACCTTAGTGAAGTACATATTAGAGGCAAGGCAGAGTGCAAGCACCGCAAGAACTCCCACCCAGCGGAAACGCGGGATGGCGCCCGAAGGCGCAGCACCAGCCTGTTTGGCCGCACGATGGACCACATGCGCGTCCCATGCGCAAAACGCCGCCGCGATTACGCATGCCGCCAGGGGAAACACCAGGCCGCCGTTGCGCAGAAACGTGGAACCCATGGCGCCCAGAGCGAGCAGCAGCCAGTCATGGCGTGCAAAGAGCACGGGCCTGGGATCGCCCGCACGCTCGGCATTGGCATAGCGATGGGGCAGGCCGCAGGCCACGAGCTTCACGGTCTGAACCAACAGCACCAAAAACGCGTCGGCAAACAGCACATCTTTGGTAAGCAGGGCCGCGTAGTTGGAGAACATGGGCATAAACACAAAGAACAGCAAGATCACACCGCGGACCGGCAGGCTCACGCCCAGCTTGCGCAGCGACGAGATGGAATAGGCCATGCAGGCGGCCGTAATGACAAACTGAGTGCAGGTGTAGATGGCAAGACCTGCATTGGCGCTGTTGAACAGTGAAAGCCCCAGCTGGACGCACGAACCGATGATAGCCGTGTGCACCACGGGGTGATGTCCGTTGAGCAACACATTGGGATTGAGCAGACGCAGGTAGTCACTCGTGCCGTTGGGGTAGTTGAACCACTGGCGAATCTGCGCACCCGTATCTCCCATAAAAAGGCCGGGCAGCGAAGCGATGAGCGTGGGCGCCCAGGCGATCATAAGCACCAGGAAGGGCCCGGCAAAGGGATGAACCGAGAGCGCGGCGTGAGCCACGCGCCATACGCGGCCAAAGTGCGCTTCGGAAAACGGAATGCGCCGAGAGCTCAGCCAATCTAGACACTCAAAGGCAAGGTAGAAGGCAACGACCGCCAAGAGCATCCAGCCCACACCGCCTATCCAGGCGCAGATGATGCGGGCCTTGTCGCCGAGCACGATCTCGGCCGAATCGGTGAGGTCGTAGCTGCGGCCAAATACCATGCAGACGGCAAAGAACAGCGACGGAAGGACCACCGAGGGACGCCAGGCGTCGCCGCGGCCAAAGAATACGTAGCGAAACGGCAGCGTGAGCAGGCAGGCAAGTGCAAGCAGCATGACCGCGTCGGTATGGCCGGCAAACGAGAGGAGCACCTCGTAGCACACGTACAGCGCACCCGTCGCCTTGGGGTCAATCGCCAAGACTGCGTTGCTTGACACCGGGGCGGGATCGATGGAAAACGCCGTGGTCGCCAACAGCGCGAGCAAAAATGCGATGAGCGTCTGTTTGGCGGGGTAGCGCTTAAACCAGACGATGCGGGCAGCGTCGCGCGCAGCCGTTGTGGAGAGGTCGGAATCCTTCACAGTCCGAAAGCCTTTCTAGAAGCCTGCCAAAAAGGGACAGGTTTATTATGGCAGGTTTTATCTGGGAAAACGTTACGGTTTTGTCATCGTTGTCCAGCGAACCACCACAAAGGCGCCTGTCCCCTTTTGGTGGTTTTGGTGGTTAGGCGTCCAGGTAGATGCGCTGGGGGCGATTGCGGTGTCGGGCGAAGATGATGAGCACCAGACCGGCGATCACGAGCGGCAAACTCAGCAACTGGCCCATGGTGATGACACCGCCCAGCAGATAGCCCAGCTGGGCATCGGGCACGCGCACGAACTCAACGAGAAAGCGGACGATGCCGTACCCCATCACGAACACGCCCATAAACGTGCCCTGGGGCAGCAGCGGCTTTTTGCGGCTGAGCACCTGCAGAATGCAAAAGAGCACGATGCCCTCAAGAAATGCCTCGTAGAGCTGGGAGGGATGACGCGGCATATCGCCCGCGGTGCCGCCAAAGACAACACCCCAGGGCAAATCGGTCGGCTTGCCCCACAGCTCGCCGTTGACAAAATTGGCACAACGGCCCAGGCACAGGGCCAGCGGGGCGCCGATCACGGCAAGGTCTGCCAAAGTCCATGCGTCGAGCTTATACATGCGGCACACGATGATGCCGCCGATAATGCCGCCCACCAAGCCGCCATGGAAGCTCATGCCGCCCTCGTTGGTGGCAAAGATCTCGAGCGGGTGCGCCCAGTAGTAGCCATCGCCGTAAAAGACGACGTAGAACAGGCGCGCACCGATAATGAGGCCAAAGACCACGCCGACCACGACGCTCGTCAGGTCATCAATCGTGATGTTAAAGCCCCAACGACGCTGCGTGCGGTACATAACGACCGCCGTAAGCAGAGCGCCGACCACGTAGGCCAGGCCGTACCAGTAGATGGTGATGGGGCCCGCCGAGATCGCGACGGGATCAAGCATATGGTAGAAGTCGTTGAGCATGTCGACCCTCCTACTCCCTACATACAAATGCGGCCGCGGGCCTTGCGCTCGCAGCCGCATATTTGGACGTAACGTCTATGCGGAGTATGCCGTCCGCAGCCTTCGCATCTTAGAACGGCGCGTACTCGTCGTACAGGTCGTCGGCCTCACCGGAAGCATTGACCTGCTCGACGCGGGTAACGCCGGGCACATGCTCCTTCAGGATGCGCTCGATGCCCATGGAAAGGGTCAGCGAGCTCATGGGGCAGCCGGCGCAGGATCCCTGCAGTTCCAGCTTGACGACGCCCTCGTCGTCGACGCCCACATACTCCATATCGCCGCCGTCGGCCTGCAGGTTGGGGCGAATCTCTTCAAGAACCTTCTTAAGCAGCTCTTCGTTAACAGCCACAGGGGCTCCTTTCTCACAATAACGCGGGCACGCCCGCGGACAGAAGCTATGTTACTACAGCCATGTACCCGCTCGCGAGCCGTCCATGCGCGCAGACGCTACTTTCACGAGCAGTCAATTTGGGACGTGGCTTTTTTAGCTGCCTTTTGTTGCCAGCTAGCGTTGCCACGCGCTACCGCCGAGCCTGTCCCCCGGTACCAATCTGGATATCGACGATAACCTGACGGTAGCTGATGCCGCAGGAGTCGAGGATGCGGCGGCTGATACGGCCGTCGTCGGTGTCGGCATACTTGTTGTCCAGGTAGACAACCTCGCCTACACCTACCTGCGCCAGGATCTTGGCACAGTCGTGGCACGGGAACAGCGTGACGTAGACCGTGGAACCCTCGAGGTCTTTGAGCGAGCCGCGGTAGTTGAGCACGGCGTTTGCCTCGGCATGCACCACGTAGTTGTGCTTATCCTGCAACGGGTCGTCGCTTGTGCCCCACGGGAAAAAGTCGTCGTTGAGCGCCGAGGGCGTACCGTTGTAGCCCACCGAAAGGATGCGGTGGTTGGTGCTGGCAATGCACGCGCCCACCTGCGTGTTGGGGTCCTTGCTGCGGCGCTGCGCGGCGATAGCCACACTCATAAAGAACTCATCCCAGCTAATAACGTCGCGGCGCTTGCCCGACGCGGTTTGATGAAGATCGTCCGACATGGCAGACACCTCCGAAATCGCAATAGTTTGACCCATTGTAGCAGGTGAAAGGTGGGGGCGTTTGTCCCACCGGCGCCCTCACTTTTACACGCGGCGGGGCTTTTGGTTGATGTGGTAGAGCTCGGCGAGACCCCGCAGCGTCAACGCGTCATCGACCGTCAGGCTATGACCGACCAGGGCCGCAAGCGCCTTGGCATCGTTGCCAGTAATGACGATGGGCACATCGCCCTCCCCCGCGGTCTTGGTCGCGCGCATCTCGGCGAGCACCATGTCGAGCATGCCGTCGATGCGCGCCACCTCGCCCAAAACCACACCCGAGCGCATGGCCTCACGCGTGTTGCGGCCAATGACGTGTGTCGGCGCCGAGGGCTCAACCTGGGGTAGGCGCGCTGCTGCCGCCGAAAGCGAACGGGCACCGAGCGCCAGCCCCGGCGCGATAACGCCGCCGACAAAGGTGCCGTGCGCGTCGATGACCTCGATATTGGTCGTCGTGCCCAGGTCGATCACGATGCACGGCGAGCCGTAGACGGCGCGGGCCGCCACGGCGTCGGCGATGCGGTCGGGACCGATCTCGGCCGGGTCATCGTAGTGCACGGGTATGCCGGTCTTGAGGCCCGGCCCCACCGTGAGCACGCGCCCCGTGCAGGTACGGGAAAGTGCCGCCTTCCACGGGCGCTCGAGCGCCGGGACCACACAGCTCAGTACGGCCGCGGCGGGTGCGAGCACCCCGGGCACACCTGCATCGGCGGCGAGCGCGCCCATGACCTGCACGAGACGCATGCGCGCCTCGTCGGCCGTAATACGGGCCGGCGTGGTGATCTCGCACGTCGCAAGCGGACATTCCTGCGCCGCGGCCGAATCCTCTGCAAACAGGCCAAAGCGAATGAACGTGTTGCCCACGTCGACCGTCAATATATATGCGCACCCATTAAGCATCGTCGGCGCTCCTTTCGTCTGCCCAGCAGTATATCCCGATGATTATTCTGGGACGGGGATTAAAAAATCATTGTGTACCTAATGATTTTTTAATCCCCGTCCCAGAATAATCATCCTTTGGCCGAGCCTGGGGCAGCTAAAAAAGCCCCGTCCCAAATGAACTGCCGTGCGGCTATACTGGTGCGCGGTCGCGCGCGAGCTCACGCGGCGGCCCTTGGTAACCCGACTTCCCGCGCCGTATCCGTAGCGGCGCTCCCGGGGGAAGCGGATATACGCAAAGGAGTTCTATATGAGCAATCCCTCGAACCGCACCTCGATGCGCGGTCAACTCACGCTGCGCGGCGTCGTCATCGGCGTCCTTGGCTGCATGATCATCACGGCGAGCTCGGCCTATACCGCCCTCAAGATGGGTGCGCTCCCCTGGCCGATCATCTTCGCTGCCGTCATCTCGCTGTTCTTCCTGAAGCTCATGGGCAACGCCAGTCTCAACGAGGCCAACGTTACCCACACCATCATGTCCGCGGGCGCCATGGTCGCCGGCGGTCTGGCGTTTACCATCCCGGGCGCCTGGATGCTGGGCTATGCCGACCAGATCAGCTGGCTCGACATGTTTATCGTGGCACTCGCCGGCACCATCTTGGGCCTTCTGGCGACAGCGCTCATCCACCGTCACTTTATCGTGGACGCCGCGCTGGAGTTCCCCACCGGCAACGCCGCAGCTCAGACCCTGCGTGCCACCGAGGCCGGCGGCAAGACCGGCAAACAGCTCTTTGGCTCCATGGCCATCGCCGGCATCTACAGCGTACTGCGCGACGCTCTGGGCGTGGTGCCCAGCATGCTGTGCACGCTCAATATCCCCGGCGTGACCTTTGGTATCTACAACTCGCCCATGTTGCTGTCCATCGGCTTTTTGGTGGGCTTCGCCCCGGTTGCCTTTTGGTTTGCCGGCGCGCTGCTGGGCAACTTTGGCATTATCGTCGGCGGTACCGCTGCCGGCCTCTTCGATGTTGTGACCGCGCAGGGCATCGTCAAGTCCCTGGGTATGGGCCTTATGATGGGCTTTGGCGTCGCCGTCGTCCTTAAAGACATCCTGCCGCAGGTCGCAGGTATCGTCCGCGGCCTCGCCGCCGACAGCTCCAGCGACACCGACGAGCAGTCGCTCATCTCGGGCTCCCTTAAGCTCGACGCCGGCATCATCGGCCTGGGCACCGCCGCCATCGCCGTAATCGTTGCCATCGCGCTCGACCTCGGTCCCGTCCCGGCTGTCATCGTCACGCTGTTCACCTTTGTCACCACCATCATGAGCGCTCAGAGCTGCGGTCAGACGGGTATCGACCCCATGGAGATCTTTGGCCTCATCGTCATGCTCATCGTGGCAGCCTTCGCGCAGCTCGCGCAGGTCAAACTGTTCTTTATCGCCGGCATCGTAGCCGTGGCGTGCGGCCTTGCGGGCGATGTCATGAACGACTTTAAGGCCGGCGCCGTGCTGGGCACCAACCCGCGTGCGCAGTGGGTCGGCCAGGCCATCGGCGGCATCGTGGGCGCCCTGGTCGCCGCAGCCGTCATGGTCGCGCTCGTCACCGCCTATGGTCCGGACGCCTTCGGCCCCGACAAGAGCTTTGTGGCCGCGCAGGCAAGCGTGGTCGCCACCATGGTCTCGGGCATCCCGAGCGTGCCGTGGTTCGCAGGCGGCTTTATCGCCGGCATCGTCATGTACTGGCTCGGCATTCCGGCCATGATGATCGGCCTGGGCGTGTACCTGCCGTTCTACATGTCGCTCACGGCCTTCCTGGGCTCCTGCGTCAAGCTCGCCTACGACAAGTGGGCCGCACACCGCGACGCCGCCGCCGGTCTTTCGAACGAGGAGAAGGCCGCCAAGAATGCTGCCTTCCAGGAGCAGGGCCTGGTCGTTGCCAGCGGTCTGCTGGGCGGTGAGTCCGTCGTCGGCGTTATCCTGGCGTTTGTCTCCGTGGGCCTGAGCCTGCTGGGCTAAGCTGAGCGGCTGTTCGCTCGCACCTTAGTGACAGCCCGGTCGCAATCATATTGCCTACGGCTTGCCCGGTCGGTAGCTTTCGCGGCTATCGACCGGGCTTTTTGATACCAACGCAAAGAAAGGCCGTCGTGCTGCGTTTAACAGAGCGCCGGCCTTATCGGTTAAGCAATCGAAGCGTTCCTGCTATGAACCGAAGTTCGTTGCAGAATCTACACTCGAGACGCTACATCTGCTTGCGACGACGATCACCCAGCGTCACGCCCGCGGCCACAAGCGTTATGCCGCCGATGACGAACACCTCACCTGCAAGTGCGGAGTCATCGCCAGTCTGGGCGAGTGCGGCCTTCTTCTTGGCGACAGGAGCCTTTGCAGCAGCCTGCGCAACCTGAGGCTTGGCCTGCGGCTCAGCCTTGGGATGATACTTGTCGTACTCGGCCTGCGCGGCAGCCAGGGCATCCTTGGCCTCGCCAAGCTCGGCAAGCGCGGCGGCATAGGCGTTGTTGGCATCGGACAGCTTGGCATCGGCATCGCCCAGAGCAGCCTTGAGGCCAGCGGCGGCATCGACGGCGGCCTTATAGCGAGCGTAGGCAGCGTTCAGCTTGACCAGCTTCTCGTTGCCCGTCGTGCCCGCGGCAAGGGATGCCTTGTGGTCGACAGCCTCAAGATCGGCCTTGAGCGCCTCGTCGTTAGCAAGCTCGGCCTTGGCCTTGACGATCTCGAGGTTCGCATCGACGACTGCTTCGTTGGCGGCCTCGAGCTGCTTCTGGGCATCGGCGACACCGGCGACGGCAGCGTCATAGGCGGCCTTGGCGTCGTCGACCGCCTTCTGAGCCACGACGTAGCGCTGGAATGCCTCGTTCACCGCGTCGAGCGCGGACTGCGCGGTAGCGGCCTTGCCCCGAGCGTCGACCAAAGCCTGCTGCTTGTCGGAGACCTCCTGCTGAGCATTTGCGAGAGCCGTTGCGGCAGCGGTCTGTGCAGCCTGGGCCCTCTCCACCTCGGCCTGAGCGGCGGCGTCGACCTTCGTGGCGTCATCAAACGCACTCTTTTTGCTCTCAAGATCCGCCCTTGCGGCATCGCGCTTGACGGTAAGGTCCTTGACCGAAGCAGTGGCGTTGTCATACGCCTCGTTGGCCTGGTCGGATTTTGCCTTGGCGGCATCGCGAGCAGTCTTCGCCTCGGCCTTGTAAGCAGCAGTCTTCTGCGCCTTCTTCTGGCATTCGGAGACCTTTGCGTTGGCGGCATCGAGCGCGGACTGGGCAGCGGCAGCCTCGCTCTTGGCGGCATCAAGGTTCGTCTTCGGCGTCGTGATGTCGATACGCTTCAAATTTGCATCGGCCGTGTCATAGGCGGTCTTGGCCGCAGCGGTAGCAGACTTTGCCTTCTCGTACTCGCCCTTGGCGGTGTTCACGTTCGTGTCGGCCGCGGTATAGGCGTCTTGCGCGTCCTTCTGGTTATTGAGAGCGGCGAGATATGCCGTATCGGCCGTACCAAGCGTCTTCTGCGCCTCTGCCAGCTTATTCTGAAGCTGCTTCAGCTGCTCCTTCTGCTCCTGCGTGCCGCCTGCATTGTAGGCGGAATCAATGTAGTCGTTCAGGAGCTTCTTGAACTCGGAGACAGTGAAATCGGCCTGAGTGTCATCAGCGCTGTAATCGAATACTGTTACCTCGGAATCGGTGTTCTTACCGCTACCGGTCGCGATGCCGATGGCTTCCGTGGCGGAATCGATGATGTTGAGATAGTGCCCACACTCATGGTAGATGCTGTTGTAGTGCTGGTAGATGTAATAGGCATCATATCGGTGGCTATCGAGGTCATCGCCATACTGTGCGACGTACTTATCGAATGCCTCCTTCTCCTGTGTGTAGAGGCCGGTGTAGGGCCAACCGAGTGCATCCTCGGTCTCGCCGCCGGTATATGCGCCGCCTCCGCCGGCAAGATTTTCACCGTTATCCCAGTAGCAGCCTGAGTGTCCCCAGATGTTCGATGAATATGATGCATTAAGGGCGGCTGCCACAGTCATGCGGAGGCTGACGCTGAGCGCCGACTGACCGTTCGCCTTGCGGAGGTTGTTCTGGGTGTCGAGATATGTCAGGGCGTTGCGCATCTGCTCCAGGGAAAGCGGGTTGGTGTCGCGAGACATGTCCTGATCGACGTACTGGTCATACCATTCGGCCTTGTCATCGGCACCGGTCAGCATCGATACGGCGTCTTGGGCGTTCTTCTTCTGCGTGGCTGTGAACTGGCTGCCGCCGATAATGTAGTTCATGAAGCCGAACATACCCTGGCTGATGACATTCTGGTCTACGGTCATGTTCGACTTGAGGTCGGCAATCTGCTGGTTAAGCTTCTCGACCTCGGCGTTCGCGGCATCGCATGCCTTCTTGGCGGCATCGGATTCAGCGCATGCCGTCTCCCACTCGCTGTGCTTCTGCTGACGGATCCCGACGAGTCGGTCGTACTCGGCCTTCTTGTCGCCCTCGGTCTGCTGCGCTTGCTCGTATGCAGTCTTAGCGGTGGTGTACTTGCCGGTCGCATCGCTGAGCTTCGCGTTCGCCTCGTCGTATGCGGCCTGCGCGGTCGTGACGGCGGCGTTCGCGGCGTTGACGCGCTCCTGAGCGGCGGGGACGGCGGCCTGTGCGGCCTGGAGGTTCGCCTGGGCGGTTGCGTCGGCAGCAGTCGCGGCGTCAAGGGCGCTCTGCGCGGTTGCAAGCTCGTTGGCGGCGGTGTTCTTAGCAGCCTCGAGCGCATCCAGATCGACACCCGTGCCAGAAGTAGCGGCATCGAGCGCGGCCTGCGCCCGATCCAGCTTCTGCTGGGCGTTGTCACGTGCGGTGGTTGCAGTAGCGAGGGCAACGGCGGTCTGCTGTTTCTTTGCCTGAGCGGATGTCAGAGCAGACTCGGCATCCCTCTTTGCCTGCTGGGCATTGGAGACAGCCGTCTTAGCGGCATCGAGCTCACCCTCGGCAGTCTTCACATCGGCGTTCGCTGCATCGAATTTTGCCTGCGCGTCCTCGACGGCCTTCTTGGCGGCCTCGTATTTATCCATGCCCATGGCCTCGAGCTTGGCCTTGGCGTCATCGAGGGCTTTCTTAGCTTCGTCGCGCTTTGTGTTGGCATCCTTGAGCGCCTGGGTCTTGTCATCGACCCTCTTATTGGCCTGATCGAGCTGGTCGTTCAGGTCGCCCAGCTTCTTTTGCTGTTGCTCGGCCTTGTCGACGGCCGCCTTAAGCTCGTCGATCTTCTCCTGAAGCGCGGCGACTTCTGCCGCGTTCTGCTCGGTCGCGTTATCGGTTAGGGCCTTTGTAGCATGGTCTCTGTGCTGCTGGGCCTGCTGCTGAGATTTAGCCGCGGCATCAACCTTCTTCTGGGCGGCGTTGTAGGCCTCCTGGGCGGCCTTGAGTTGCTTTGCCGACTCCTCGGCAAGCTGGGCAGCCGTCTTTGCGACCGCTTGGTTACCGGCGGCAACGGTGTTCTCTACAGAACTACCCCCCCCCTGAACAGAATCGCCGTTATCGGTTGACGGTGCGGCGATTGCCGCCAGCGGCGACATGAGCGGCTGAGCGATGAGGCCCGCCGTCAAAACGGTTGCGACGGCACGGTTAGCAACGCCCTTGACGTTGACGGCCTTTGCCCGAGGCTCAAAGTGTTGTGGACTGTAGTTTGCCATGGCTTTCTCCCTTTGACACGGATGTATCCATACGCATCTAAATGTAGGAGCTGATTTTTGAATTCTGTTGCGCAACATTGGTCACCGGCGAAGTTTTTGAAACCAACACCTCATGACATCACAATTTCGACACATATGAGGGCGTTCGTAAATCATATTTTCATGAGGCAGCGTCCAGTTTGCCATGTACGCTTGTTCTGACGTCATCCGCCCTGCCAGCCGGCATCCAACTATCACCCCGCCCGCCACGGTGTAGAGTAAGGGCGACGGGCGGGATATGCGGCCCGTACCAGAATGAGGTAAACATGGAACTCGACAAGCAACAGATCAAGCGACTGCGTGAGCGCCATCATCGGCGCCATGGCATCCGCCCTGCCCATAGCGAGGCCATGGAGAACGCAAGCCGCTTTCTAAAACAGGCATTCAACATTCGCGAGGGTCGTGCGCCCTACCACGTGATTCGCAAGCGCTTTGTAAACGGGGCGCGCCTGACTGGCTCGCACCTATGCATCCTGATCATTGCCATGCTCATCGCGAGCATCGGCCTCGATATCGACTCGGACATCGCCATTGTAGGCGCCATGCTCATCTGCCCGCTCATGGGCTCAGTCCTTGCCATGGCATACGGCATTGCTACGCTCGACCGCGAGATTACCGTCGAGGCCATTGCCGGCCTCGCGCTGCAGATGGTCCTTTGCCTGATCACGTCCACACTGTATTTTAAGCTCTCGCCCCTAGGCACCACCACGGCCGCCATCATCGACAACTCGACGCCCACCGTATGGGACCTTGCCGTCGCGCTCGCGGGCGGCTTTGCGGGCGGGCTGGGCAACTCGCGCGATCAGGAGCCTTCGACGCTCATCGCTGGCGTAGCCGTGGCGACCGCGCTCATGCCGCCCCTGTGCGCGGCTGGTTACGGCATTGCCATCGCGAGCGGGTCGCTGTTTCTCTCGGCGCTCTACGAGTTTGGCATCAACGTGGTTTTTATCGCGCTGGCCACCGAAGCCGTGTTGCTTCTTTTGCGCGTGCCGCTCAAGCGCGACCTGAACGGCGACGGTATTGTGACTGCTGCAGAAAACGCCGAGGTCGACGAACTATCGCGCAAGGTGCGCCGCCGCATCATTGTGGGCACGGTAGTCTTTGCCATCCCCTGCATCGTCATGACGGCGGGGTCCATTGGCTCGGCGCAGGCCGGCGTGCAGGACGGCTACGGCGTCACCGAAACTACGCGCGAGCTCGCCGCGGTGCTTCCGGGCTTTAAGGATTACACCGTCGCCGTCGAGACCTCGGCTACCGAAGACGACGAGGAGGGCCTTGTCGAGCGCGAGATTGTCGCCCACGTGACGACAAGCGAGGCGCTTGGGACACACGACCGTCATGTCGCCCGCAAGCTCATCGACCTCAATGTGCCCGAGCTCGATCGCGTGGAGTTTGATGTGAAGTGATGTGAGTCGCGGGATGAATGCTCGCACGGACGCAAGTTACGACGAGGCGCAGACGCGATACGGACACGAGCAAAGAGCGGGGCGCAGTTCACACCCGCGCCCCGCTCGCTGTTTTATTGCCGTGAATCAACTGTCCGAATCGATATCGCCAAACTCCACTGTAAACGCCGGACCGGTACTCACCAGATAAAAACGGATCACCCTGGTATCTCTAAATTGGTAGAGCAAGCCCTGATCGCGGCGGCGCGAAATATACGCCACGTGGACCGTACCGAGTATTTCACCGTTTTCATTCTTTAATACCAAAATGTTGGGGTCGTCCATACGCTCGAACTGTCCATCAATGCAGTTGCCGCCCTTGCCGACCAGTTGCCATCGATGGTTATCTTCTTCATGAAAGGCCAGGGTTTCCAAACCTACTTTGTCATCCCGATAGTAACCATCAATGGCGAAGCCTTCGGAAGCACATTCCTGCATATAGGATGTTTCTCGACTTATAGCAAGCAGCCCTATAGCGCCCAAGAGCACAGCTAGGCAAACCACTGCAAGGGTTATCGAGATAGTACGGCGGCTCATATTAACCAGCCCGATACTTGTTTAACGGAGCGCGAAACATACTTGGCACCTCCGATATCAGAGCAAGCGTCACCCGCAGCCCAGCGGCAGTCATATGTTTGCAACATCAAACCATATGACTGCCACTCGCGGGGAGAGCATCGGCGAACGGCGCGTTTTCGCACTCCATCGGTCAAAAGTAGGCGCGCGCTACAATTCGCACTTGTACACGCGGTAGATGTACTTCTCGGCTTCCATCTCGTAGGTGGCGATGGGCAGTCCATAGCGGTCGTACTCGGTAAAGGTCTTGGCTTGGCCCGATGCCACGAGCATGCTGTTCGAGTCGCCGACGCGCTGCGCACTGCTCACGTAGCCCGAAAACGGCACTGCGATCTGCTCCTCCAGCTCATAGGTGCGCGCCGTCTCGTCCACCGTAAAGAGGCGCCCAAACGAATGCGTGCCGTGGTCGTAGTCGGTAACATCGAACGCCCTCGCTTCTCAAACCCATATCGTTACCGTCTTTGAATGCCGCCGTCGTTTGTCTCATATACCACGGCGTTTGCCCAGCCCTGTCCAATATTGGTCCGCAGCTTAACAAACACCCCTTAGCGGTAGCTTAAGCATGCAACGGCGCAGAAACACGGCTTTGGGGGCGCGATCCGCCCCCAAAGAATCGTTTAGTACTTGAAGAAGCCCTCGCCCGAGCTTTCGCCCAGCTTACCTTCGTCGAGCATTTTCTTGAGGACGGACGCCATGGCCTTAAAGTTGTAGGGCATCATCATCTTTTTGAGCAGCGGGCTCACCAGGCCCGGCACCTTTTGGTACTGCATGACGATGTTGTACGCCGTCTGGATGCCCACGGTGTCGAACACGCGGAACGGCCCCTTGGGAGCGCCGGTGCCGCGCGTCCATGCGAGATCGATGCTCTTGGGGTCGCTGACGCCCGAGACATACAGGTCCAGACCCGAAAGCAGCCACGGCACCAGCATGGAATTGAGCAGGTAGCCGTTCTTTTCCTTGTTGACGGGAAGCGCCAGCATGCGGATGTCGTTGGCGAAGTCGACAAGCTCGTCGAAGTAGCGCTTGTCGGTTTGGTCCTGTGCCATGACCTCGGTCATGTTGTTCTTCCAGATGGAGTTGGCAAAGTGCAGCGACAGGTACTTCTCGGGACGGCCGGTGTACTTGGCAAAGGTGCTCGGCAGCAGCGTGGAAGAGTTGGTGACGATGACGGTCTTTTGCGGCAGAACCGGGGCGAGCTTCTTGTAGAAGTCGATCTTTGCCTGGGTGTCCTCGGCCATAGACTCGATGACCAGGTCGGCGTCGGCCACTGCCTTGGCAAGATCGAGCTCCAGCTTGAGTGTGGCGTAGGCGCGCTCAACGGCAGCGAGCGCCGCCTCCTTGTCGAAGGGCTGGGTGCTATCGGCGATACCGGCGCACCACTCGCCCGTGCCGTCCGCCATGCCCTCGATAGCAGCGATGTACTCCTCGCGCACGTGGTCGATCTTGGGCTGGGTGCGGCCGATGCTGCCCTCGCTGCGCAGCCAAATCGTCACATCAAAGCCGCAGTAGGCAGCCTGAAAGGCAATCTGGCTTCCCAGCACGCCGCCGCCGGCAACGCAAACGGTCTTGTAGCTCATGGAACGGTCCTCTCTTACGTAATTCCATAGATGCGTATTTATTCAACCGTAAGAGGGCTGCACGCTGGAGGTGGGTTCTATAAACGGACGGTTACTTGCGGCGAACGGCTACGCCTGTTCATTATCTCAGGGCTTTACAGGCCATTTTTCGTGCCGCAGGACCGTCGTTTTCGGAAGTGCGGTGAAAAATTGAGCTTCGCCGACCAGACCGACTTTTTTAGCAACAAAACCGCAGGTAACGAGAGCTCAAAAGAGCAGTGTGCTCGGAGGTTTGGAGTTTTTCCCCGCACTTCTGAAATACGAGTCCGCTGAAGGCGTCAACAAGCCCATTTACGCAACATATGTCCAGTAAAAACGGGTGGTAGCCGGCATGGCTGCCACCCGTTTGTCTTATATCCGGCTCGAAGCAGGTCAACTACTTCTTAATGCCGCGTCCCAGGCGCTCAGCGACCGACGCCACGGCACTCTCGTCGACCGAGCCGCAGCTCGCGCAGCCGTCGTGGGCGCGCATCTGGCCGCTGACCTCGTCCATCGCGAGCGGCGCCACCTTCTCGAGCTTAAAGCCCTTGCCGGCGCGCATGTTCTCCTTGGCCACGCTGATCATGAGCTTAATGCGGTTGAGCTGGTTGACCTCGGACGCACCGGGGTCGTAGTCCACCGCGACAATGTTGCTCTCGGGGTGCTGACGGCGCAGTTCCTTGATCACTGCCTTGCCCACCACGTGGTTGGGCAGGCACGCGAAGGGCTGCGTGCAGATGATGTTGGGCGCACCGTGGTCGATCAGGTCGAGCATCTCGGCCGTGAGCAGCCAGCCTTCACCCATGTTGTTGCACACCGAAAGCACCGTGCGGGCCTTGTCCGCCATGGTGCCGATGCGCTCGGGCGCCTCGAAGCGGCGGGACTTCTCGAGCATCTCCTCCACCGGCGTACGCATCCAGTCCACGAGCTTGATGAGCGCTTGCATGCCCGCGCGCGTAGTGGCAGAGCTTCCCAGCTCGTCCTTCTGCAGCTCGGCATTGCTCATGGAGTACAGGAAGAAGTCGAGCAGGCCCGGTACCACGGCCTCGCAGCCCTCACGCTCGATGACATCGACCACGTGGTTGTTGGCCGTGGGGTGGAACTTGACCAAGATCTCGCCGACCACGCCCACGCGCGGCTTGGTGCCCTCGCCCACAAGCGGCATGGTATCGAACGCGCGGATGGCCTCACGCGCAAGCTTGGTGTAGTTGTGGCGGTTGAACTTGGGCGCCAGCTTGCGGGCACGCGCCATGTACTCCTCGTAGAGCGCGTTGGCGGCACCGGGCGTGGCCTCGTACGGGCGGCAGCGGTAGAGCATCTGCATCATCACGTCACCAAAGAGCACCGCGTACACGGCCTGCTTAAGCAGCGCCGGCGTAATCTTAAAGCCGGGGTTGTCCTCGCCGAGCGCCACGGCCGAAAGCGAGATCACCGGAATCTCGGGGTGGCCGCTCTCGCGCAGGGCCTTGCGGATGAGCGCGATGTAGTTGGTGGCACGGCAGCCGCCGCCGGTCTGGCTGATGACCACGGCTGTCTTGGACAGGTCGTACCGGCCGCTCTCGATGGCCTCCATGATCTGGCCCGTCACCAGAATCGACGGATAGCAGATGTCGTTGTTCACATAGCGCAGACCGGCCTCGACGGCATCGTGGTCAGTCGAGGGCAGCAGCTCCAAGTTGTATCCAGCACCGCGGAACACCTCTTTGACCAGGTCAAAGTGGATCGGCGCCATCTGCGGGCACAGGATGGTGTAGCCCTCCTCTCGCATCTGCTCGGTAAAGGGCACCTTGGGCCACGCGGTCGAAGCACTCTCGCGCTGCGCCTCAAACGTGTACTTGCGGCTCGCGAACGCGGGGGCATCCGTGGAGGGCGCCACCGGCGCGGCAACACCCTGCTCGTAGGCCTCGCCCGCGGCCGTGGCCTCGGCCAAGCGCTCGGCCTCCTGGTCCTTAAGCGCGGCCATGAGCGAGCGGATGCGGATGCGCGCGGCACCTAGGTTGGATACCTCATCGATCTTGAGCACGGTGTAGATCTTGCCGCTGGCCTCCAGAATCTCCTGCACCTGGTCGGTGGTCAGAGCATCCAGACCGCAGCCGAAGGAGTTGAGCTGGATCAGGTCCAGGTCGTTGCGCATCGTCACAAAGCGGGCGACGGCGTACAGGCGGCTGTGGTACATCCACTGGTCGACGACGCGGATCGGGCGCTCGGGCTTCACGAGATGCGCGAGCGAATCCTCGGTAAAGACCGCAAAGCCAAAGCTCGAAATAAGCTCGGGCAGGGCGTGGTTGATCTCGGGATCGTTGTGGTAGGGACGACCGGCGAGCACAATGCCGTGACCGCCGTGGTCCTCGACCCACTTAAGAGCCTCCTCGCCCATGGTCTGGATGTCCTCGTGGAAACGCGCATCGGCCTCAAAGGCAGCGTTGACAGCGGCATCGACCTCGGAGCGCGTGATCTTGGGACCGCGTACGCGACCGCGACCGGCTTGCGAATCGGCCACACGGTCGACGGCGAGCACCTGGTACAGGCGGCGCTTGAGCTCGGTCTTGTCGTGATAGGGCACAAACGGGTACAGGAACTCGATGTTCTGCTCGCGGATCTCGTCGATGTTGAGCGCCAACGCCGTGGGGTAGCTCATAACGATGGGGCAGTTGTAGCAGTTGCCGGCGGTCGGGTCCTCCTTGCGCTCCCAGCGCACGCACGGCATCCAAATGAAGTCGACATCGCGGTCGATAAGGTTCATCACGTGGCCGTGGCTCATCTTGGCCGGATAGCACACGCTCTCGGACGGCATGGACTCGATGCCCGCCTGGTAGGTCTTCTTGCTCGACTGGTCGGACAGCTGCACGCTAAAGCCCAGGCGCGTAAAGAACGCGTGCCAGAAGGGGTAGTTCTCGTACATGTTGAGTGCGCGCGGGATGCCGACGGTGCCGCGTGGGGCCTCGTCGGGGCTCAGCACCTCGCGGTTAAAGAGCAGCTCGTTTTTCTTTTTGAAGAGGTTGGGGGCCTCGGTCTTTTGCTTTTTGTGGCCGGCGCCCTTCTCGCAGCGGTTGCCGGTGATAAAGCGCCTGCCGCCGCCAAAATCGTTGACGGTGAGCTGGCAGTTGTTGGAGCAACGGCCGCAGCGGACATGCTTTTGCGTCACGGTGAGGTGCGCGATGTCCTCGGCCGAGAGGATGGTCGAGGTGCCGTCGGCGCCGGCGCGATCGCGGGCGAGCAGGGCCGCACCGTAGGCGCCCATGCAGCCGGCGATGTCGGGGCGCACGGCATGAACGCCCGTGAGCTGCTCAAACGCGCGCAGCGTGGCATCGGACATAAAGGTACCGCCCTGGACGATCACCTGACTGCCGATCTCCTTGGGGTCGCGCAGCTTAATGACCTTGAACAGGGCATTCTTGATGACGGAATAGGACAGGCCGGCCGCGATGTCGCCCACCGTGGCGC
Source organism: Collinsella sp. (assembly GCA_031295385.1). Classification (GTDB taxonomy): domain Bacteria; phylum Actinomycetota; class Coriobacteriia; order Coriobacteriales; family Coriobacteriaceae; genus Collinsella. The sequence continues at coordinate 23,115 of JAUMOL010000022.1, forward strand.
CTTCCTTTTGCGCCTGCTTGACGCGCGAGTTCATAAAGACCGTGCAGCGACTGCCCAGGTCGACCGGGGCCTTGGCATGGATGGCGGCATCGGCGAACGCGCGCACGTCCATGTTCATAGAGACGGCGAAGCTCTCGATAAAGCTGCCGCAGCCCGACGAGCAGGCCTCGTTGAGCATGATGTGCTCGATGACGCCGTCCTTGACGCGCAGGCACTTCATGTCCTGGCCGCCGATGTCCAGAATGAACTCGACGCCGGGCAGGAACGCCTTGGCGCCGCGTAGGTGCGCGACGGTCTCGATTTCGCCCGAGTCGGCCTTGAGGGCCTCGATGAGCAGCGCCTCGCCGTAGCCCGTGGTGGTCACGTGGCCGATGGTGCAACCGGCGGGGATGTGGTTGTAGAAATCGGCCATGATAACCTTGGCCGTGCCAAGGATGTCGCCGTTGTTGTTGCCGTACCAGGTGTGCAGCAGCTGACCGTCCTCGCCCACGAGCGCGGCTTTCATGGTGGTGGAGCCGGCGTCGATGCCGATGAACACGCGGCCGGTGTAGCCGTCGAGCTTGCCCTTGGGGACGACCTCGGTGTCGTGGCGGTTCTTGAACTCGGCGAAGTCCTCGTCGGTGGCAAAGAGCGGATCCAGGCGCTCGACCTCGGCACCCTGTGTGTCGCCTAAGCTGTCGATGGCCTCGATAAGCTGCGGGAACGTGCTGAGCTTATTGGACTCGTGCGCCATGGCGGCGCCGCTCGCCACAAACAGGTGAGCGTTTTGGGGCACGATACGATGCTCCTCGTCCAGGTTGAGCGTGAGGTAGAAGCGGTGGCGCAGCTCGGAGAGGTATTGCAGCGGGCCGCCCAGGAAGGCGACGTTGCCGCGGATGGGACGGCCGCACGCCAGGCCCGAGATGGTCTGGGTCACGACGGCTTGGAAGATGGAGGCCGCCACGTCCTCGGGGCGGGCGCCTTCGTTAAGCAGCGGCTGCACGTCAGTCTTGGCAAAGACGCCGCAGCGGCTGGCGATGGGATAGATGGTGGTGGCGTTGGCCGCGAGCTCGTTGAGGCCGCTCGCGTCGGTGTGCAGCAGGGTTGCCATCTGGTCGATGAACGCGCCCGTACCGCCGGCGCAGGTGCCGTTCATGCGCTGCTCGATGCCGTTGTCAAAGTAGATGATCTTGGCGTCCTCACCACCCAGCTCGATGGCGACATCGGTGGCCGGGATGAGGGTCTCGACGGCACGCTTGCTGGCGATGACCTCCTGAACAAACTCCAGGTCGATCCACTGGGACAGCAGCAGGCCGCCCGAGCCGGTAATGGCGCAGGTCATCTGGGCCGTCGGCAGCACGGTCGCAGCACCCTCGAACAGGTCGCGGGCGCAGGCGCGGACGTCGGTGTGGTGGCGCTGGTACTTGGCGTAGACGATCTGGTTGTCGTCGTTGAGCACGGCAAGCTTAACGGTGGTGGAGCCCACGTCGATGCCCAGGTGCAGGTTGCCGCGGGCAGCCTCGGGGTTGAAGATCGCGCCTTCGGGGGCCTGGGCGGCGGCTACGGTCTCAACGGCGGCTACGGGCTCGCCAGCGATGGACGTCTCCCCTGCCGCGTTCTTGGCATCGGCAACTGCCTCGGCAACTTTCTCGGCAGCCGCGGCCTTCTGCGCGGCGGCCATCACGGTGGGCGCGGCCTCGCGTGCGGCAGCGACCATGCGGTCCTTAATGCCCTCGACGAGTTTGCTCATTGTCTCTCCTCTTAGTTGTTGGACTCGACGGTTGCGGCGGTGTCGGCCGCGTCCTCGAGCTGCAAGTTCAATAGCTTCATGCCGTATTCCGGCACGTTGATATCGATGGGTTGGCCATACAGGTCACCAGGGCGCACAAAAGCGAGCACCGTCATAATGCGTGCCATGGCCTCGGGCGATTCGGTGAGCCCACGCTCAAACCAGCGCTGGATCAGACCGACCTCGGCACTCACGACGTAGGTGACGTAGTAGTCAAAGAATGTGCCCAGCGCCAGGCCCAAAATGCCCGTCTGCGCACGCGGCACCACGGCCTCGCGGGCGGTGTCGATGATCTTTTTAATGAAGGCCTGATCGCCGCCCGGGCCCAGCAGCGCACCGATTAAGTCGCGGTTGGCCGCAAGATAACGCAGCAACTCAACCGAACCGGGCGCCGGCTCGAGCTCATCGATGTTGTGATAGAGATCAGGCAGCTGAGCTGCGGTGATGAGCTCAATGCGCTCACGGATCTCGGCCAGCAAGCCGTCCTCGATTTGATTGATAAAGTCGGGGATATCGCAGTAGTGCGAATAGAACGTGCGGCGCGTAAGACCAGCGCGCTCGGTGAGCGACGCGACATTAATGCGCGAAAGATCGCCGCTTTCGGCAAGTTCGCTGGCAAGCGCCTGGCGAAGGGCACGCTGCGAGCGAAGGGACCGGCGATCGCATTTCTCGAGCTGGGACAAGCGTCCTCCTTGTTACTCAGCCTGTGCGCTATTGCACAGTGCGAGTATTATTGCACACCGTGTGCATCAACACGTAAAGGCAATATTTGGGATGTGATAAAGGGACTATCCCTTTGTCACAACCCGCCTGTCTTTTGGAGCGGCATTACCGATTGTCCAAAATGTCGTTCGTGGGTAGAATAGTGTCGACGGCAGCCCAAGTTCTGCTAAGCTGGGCAGCGCCGTTGCTTGGATTAAGGGGTCAACGCCTTAGCGGCGGCGACCCCTTTTACGTTGCTTCGAACGCTGCTTGAGTGCCTCGGAAAGCCCGATAAGCATCGTGAGAAGCGAGACCAAAGCGGTCAGAAGCCTCACGAAATCAATCAAATCGGTCATGGGCATCACCTCCCATCAGATGGAGGGCGCTGCCCGGCACATGGAACTGCCGTCAACGATACCGATTCTGTCAAAGCGCAGTTAGATATACGAATGTTTGTTCGCATTTCAGAAGATCGGAGCTCGGGTATGGCGAAGGAACAGTTCCTTTGCCATACCCGAGCTTGTCGCCGAACTGCTACCTACATTTTTCGAGTTATTCGGCCACGCTGCTGGTTCTGTATAAATGCACCGCCGGGATTATCTGAGAGTTTTTGTCCTTATTTGAGCGCATACATGCCCATTTGCTCACTTACGTCACCGAATCAAACACCATTAGAGGTATGAATGTTCCCGAGAGGGCATCTTTAGCCATTTAACGACCTCCGACAGGCCGAATAACTCGAAATTTGTTGGTGGCGAAAGCGTAACAGTCCCATACGCCAAAAGCCGGCATCTCCCATGCGACAAAGGGGCAGTCCCTTTGTCGCATTATTCGATGATGGTGCGAGAGTTCTGCTTATGCATGGTGGCGAGCATGTGTTTGGGGACGGCATGGGCCATACAGCTGCCGATGGTCGCGCTCGCGGTGGCCTTAGCTGCATCGCTGCCGTTTTTGGTCGCGTAGCTGTGACGAAAACGATTGAGCATGGCGATATCGTTGCCGCCGTCACCGTAGACCGCGACCTCGTCCTCGGCAATGCCGTAGTAGCCCGCCAGCCAGGCCACACTCTCGCCCTTGTTGCACGCCACGTCCGTGATCTCGAACATCACCGGATCGAACGGCGCGTTGACCACGCGGTCCGAGCGCTCGGCAAGATATGCCTTAAGGTCGCGCTCCAGCTCGGGCGAGGTCACGCGGCAGTTGATCTTGCACACATCGTGGCGCAGGATGTCACCGATCGACTGGTCGAAATATTGCTCCTCGTGATACCCGCCACGTGCACGCATGCCACGCATCACGATACGCTTGATAGGGCTGTCCTTCTTAAAGCCCGCCTGGTGCATCCCGAACGAACCGCTCGAGAACATGCCGTCGGGCGTGGAGCAGTCGAAGCAAATGTTCGGGAACGCCTTGAGCAGCTCCTCGGTAACCTGCGGGTCGATGGTCCAGGTCTTGAGCACCTCGCCGTGGCTGTTGCGCACGATGGATCCGTTGGAGCAGCAGGCGTCGAGTGCCAGACCTGTAAAGCCATGCTCGCCGATTGGCAACGTCGAGCGTCCGGTCGCGGGAACCACATGCAGGCCAGCCTCGGTCAGCTCGCGAATGGCACGGCGGATGGTCCCATCCGCCTCGTGCAGGGCGTTCAGCAGCGTTCCGTCTAAGTCACTCGCAAACATCTTGATCATGGGCGTGCCTGCGCGGCGGGACAATGCTTCCGCAAATCCACGGTGCCCCAGCGCGTTAAGGCAATCGCCACAAGCGACTTTTCAGCCGATAAAACAGCGCCGTCGTCAACGTTAGCACCGCCAACATGCCTGCGAATACAATCGCCGGTGTCCATCGATCATATGCGAGCCCGTAAACCAATTGGCCGATAGGTGTTGCGCAGGAAAGGACCATGTAAACGACCGAAAGCACTTTTCCGCAGAGCTCAGTCGGCGCTGTCCGCTGAACAAACGCGATGATTTCAACCGACGCAATGCTTGCCCACACCATGACCCATGCCGAACCAACCGCAAACACGGCGAACGCGCATGCATCTGCGCCGAACAGTTGCGCGACAATAATCGGTGCGACTCCAAAACAGATCATCGCAACATATCGACATATGCCATTGAAAGAAAAGCGATGCGGCCAAATGCCGACCAAGCCACTGCCGGCAAGACCACCCAAGCCCATAGCAACCTCAACTATCCCAACGCAGGACGATTGCATGCCGAGATGCTTTGTAACAATGATGGGAGCGCCAATCGTTAGCCCAACCAACGCAAGGTTCAAAACGGCCGCAAGCAAAATCACAGCGACCAATGATGCATTTTTCAACAGATGCCGAATCGACTCCCGAAAATCGTTTCGGCATGTCGTACGAGTCGCGCCGTCTCCCATCGTTTCAGATGAGGCATTTTGCTTGAGCGCGCTCCCAAACAAGAGAGCTGAAATCGCAAACGCCACCGACGCAGTTGTGCAAAGAGTATCGATGCCAAAGCACCCATAGACGGCCGTCCCGACCACAGGGCCCAAGATATTGCTCACCATGGTCATCTGCGAAACCAATGCAGTGGCCCGCTCAACCTTCTCTTCACCCGCCATGCGCACCGTCTCAATTTGGAGCATTGGCTTCAGCAGCGATTGAACACCATATTGAACACAAAGTATCGCTACTACGACGACCGCAAGAGGCAACGAGCGCTTCATGGGGATAGACAGCAGCGATGCAGTCATCAGAGCAATGCCGAGGGCCACGAGGACCTCGCGATGTCTTCCCCTATCCGCCAAGATTCCGCCAGCCGGAGTTGCGAGTACGCCGGGTATGAACGCCATCGCCACGACGGCGCCATATAACGTTGACGATCCGCTGCAATCGAACAAATAAAGCGGATACGCAAAGCACAGCGCCGACAGCATCGAATACGTGCACAGATGCGCTACCAGAAGCTCCGTGAGCCTAATTGACCGCACTCTTTTTGGTTCCAACAAGACGCTGACGTCTCTCAGTCCAGCCATAAGTCCGCTCCCTATACATACCGTTAGTATGTAATTATTGACTTGAAAAGGGCGGTCTTAGCCGCCCTCTTAAATCAATTACATACCGTTGGTATCTATATTACCACCCGGCACGGTTCCATACGTCCCAAATCTGGGCCGTTGTCTGGAGCACTTCATTACCCAAATCAAGCCCCACCGCGGCCGCCATCTGCGCCAAGCATTGCGCGCGAGCGAGCATTCGGTCCTTGGATTCAAGTGGACGGAACAATGGCAGCAGCCAAAGATTCGCCAACAACGATACGGCCTCCGCCGCTTCGCGCGGGCATTCGCACGCAATGGAGCCATCGGCGATGCCCTCCTCGATCACTGGCAAGAGACAGCCATCGGACGACTCGTCAAATGAGCCCTGGTACTGCATCGCCAGTAGACGCGAACTTTTTGCCGGATCCGCCGCAGGACGTATGCGTGCCCATAGCTCAATTTGCGGAACGACGGACTCGGGCGCATACAGCCGCTTGAGCTTTTGGGCTCCAGTCATATTACCGATACCAAGCATTGAGCGATGGTGCTCAACAATCGGAGCCATTGCCCGATCAAATGCGGCGTTGAAAATCTCCTCTTTGCTCTTAAAGTGATGATAGACAGCACCCTTGGTCATGCCATCGAGGCGGTCGACGATGTCTTGAATGCTCGTCCCCTCATAACCCTGTGCGCAAAATAGCTCCAGCGCCGCATCGAGAATCTTCGTGACCGTCTCCTCGGGATATTTATTACGACCCATAATCCGTCCATCCGCAACGCAAGTCTTGTGCCTCATTGCAGCATTTTAACGTTGCGGATGGCAGGCGGTCGATTCTACACCGCGGCGGGGCCGTGTTCGCCGGTACGGATGCGGATAACCTCCTCGACCGGCTCGACCCAAATCTTGCCGTCTCCGACGGCGCCGGTGCGGGCGGCGTTGCAGATAATCTCGACAATGCCGTCGACGTGCTCGTCGGCGCAAATGAGCGTGAACTGCACCTTAGGAATCGTGTTGACAAGCAACTCGTTGCCGCGCACGTATTCCTTCCAGCCATGCTGTGCGCCGCAGCCCTGCACTTGGTTAATAGTCATGCCACGAACATCGGCAGCAAACAGCGCGTCTTTGAGAACCTCAAGCTTCTCCTGGCGCACGATAGCCGTGATCTTTTTCATAATGAATTCCTCTCTTTAATAAAGAAATGAATTGCCATTCAATGACGCGGGTTTCCCAGGTGCCGCAGATTGGGTTGAAAGAGGAGCGCCGCGTACTTTTGTACGCAAGCGACGGTTTGAAACCCAAGGTGCGGTGCCTGGGGAAGCCGCGCGACGATTGAACGGCAAGGAGCGGAGCTTGGGGAAGCTGCTAATCGAGCCCCGAGAAGGAGGGGTATGCGCTCTCGCCGTGCTGACTCGCATCCAGGCCCAGTGCCTCGTCGGCCTCGTCCACACGCAGGCTGCCGTGGAACAGCGCCTTGACCACCGCGGCGATCACCAAATCGAGCACCAGCACAATAGCGACCGTCACCACAATGCCCAGAATCTGCGAGATGAGCAGCGACATGTCGCCCGTGTAGAACAGGCCACCCTTACCGGTCCACGAAAGCTCCGGCACGCAGAACAGGCCTGTGAGCACGCCGCCCAAGAGACCGCCAATGCCGTGGCAACCGAACGCGTCGAGCGCATCGTCGTAGCCGAACTTGGTCTTGAGATGACTGATGGCCAGGTAGCAGACAGGCGAGACGATCAGGCCCATGACCAGCGCCGCCCACGGCTCGACAAAGCCCGCACCCGGCGTGACCACCACAAGGCCCGCAACCAGACCGGTGCTGGCACCCACCAGCGTGGGGCGACCGGTGTGCACGCGCTCGACGGCAAGCCACGAGACCATGCCCGCCGCGCTGGCCGTCACGGTGTTGAGGATGGCGAGTGCCGCCACGGCGTCGGCCTTAAACTCGCTACCGCCGTTAAAACCAAACCAGCCAAACCAAAGCAGCCCGGCACCCAGCGCCACAAACGGCACGTTATGCGGGCGATAGCTCACCATGCCAAAGCCGCGACGACGGCCGAGCATTAAGCAGAGGATCAGGCCGGTAAGACCGGACGAAATGTGTACCACGTCGCCGCCGGCAAAGTCGAGCGCTCCGATGATGTCGCCGATAAAGGAGCCCTCGCCGCCCCAAACCATGTGGGCAAGCGGCGCATAGACCACGAGCAGCCAAATGCCCAGGAAGGCCGTCATGGCGCCAAACTTAACGCGGCCTGCCAGACTGCCCGTAACGATAGCGGCGGTGATCATGGCAAACGCCATCTGGAAGGCGATGTTGATGATCTGAGGGTAGACGGCACCATCCGCAGCATTGCCCTCGGCCGCCTGCAGCACCTGGTTGAGCACCGGCAAGCACAGCAGCTGGTCAAGGCCTCCAATAAACGGGCTGGAACCGTCGCCGCCGTAGGCCAGCGACCAGCCGGCAACAATCCACAACACACCGACCAGGCCAATGGCGCCAAAGCACATAAGCATGGTGTTGATGACATTTTTGCGCCTAGACAGGCCGCCATAGAAAAACGCCAGACCCGGTGTCATTAAAAACGCGAGCATGGTGCAGATGAGCATAAACGTTGTCGATCCCGTATCGTACATTCGCTCCCCCTTGATCGCATGAACGTTGTCGGCGCCCATAATGCGACCGAGGGGCAACTGGTGTAGACCAGATACGGCGTTGTTAAACGCTGCGTTGTCGAATGGAAACGGTGCCGCAATCTTGGAAACGGCACAGCAACGGGCGCGAAACGAGCGGGAAATACGCGAGCAAGGGAGCCGTGAGCGCGTCCGTCCCGACTAGCGCCGGAACAGCTCGCGAGCTCGGTCGCGGAGATTAGTTGCTCGAATGACACCTTCGTAGTGATTGATGCGCAGACGCGGGAAGGCGTTAAAGAAGCGTAGGTCGCGGCGGCTGAGTGACACGCTCGGCACCGGACGGTTCATGCGCTTGCCGGCAAGGCGACGGCTGAGCGACGGACGCGGCATGCTCGGCGCGGCATCGGCCACGCGGCGGGCAGCGAGCGCCAGGCCGCGAGCACCATCCGCGATAAACGTCGGCATCGAAGCCTTCTCGCGCAGGGCATCGAGCGCGGCGTCACCCAGCTCGGCCAGCCACGCGTTAACGGCACGACTGCGGATATGCGTCTGTGCCACCGAGTCGATCGCCGAATCGGGAATACGTTCGAGCATGGAGTCTGACGCATCGGCAAGCGACTCATTGATGCGGTCGGCAAGGTCGGCCCGGACGCGCTCCAACTGATCGGACAGACGCCGCCAGCTGGCCAACGAGCACACTGCGTCAACCATCATCGCGACCGCGACGATAAAGGCGGACAGCCGCACAATCAGCACCGGCAGATGGCCAAGCAGCCCCAGCAATGCCGGCTCCACTAAACGGCAAATGCACAACGCACCCAAGCCAAACGCGCATGCCCAGTACAGACAGATGCGTCCGTGCAGGTTAAACGGCAGGTGCGAATAGTCCCAAAAGCGAGCGCCCGTTGTTTTTTCCAGCAGCACGCCTACGCTGTACTCAATCACGCTGCATACAAGCGCCGCGGCGACAAACTGGCTCGAGGCATCCGGAATCCCGCGCAGCAAAAGCCAGCAGGCTATGCCGCCCACACCATAGATGGGGCAGCACGGCCCCAGCAAAAAGCCGCTGTTGGCAAATCGCCCGTGATTGAGCATGGCGCAGACTGTCGACTCCCACACCCAGCCGCAAAAACCGTAGAAGGCAAACGAGAGCACCAGCGCCGAGAGCGGACAGGCGGCAAGCGTCGCGCCGCCAAATGCCATGTCGATCGCGGTTTCCACCGTCTACCCTCTCCTCTTTTCGCTCGATTCGTCACTCACTGCCATCGTCTGCCTCGTCCTTGCGCGGCAGACGGCCGGCGATCGTCTCGCGCAGAGCACACCATTTATCCGCCAGGCATACAATCCATGCCTCACGACACGTCGGCGGCACCGGCACCAGCGGAAACATATGGCGCACGATAATATTCCGCTCACGAGACGTCAGCTCAAAATCCTCTTCGGCTCGCGCCAGGGCAAAAAACGGGTGGCGAAAGCCATGCAGCCGATGGCTTGGGTCGGGATCGTGCCAGTCATAGAGAAAGTAATCGTGCAGCAGGGCCCCGCGCAGCAACGAGGCGCGGTCGACCGAGACACCGACACGGCCCAGGCGCTCGGCAAAGGACAGACTTGCCCGCGCCACCGAGGTCACATGTGCATAGACCGTCACATCACCATGCTGGATAAACCCGTGCGTCAGGTCCAAGCGGCCCGCCTGGGCGAGCTGGCGGGCGGCATCGTCGACCTCGCGCGCGATTTTCTCGGCACGAACGGTATCGGACATGCTGCCTCCTTCCAGCGGCCCACGGCGACAAGCCACGGCCTGCGCACAATCGATAAAAACATCATGGAACACATCAGTATGGCATCGGACAAAACGTTTTGCCCCACCAGTTGGCGAATTACCGCGCCGCCGTCACATATCAAACGCCAAAATGTGCGAGACTGTCTTGTGCAATTGTGCCGGCCGAGGGAGCGCCGGCGCTCGATTCGCATGGAGTAACCCACAACGATGCTGCTTACGCAAACGACAACGCCCGAGGACGTCAAGGCTCTCGACCGCGCCGAGCTTCCGCTGCTCTGCGGCGAGATTCGCCACGCCATCCTCGAAAGCTCCGCCGCCGTCGGCGGACACGTTGCCCCCAACCTGGGCGTCGTTGAGCTTACGGTTGCGCTTCATCGCGTGTTTAACTCCCCTATCGACAAGATTGTCTTTGACGTTTCGCACCAGACCTACGCCCACAAGGCGCTGACCGGGCGCGCGTATACCTATATCGATCCGGAACGTTTTGGCGAGGCTTCTGGCTTTGCCAATCCCGACGAGTCCGAGCACGACCTGTTCGCCATGGGCCACACCTCCACATCGGTGAGCCTGGGCTGCGGCTTGGCACACGCCCGCGATCTGGCGGGCGACAGCTACAACGTCATCACCATCATTGGCGACGGCTCGCTTTCGGGCGGCCTGGCGTTTGAGGGCTTCAACAATGCCGCCGAACTCGACAGCAACCTGATCATCATCGTCAACGATAACGACCAGTCCATCGCCGAGAACCACGGTGGCCTCTATCGCAATCTGGCCGAGCTGCGCACCAGCAACGGCACCTGTGAGCGCAACGTTTTCCGCGCGATGGGGCTCGACTACCGCTATCTGGACGCCGGTAACGATGTGTTGGCCCTCGTCGACGCGCTGCAGGAGCTGCGCGATATCGATCATCCCATCGTGCTGCACGTCTCCACCGCCAAGGGCAAGGGCTTTGAGCCGGCCCAAAACGACCCCGAGCGCTGGCACCACGTGGGTCCGTTTGACATGGCAACTGGGCGCAAGCTCTGCCCGGGCCATCCGAGCGAGCCTGCGCCGCGCACCTATGCCGACATTACGGGCGAGGCACTCAGCGCCGCCATCGAGCGCGATCCGCAGGTCGTGGGCATCACGGCTGCCACGCCCTACATCATGGGCTTTACACCCGAGCTTCGCGCTACCGCCGGCAAACAGTTTGTTGACGTGGGCATTGCCGAGGAGCACGCCGTGACTTTTGCCACCGCGCTTGCGCGCTCGGGCGCCAAGCCAGTCTTTGGTGTGTACGGCACGTTTTTGCAGCGCGCCTACGACGAGCTATGGCACGACCTGTGCCTCAACGACGCCCCCGCAACCATCCTGGTGTTTGGCGCATCAATCTTTGGCACCACATCCGAGACGCACCTCTCGTTCTTTGATATTTCTATGCTGGGCGCTCTTCCCAACATGCACTACTTGGCGCCGGCCTGCATGGAGGAATATCTATCCATGCTGAGCTGGTCGCTCGACCACCGCGAGCATCCCGTGGCGATTCGTGTACCGGGCATCGGCCTGGTGAGCCGTCCCGACCTTGCGCCTGCCGAAAACACCGACTACAGCGCCGTTCGCTACAACGTGGTGCGCCAGGGTCGCGACGTAGCAGTGCTCGCACTCGGCGACTTCTTTGAGCTGGGTGAGCGCGTGGCAAACCGTCTGACTGTCGAGTACGGCATCGAGGCCACGCTCGTCAACCCGCGCTTTGCGACCGAGCTCGACCGCGAGTTCCTCGATAGCCTTGCCGCCGAGCATCGCGTTGTCGTCACCCTCGAGGACGGTGTCTTGGACGGCGGCTGGGGCGAACGCGTGGCATGTTATCTGGCATGCACGCCGTTGCGCACGCGCACCTTCGGCATCGCCAAGGGCTTCCCCGACCGCTACGACCCCAACGAACTGCTCGCTCAAAACGGCATGACGGTCGAGAACATGGCCGCCGAAGCCGTAAGGCTACTCAACGAGTAAGAAAACCTCCGCAAGGAAAGCACCCCCTGCGGAGGTTTATATTTTCGCGACGCGATTATCTCAATCTGTAACATCTAGGGCCCGAATTCCCGTCTAACTGTTACAGATCGAGATAAGACGTCTTAGTCCCCGACGTTTGTCTCAATCTGTAACAGATAGGGACCTTTTGGCCGTCCAGATGTTACAGATTGAGACATTCGAATCCCCCTGAAGAGAAAATCTCGATCTGTAACAGTTACTCGGCAAAAATGGCTGCGGATGTTACAGATCGAGACAAAGCAACAAGGCATGCCGCCGCATCGGCCAAAACCACCACGAAGGTGCCTGTCCCTTTGTGGTAGGTAGAATTACCCATAAGGCAAGTATGTTTCTGAGTTATTTCGTGTTGACCCTTCCGAGCGCAATAGGGTATAACTCTACTCAACCACTAGGATTTTTTGAGAAAGGTGTTCTCCTATGAGCAAGAACCTCTCCCAGCAGGTCGTTCTCGACCGCCGCGGCTTCGTCGCCGCCACCTTCGCAACCGTCGCCGGCCTTGGTCTTGCTGGCTGCTCCGACACCAGCGCCGAGGCCGACAAGGGTTCCGCCGCCGGCTCTTCCAAGAGCTCCGAGGATACCGAGGTTTCCGCCACGCTCGATGCCAAGGCATTCGACAAGCTCGTCAACGACGGCCCCAAGGCCGATGACGACGCCATCGCCGCCAGCACCTGGGCCACGGCCGTCAAGGACGCCGGCGTCTTTAAGATCGGTGGCGTTCAGACCTCCACGCTCTTCTCCCTCCTCAACGAGAAGGACGGCAAGACCCGCGGCTTCGATGCCGGCATCGCGCAGCTTCTGTCCAACTACATCCTGGGCGAGAACAAGGTCGAGATCACCCAGGTGACCTCGGACACGCGCGAGTCCGTCCTGCAGAACGGCCAGGTCGACGCTGTCTTTGCCACCTACACCATCACTGACGAGCGCAAGAAGCTTGTCTCCTTTGCCGGTCCCTACTACTACACCCAGCAGGCTATCCTGGTGCTCGCCGATAACGACGACATCAAGAGCGTCGACGACCTGGCCGACAAGAACGTCGCCGTCCAGTCCGGCTCCAACGGCCCCGCCATCCTGGAGGAGTTCGCCCCCAAGGCCAGCCAGCAGGAGTTCAAGACCGACGAGGAGGCCCGCCAGGCACTCCAGCAGGGCCGCGTTGACGCCTACGTCATCGATAACAATATGCAGCAGAGCGCCCTGGTCCGCGAGCCCGGTAAGTACAAGATTGCCGGCAAGCCCTTCGGCAGCAAGGAGCCCTATGGTATCGGCCTGCCGCTCGATTCCGACGGCGTCGCCTTTGTCAACGACTTCCTTAAGAGGATTGAGGACGATGGCACTTGGACCGAGCTGTGGCAGATCTGCATCGGCGACCGTACGGGCGACACCAATGTTCCCGAGCTGCCCGAGATCGGCGCCTAGGCAGCGAGCCTGGTAACGGCCGCAACGAAACCATATGGAAACGCATGATGCGCTTTATTGCGGTAAACTGTTTCCTCACTGAGTTGTCGGGGCTTCCGTACACACGGGAACCCCTTTCCTTATCGGCAGGAGGTCCGCATGAGTCTCTCCGAGCTCTGGTCGCTCTATGGCCAGAACTATATCGACGCGCTGCTAGCAACCTGGGGCATGACGCTTGAGTCGTTTGCCATCGCCATGGTGCTGGCCGTCGCCGTCACCGTGATGCGTGTGTCGCCGCTCAAGCCGCTGCGCGTCTTTGGCGACCTGTATGTCCAGGTCTTCCGCAACATCCCCGGCATCGCGCTGCTCATCATCATCGTCTACGCGCTGCCGCCGCTCAAGGTCGTCCTGCCCTACCGCACCTGCGTTATCGTCGCCACGGTCCTTTTGGGCTCGGCCTTTGGTTCCGAAAACTTTATGAGCGGCATCAACACCGTCGGCGTCGGCCAGGTGGAAGCCGCCCGCTCGCTCGGCATGAGCTTCAGCCGTATCCTCGCTAAGATCGTGATTCCGCAGGCGCTGCGTTCGAGCGTGCTGCCCATGACCAACCTCTTTATCGCCGTCATGCTCACCACCGCGCTCGGCAGCCAGGTGCCGCTTAAGCCGCAGGAACTCACCGGCGTGGTGAGCTACATCAATACCCGCTCGCTCGGCGGCGTCGCCGCGTTCTTTATCTCGGCGCTCGGCTACCTGGGCACGGCCTTTGTGGTGAGCCACATTGGCAACTACATCGATAAGAAGGTGAGGATCCTCCGATGAGCAAGCATTCCACCTCCGCGCTCACCATGCGCGATGCGCTCTACGAGGCTCCCGGCCCCAAGATGCGCGCCAAGATTCGCATCGGCACCGCCATCTCGCTTGTTGCTGTCGCCGCGCTCGCCATCCTGGTACTGCAGCGCTTTTATGTGACCGGTCAGCTTTCGGTCCACTATTGGTATTTCTTTACGCACCTCACTACCTGGAAGTTCTTGCTTGCCGGCTTTGAGGGCACCGTTAAAGTCGCACTCACCGCTGGCGCCATCGCGCTGGTGCTGGGCTTAGCCCTTATGCTCGGCCGCACCAGCGGCATCAAGCCGCTACAGCTGGTCTGCCGCGTGCTCACCGATTTCTTCCGCGGTGTGCCGAGTCTGCTGTTCATCTACTTCTTCTTTTTGGTGCTGCCCCAGTACAAGATCGCGCTACCGTCGTTTTGGATGCTCACGCTTCCCGTCGCGCTCGCCGCAGCTGGCGTACTTGCCGAGATCTTCCGCGCCGGCGTCAATGCCGTGCCGCGCGGTCAGGTCGAGGCAGCCCAGGCGCTCGGTCTCTCCAAGGCCAAAATCACCTTTAAAATCGTGTTGCCGCAGGCTATTCGGTTTATCATTCCGTCCTTGATTTCACAGCTTGTGGTCGTAGTCAAAGACACCACCGTCGCCTATGTGGTGAGCTACCCCGACCTCATGCAAAATGCCCGTGTGCTCATTACCAACTACGACGCCCTCGTGTCGGTCTACCTGGTTATCGCGGTCATCTACATCCTCATCAACGTCGCGATCAACAAGGCCGCTGTCTACGTTTCGCACAAGACCGGCGCGACCATCATCCGCTAATGCTTTACCATTTCGAGTCATAAGGAGCCGAGCACCATGGCACAGAGTACCTCTTACACCGGCAATCAGCCGCTGATCGAGCTCAGACACGTCGATAAGCACTATGGCGATTTGCACGTCCTCAACGACATCAATCTCTCGGTCGACCGCGGCGAGGTCGTCGTTGTGATCGGCCCCTCGGGCTCGGGCAAGTCGACCATGTGCCGCACCATCAACCGTCTGGAAACCATCGACTCGGGCGAGATCCTCATCGAGGGCGAGCCCCTGCCGCAGGAAGGCAAGGACCTTGCCCGCATGCGTGCCGAACTGGGCATGGTGTTTCAGCAGTTCAACCTGTTCGCACATATGACGGTGCTGCAGAACGTCATGCTGGGACCGGTCGATGTGCTGGGTGTCTCCAAGGACGAGGCCCGTGAGCGCGCCATGGACCTGCTGGGCCGCGTGGGCGTGGCCGAGCAGGCCGACAAGGTGCCTGCGCAACTTTCGGGCGGCCAGCAGCAGCGCGTGGCCATCGCCCGTTCACTCGCCATGCAGCCCAAGGCCATGCTCTTTGACGAGCCCACAAGCGCCCTCGATCCCGAAATGATCAATGAGGTGCTCGAAGTCATGGTTCGCCTGGCCCAGCAGGGCATGACGATGATCGTCATCACGCACGAGATGAACTTTGCCCGCCGCGTGGCCGACCGTGTCGTGTTTATGGCCGACGGCCAGATCGTGGAAACCGGCACGCCCGACGAGTTCTTCGACCATCCCCAGACCAAGCGTGCCCAGGACTTCCTTAACTCCATCAAGGGCCACTAACCCAATTGCCACGCGGGCGAATTCATCAGTAACGTTTGTCCCGCGCCACCCCTGTGCCATGTCCACCCGGATTCGAAAGCCACACCCATGATCGGAACCCGTACCTCATCGTCCTACACCCCGCACGTCGACGTTGCCCCCGCCGACCGTCCGCTCATCCTGGTGGCGCCGCGTTGGGAAGAGGCAAAGCCGTTTTTAAGCGAGACGCTCTCCCCCAACGAGGAAATCGCAAGCGTCTTTGTCGATGCCATCCTTGCCGCCGGCGGCCTGCCGCTGCAGATGTCCATCACCGAGGACATTGAGGTCATTCGCCATTACGTCGATATCGCCGACGGTATCGCTATTCCCGGCGGCCCGGACGTCAACCCCAAGCGCTGGGGCGATGATCGACCCTACGACCCCACCCTCTGCTGCGAGATCCGCGATAGCTTTGAGTTTAAGCTGGTCGGCGAGGTGCTCCGCGCCAAGAAGCCGCTCTTTACCACCTGCCGCGGCACGCAGCTGCTCAACGTCGCTACTGGCGGCACCCTGTGCATGGACGTGCCGAGCCTGGGTGCGCGCGAGGGCCGCACGCAGTGGCGCCACACCCACGTGCTCAACGATCCCGTGCATCCTGTCGAGGTCATGCCGGGCTCGCTGCTGGAGCGCGCACTTGGCGGGCACAGACTGATCCAGACCAACTCGGCACATCACTGCTGCGTCAACCGTCTGGGTAAGAGCACACGCTTGGTCGCCAAGGCAACCGACGGCGTTCCCGAGTGCATCGAAGTCGAAGGCCAGCCTTTCTGCCTGGGCGTGCAATGGCATCCCGAGTACACCTGGCAGACGCTCGAGACCGACTTTAACCTGTGGAAGTCGTTTGTCGAGGCAGCGGCAAAGGTTAAGCAGGCCCGTTAATTCACGGACAGCACAACAGATAAGGGCGCCCCGCCGACCACATGGCCCGGCGGGGCGCCCTTTTACCTATATGTGGCCGGGGCACACAGCCCAAGGCCCGCAAGCTCTTATTCGGCCGCCTCGCGCAGGGCCGACATCGTTGCCGCATATTGCTGCTGCAACGCATGCATTCCCTCGCGAGCGCCGTCAACGGCATCGGCGCCGCGCAACGCCTCGGTCACCACGACCGCCGGCTCGTACAGATTATCGAATCCCAGGTTCTGGCTCACGCCCTTGAGCGTGTGCGCTGCCATAAACGCACCTTCGGCGTCTCCCGCCGCCATGGCGGCCTCCAGCTTGTCCATGCTCTCGTCATCCAAAAACTTGAGGGCAAAGCGGGCAAGCATTTCCCCGCCCATCAGCCGAGCGCACGCGTCATCATAATTAGCGCCGATCTTCTCATACGCCTCACGCATGGAAATCATGGATTAAAAACTCCTTTGGTCAAACTAAATCGTAGGAAACGCGACGACATCGGCGGGGCGTGCCAATGTCTCGGCAATTTGGTCTTGCACCTCGAGCAAACAGTCGAGCAGCAACGGGTTAAAGGTGCCGCACTTACCGTCCAGAATCATCTTGATCGCTTCCTCGTGCGGGATAGCGTCCTTGTACACGCGCGCGCTCGTCAGGGCATCGTACACGTCGGCCACCGAAACCACCTGTGCGGCAATGGGAATTTCGTCGCCCTTAAGGCCATCGGGATAACCCTTGCCGTCCCAGCGCTCGTGGTGCCAACGCGCAATCTGGTACGCATATTCCATAAGCGCATTGCCGGCGTGATGGCTACCCAGCTCACGCAGCATGTCGGCGCCGATCGTGGTATGCGTCTTCATAATCTCGAACTCCTCGGGCGTAAGGCGTCCGGGCTTGTTGAGAATCGCATCGTCAATCGACATCTTGCCGATATCGTGCAGCGCCGAAGCCAGGGCGATCGTGGAGCGTTCCTCATTGTCGAGGGAGATCGTGCCGCTACGCTGGACCAGACAGCCAAGCAGCAGCTCGGTCAGCTTTTCGATATTCGTAACGTGCCTGCCGCTCTCGCCGCTACGAAGCTCCATGACGCCGGCCATGATGTCGATGAGCATGCGACTGTTCTTGACGCGCTCGTTGTACTGCTGGGACAGCAGGTTCGTCAGGCGGCGCTGCTTGGCGTATAGGCGGATGGTGTTGCTTACACGGCGGCGCACGACACGGGAGTCAAACGGGCGGTTGATATAGTCCGAGGCGCCCAGCTCGTACGCGCGCAGAACCATATCATCGGAATCTTCGCTCGAAATCATGATGACGGGCAGATTGTCACTAACCGATCGGCGCGACAGATCGGCCAGCACCTCAAAGCCGCTTACGCCCGGCATGACAATATCCAGCAGCACGAGCGACAACTCATCGCCATAGCGGTCGACCATGTCGAGCGCCGCACGACCGTGGTCGGCCTCGAGGATGCAATACTCGTCCTTGAGCATCTCGCTGAGAATGGCTCGGTTCATCTCGGAGTCATCGACAATAAGCACCAAAGGCTTTTCGCTTTGGAAGGCCTCGATGGAATCGGCATCGGTCACGACCGTACCAGCTTTTGCCTTAGCGCGGCTCAGTAACTGGACGGCGCGGCCAACGCCCTCATCAACCGTCTCGCCATGAATGCGAGCGCCACCAACGCACGCCGTCAGGCTCGCGTACTCATGGCCCGGAACAATCGTGGCATGAACGGCATCGGACACCTGATGCAGGCGACGGGTGAAGTCATCGGAAGGAATATTGGGCATGACGACCACAAACTTGTCGCAGCCATAGCGTACGAGCTCATCAGTCGAACGAATTCCGCTGCGTATGGCTGTCGCCACAGCACCGAGCGCAAGGTCGCCGGCATGACGGCCACACGTATCGTTGAAGACCTTAAAATCATCAAGGTCGATCACCGCCACGCCAGCCTTCATGCGAGCGCTACGGAGCTTTTCTTCGTAATATCGGCGATTGCGCACACTCGTCAGCACGTCGGTGTAGACGAGGTCCCCTTCTGCAGCCTCTTGCTCATCGATCGGGCGCACCATCAGCAGGACGTGAGGCTCGCCCTCGACCTTCAGAGGGCGTAGGCGGGCGCGGTACTCAACACCATCGTTGAGCAGTTGCTCCGACACCTCATCGGAATCTGCCAAGGCCTCAAGACTCGACTGACGCAGACAAGGGCACCGATTGCCGGCGAGCAGGCAGTTAGGCTCGCTCTTAATCTGATCGGCCGACAGCAAACGCACCACGGGGTAGGTCTTCGCGACGCGGGCGACCTCAGCGGCAGCCTCCTCGTCGGTTAGATTGACCTCGTGATTTTTGCGCATATGGGGCCCTTTCTATCGTTATGCACGGCAACGGTGCATATCAATTGGTACAAGGGTAACATCTAACAGCTGAAGGCAAACGCGCGATTATCGTTACATTTTTATGACCTGGCAAGCGGCGGTAATGGAGCCGCGGGCGCGCGGTTATGGACGCATTCGTTAACAATGACGAAACGCTAACAACCCCTCTCCCCGCAGGTCATCGAGCGTGCTAACGCTCCAAGACATCACGAACGGCATTTGCCGCCGTAACGGGGCGATCGCGCAGACCGTTATGCGCGCCCGAAATCGTCACAAGGGGGCAATCGAGATATTCGGCAGCCACCCTCGTGCCCGCCTCGCGGGGCGTGCCAACCGAGAGCTCGCCCAAGAACACGTTCGACACCGCCTTTGACGCGCGAGCGCGCTCCCAGTCGGGAGCATATGTCATATTTGTTCCGTATTCATTGGCCATAAAGCAACGACCATTGCGCAGGGCATGCTTGGCTTCCGCTTCGGTCGTCCCAGGAGCCTCGGGGTCCAAGTCGCCGAGAGCTCCCAAGAAAAGCCGGAGCGCCCTTGAAACCTTTCCCGCCGCAATCATATCGAGCAAAACCGGAGCTGCGCCCATGCCGACGCCTTCGGCCGACACAGCCGGCTCATGCAGAATCGCGCGGGCGACGAGATGGGGTTCGGTGCGAAGAAGCTCCAGCGCCACCAACGTACCGGCGCTGTGCGCAAGCACATTTGTCGGAGCGCCAACGTGTTCGATCACGGCCTGCAGGTCGGCGGCCTGAGCGGCAAGATCATAGCTGCCGTCTGCCGCTTCGCTGCTGCCGCCACAGCCGCGGCGGTCGTAGGCAATTACGCGGTAGTTGCGACTGAGCTCACATGCGATGCCGTCGAAAAATGTGCCGTCGACACAAGCGCCGTGCACGCACACCAAGGCAGGAGTATCAGGCGACACATCCGGGGCGGCATATTCGCGACAGGCGATCGTGGTGCCCGCATTCTCGACCGTAAAATCCATGTTGTGCCCCCATTATCAATGCTCATCCAGTTGCACGTCAGTGCGGTTGGATGGACCCGCATTGCCTTACACCTTGTTAACAGATTAACTTTACCCGACCCGAGGCTTTTCATGACACGGCATAATGAGCGACGTGAAAAAACGAAACTTGTAAAGCAAGAGCCCGCACCCTGCTTTGGAGCCGATGCTATGCTTAGGCACAATTGTCTTGAGGAGCATATGCCTATGTCTACGTTTTTGAATGCCAGCCCCATCTTTGGGCCCGTTCGCAGCCGTCGCCTTGGTCTCTCGCTCGGCGTCAACATGATGCCGGCCAACGGCAAAATCTGCACGTTCGACTGCATTTACTGCGAAAACGGCCTCAACGCCGAGCGCCCCTGCCATGAGCCGTACAACACAGCTGCCGTGGTACTCGACGCGCTCGAGGCAAAGCTGCACGAGATGGCAGCTGAGGGCGAGCTCCCCGATGTGATCACCTTCGCAGGCAACGGCGAGCCCACCGCCGCGCCGGAGTTTCCGCAGGCCATCGCCGGTGCCGTCGCGTTTCGCGACCAGCTTGCCCCAAACACCAAGATTGCCGTGCTTTCCAACGGCACGCGCGCCGACCGTCCCGAGGTGCACGACGCGCTCATGATGGTCGACGACAACATTCTTAAGCTCGATACCGTCGACCCGGCGTTTATCCAGCTGCTTGACCAGCCTGTTGGCCCCTACGACGTCGAGCACCAGATCGAGACGTTCGCAAGCTTTGACGGTCACGTTATTATCCAGACGATCTTTTTGACCGGCGAGTATCAGGGCAAGCTCATCGACAACACCGTCGAGGAGTACGTTGCCCCCTGGCTCGCGGCGCTTGAGCGTATTCGCCCACAAGAAGCGACCATCTACACGGTGGCGCGCGAGACGCCGGTCGCCGGCCTTGCCAAAGCAGCGCCTGAGGTGCTCGACAAGATTGCCGCACGCGTGCGCGCCCTCGGCATTCCCTGCCAGGTGAGCTACTAGCAAAACCACGCAGCAGCTAGTGTCCGCCATCCCACTCCATCAGTTGCGGTGATATAGTTCCTGTTTATGCTGTTAAACCGCTTAAATCGGAACTATATCACCGCAACTTTTATGGACGCGTGAGTGGGCTATACTAGCTGCGGATGAAAGGAAGTTAGCCATGTATGACAAAGGACCCGTGCCCGGCCGCAACGACGCTTGCTGGTGCGGCAGCGGCAAGAAATACAAGAAATGCCATAGCGCCTTTGATGAGCGCCTCGAGCGCTTGTGGGAAGAGGGCTGGGAGGTTCTGCCCCGCACGCTCTACAAGACGCCCGCCGATATCGAGGGCATCAAGCGCTCGGCAGCCATCAACGTGGGCGTGCTCGATTATGTGGGCGAGCACATCGCCGCAGGCATGACCACCAACCAGATCGACCAGATGATCTACGACTACACCGTCGAGCACGGTGGTACGCCGGCCGACCTCAACTACGAGGGCTACCCCAAGAGTGTGTGCACCTCGATCAATGATGTGGTCTGCCACGGCATTCCCTGCGATACGGACGTGTTGCACGAGGGCGACATCATCAACGTGGACTGCTCCACGATCCTGGACGGTTACTTTAGTGATTCGAGCCGCATGTTCTGCATCGGCGAGGTCTCTGTCGAGCGCCAGCGCCTGGTCGACGTCACCCGCGCCAGCGTGGAGGCGGGTCTGGCAGCCGTCAAGCCATGGCTGCCGTTGTCCGTTATGGCCGAGGCCGTGCAAAAGACGGTCGAGGACGCCGGCTTTAGTGTGGTGCGCGAGTACGGCGGACACGGCATCGGTAAGGAGTTCCACGAGGACCCGTTTGTCGGCTTTACCACCGAGGCGCCCGATGTGGACACCATCATGGCTCCGGGCATGGTCTTTACCATCGAGCCCATGGTCAACGCCGGAGCGCCCGACATCAAGATCAGCAAGGGCGACGGTTGGTGCGTGCGCACCAAGGACGGCAGCGATTCGGCCCAGTGCGAGGTACAACTCGTGGTGACCGAGGATGGCTACGAGCTGCTGAGCTGGTAGCCGTGCGGACGCCGGATGCTGACGGGCACGCCCGTCTTGCATCCGGCGTTTTATTTAAACGTTTCGCCTGATATAACCTGCCAAAATAAACCTGTCCCTTTTTGGCAGGTCGAGCGGAGAGGACTGCTTGTGAACATTCTGGTTATGTTGCCCGTCAACGACCGCCATCGCGCAATTCTTGAGTCTAGTGCTCCGGGCGAGGACTTTATCTACACGAGCGCCGATGCCGTCACGCGCGAGCAGGTCGCCGATGCCGACGTGATCCTGGGCAACATCGACCCTGACATGCTCACGGCATGCGAGCATCTCCGGCTGTTGCAATTGCAGACCGCCGGCTATGACGACTACCTTGCCGCCGGCACCGTGCCAGCCGACGCCAAGCTGTCTTGCTCGGTGGGCGCCTATGGCCAGGCCGTGAGCGAGCACATGTTTGCCATGGTCCTTTCCATGATGAAGCGCCTGCCCGACTATCACGACTTGCAGCGCGAGCATCGCTGGAAGGATTTGGGGCCGGTCACCTCGCTCAAAAACGCCAACGTGCTGGTGCTGGGCGCGGGCGACATCGGTGGCCACTTTGCCACGCTCTGCCGCAGCATGGGCGCGCACGTCCGCGGCATCAAGCGCCATCCGCTCGTCTACCCCATTGTGTTTGAGGACATGGACGGCATGGATGCCCTGTCTGAGCGCCTGACCGAGGCTGACATCGTCGCATCCTTTATGCCCAGCACACCCGAGACCCGCGGCCTGGCGAACGCCGAGTTCTTCGCCGCGATGAAACCGGGCGCTTTCTTTGCCAACGGCGGCCGCGGCGACCTTGTGGTCGCCGACGACTTGGTTGCCGCCCTGGAGTCGGGACATCTCGCCGGCGCCGCGGTCGACGTCACCGACCCCGAACCGTTGCCTGAGACAAGTCCACTGTGGGATGCGCCCAACATGCTCATCACGCCGCATATCTCGGGCTGGTTCCACCTGGCAGCCACGCTCAACAATGTGGTCGACATTGCCGCGGAGAATCTGCGTCACCTGCAAGCTGGCGAGACGCTTCGCTGCTGGATCGAACACTAATCTTGTTCCGCCGTTCTAACGAACGGCGGACCGGTCGACGCTGCGCGCCGCCCAGAGCGAACAATTTGCCATTCAAAAGGCAAGGCATGACCAGAAGGTCTATGCCTTGCCTTTTTCATGCCAACTTGTTCGCTCTGGACATCGCTCGCTGACGTTTGCTCAACCTGCGGTGTCATAACAATTCTGTCCAGCTGTTGGCATTGCGGCATTTGCCCAAATAAAACCTGCCAAAGTAAACCTGTCCCTTTTTGGCAGATTTTAGAGCTCCACGCTTTCGGCGCCGTTGATGGTTAGGTTTCGCTCGTAGAAGGCGGTGAGGGCGCGGATGGCGTACATCACGTCGCGTACGCCGCCGGTCTCGTAGCTCGAGTGCATGGCCAGCTGCGGCAGGCCCACGTCCACGGCATGCATGCTCGCCTGCATATTCGACAGGTTGCCCAGGGTGGAACCGCCGGCCATGTCGCTCTTGTTGGCGAAAGCCTGCGTTGGCACGTCGGCGTCATCGCAGATGGCCTGGAACACCGCGCGGCTAAAGGCATCGGTGCAGTAGTGCTGGTTAGCAGCTTCCTTGACGACGATGCCGCCGTTAAGCACCACCTGGTTGCGGGCATCGCACTTCTCGGCATGATTGGGATGCACGGCATGTGCGTTGTCGCAGCTCACGAGCATCGAGGCGGCAAGTGCGCGGTGATACGATTCGTCGTCAAAGCCCAGCGAGCCGTTAATGCGGCGTAGCGCATCGGCCAAGAAAGTCGACATAGCACCCTGCTTGGTCTCGGAGCCAACCTCCTCGTTATCAAAGCAGCAGAAAACCGAGACGTCGTGCGCATTCTCGGCACCCAAAAATGCCTGCAGCGAGGTATAGGCGCAGGCCAGGTCGTCAAGTTTGGGCGTCGAGATAAACTCGTCGGCCCAACCCCAAATGCGCGCATCCTGACGATTGACCAGGAACAGATCGCGGCCCAAAATTTGCTCGGGCTCAACGTCCAGCTCATCGGCAATCAGAGCGTCAAAATCTCCCTGCTTGAGTTCACCGGCGCTGATGAGCGGGCACAGGTCAACGGCTCGGTTGGGAGCAAAGCTCTCGTTAACGCCACGGTTCATATGGATGGCAAGGCTCGGAATAATGGCAACCTCGCGCTCGGTGGCAAGCAGGCGGCTCTCAATACGGTCGCCCTCGCGCACCAGTACGCGGCCCGCGAGCGCCAGCGGACGATCGAACCAGGTGTAGTCGATCATGCCGCCGTAGGCCTCGGTGTTCAGACGCAGCGTCTCGCCTGCGCCGTCGAGCTCGGGGACGGCCTTAACCTTAAACGTAGGCGAGTCGCTGTGCGACGCCGTCAGCTGAAAATGGTAGTCGCCGGCAACGCCGTCCTCTCCCCACGTCGCGGCCAGGTCCTCGCCCACCTTAAAGGCAACAACGCTCGAGGTGTTGCGCTGCGTGTAATAACGCCCGCCCGGCTCGATATCCCACGCCGCATTCTCGGGCAGGTAGGTAAAGCCCGCCTCGTCGAGCTCGGCCATAATGGTCGCCGCCGTATGGAACATGCTGGGGCATGCCTCGATAAAGTCGATAAGGTCGTTGGCAGCCTCGATATCGTCGGCCGTCACGTGCGCGCGCTCGGGCGCTTCCTGATCCGTCATGCTCTCCCCTTTCGCTGGGTTGATGGTCCCCTCCAGCATACCCCGCCACGCCAGTGCCGCACGCTTCATTCCGCGTTTAATCCCGCACCGCTCGCCAAGTTGAGCCATAATGCCCGCGCACCTTTTGCGACAATTACGCTAACAGGACGAGAGGAGCCGTCATGAAGCCACGTAACATTGCCATCGCCTGCGGTGTCGCGGGAGTCGCCGTCGGCCTTGCCGCTGCCACCGGTATCGTTTATCACAAGCAAATCAAGTCCGCCGCGTCGCTCAAACGCTTGACCGGCTACGCGGATGGCTATGACCTGTACGCAATCGACATCGCCTACGACTACGATCTTGATCGCATCATCGCCGCTGGCGTGCGCGACGACCAGGCCTACATCGATGCCGTGGTGGCGCAGGTGCTGCCCGGTGTGCCGGTACATGTCCAGGCGCCCCAGTTTGCCTGCAGCGCTTTTGTCGCCGTAGATGCCGAAGGCCGCGTGCGCACCGGTCGCAATTACGATTTTAAAGACGACACCTCGGCGCTGCTGGTGCGCAATCACCCACGCGGCAGCTACGCCTCCATCGGCTTTGCGGCCCTCAATAACCTGGGAGCCAACACTCCACTTGACTCCGTCGCCGGACGCGCCGCCGCACTCATGGGCCCGTTTGCCCAGCTCGACGGTGTTAACGAATGCGGCGTGTCCATTGCCGTACTCACCCTGGATTCCAAGCCCTGTGACCAGGACACGCAACGCCCCGTCATCAACACTTCGCTCGCCATCCGTCTGGTGCTCGACCGCGCGGCCACCACGCAAGAGGCCGTCGACCTGCTTTCCGCCTACGACATGCACGCCATGGCCGGACGCGATTACCACTTCTTTATCAACGACGCCGCCGGTGACGCGCGCGTAGTAGAGTGGGATCCGCGCGATCCGGACCGCGCTTTCAAAGCGACTCCTGTACGCCAGGTTACGAACTTCTACGCCTGCTATGGCGACGAAGTGCTGCCCAACCAAAAGAATGGCGAGCTGGGCCATGGTAAAGAGCGCGCCGTCGCAATCGCCGATGTCCTCGACGCCCATGCCGGCGCCCAAGACGAGACAGTCGCTTGGAAGGCCCTGCGCGCTGCGGCGCAAGAGCCCAATCCGGAAGACATCACCAGCAACACGCAGTGGTCGGTCGTCTTTGACAATACCGAGCCCGCTGCCGCCATCACGCTGCGCCGCCACTGGGGCAACGTCGATGCCTTCGCACTGTAAGGAGCCAGGCCCGTCGACCTTACGTTCCCTGACGTTGCTTACATTTCCATACGCTTGAGCTAACACGTTTTACCCCCGTATCAACAGTGTGCGGGGGTAAACTTATGCGCATGTTATAACTTGCCCGGAAGGATTCATCATGCTCAGGATCGGTCTTCTTACCAGTGGCGGCGACTGCCAGGCGCTCAACGCCACCATGCGCGGCATCGTCAAAACGCTTATGACCAATAGCGAAGAACCTATCGAGATCTACGGTTTTGAGGACGGCTACCAGGGCCTTATCTACAGCAGGTTCCGCGTCATGACGCCCGCCGATTTTAGCGGTATCCTCACCCGCGGCGGCACCATCCTAGGCACGAGCCGTACACCGTTCAAGCGTCTGGATACCCCCGAGGCCGATGGTGTCGAGAAGGTGCCGGCGATGGTCCACACCTATCACAAGCTACAGCTCGACTGCCTGTTTATGCTGGGCGGAAACGGCTCCACCAAGACCGCCAACCGCCTGCGCGAAGAGGGCCTCAACGTTATCGCCCTGCCCAAGACCATCGATAACGACACCTGGGGCACCGAGCTGACGTTTGGCTTTACGAGCGCCATCGACGTCGCCACCAAGTGCATCGACGACATCCACACTACCGCCTCGAGCCACGGCCGCGTGTTTGTCATCGAGATCATGGGCCACAAGGTCGGCTGGATCCCGCTGTACGCCGGCGTCGCGGGCGGTGCGGACGTTATCTTGATTCCCGAGATTCCCTACGACATGGATAACGTCATCAAGACCATTGAGCATCGCATGGAAACCGGCAGCCGCTTTACCATCGTGGCCGTCGCCGAGGGCGCCATCTCCAAGGAGGACGCGGCGCTGTCCAAGAAGGAATACAAGAAGAAGCTCGCCGAGCGCACGAGCCCGTCAATCGTGTACGACATCGCCAAGGAGATCGAGGCCAAGACCGGTCGCGAGACCCGCGTCGCCATCCCCGGCCACACGCAGCGCGGCGGCCAGCCCGATGCCCAGGACCGCATCTTTGCGACCCAGTGCGGCGTCGAGGCCGCGCTTGGCTGCCTGCGCGGCGAGTTTGGCTACATGATCGCCCTGCGCGACGGCAAGATGTGCCACATGCCGCTCGAGGAGGTCGCCGGCAAGCTCAAGTATGTCGATCCCCAGAGCGACCTGGTACGCGAGGCCAAGGCGTTGGGCATCAGCTTCGGCGACGAATAGCCTCGGCCGAAATCTATCTCATCGGGCCCTCCGACCCCGCCCGACGTATTTCGATTTGGCTCCTCCCTTGACTCCGTCAAAGGTCGCCAATCGAAATCGTCGGGCGGGGTCGGAGGGCCCTGCGTTTACATACTCGCCGAGGTTATTCGTCTTCTTGCTGCGGGTGCCTGGCCTGAAATTCAGTTGCGGTGAAATAGTTCCTGCTTAGCCCGCAAATGGCTGAATCTAGGAACTATTCCACCGCAACTTACGTATGATCGGAGCGGCTACAGCACAAGCGTCGGCGTTCGTTTGATGGTCCGCCACGAAAAGGGGCTATCTACTACGTTTAACTCGATGGGGCCAACCATGACCGCCCTTTTCGAAAATCGACAGGCCTTCTACCTGCGGTTTTATTTTTCGTTTTCCCGGCATAGTTGAGGGTATCCAATTAAACGTAGTAGATAGGCCCGTTTTGTGGCATACAACCTATTCAGGCCCAATCTCGAAGGCTAAAGAGAGCCTCTCATCAACGCTTGCGGGCGAAAACAAAATAGAATGAAAGGCAAATGGAAAGCCCGTTTGACGAGCGGAGGACATATGCGCGACGTAGCCGAAAGCGACTGGAAGCTGTTTAAGAAAATGCTTCCTCAATGGCAAGAACGTTATATGGAAAAGCTCATCGGCCAGTACGTTGAGATACTGAACGGCGACAGCGAAGCGTCCAGTAGATTTTGGGCACTAGAAGAGCACCTCAATAGAGACAAGCTGTCCTCAGGCGTAATTGCAAACGATATTCGCCGCAGCACAATGCACCGCGAGATGGCCAATTTGCTTATCGACAGCGTGATCACCCTTGACGACCTTGACGGTTTTACCGAGGACATTAAGAGCTATGCGCAACACTGGATTGGACAGTAAGAGCACTGAGCGACAAACATCCCCAGCAAAACGGGCCAAACGCCGGGCCACCTAATGGTTGCCCGGCGTTTGGCCAGATAAAACCTGCCATAATAAACCTGTCCCTTTTTGGCAGGTTACTCGGCGCTCTTGAGGGCGCCGACCATGTCGATCTTATTGAGAGTTCGGTTGGTGGCGAGGTTGACGATGATCGTAAAGCCAAAGGAAAGCAGCACGGCGAGCACGTAGCTTAGCGGCTCGACCTCAACGTCAAAGTAGAGCGACGGCATCTGCAGAATGTACGTAAAGCTCTCGGCCAGCAGGCTACCCAGCGGCACGCCCAGCGCGGCGCCAATCGCCGTGAGGATCAACGTCTCCTTGTTGACGTAGTGGTGCACCTCGCCACGGCGGAAGCCCAGCACCTTGATGGTCGCCAGCTCGCGCTCGCGCTCGGAGATGTTGGTGTTGGACAGCGTAAACACCACCACAAACGACAGGCACGCCGCCATAAAGGTCACAAGTACCACGACGGAATTGATGATAGTGAAGTTCGCCTCATAATTTTCCCAATGCTCGGCCGTGCTCGAGATGGTGAGCCAACCGTCGCTCTTAAGCTTCTTGCTAAACGCAATCTGGTCAGAAGATGAGCCCTTAAGCAGCGCAAAGATGCCGTTAAGACGCGCGCTTCGGTCGAACGCGCGCTCATAGGTGCTCTGCGTCATAAAGAGCGTGTTGCCCAGATAGTTGAGCGAAATGTCGCTAACCTTGACCTTGGCGACGTTGAGCGACGAATCCTGGACGTGCGCTGTGTCGCCCGGCTGAATCCCCAGCACCAGTTGCGAGCTCTTGCTCAAGTACACGTCCCCGTCACGCAAGGCGAGCGGTTCTTTGGACTCATCCTCCAGGCGCACGTAGTCACCCAAGTCACCCGTGCGGTCGTCGGGAATCACAATGAGCTGTACGGTCTCGCTCTTGCCGCCAAACGTAAAAGTGACGTTGTCGGTCATGATCGGCAGCGTCGAAGTCACGGTCACGTCGGAATCCTTGGCCGCGCTTCGCTCGTCGAGCGCCGCGCACGTCTGCGTAAAGTCATCGGGATTGGCAACCGCCAGCAGGTCATAGCGCGTGATATGCCCGTACTGTTTGGGCGAAAGCGCCACCGACGTATCGCGGATGCCCATGCCGCAGATCACGAGCGCCGTGCAGCCGGCGATACCGAAGATGGTCATAAGGGCACGCTTTTTGTAGCGGAACAGGTTACGCGCTGCCACCTTGTTCAAAAAGCCCATGCGGTGCCAGATAAAGCCGATGCGCTCAAGCAAGATGCGCGAGCCGGCACGCGGCGCCTTGGGGCGCATGAGCGAAGCCGGCGTCTCGGCCATCTCGTGGCGGCAGGCGATAATCGTGGCGCCCACCACGCCCACGGCAAACAGCGCAACCGACACGAGCGACGACACGATGTCGTACGAAAGCAGCATCTGGGGCAGAGAGTACATGTCATCGAACACCGTAAACAGGAACAGCGGCAGCCCCACAAAGCCGATGATGTTGCCGAGCACGCCGCCGATCAGACAAGCCCACAGAGCATAGTCCACGTATTTGGACAGGATACGTCCGCGCGAATAGCCGAGCGCCTTGTACAGGCCAATGAGCGTGCGCTCCTCCTCGACCATACGTGTGGCGGTGGTAAGGCTGATGAGCACGGCGACGATAAAGAAGATGAACGGGAACACCGTGGCGATGGCCTCAATTGACGAGCTATCGCTTTCCACGCTCGAGTAGCTTGCGATATTGCCGCGGTCCTGGATGTACCAGGTGCATTCGCCTAGGTCGGAAAGCTCGGCGCGGGCATCGGCAAAATGCTGGTCGGCGGCGGCGCGGCGCTGGTCCAGGTCGGCTTGCGCCTGCACACGCTCCTCGCTGCCCTCTGTCATGCGGTTGATGTTATCCTGCTCGATCCCAAAGAGCATGGCGGCCTGGCGCTCGGCCGCATCCAAGCTTGCCGGCGTGTCGACCGTCAGCTCCTGAGCGCGCGCCTTCTCACGCTCCTCGCGGATCTTCTCGATATTGCCCTTGGCCTCATTAATCTTTGCCGCGTAGGCATCCGAATAGGAGTTGAGGCTCTTGGCCCCCTCGACGATCACGTGGACCGCGGAGTAGGAAGAAGATGCCGCGGCATCCTCGCTCACATAGAACTTATAGTCCGCAGTCGAAGCAGCGCGAAAGGCGTTGACTGTCGAGTCGGAGCTCACATCAGTAGGATCGAGAACCTCGGCCGTAATGGTGTAATCGCCCGCAGCAAACTGGTCCTTGGCGCTTTGGTTCGACGAGCTCGCATCATTGGCGGCAAAACTCACCGTATCGCCGAGCTTTTTGCCCGAAGCCTTCAGGAATTTCGAAGTCACCGCGACCTCGCCGGCGCTCTCGGGCAAATCGCCGCTCACCAGCACCGGTTGATCGATATTCTCTTTGGAAAGGCTCTGCACGACTACGCGCTCGCGCGTGGTACCAACGGCGGTATAGGCAGTCTCGGTATAGATGCCCTCGGCCGTCTCGACGCCATCGACCTCTTGGATCGCAGCAAGATCGTCGCGCGTAAGACCATAGGTCGACTGCACGTTGATGTCATAAACATTCTGCTGGTCAAAGTAAGCGTCGACCGAATCGCACAGATCCTCGCAACCCGCCTTAAGACCGCACATCACACTCACGCCGAGCGCGGTGATGACCACGATGGACAAGAAGCGCTTAAGACTGCCTCGGATTGTGCGGTAGATGCCACGGCGAAACACCGCCGGCACCATATCGTTTGAGCTTTGAGCAGTGCGGTAGGTCGCGAACTCCCAGTCGCGGTCTGCGTGCTCCGTATCGTGGTTTTGGCTGTTTTGGCGGTCCTGGTCCATGGGCGCTACCACTCGATCGTCTCGATAGGCACGGGATTTTGCTGGACCGTCTCGCTCTCCACGCGACCACTCTTAAAGCGGATCAGGCGATCGGCCATGGGCGCGAGCGCGGAGTTGTGCGTGATGATGATGACCGTAATGCCCTGCTTGCGGCAGGTATCCTGCAGCAGCTGCAAGATCTGCTTGCCGGTTTTATAGTCGAGTGCGCCCGTGGGCTCGTCGCACAGGAGCAACTTGGGGTTTTTGGCCAGCGCGCGGGCGATGGACACACGCTGCTGCTCGCCGCCCGAAAGCTGCGCCGGAAAGTTGCCCAGGCGCTCGCCCAGGCCAACCTGACGAAGCGTTTGCTCGGCATCGAGCGAATCGGGGCAGATTTGCGCCGCGAGCTCAACGTTTTCGAGCGCCGTCAGGTTGGGGACCAGATTGTAGAACTGGAAGACAAAGCCGACGT
Source organism: Collinsella sp. (assembly GCA_031295385.1). Lineage (GTDB taxonomy): Bacteria > Actinomycetota > Coriobacteriia > Coriobacteriales > Coriobacteriaceae > Collinsella. Next base: position 54,615 of record JAUMOL010000022.1, read on the forward strand.
CGGCGCGGCGGTATTCCACGAGCTGCGCCTCGTTGGCGGAGCTCACGTCGCGCCCGTCCACCGTTACGGTGCCGGAGGTTACCGTGTCCATGCCGCCCAGGATGTTGAGCGCCGTGGTCTTGCCGGCACCCGAGGCGCCCAGGATAATGGCGAGCTCACCGCGCTCGACCGTAAAACTCGCGCCGTCGAGTGCGTGAATGCGGGCGTCGCCCTCGCCGTATGCCTTGATGACGTCTTTGAATTCGATATAAGCCATCGATTAATTCCCATCTGGTCGGATAACTCTTTAGTATTACCCATTTCCCACCGACCAAAAAGGGACAGGTTTATTTTGGCAGGTTTTATATGGGAAAATGGCAGCTATAGATGAGGCGCCGGGGAGGCAGAGAAATCATCGACGGGGTCAGGCCGACCGCCAAACACAACGCACGCATCTCAATCTGTCAGCCAAATCATTCGAACAGCTGTTCGTTTCTATGATATGATTCAGCTATCTAAGCAGGCCAATACGCAGAAAGGCGGCCAACATGGCGTTCGACTTTAAGAAGGAATGCAAGGAGCTCTACAAACCTGCAAGCAAGCCGAGTATCGTAACTGTCCCGCCTATGAGCTACGTTGCCGTTCGCGGCAAGGGCGACCCAAATACCGAAGGTGGCGAGTATCAAAACGCCCTGCCGCTGCTTTACGGAATCGCCTATACCGTCAAGATGTCGAAGAAAGGCTCAAGGAGTATCGAGGGCTATTTCGACTTTGTGGTACCTCCGCTCGAGGGTTTCTGGTGGCAAGACTCCCCGAGCGGCGACATCGATTATGTACGCAAGGACGATTTCAACTTTATCTCGTGCATCCGCCTGCCCGATTTCGTCAGCCGAGATGATTTTGACTGGGCAGTCGCGGAAGCCACGACCAAAAAGAAACTGGACTTTTCCGCCGTAGAGCTGCTTAAAGTTGACGAGGGCCTCTGCGTTCAATGTATGCATACCGGACCTTATGACAGCGAGCCGGCAACCGTAGACGCCATGCATGAATACACGACCGAGCAGGGCCATGTCCCCGACTTCTCAGACACCCGTTTCCATCACGAAATCTATCTCTCCGATCCACGCAAATGTGCACCGGAGAAACTTAAGACTGTGGTTCGTCATCCCATCAAGCGCGCTGAATAGCGTGGAGCGTCATTTCACGCGCTAGGTTTTAAGCCAGCCAACCAGCCGCCTCCTAGGCTGTCAAGCAATTATCTTGACGCGGCCCGTCGCATCTTATAAGTTTGTTTTGCTAAAGCTGGAAAGCCTCTCAACGATGCGCAACTCCAGCTCTTTTTCTATCAAGAGGCTTAATGAAATACCAGAAGTCGCGGATATCCATCAACGAACAAATAGCACTATTGACAGAAAACAAGGGTCTTAAGTGCTCTGATCAAAGCGAACTCGAGCGAGCTTTGGTCGAAGCCAACCACTACAGACTGTCGGCCTACTGGTTTCCCTACAAAACCAAATGCAAGTCCGGGATTACCATCTTTCGCGAAGGCACAACATTCGAAACCATCATCTACACGTATGAATTTGACCGAGCCCTCCGGCAGTTAATGTTTGATGCGGTCGGCAGTGCGGTCGGCAGAATTGAGATCTACCTCAGAAGCAGAATTGCCTATCTTGCCTCTGAGGAACGCGGGCCTTTCTGTTACCCAGATGTCGCCATAACGAGGCTCAACTCGGCATGCCCGTCGAGCTCTGCGTCTCACTGGGCTACGCAGCCGTCTTTGGCAGCGCCACCAATACGCTGCTCGCACCCATCCTTATTGGCTGCGAAGTCTTCGGCTTTGGTAACTTGCCGATGTTCATTATTGTCTGCGTTGTGGCTTACCTGTTCAACATGGATAAGTCCATCTACGCCCTGCAGGAGCGGGCGTAGATCGATGTCCAGGCAGGTGGTCTCAACCGGAAACGGCGCCCCACTCTGAGGCTGTATTCCGGGACACGGTTTCCGCTTGGGACGCCATTCGGAAAGCGCATCCCGCTTTAAAACGGAATTCCGGGACGTAGTTTCCGTCTGAGCCTCCATTCGGAAAGCGTGTCCCGTTCTTTCACGGCGTCCTAGTTATGCAAAGTGTTCGAGCGTTATTCCTCGTACGCGCCCTCAAGCCGAAGCAGCCACTCCTTGCGATCAAGCCCGCCGGCATATCCGTTGAGCGACCCGTCGGCGGCAACCACGCGATGGCACGGCACAATGATCGAAATGGGATTACGCGCGACCGCGGCCCCCACGGCACGGGGAGACACAACGGGTACCTCATTTCCCGGCACACGATGTCGAGCCGCAACACGCTGGGCGATCTCGCCATACGTGGCAACCTCGCCGCGCGAAATGGAAAGCAGCTCGTACCAAACTTCACGCTGAAACGCCGTACCAATCATATGCAACGGCGGCGTAAACCGAGGCTCCTGCCCCGCAAAATAAGCATTCAGCCAAGCCCAAGAACGCTCAAGCACCGAAGAAGCCGCGCCATTTGCCGGACTCACCGAAGACATCCCACCGGTACCAGAAACCGCATCGGCACCTACGACATACTCCGCATCCTCTTTGAGCAGCGTGGAGCCAAAGTGCTCCTGTCCCTCAAACCAAAGCCCTGTCAAACCGCGGCCATCAGCGGCAAGCAAAATCTCGCCCAAAGGCGAAGCAAACGTCGTCGTGACCACCAGCGGCTCCTTTCAAAACTCCGCAACATAATACCGCGAATTGTGCAGACAACCCCAATCGACCCCAAAGTCACCCAAGGCAGCAGGCGCGCAGCGCCGCAGCTGCCGCACGACCCCAAAGTCCCCGCAGGCAGCAGGCGCAACGCGCCGCAGCTGCCGGCCGCGCCCCACAGTCCCCCAAGGCGGCAGGCGCACAGCGCCGAGGCCGCCGCCGGGACCAGGGCCCGCAACGGCCACGCGCCCTCGCATCAGCCCAGCGGCCCCAACCAACAACGGCCCCGTCGCAGACCGCTTGCAGCAGCGTCACCGCAGGCGGGGGCCGGGCTTAGTTTTCAGAACACTCCGCAGACCAGTGTGGCGCCTTGTCCGCGGCTCCGAAGGAGCAGGACAAGGCGCCACACATGGTCGAGGACGTTCTGAAAACTAAGCCCGGCCCCCGCCGGACAGGTCACACTACTCGCAGAGCAGCTTAGCGATCTGGACGGCGTTGGTTGCCGCGCCCTTACGGATTTGGTCGCCGCAGCACCAGAAGGTGATGCCGCGCGCAGCCTCGGGGTTCGAGATGTCGCGGCGCACGCGGCCGACCCAAATCAGGTCCTGGTCGGAGGTGTCCATCGGCATGGGGAAGCGGTCGTGTGCATCCTCGGCAGCCATATCGTCAACCAGCTTGACGCCGGGAGCGGTAGCAAGCGCAGCACGGGCCTCCTCAACCGTAATATCGCGCTCAAACTCGAGCGTAATGCTCTCGGAGTGCGAACGCAGCACGGGCACGCGCACGCAGGTGCAGTTCACGCGCAGCTCGGGCAGGTGCATGATCTTACGGCCCTCGTTCTGCAGCTTCATCTCCTCGGAGGTAAAGCCTTCCTCCTTGACACCGCCAATCTGCGGAATCAGGTTGCTCGCCAGCTGGGCGGCAAACGCGTGCGGCTCGGGAATCTCCTCGCCGCGGCCCAGGGCGGCCAGCTGAGCCTCGAGCTCGGCCATACCAGGAGCGCCGGCACCCGAAGCCGCCTGATACGTCGAGACAATCATGCGCTTCACGCCGGCGAGCTGATGCAGCGGCCACGTGGGAACCAGGCCGATGATGGTCGCACAGTTGGGATTGGCGATAAGGCCGTGATGCCACTTGATATCGTCGGCATTGATCTCGGGCACGACCAGCGGCACCTCGGGATCCATGCGGAAGGCATGGCTGTTGTCGACCACGACGGCGTCGCGCTTGACGGCCTCGGGCAGTAGCTCCTTGGCGATATCGTCGCCGGCAGCACCGAGTACGATGTCGCAGCCCTCAAAGGCCTCGGGGCAAGCCTCCTCAATCACGATCTGCTCGCCACGGAACTCGACGGTCTTGCCCGCAGAGCGCGCGCTCGCCAGCAGCTTGAGCTTACCGACCGGAAACTCCTGCTCGTTGAGGCACTCGAGCATCTGGGTGCCCACGGCTCCCGTCGCGCCCAAAATAGCAACCGTGTACTGTTTCATGCTTCCCCCTTTAAAGGTTTTGGCTTTTGCCCGCACGCCGAGCAGGCCGATTATTGTTGCCAGTGTATACAAGAACGGGGCAGGCACGAAACCCGCCCCGTCGAAACGAAACCGAAACGAAACGCCCCGCCGTAGATTTTTGAAACATGACCCAAAAATCTACCGTGCAGTCGCTACTTTTTGAGCGAAGCCAGAGCGGGATTGACCGGCGCGGGAGCCTCCAGGTCGGAGACCTTCACAATGCCGTTCTCATCGGAGAAGGCACGGTAAATGGTCCGAATCGCTAGGTCGAAGTCCTTCTCCTCGACACCGATAATGATGTTGATCTCGTCACAGCTCTGCGAAATCATACGCACGCTCACGCCGGCCTGGCCAAGCATGCCAAACAGGTGGCCCGAGATACCTGCGCGGCCGCGCAGGTTACGGCCGACGGTCGCGATGAGCGCCAGACCCTCGACAACCTCGATCTCGAGCGGCTCGACCTCCTGCTGAATGTCACCAACGAGCGAGTACAGCGAATCGTGCACGTCCTGCTCCTGCACCACGGCGCCAAAACGGTCGACACCGGTGGGCATGTGCTCGACGGAAACGTCATAGCGCTCGAACACCGAAAGCGCACGGCGCATAAAGCCAACGCGGGGCTTGGTGCGGTCGCGGGCAACGTTGATGGCAACAAAGCCGCGCTTGCCGGTCACGCCGGTAATGATGGGCTCCGCCTCGCCCTCATCAGCCGTCTCGCTAATGATGGTACCGGGGTCCTGCGGCGCATTGGTGTTCTTGATGACCAGCGGAATACCCGCCTCGCGCACGGGGAACACAGCTTCCTCGTGCAGAACGCTCGCACCCATATACGAAAGCTCGCGCAGCTCCTCGTAGGTAACGCGCGCAATGGGCTGAGCCTCGGGAACAATGCGAGGATCGGCAGAATAGAAGCCCGAAACGTCGGTCCAGTTCTCGTACAGGTCGGCGCCCAGGCACTTGGCCAGGATTGAGCCGGAAATATCGCCGCCACCACGGTCGAGCAGCTTGATCTGGCCCTCACGCGTCGCGCCGTAGAAACCGGGCATAACAAAGCCGCCCTGCTGGCCGTACTCCTGCACCAGCTCGGAGGTGCGATTCATGCTGAGCGTACCGTCGTGATGGAACGCCACAACCGTCGCGGCGTCCAAGAACGGTAGGCCCAGGTACTCGGCCATCAGGCGGGCGGTAAAGTACTCGCCACGGCTCACAAGCTCCTCGGTGGAGTAGCCGCCCGAGCGGGCGCGCTCGGCAAAGGCCGTGAACTCCTCACGGATGGGATAGGTGAGCTCCAGCTCGTCAGCGATATCAAAATAGCGCTGGCCAATGTCCTCGAGCAGCTCCTCACACGACACGTGGTACTTAACGTGCGCGTTAACCAGATAGAGCAGGTCGGTCACCTTGGTGTCACCCTTAAAACGGCGACCGCAGGCGGAAACCACCACAAAACGGCGAGCCGGATCGGCATCGACGATGGCCTTGATCTTCTTGAAGTGTTCGGCGTCGGCGACCGACGAGCCGCCAAACTTGGCAATCTTAATCATGGGCTGGAGGTTACCTTTCTAAAAAGCCTCTGCGAACCTATTTTGCACGCTCTGATACCATGGTTTCACCGATTGGGACCAAGGCATCCGAGGAGCAGTGTTATATGGGAACTTATCATAGTACACGAGGACGCACTTTATCGTGCTCAAGTAAGGTGGCAATCCGTACCGGCATCGCTCCCGACGGGGGTTTGTTTGTCTCGGACGAGCTCGGCACCCAGCAGGTCGATATCAGCTCGCTTGCAGATAAATCGTACTTTGAAATCGCTCAAGATGTGTTGGGAATGTTACTGAATGATTACACGGCCGAAGAAATTTCGGCGTGTGTCGACGAGGCATATCGCGGCACGTTCGCGAGTGAAGAGGTTACGCCGCTCGTCAAACTCGACGCTGCGCCGGGCGCTGACGCCCCTCAGACCTATGTGATGGAGCTCTTTGGCGGCCCCACGAGTGCCTTTAAGGACGTCGCCCTGCAGATGCTCCCCCGCTTGATGGCCCGCACTTCCGCCAAGGACGGCGGCGCTGAGCGCATCATGATCGTCACCGCCACGTCGGGCGACACGGGCAAGGCCGCGCTCGCCGGTTTTGCCGACGCTCCGGGCACGGGCATCACCGTCTTTTATCCCGAGGGCAAGGTTAGCCGCGTCCAGAACCTGCAGATGTCCACGCAGGAGGGCGACAACGTCGCCGTCTGCGGCATTCGCGGCAACTTTGACGACGCCCAGAGCGCCGTCAAGCGCATCTTTGCCGATAAGGAGCTTGCCGAGCGCCTGGAGGCCGCTGGCACGGTGCTTTCGAGCGCCAACTCCATCAACGTCGGCCGTCTGGTACCGCAGGTCGTCTACTACTTTGCCGCCTATGCGCAGCTGCTGCGCGCCGGTGCCATCGAGGCTGGCGACGCCGTAGAGTTCTGCGTACCGACCGGCAACTTTGGTGATATCCTGGCCGGCTACTATGCCAAGCGCATGGGCCTGCCCGTCGCTAAGCTCATCGTTGCGAGCGACAAGAACAACGTGCTGGCCGACTTCCTGACCACCGGCGTCTACGACCGCAACCGTCCGTTCTTCACGACCATCTCGCCGTCGATGGACATCCTCATCAGCTCAAACCTGGAGCGCATGCTGTACTTCCTGTCCGATGGCGACTGCGAGCTCGTTGCCGGCCTTATGGAGCAACTGGCACAGACTGGTCGCTACGATGTTCCCGCCGACCTGCTGGCAAAGATTCAGAGCGTCTTTGGCTGCGGCTGGGCCAGCGAGGACGAGGTCCGCGCTGCCATCAAGAGCTGCTGGGATGCGAACGGTTACGTAATCGATCCGCACACCGCTTGCGGCTATCACGTCTTTGAAAAGGTCGCTCCCGCCGAGGGAGCCAAGGCCCGCGTGCTGCTTTCGACCGCCAGCCCCTACAAGTTCCCGCGCGCCTGCTGCGACGCCCTGGACCTCGACGTTCCCAAGGACGACTTTGAGGCTATGCGTGTGCTCGAGCAGGCCACCAACACAGTCGCCCCGACCCAGCTCGCCGAGCTCGAGTCCAAGCCCGTCCGCTTCGAAGACGTCTGCGACGTAGCCGACATGGCCAACTACGTAGAGCAGGCTGCGAAAAAGATGGCCACCAACTAAACCCCTTATAAGGCGCCGGCGAAAGCCGGCGCACCTTCTTTTATCAGATATCCACCGGGATGATGACGAGCTGACATGCGGGTCTGCCTGTTTAGTTCGTCGCGAGTTCCGCACGAGCCGGAAAGCACTTAATGTGCTTTCCGAGCGAGCCAGGACTGCCCGAGCAGCGAACTAAACAGGCAGACCGCCCAGGAGATTCCCATGATCAAGATCACCGTCCCAGCAACCAGCGCCAACCTAGGCATCGGCTACGACACCCTCGGCATGGCCGTCAGCCTCTACTCGCACTTTACCTTCGAGCACGCCGATAAGCTCACCATCACGGGCTGCCCCGAGGAGTTCCAAAACGAGAATAACCTGGTCTATGTGAGCTTTGTCGATGCGCTGGCCGCATGGGACGAGCCGGCCTTCCCCGTTGCCATCGACATCCAGACCGACGTGCCCGTCGCCCGCGGCCTGGGCTCCAGCTCCACCTGCGTCGTCGCCGGCATCATGGCAGCCGCCGCACTGACGGGCCACACCGTCGACCGTGCCGAGCTTGTTCGCATTGCCACCGAAGTCGAGGGGCATCCTGATAACGTCGCTCCCGCCATCCTTGGCGGCGCCGTCTGCTCCTTTACGCCGACCGATTCGCTCCCCCAATGTCTGCGCTACGAGGTGAGCGATCGCTTGCGTTTTATTACCGTGATTCCGCCCTACGAGGTACATACGAGCGAGGCGCGCAAGGTCGTGCCGCAGGAGATTCCACTCTCCACCGCCGTATGGCAAATGGGCCGCATCGCCGGCATGACGCGCGGCCTGGAGACCGGCGACCTTGACCTGATTGCCGCCGCTAATGACGACCGCATTCAGGAGCCCTATCGTCGCCGCCTGATTCCCGACTACAACGCCGTGCGCGACACCTGCCTTAACGGCGGTGCCAAGACCATCTGGATCAGCGGTTCGGGCTCGACCCTTATGGCTGTGACCGACGATACCATCGTGGCAAAGTTCCTGCAGGTCAAGCTGCGCGAGCAGTTCCCTAAGTGTGATACGCATATTCTGACGTGCGACACGGAAGGCGCTCAAATCGAGTACCTGTAGACATCCTCCTCATATACCTGTCCGGGACGGTCGGGATGTTCCCTCAAAATCGTCCTCGCGCATGAAGGCCCCTTGTCCTGCTCCTGCGGAGCGACGGACAAGGGGCCTTCGCGCTGCGGAATGATTTTGAGGGAACATCCCGACCGTCCCTGCGCCCACCTTGCTGAGGATGTCTACAGGGACCCACGCTTTGAAGGGGCTCCGGGCTGATAGTTTTGTTTTTTATTGATAGGGGCTCTTGCTAGGCTGGAGCCCTGACTAGAGGCAGGCCTCGGCGATGCGCTTTTTTAGTTCGTCGATGCCGGTGCCGGTTTGGGAGCTTGTGATGATTACGTTTTCGGCCGGGACGTTGAGCTGCTTTTTGATGGCTGCTGCTTGGCGGGCCTGCTGGGTGCGGCTGAGTTTGTCGGCCTTGGTGAGGCAGACGATAAAGTTGAACTCGTTGCCCTGCAGGTAGTCGATCATGTCATGGTCGAGTTTACTGGGGTCGTGACGAATGTCCACCAGTGAGACGACCAAGTTAAAGCTGCGCTCGGAGTCGAAAAAGTCGCCGATAAGCTCGGCCCAGCGGTCGCGCTCGGCCTTGGAGCGACGGGCGAAACCGTAACCCGGCAGGTCCACGAAATGCACGTCATCGGCCTCAAAGAAGTTGATGTTGCTCGTCTTGCCCGGCGTACTCGAAACCTTCACCAGGTTCTTGCGGCCAAAGAGCTTGTTCATGATGGACGACTTGCCCACGTTGGAGCGGCCGACAAAGCTCACCTCGGGGCAGGTGGACTCGGGGATCTGCGAAACCTTGCCGTAGCTGGCGACGAACTTGGCAAGCTGATAGTTAATGGAATCGGCCATGGACACTCCTTGGTCGTAGGTTCTTACAAATAGACGCGCTATTGCGCAGCGGCAATGCGGCGGACGATATCGAGCGTGATGTCACTTGCGACACGCGCGTACTCGAACAGATCGAACTCGCGCTCGCAAATTGCATCGTACGCCTCGTCACAATTATCGCTGATAGCGCGCAACACCAGGCAATCGACACCATTTTTGGTTGCGACATGGGCAATTGCCGCGCCCTCCATGCCGACACAATCGGCATGCGTCGCCTCGATAGCGTCGTTGCGCATGGTGGCGCCCGTCACAAAGCGGTTACCCGTGGCAATCGTGCCGACCAGGAACTGCTTGGTGCCCTCATTCGAAACGACTGCATTTGTCGAAGCGTCAACAAACCCACGCTCAGCAAGCACTTCGGCGGCAATATCGACCAGCGCGGGCGTCGAGCCAAACTCCTCGAGCCCCGGTGCGGACTCGGCGATAAGCGCGGTATCGGTATCCAGATAGCGTAGGCGTTTGCCAATGACCACGTCGTCGATATGGAGCTTGGGGTTCAAACCGCCCGCAATGCCCGAAAACACAACAGCCTGCGGAGCATACTTGCTAATGAGGTGCTGTGTTGCAGCGGCGGCGTTCACCGTGCCCATGCCCGCCGTTGTGGCGACAACTGTCAGGCCGTCGAGCTCACCGCTCACAACGGTCAAGCCTGCCTCCCGTGCCTCGCAAACGTCGCTCAGCTCTTCCTTAATCTGCATGATCTCTTTTTCGAGCGCACCGATAATCGCGATGGTAGCCATACCATTCCCCAAACCTATACGAAATTCTCAACCAAGGTATGGTACCAGCATTTTGTTTGACCTCGCCAAACGAACACGCTAAGCCAGTGCAGCTCGCGTATCAAACAGAGCCTTTGCAATCGCAGCCGTAACCTCGCTCGAACGGTCGCTCGATGGCATCGATGTCATGACGCTCATGACATAGGTACGGCCATCGATGTCGATGAGGCCTGCATCGCATGTCGAATAGTAGCCGTCCTCGCTGATCCAACCCGCTTTGTTGCGCACCAAGACCTGATCGTCCGCAATGCCATCGCGAATAAACGAGCGCGATGTTGATGCCAAAAGGCCTGACAACCACTGTGAAGTCTCGGTATCCATGCTCAGATACTCGCTCATCTCGCGCCATAACCTCGCAGAAGTGCGCGGGCAGTAGGTCGGAAAATCACTCATCGGATTCAGTGCCGTTTCGTCATCAACACCCAGATTGGCAATCCAATCCTCATAGCCATCATGGTCAAACGCCGCGCGTAACGCGATAAACGAATCGTTGTCTGAGTTGGCGACGGCATTCTCGATAAGGTCGCGCACCGTCTGCCAGCCCATGCTGCAACCACCATACGTGGCTAAAGGCCCATCGAGCGACACCCGCCCCGATTCGACCAACGTCTCGCAAATATAGAGCGCATACAGCGCTTTGTAGCTGCTCGCTCCATACACCTCGACATCGGCGTTATACGTCACGCCCCTACCGCTCGATAGGTCGTAGAACACTACACCCACGTCGCCCAGCTCCTGCGCCCGACACAGGGCATCCTGGAGCGAGGCAAGGCTCTCATCCTCCAAGGCAGGAGTCTTGTTATCCACCAACGAGAAGGTCCGAACGGTATCACCCGAAGGGATATCGTTGAAGTCCGCCTTCGAAAGTCTCGTCTTGAGATCTGCCGTCGACAGAGCTTGATCTGCCGACGCTTTGGACTTTGAAACCTTCTCGTTTTGCGTCTGTACCGTTGACGCATCTGAATGTGCCATTCGCTCCGATGCGTAGGTTTTGGCGGTAATTCCGAGGATAATAACCGCCGACGTTAGCATCCCAATGACGGCAATCTTCCTCACGCGGATGCGAGTGTCGGCAAGGCCACGCGAAGACGTGTCCTTCGTCTTATATCTGCTGCCATGCTGCGGCACATACTCGTCCCGCGATGCGATGTTTCGCACGTGGTCTCCTGACTGCTACCGTTTATATACGAGCAGCATGATACCGAGCAGGCATTTCTTTCCAAAGATATTCAGCGGCGTTTAAGGTGTCTTTAAAGAAACCACAAGCGTTTCTATGCATTTTTGCCAATTCTGTTGCACATCTCTACCCAAAACGCAGTTGCGGTGAAATAGTTCCTGTTTGGGCGGCATAAGCCGAAAAACAAGAACTATTCCACCGCAACTTGACGGGGCTCTTTGGCAATCAACTTGGTGCCCAGGGGCGCTCATTTAAGTCTGTCCCCAATGAGTGCCTTTGGGGCGCGAAAATGGCACGCTAGCCGATGGCGTTTTTTAGCTCCGCACGGCGTTCTTTCATGCCGGCCATAACGGCATTGCGCAGCTCGGGCATACGCGCGGTATCCATCTGGGGCACGCCCTCGAGCTTATAGGGAATGCCCAGTTGCTCGTACTTGACGACACCCATCGTGTGATACGGCAGCATTTCCAGGCCCACCACGTTGTGCCATGGAGCGATGAGGCGACCGAGCTTCTCACACTCCTCCACCGTGTCGGTAATGCCCGGCACAACCACGTGGCGGATAACGACCTTGATCTTGCGACGTGCAAGCTCATCGCCAAACGCCAGGATGCGTGCGGGATCACAACCGGTCAGCTTTTTATGCTCAGCCGGATCGGCATGCTTGATGTCGAGCAGCACCATGTCGGTCTCGTTGAGCACGGCATCGAACTTCTCGGGATGCTGAGGGTCGAAGGCGTAGCCACAGCTATCCAGGCAGGTATGCACACGACCATCGGGGTTGTTGTGCATTGCACGGAACAGGTCGGCCAAAAACTCGGGCTGCAGAAGCGGCTCGCCGCCCGAAACCGTAATTCCGCCGCTGCGATAGAACTCGTGGTTACTCTGGAACTCATCCATGAGGTGCTCGACGGTCACCATCGTGCCGCCGTTGACCGACCAGGTATCGGGATTGTGGCAATACGCACAGCGCATGGGACAGCCTTGGACAAACACTACGAAGCGGATGCCGGGTCCGTCGACCGTACCCATCGTTTCAATCGAATGTACGCGGCCCAGGGCAAACGCGGAGTCCTCGGGACGAGCGTCCACACCCTCGAGCGTCATTTCAGCCATTCCCGCTACCTTGCCTCTCATTGGTTTTAGTCACATAAATGCCAGAGCCATTCTAGCCCATACGCATGATGGTGAAACGGTTTAGTGGTCAATTGGATTGTTCTATTTGGCCCCACACAAAAGCGGCGGGAAGGTTGTCGCAACCCGCCCACCGCCGAGGCAACAGAAATCGATAGACTCCAGGCCTTACGCCTTAAGCGTGAGCACCGCGCCGAAGGCGGTCGGGCCGCAATGGCTCGAGATGACGCCGCCGACCTGAGTCCAGGTAATGTCCTTAAAGCCAAGATCGTGTGCATAGACTTCCATGTCGTCGCGCAGCTCCTCGGAAAGACCTACCGAATACGCCAGGCCAATGTGCGAGTAGTCAATCTCGCCCTTGGCAACCATGTGATCAATAAAGGCGCGGGCGCACTTGAGCATAGAGCCGCGGAACTTCTTGGTTGCCACGAACTTACCGCCCGTCACCTCAATGCAGGGCTTAATCTTGAGCAGATGGGCGCCAAGGAATGCCATGTTGGACAAGCGACCGCCCGCCTTAAGGAAGGCAAGATCGGTAGGAACAAAGCCCAGCAGCACGCGGTCCATGACGGAGTTCGCGAAGGCGAAGATCTCGTCGACGGTGGCATCGGGGTGAGCCTCGATGTATTTGGCGGTCTCGACGACAACAAGCGACTGGCCCACCGAGACAAAGCGCGTGTCCATGGAGAACACGTAGTCGCGGCCCTTAGCTGCAATCTTGGAGGAGTGATGCGAGCAGGTCGTGGCCTCGGAGTACGCAAGATGCAGAATGGTCGCATCGGGCTGCTCAGCGTGAATGCGGTCGTACGCGTGAGCAAAATCCGCAGGCGCGCAGCCACTGGTCTTGGGCATCACGCCAAACTCGTTGCAGCGTGAATAAATCTCGAGCGGATCGATCGAGCCGTCCTCGACGGTCTCGTCACCAATCGTGACATGCATGGGCACGCGCACGATGCCGTAGCGCTCGCAAAGCTCCGGCGTCACATCCGACCCAGACTCAACCACGATTACGTACTTGCCCATTATTATCACGACCCATCTCAACATTGGCTTTTCAATACATGGCACGCGCCGCCGCACTGTTGCACAACAGCGTCCAAGCGCCAAAGAGACGCCGCCCCTTGCACACAACAAAGGACAGCGTCTCCCTGGAAAACTCCGTGCTTATCTAGGATTCCACACGGTTTATTAAGGAGGGTTACTTATTCCGCAAACGGTCGCTATATGCGGTAAGCGGTAGTTGGCCGCGACAACTGCGACACATTCCGTCCAGCAAATCCAATCGTGCTCCACGCACGGTTAATGCACGAGGCGGTAGAAATTCATCGATGCCGCACCCTCGGCGTGCAGCTCCATCGCCGGAACCGCCGGCGAATAGGTACGGCTCGTAAGTGCCGCCTCGCCGCCATTTGCAAAAATCTCGACCATCGTAGTGTCCGAAAGCACGCGTAGGTCGCGAAGCTCGCCGAGCTCAATCGACCTCTGGTCGCGCCCATAGCCTTCGTCACCCATATCGAGGGTAAGCATCCCGTCCGTATAACGCACAAAGACACCCTTGCGGATTTCGAGCTCGACCATCTTGGCGCCCTCACAGGAAACCACAAGATCAAACAGGCGGCCCGGCTCCTCAACGGTTTCACCGCCTGTCGCGCGAACGCAGTCGCCGCGCACCCTCTCAATCTCGTGCGCCGGCTGCTGACAGAGCTTACCATCGCGTATGCTCAGCTCTCGCGGCACCGTCAACGCGCACTGCCACCCGCGTGCCACCGTCGGGTTTTCTGCCGTCGCATCGGGGCAACCAGACCACCCGATCATCAAACGCCGACCCGCAGCATCCTCAAAGGACTGCGGTGCGTAGAAATCAAAGCCGGCATCGACCATCGGGGGCATGCCCTGCCCGGCGATCTTAAAACTCGGCGCCTCCCAATCGGCCTCGATGGGAAACCACACGCACTGGTGCGGATTGCGGTAACGCCATCCATCGGCGGACACACCCTGCGGACAGCAAACGAGAATAAGCTCACCATCGAGCTCAAACAGATCGGGGCACTCCCACATAAAGCCAAACTTCTCGCCCAACTCAATGCGCGTCGCATAGCTCCAGTCCTCTAGATCGCTCGAGGTATAGACAAGCACGCAGCCGCGGTCGTCTTTCGTACGAGCGCCCAGAACCATGTAGTAGATACCATCGTGTTCAAGGATTTTGGGATCACGCACGTGCGTACCGATATCGTCGGGGTAATCGACCGGCCCAACAGCTATGCGCTTCTCGCCCAATTCGTCGGGGTTCTCGGTAACCACATGAATCTGGTTTTGCTCACGGCCCGTCAACACGTAGTCGTAATCATCGCGGTCAAAATGCTTGACGTTGCCGGTATAGAAGTAGTGAATCTTGCCGTCGTGTACAAAGGCAGAGCCAGAATACGCTCCACTCGCGTCCAAATCGGAATCGGGGAACAGCACAGGGCCGCGATTCTCGTACGTCACAAAATCCTTTGTCGTCAGATGATTCCAAAGCACTGGACCGCCATGCGCAGCATCGAATGGATCGTATTGGTGATAGATGTGATACGTATCACCGATCTGCACCAAACCGTTGGGGTCGTTGAGCCAGCCAAGCTCAGGCTCCACATGGAACAGGAGCCTATCGGGGTCGGACGCGATGCGACCCGCCGTCTCATCCTGTCCGGCACGCCATTGCTCATAGTCCGCGCGTGTCACCTTATTTTTTTGATTAAACATCGCCGTTGACTTTCTCGTCTATGGGGAAGGACGCTCGACTCACACGAGTCGAACGCCCTTCCTCAAATGGACTTATCCTCAGATTACGCTGAACGGCTCAACTAGAAGCTAACGTCGAAGCCAGCGCCAGCGCCCTCTTCATCGGTGGTCGGCACGCCCTTTGCCTTGTTGTAGGCAAAGATCAAGACGATTGGCACGATGAAGGCGATGAGATTGCCAGCCACATACCACACGAGCGTCTCGGGCGTGACGATGAGCAGGCCAAGCACTCCGGTCAGACCCTGACCGATGGCGCGCACCTCAAAGAGCTTCACGAAGGCACCGCCGCAGCCTGCACCGATGCAAGCGCAGACGAACGGAATGATCGAGTAGCGCATGTTTGCAGCAAAGATTGCGGGCTCGGAGATACCGACCAGCGTCGGGATAAAGGACGACATGCAGATGTTGCGCTCTTTGGAGTGCTTCTTGTGAATGAGATACATGCCGATGGCGCCGCCGCCCTGGGCGATGATGGAAACCGACCAGATGGCCTGGATGTAGTTGAAGCCGGTCGTGGCAACGAGGTTGGCCTCAATACCCTGGATGAACTGATGCGTACCGGTAACGACGAGCGGCTGCAGGAACGCGGCGAAGACAAAGGCGCCAAAGACGCCCATCCTGTTGTACAGGACATCGATTACGCCAGCGAGGACGTCGCCGATCAGGTTGCCGAGCGGGCCGAACACGGTGAACAGGGCAACGTTAGCAAGAATCAGGGTAACAGTCGGGACAAAGACAAACGAGACGACCTCGGGGATGTACTTCTGGGCAATCTTTTCGACCTTGGCCATAAACCAGGCAGTCAGGATTGCAGGGAACACGCCGCCCTGGAAAGCAACCATGGGGATGGAGAGCGGACCAAAGTTCCAGTACTCAGCACCCGACGGATCCATAACGAACGTGTTGCGGTTCATAAGGCTCGGGTGAACCATGACGATACCGACGAGGATGCCCAGAATCGGGTTACCGCCAAAACGCTTCACCGCGCTGTACATAACCAGGACAGGCAGGTAGTCAAACGTGGTGGCGATAATGGCAAAGAAGCTTGCGAGGTTCTTGAGGAACTCGCTGTGGTCGGCAAGGCTGCCCTCCATGCCAAAGAGGCCGTTGGCAACGATCAGCGACTTAAGGCCGATGATGATAGCAGCGCCGACGAAAGCGGGAATGATGGGGATAAAGATGTCCGAGAATACCTTGAGGACCGAGAAGAACTTGCCCTTCTTGTCCGCCTCGGCGCCCTTGACCTCGGAAGCGCTGATCTCCTTAACGCCCGTCAGAGCCATAAACTCATCGTAGACCTTGTTGACGGTACCGGTACCGAAGATGATCATGAGCTGGCCGCTGTTGTACAGCACGCCCTTGACGCCATCGATGTTCTCGAGCTCGGCCTTGTTGTACTTGCTCGTATCCTTGAGCACCAGACGCAGACGCGTAACGCAATGCGTGGCGCCCTCGATGTTCTCCAGACCGCCGACGTTATCGACGACTTGCTGAGACACTACTTTGTAGTCCATGTTCCTCTCCATTCCTTTACGAAATCATAAGACGTTTTGATGCCATTACAGAGACGCGATCGTTGCATTTGCGCACTTAAGCGTACCGTCGGTGACCGTCAGCGCCACACCCTGGCCCTGCTTATTGCAGAATCGAGCGTTAAGCGCAACATCATCGACAAAGATGGTCGCGATATCGTCGTCAACGACCAGGCGCACATGATGAGTGCCCTCGCCCTTAAAGAACAACGGACGCTCGAGGCCCATGTTGTTGACCTGGAACCACGGATACTGGGGGGCCGCCGTAAACTCGAGCTTGCCCTCACGCAGGTTGGCGCGGAACTCATAGGCAAGACCGGACTCGGCGTCCTCGGCAAGCTTCACCGAGAAGCCGGCAGCGTCACCGGCGAGCTCGATGTCGGCATCGAGCATATAGGTGGAACCGGCATCCGCGGCGAGCACCTGCTCGACCTTGCCCGACTCGCAGGAGAGCTCAAAGGCCTCGACTGCCTTAGCCTCGCCAAAGGCGCCAAGCATGCTGTCAGGAAGCTTGGTGCCGAGCGTTCCGTCGGCACGCTGAACGATCTCGAGGGGCATAAAGGTGCCACCCCACAGGTAAGAGCTGGGGTCGCCGCCCTCGTCACGCGTAGGAACCCAACCAAAGAGAACGCGGCGCTCGCCGTCAAATGCGGTACGTGCGGCATAGTACGCGCGGCCATCGAAGGAATCGTCCGCAGGAGTGATCCAAGGACCGTTGATAGAGCGAGACATGCGGTAACGGGTCTTGTTGCCATCACTGTACTCGGAGAACACCAGATACCACCAGTCGCCCATCTTAAAGAGATCAGGCATCTCGAACATGGTGTACAGGCCCGGATTCCACCAGTCGCCCTGGAACTCCCAGGTATCCAGGTCCTTGGAGGTGAACTTGACCAGACGACCGGTCATCAGACGCTTGTCCTCGCCCACACGCGTGCCGAGGATGAGCATGTACTCTTCGTTCTCCTCATCCCAAAGCACAAAGGGATCGCGCCAGTTGCGGTCATCGTAACCCTCCTGGGGCGGAAGCAGCGTCTCGGCGATGTTCTTCTCCCACTTGACGGCGTCGTCACTCGTTGCGTGAAGAAGAACCTGCTTCATCAAACGTGCGCGGACCTTATCGCGATTGCAACCAGTGTAGAGCGCATGGTACTTGTCGCCCACCTTAAACACCGTGCCGGCATAAATGTACTGGTCGACTTCCTCGTCGCCGCCACGCTCAAGGCTCTCGCCAAAGTCCTTGTAGTTGACGAAATCCTTGGTCGTAGCGAGTGCCCAGCCAAACGGCTCTCCGAAAGGTCCGGGGTTTCGCGTGTCACGCTGATGATAGAGATAGAACGTGCCGTCCTCGCCGTACGGCATGATGTCGCCCACCCAAATTCCCTCAGGCTGGTAATACACCTTGTGCATCCGAGACTTCCTTCCCACGTGATACTAACTCGGTACAACTGCAAGATATGTCAATCGTTTTCATATGTCAAACGTTTTCACACCAATACGTCTTTTCGCAGTTCCAGTCGTCGGCAAATGGTTGACATATGGCGGCGAACGGTCATCAGAGGCGTTTGAGGAATTCTTTTGGCACGGGATGAACTACGCGGTTTTGCCCTCAATGAGTTCAACGGGGAGCTTGGTATTCGATTCGGGCTTTTCACCGTTAACAAGAGCGATGATGGATTGCGCCGCGAGCTCTCCGATGCGATCGATATCTTGACGAACGGTTGTTAAGTCAGGCATAAACGTCATAGTGCGGCGGGCGCCATCCGCGCCCACGACCTTAATATCGTCCGGAGCGCTCAAGCCGCGCCGCTTCATCACGTTGAGGCAGATGGCCGCCATCGTGTCGTCTCCCGCAAAGATGCCGTCAATATCGGGGTTCTCATCGAGGATCTTCGCAACGACCGCACTCTTTTCGTCGTCGGACTTAACGAACTCGACCTCACGGACAAGCGCGGGCAAACCGGCCTGCTCCACAACATCGTGGTAGGCATCGGTACGCTTATTGGCAGGCATACGCATGCGGCCATTGTTGCGCAGGCACAAGATGCGCGAACACCCGTCATCGATCAGGCGACGCGTGGCAAGTTCGCCGATGCCATAGCTGTCGCTCGCAATCTGAACAGAGGTCTCGCCAAGGTCGCAGTCGATACCAACCAGACTCAAGCCCATCTCGGCATACGCCTCGGCACCGATATTAAGCGAGTTGACGATGACGCCATCAACCATATTGCGCCGAAGCATATCGATATAAGAACGCTCAAGATCAGGTCGATTGGCGCTATTGCACAGCAACATCTTAAAACCGTTTTCGGCCAGGGTACGCTCAACGGCTTGGACCGCTTGGGCATGAAACGGGCTGCTGACATAGGGGACGATCATACCTATTAGATTCAGGCGACCGTTGAGCATGGCACGGGCGATATCGTTGGGCGTATAGTTGATGCGCTTCATCGCGGCATGGACCTTATCGCGGGTCTCTTGGCTAATATAGCCGCGATTATTAAGCACGCGAGATACCGTAGTAGGCGAAACCCCCGCCACCGCTGCAACTTCCTTGATGCCAGGCTTAGCCGAATCCTTAGAACGAGCGCCCTCGCGAGCCATAGCACCCTCCCCCATCAACATGTCATACGTTTACATACGAACAAAGCATACCCCAACAAGAGCGGGAAGACGGTAACAGTACAAGTAAGTAAACGACTCATCCAAATAATTAGGAGAGTTCCGCCTAAAAGGTGACTACACAGGACCCCAGCCGGGGCTGTTTGGGCTACCTCCCAAAACATTCCGCAGGACGCAAAGAGGCTCGCCGCACGAAGTGCGCAGCGAGCCTCTTTGCATGTCCGAGGACACCAATTTAATTTAGCGTGGTTCCCTAAAGGACGACAACGCAGGAGACCCGGCAAGGCCGGGAGCACTTTGTCTCGCAAACATTCCGCAGCCGCGAAGCGGCGAGGACGTTTGAGAGGCAAAATGCGTAGGCCTTACCGGGTCTCCGGTGGGAGTTGAGTCCCTTTAGAACTTGTTGTGGAAGGTACGCGAAATGACCTCGTCCTGCTGCTCCTTGGTGAGCGTGTGGAAGTTCACGGCATAGCCGGAAACGCGGATGGTCAGCTGCGGGTACTTCTCGGGGTGAGCCTGAGCGTCAAGCAGCGTCTCACGGTTGAAGACGTTGATGTTCAGGTGGTGGCCACCCTTCTCGGCGTAAGCGTCGAGCATGTGGACCAGGTTATCGGCCTGAGTCTCAGAAACTTCAGAAACCTTCATAATGTGTCTCCTTCGATTGATAGGCGCCGGCCGAAACCGGCGCACTAATCAGTAATCGTTATTGTTAGTATAGCACTAACAATAGTTACTCGCCCAGCTGATCAAGGTCGATATCGCCAAAGAACACCTGATCCTCCTTGCCGAGCGCACTCGGGATGATGGAGAAGGTGTTGGAGATGCCGTCCTGAGCATCGCGGAACGGGAGCTTGGAAACCGAAGACAGCGAAGCGATGGCGCCGTGGCTATCGCGCTTGTGCATGGGGTTAGCACCCGGGGCGAACGGCTGGCCAGCCTTGCGGCCGTCGGGCGTGGAGCCGGTCTTCTTACCGTATACGACGTTGGAGGTAATGGTCAGAACCGAGGTCGTGGGCACGGAGTTGCGATAGGTGTCGTTCATGCGGATGTACTCCATGAACTGGTGCACAACGTCGTGAGCGATCTGGTCGACGCGGTCGTCGTCGTTACCGTACTTGGGGAACTCGCCCTCGGTCTCGAAGTCGACGATGATGCCGTTCTCATCACGGACGGGGTGGACCTTGGCGTACTTGATGGCGGACAGGGAGTCAGCCACGACGGAAAGGCCAGCGATGCCCGTAGCGAACCAGCGGTGCACGTGCTTGTCGTGCAGGGCCATCTGGATGCGCTCGTAGCAATACTTGTCGTGCATGTAGTGAATGATGTTCAGCGAGTTGACGTACACGCCAGCGAGCCACTTCATCATGTCGTTGTACTTGGCCACAACGTCGTCGTAATCGAGCGTATCGCCCTCGACGGCGCGATACTTGGGGCCGACCTGCTTCTTGGAGACCTCGTCAACACCGCCGTTGAGTGCATACAGCAGGCACTTGGCCAGGTTGGCGCGGGCGCCGAAGAACTGCATCTCCTTGCCGATGCGCATGGAGGACACGCAGCAGGCGATGCCGTAGTCGTCGCCGTGGTAAACGCGCATGAGGTCGTCGTTCTCGTACTGGATCGAGGAGCTGGCGACAGAAGTCTTGGCGCAGAACTTCTTGAAGTTCTCGGGCAGACGGGTCGACCACAGAACGGTCATGTTGGGCTCGGGGCTGGTGCCCATGTTCTCGAGCGTGTGCAGGTAGCGGTAGCTCATCTTGGTAACGAGCGTACGGCCGTCGACACCCATGCCGCCGATGGACTCGGTGACCCACTGCGGGTCGCCGGTGAACAGGGCCTGGTACTCGGGGGTACGGGCAAACTTGACCATGCGGAGCTTCATGATGAAGTGATCCACGAACTCCTGGATCTGCTCCTCGGTGAAGGTACCGTTGGCAAGGTCGCGCTCAGCATAGATGTCGATGAACGTAGAGGTACGGCCGATGGACATAGCGGCGCCGTTCTGCTCCTTGACGGCAGCAAGGTAGGCGAAGTACATCCACTGGATGGCCTCCTGCGTGTTGGTAGCAGGGTTGGAAATATCGAAACCATAGGTCTCGGCCATCATCTTGAGCTCGCCGAGGGCGCGGATCTGCTCCTGCAGCTCCTCGCGATCGCGGATGTTGTCGGCGGTCATGACCGTCGGAGTGGAAGCCTTCTGGGCCTCCTTGTCCTTGATCAGGTAGTCGACGCCGTACAGGGCAACACGACGGTAGTCGCCGATGATGCGGCCGCGGCCATAGCCATCGGGCAGACCGGTGATGATGTGAGCCGAGCGGCAAGCACGCATCTCGGGGGTGTAGACATCGAAGACGCCAGCGTTGTGGGTCTTGCGCTCGAAGGTGTAGCGCTCGACAACGTTCTCGTCGACCTTGTAGCCGTGCTGGCTGGCAGCCTGGCAAGCGATGCGGATACCACCGTTGACGTGCAGCGCGCGCTTGAGCGGCTTGTCGGTCTGGAGGCCAACAATGGTCTCCTTGTCGCGATGGGCATTATCGATGTAGCCAGCGGGGTGGCTCACGATACCCGTGACGGTCTTGGTGTCCATATCGAGGACACCACCCTGCTCGCGCTCCTTAAGCAGCAGGTCGAGAACCTCGCCCCACAGCTCCTTGGTACGCTCGGTCGGACCTACGAGGAACGACTCGTCGCCCTCGTAGGGGGTGTAGTTCTTCTGGATGAAGTCTCGGACGTCAACCTCTCCCGTCCAAATGCCTTCCTTGAAGCCTTCCCATGCCTCCTGCATTGTGTAACCACGCTCCTAGTTACGTGTAATGCGGCGTTCTCTCACACCGCTGCTTATTGAATTCTTGAATTTTCGGCTTGCACTACCGGCTTCTTCCGTTCTTCACCACACGTTGGTGCAGGAAAAACGTTTGTCCACCTTGGAACTACAACCCAAAACCCAAGATTTCACCCGTTTGAGAAGGATAACATAGCGACCCTCTCCATCTGGGCTATTATATGTTTCTTTTTTTATATCATAATGGCGTTTTTTACAAATCCGCAGGAAATGCGTGCGCGAACAACTACCGTTCACCGATTTGTTTGGTTTTTTCCTTGCCTTTGTACGACGTTCACCCTAGCTGTTATGCCAGCTTTAGCAGAGTAAAGTGCCTCTGAGTAGGCTTTAGGACATGCCTAACGATCTGCCCCTAACTTTGCTGGCACCGACGGTGTACGGAGGTCGCCTAAAGGTAGTTTTCTAGACATGTCCCAAAATCTACCGCATAGGGCACGCGTGCAAGGGTATCATCTTTCACCGAAAATAGTTTCTAGTGTTAGGGGTTTTCGGTGGAAGATACCGATTTCCGTGAACTTGGGCGTCAGCTCCTTACCGAGTTCGGCAGCATGCATCAGCGCATCTCGCGCTTTGCGGACAAAGCCCTCGGCGGCGAGATGGCCGTTATGCGCGCCCTCATACTCGCCGGCGGTTCGCTCACGCCGAGCGAACTCGCTGATCGCGCCTGGGTCTCGAGTGCCCGCATCGCCAATATCCTACGCGCTCTCGAAGCCAAGGGCTGGGTCGAGCGCGAGCACTCAAAGACTGACCGTCGTCGCGTACACGTCATAGTGACCGACAAGGGATTCCAGGATCTCGAAATCAAACGTCGGGAATTCGAGGCCCGCACTGCGGCTTTCCTCGAGCAGCTCGGCGAAACAGATACCCAAGAGATGGTGCGCCTTCTTAGGCGTGCCAACGAAATTATCGACCGCAATCAAGAAAGGAGAGATGCCGAGTGAGGATTCTCAAGCTCTTTAAAAAGCATATCCTGGCACTGTTAGCAGCTATCGTGCTTATCGTAATCAGCTGCAACGCCGATCTGGCGCTGCCTACCTATATGAGCGACATCGTCGACGTGGGTGTGCAGCAAGGCGGCATCGCCTCGCCCGTACCCGACACCATCCGCGCCGAATCGCTCGACGACCTTGAACTCTTTATGAGCACCAAGGACGCCAAAGCTGTGGAGGCCGTGTTTAGCAAGGCTGACAAAAATGGCATTCGAACGTATAAGGGTACCGAGGAAGAGCGTGCCGATGGAGGCAAGATTGCCGACATTATGAGCCTGCCCGAGACTGTCGTCCTTTCGCTCGACCAGGGCATTGACGCCGACTCCATGGGCGACATGATGGGCTCGTCCAGCGAGAAAGACAACAACGCTGCCCAGGCCATGCCCACCCCCGAGCAAATGGCAGCGATGACGCCCGAGCAGCTCGCCGAGATGCAGCAGAAGGCCGCAGCGGCGCAGAACATGCAAAAGCAGATTGATGCCGACGGCGGTAAGATCACTATGAAGAGCCTGCGCCTGGGTGTCGAGGGCGGTCTGGTAGACCAAAGCAAGCTCGTCGAGGGCGCCAACCAAATGGCGGACAAAATGGGCTCCATGTCGGGCTCCATCGTCACCCAGCGCGCCGTGAGCTATGTACAGGACGAGTACAAGGCACAGGGCATCGACCCCGCCGACGTGCAGAACGCCTACCTGAGCCGCATGGCGACCACGATGTTTGGACTGTGCCTCGTGTCGCTCGTCGCCACCATCCTGACCGGTGCCGTGGCTTCGCGCACCGCCTGCTCCATCGCCCGCGACCTGCGCCACGAGACCTTCAACAAGGTTATGCACTTCTCGCCGGCCGAGGTGGGCAAGTTTAGCCAGGCCTCGCTCATCACCCGCTGCACCAACGACATTCAGCAAATCCAGATGGCCGCAACTCTGTTTATCCGCATGTGTCTGATGGCCCCCGTCATGGGCATCGTCGCCGTCATGCGCGTCCTGGCCAACCATACCGGCCTGGAGTGGACCATCGCCGTTGCCATCATCGCGGTCTCGGCCGTCGTCGGCGTGCTTATGGGCCTCACCATGCCCAAGTTCAAAAAGATGCAGAGCTTTGTGGACCGCGTGAACCTTACCGCCCGCGAGCTGCTCGACGGCCTTATGCCCATCCGCTCATTCAACCGCGAGGAGCATGAGCTCGAGCGTTTTGACAAGGCTTCGCTCGATCTGATGACCACGCAGCTCTACACCAACCGCGCCATGAGCTTTATGATGCCACTCATGATGCTCGTCATGAACTGCATCACCGTGCTTATCGTCTGGTTTGGCGCGCAGGGCGTGTCCGACGGCGTGATGCAGGTCGGCAACATGATGGCGTTCATCTCCTATACCATGCAGATCGTCATGGCGTTTATGATCCTCACCATGGTTTCGGTCATCCTGCCGCGCGCCGAGGTCGCAGCCGAGCGCGTGGAAGAGGTCATCACCTGCCCCACGAGCATCAACGACCCTGTCTCGCCCAAACTGCCCGTGGCCAGCGCGCCGCGCGGTGAGCTCACCTTCCGCGACGTGAGCTTCCAGTATCCCGATGCCCGCGCCGATGTCATCAGCGGCGTGAACTTCACCACGCATGCCGGTCAGATGCTCGGCATCATTGGCTCCACGGGCTCGGGCAAGTCCACGCTCGTGCAGTTGATTCCGCGCCTGTACGACGTCACGGGCGGCAGCATTTCGCTCGACGGCATCGATGTGCGCGACATGACCCTTTCCGAGCTGCGCCGCCGCATCGGTTATATTCCGCAGCAGGGTCGTCTATTCTCGGGTACCGTCGAGAGCAACCTCAAGTTTGCCGGCGACATGGTGAGTGACGAGGATATGCGCCAGGCAGCACGCGTCGCCCAGGCGGAGGACTTTATCGCCGAGCGCGAGGACGGGTACGACTCCCCTATCAGCCAGGGCGGCTCCAATGTTTCGGGTGGTCAGCGCCAGCGTCTGGCCATCGCCCGCGCGTTGGCCAAAAAGCCCGAGGTCGTGGTGTTCGATGACTCGTTTAGTGCCCTCGACTACAAGACCGACGCGCGCCTACGCGAGGAGCTGGCCAAAAACGTTACCGACGCCGCGCTCGTGGTCGTGGCCCAGCGCATCGCGACCATCATGCACGCCGACCAGATCATCGTGCTCGACGACGGCCACGTAGTGGGCACCGGCACGCACGAGGAGCTGCTGCACAACTGCCCGGCGTACCTGGAGATCGCACAGTCGCAGCTTTCCGCCGAGGAGCTGGGACTTACCCAAGAAGAAATTGCAGCCGTCATGGAAGGAGGCGAGCGCTAATGGCAGACGAGACCAAGACTCAGATTCCCAAGCCCACCCGCCAGCGTGGTCCCATGGGCCGCATGGGCGGCATGCGTCGCGGCGAAAAGGCCAAGGACTTTAAGGGCACCATGAGGCAGCTGCTCGGCTATATCGGCCAGCACAAGATTGCCGTGTTTGCCGCCGTCGCCTTTGCCGTGTGCTCGGTCATCTTTAACATTGTGGGACCCAAGGTGCTCGGCCAGGTTACGACCAAGCTGTTCGAAGGCCTGGTCGCCAAGGTCAACGGCACCGGCGACGTTGACTTTGACTGGATCGCCAAGACGCTCGGCTTTTTGCTCTGCCTGTATCTGGCGAGCTCTGTCTGCAGCCTGGTCCAGGGCTGGCTCATGACCGGCGTCACGCAAAAGATCTGCTACCGAATGCGCAAGGAGATCGCCGCCAAGATTGCCGTCGTGCCGATGAGCTACTTTAACGGACACAGCAAGGGCGACGTGCTCAGTCGCATCACCAACGACGTCGATACGCTCGGCCAGTCGCTCAACCAGAGCGTGACCCAGCTCATCACGTCGGTGACGCAGATTATCGGCGTGCTCGTCATGATGCTGTCGATCAGCCTGCCGCTCACCGGCGTCACCGTGCTCACGCTGCCGGCCGCTGCGATTATCCTGACCGTGATGATTCACTTCTCGCAGCCGTACTTCCGCGAGCAGCAGCAGGTTCTGGGCGCCGTCAACGGCATTATCGAGGAGGATTTTGCCGGCCAGAACGTCATTCAGGTGTTCGACCGCGCCGAGGCCTCGATCGAGGAATTCGACCGCCAAAACGACCGCCTCTTTATTAGTGGCTGGCGCTCGCAGTTCCTGTCGGGCCTGATGATGCCGCTCATGAGTTTGGTGGGCAACATGGGCTACGTGGGCGTCGTCGTGGTGGGCGCGCAACTCGCGCTGACCGGCAATGCCACGCCCGGCGACATCCAGAGCTTTATCCAGTACGTTCGCAACTTTACGCAACCCGTACAGCAGCTGGGCAATGTGAGCAACACGATGCAGTCGATGGCTGCCGCCACCGAGCGCGTCTTTGAGTTCCTGGCCGCGCCCGAGGAGGAGCAGAAGGCCGACGCGCAGATTCCCGAGAAGCGCCCCGGCCACGTGGAGTTTGACCATGTCAAGTTTGGCTACACGCCCGACAAGACCATCATCCACGACTTTAGCTGCGAGGCGCAGCCCGGCCAGACCATCGCCATCGTCGGTCCTACCGGCGCCGGCAAGACCACGCTCATTAAGCTGCTGCAGCGCTTCTACGATGTGGACGGCGGTTCGCTGCGCGTCGAGGGTGTCGACGTGCGCGACTGGGACCGCGCGGCGCTGCGCGGCGAGTTTGCCATGGTGCTGCAGGATACCTGGCTGTTTAACGGCACGATCCGCGAGAACATCCGCTACGGACGCCCCGATGCGAGCGATGCCGAGGTCGAAGCCGCCGCACGCGCCGCACGTTGCGACCACTTTATCCATACGCTTGCCGGTGGCTACGACTTTATGATCAACGAGGAGGGCACTAACCTGTCGCAGGGTCAGCGCCAGCTCGTGACCATCGCCCGTGCCATTTTGGCCGACCGCCCGGCGCTGATTCTGGACGAGGCGACCTCCAACGTCGATACCCGCACCGAGGAACTCATTCAGCGCGCCATGGATGCGCTGATGCAGGGCCGTACAAGCTTTGTCATCGCGCACCGCCTGTCCACGATCCGCAACGCCGACGTGATCTTGGTAATTCGCGACGGCGACATCGTCGAGAAGGGCACGCACGACGAGTTACTCGCCCAAGGCGGCTTCTACGCCGACCTGTATAACTCGCAGTTCGACGAGGCGGCGTAACAACCGGCGGCAAACAACCGCAATGCCCAGAAAACGGGGGACGCAGGACAATCTGCGCCCCCCCGTTTTTGTTCTACGGCCCTCGAACCGCCTCCCCTGGGACCTGATTGACAGCCCCTTCGAGGCCCTGTGGGCAAAAAATGGCAAATATGAGTACTGTTACCTTTTTGGTAACAGCCAAAACCGCCTCAAACGACCTCCTTGCGGCCTCTATACGCCTTCAAATTAATCAAAACGCCCGTTAGCGGGCTTCTGCGTGCCAACGTTAATGAACATATTTTTCACTTTGTCTATTATCTTGCTAGACCGATATGTTACTAGGTTAGCAACCGTACTCATATTTGGCATTTTTTGCCCACGGGGTGTTTTCTGGGGAACCGACAATAGCCTTAGGGTGCCGCGCGACGCCACTCCCTCCCGGTATCCGCCGACGTTCCCCCATATAAAACCTGCCAAAATAAACCTGTCCCTTTTGGCAGGTTTCGGGGTGACAAGGGCTTGCACTTTAGCGTGCGACAGCGGATAATGCCGAACACTCAACAATACGCTTATTGCTCTTTCTATAGATTGAGGAGGCCCCTATGGCCATGGAATTCAAACGCAGGCTGCCGATCCCCATGGAGATCCGCGAGGAAATGCCGCTTTCTGCCGAGCTTACCGCCAAAAAGCAGGCATTTGACGCCGAGGTCGCCAAAGTCTTTACCGGCGAGGACGCACGCAAGGTGCTCATCATCGGCCCGTGCTCTGCCGACCGCGAGGATTCGGTGCTTGAGTACATGAACCGACTGGCCAAGACCGCCGAGGAGGTCAAGGACAAGCTCATCATCATCCCGCGCGTCTACACCAATAAGCCGCGCACCAAGGGCACCGGTTACAAGGGTCTTCTGCACAACCCCAACCCCGAGGCTCCCGACGACCTGCTCGAGGGCGTCAAGGCCATCCGCCATATGCACCTGCGCGTTATTGAGGAAACGGGCTTCTTCACCGCCGACGAGATGCTCTATCCGTCCAACTACCAGTACCTCGTTGATCTGCTGAGCTATGTTGCCGTGGGTGCGCGCTCGGTCGAGAACCAGGAGCATCGCCTGGTGTCGAGCGGCATTTCGGTACCCGTCGGCATGAAGAATCCCACTGCCGGATCTACCACCGTTATGCTCAACTCCATTTACGCCGCGCAGGCGCACCAGAGCTTCATCTTCCGCAACTGGGAGGTCGAGTGCGACGGCAACCCGCTTGCACACGCCGTTATGCGTGGCTACATCGGTCTCGATGGGCGCACCTACCCCAACTACCACTACGAGCACCTCGAGCGCCTGGCCGAGCGCTATACCGAGCACGCCGGCTATGCCAACCCGGCAGCGGTCATCGACTGCAACCACGACAACTCGGGCAAGCGTCCGCTGGAGCAGTATCGCATTTGCAAGGAAGTGCTCGACAGCTGCCGCCGCAACGAGTCCATCTCCAAGCTGGTCAAGGGCTTTATGATCGAGTCCTACCTGGAGGACGGCAACCAGCCGGTCGACGGCGGCGTCTTTGGCAAGTCCATCACCGACCCGTGCCTAGGCTGGGAAAAGACCGACTACCTCATCCACGAGATCGCGGAGCGGATTTAGTTACGCGGTTTTACCAAACCGCGTAACGGCTCGACGCTGCGCGGGCCGCACCTGGACAATCTGACGTTCAACTTCAAGGGCGCGACCAGAAGGTCGGCGCCCTTTCGTTTGATGTGGCAGTTAGGGACGCTCCTTTTCTGCCGGCAGTTTGGGACACTCCTTGGGTAGTCATTGGGGACGTTCTTGTTTGACTAGTCGTTTAAGAACGTCCCCAACGACTATCTGGGCAAACGTCCAAACCGCCGTAAGGGAGTTGCCTTCCCTCGCGGCGGTCTTCTAGCAGAAAAACCAAGTGAGTAGGCTTTTTGCAGGAGTCTAAGCACACCCTAAAACGCCACGGCTCTGACCTGCGGTTTTATTGAGCATTTGTCGCGATGTGCTCGGCAGGTTCAAAAAAGTCTACTCACTTGTATCTGAGACGCACCAGATTGGCAAAAACCGCCGCGAAAGGGCCCCTGGTCCCTTCGCGGCGGTCATACGCCTCTGATTTTGCGACCGTTTTGCCCGCTTGTTACTCGCTGTAGCGGGTAGCGATGGCAGCTTGTACCATGCCGGCGCTCATGAGGTAGGTCACCAGGAAGTAGCCACCGTATGCTGCCAGGAAGATTGCGCAGGTGAGGCCCACGGTGCCGCCGATGCTCATATTTCCGAAAATGCTCACCAGCTCGATGATCACCTTAAGTGCCACAAAGGAGTGCGCCAGGCCCACTGCCAGCGGGAACAGGAAGAATACCGCTTGCTGCGCCATCACCGAATGGCGGATCTGGCGGTCGTCGCAGCCGATCTGCGCCAGCACGCGATAGCTGCGGCTGCCGTCGGCCACGTTGGAGAGTTGCTGGATCGACAGAATCGCCGCGCATGCAACGACCAATACAAAGCCGATGTAGATGGCTAGGTAGCTAATAAGACCGTTCATTTGCGCTGCTTGCGTGTACATCTCGGAGCGTGTGATGAAGATTCCCCATGACCCCGGCTCCTTGCCGTCAACGAGCAGATTGTCGAGCACAGTGTATTTAATGCTCTCGTCTGCCTCGGTCGTATCCATCCCCTGTTTGTAATTAACGAGCAGGCTACTGGAATACGGCTGCAGATTAAGTTGGGACAACAGCTCGTCGGCAACGACGACGGTACCCGGATTACTGCCCATCGCCGAGTTGGCGATGGCCGCCGTGTCCTTGTCCGACTTATCGGTTGCGGGCTTGAGCTCATGCCCGCCCAAGGTAAGGGTATGGCCGCCGGCCATGTATTTGGTGTACAGGTCGCCCAGCTCACCGCCCATATCACACGTAAGCAGGTACTGGTCGCGGCCAATGCTCACCGGCTCCTCGCCCATCATCTGGCGCAGTTTGTTGTACTGGCTTGCCGGCGTCACAAACAGACCCATCGTATCGGCATTGCTACCCCCGAGCGCCTTGGGAAGCCTTTTGCCCATGGTCTTGCACATCTCACCCGCAGACACCGAAGGGTTCGAACCGCCAAACGGGTAACTCAGATACGAATCGATCTGCACATGCTCACCGGCAACATCGGCGATATTGACCTTCTTGCCGGTCTCGTCGTTGTTGTCCGCCGACTTGCCCTTGCCGTGCCATGCGGAGTACAAATCGACCGTTGTATCGGCCAGCACCATGCGATCGGCCTCAGACGGATTGACATACTCTTTGTAGTAGTCGAGCGTATCGGGCGTGTAATAGACATACGTCTGAGACACGTCAACAGGGTTATAGCGCTCCAGGTTTTCGTTCATCACGTTGGCGATCGACATACCGCACGTCACCGAGGTAATGGCGAGGAACAGAATCATCGCGATGACACCCATCGAAAAGCACACCGTATTGACCTTGGCCGAAAGCTGACGCACGGTAAACATGTTGAGGCCGCGCCAATACACGCTGCGCAGGCTCTGCAGCAGCTTGATAAGCATGCCCGAGAGTCCCCAGAACAGCGCAAAGGTACCAACGGTAACCATAGCGGTCGTAATGCCAAACTGGCTCATGGCCTCTTGCAGCTTGCTGTCCGTCGCGGTTAGCGGGAATCCATCACGCAGCAGACGGTAATAGGCCACGCCCACCAGCACCACGCCCACGGCAAAAATGGCAATCGCGATCCAGGGGTTGCGTGTCTTGATGCTCTCGTTGCGACGCTCGGCACCCATAAGCTCGATGAGTTTGGTACGACGAACGGCACGAAGGTTCAGCAGTAGCGTGAGCACAAACATTACGAGCATGCAGGCAAGGGTCAGGTTGAACGCATGCACCGAGAAAAAGAAGTGGAAATTGGCAATCTGTGTCTTAAAGAGCGAGGCCGTAAAGAACGTCATGAGCTGGGAGAGTCCCACACCCAGCACAATGCCGGCGACAAAGGCCACGACCGATACTATCACGGTCTCGAGCGCCATGATCGTGGCGACGCGCCCGCGCCCCATGCCGAGCACCTGGTACAGGCCAAACTCCTTCTTGCGGCGTTTCATGATGAAGTTATTGGCATACACCATCAAAAAGGCCATGACACCGGCCAAAAAATACGTCAGGTAGCCGAGCATGCTGCCCATAACCTGCGCCAAGCCCTCTTCATCGATTCCGGCGATGTCGACCTGCATCGAGATGGTGTTAAAGGCATAGAAGACCGTGACGCCCAGAGTGAGCGTCAAAAGGTAGACGAGGTAGTCGCGGCCGGCGCGGCGGACGTTGCCCCAAGCGAGTTTACAGAGCATCGGAGCCCTCACCGCCCATCATGGCAACGACCTCCATAATGCGGTCGAAGAACTCTCGGCGATCGGTGTCGCCGCGGCGCAGCTCGGTGAAGATCTTGCCGTCGCGGATAAACAGCACACGGCTCGTGTAGCTGGCGGCAAAGCTATCGTGCGTGACCATGAGCACCGTGGCGCGCAGGCGGCGATTCAGGGCCTCCAGGCTCTCGAGCAGCAGGCGAGCGCTCTTGGAATCGAGGGCGCCGGTAGGCTCGTCGGCCATGATCATGGTGGGGTCGGTGACGAGCGCACGAGCCGCGGCAACGCGCTGCTGCTGACCGCCGGACATCTGGTAGGGATACTTGTCGAGCACCTGACTAATGGACAGACGCGCGGCCACATCCTGCACTCGGGTCGAGATCTCTGCCGAGTTTGTGCGGGCGATGGTGAGCGGCAGGGCGATGTTCTCGCGTGCCGTGAGCGTATCGAGCAGGTTGGAGTCCTGGAAGATAAAGCCGAGCTCCTCGCGGCGGAACTGCGAAAGCTTAGCCTGCTTCATGCGTGTTACGTCCTGCCCGTTGATGCGGATCGTGCCACTTGTGGCGCTATCGATGGTCGACACGCAGTTGAGCAACGTCGACTTGCCCGAGCCCGAAGCGCCCATGATGCCAACAAATTCGCCGCGGTTGACGGTAAAGCTGACGTCGTTGAGCGCGCGGGTCACGTTGCCCAGCGCTCCATATACTTTTTCGAGATGCGCGACCTCCAGTACCGGGGTCGCCATGTGCGTGGTTTGCATACCGAGTCCTTTCTTGCGATTAGTCTACGGCATCTATAGTCGCAAGAAGACGAGTCGGCTACCATCGATATGGCTTACGCTTGCCTTACCGTTGTGTAAGGTACGGGTAGCTAGCCTGCCACGCGTTGATGTTGAGAGAGGACTCCTGTTGAAGACTGTTCATGTTGCCGCTGGGATCATTCGCAAGGATGGATCTGATAAGCTGCTTGCCGTGCAGCGCGGCTATGGCGACATGCAGGGACTTTGGGAGTTTCCCGGTGGCAAGCTCATGCGCGGCGAGACACCCGAAGACGCCGTACGCCGCGAGCTCATGGAAGAGCTGCAGGTCAAAGTCACCAACCTGCGCGATTTCTATACCGTTGAGTACGACTACCCCGATTTTCATCTCTCCATGGAGTGCTACTACTGCTCGCTGGCTAAAGAGTCTGGCGAGCCCCAGAAGCACGACCGCCAGCTCGATATCCGCTGGATTCCGCGCACCTCGCTTGCCACCGTTGAGTGGATGCCCGCCGACAAGGGACTCATTGATGCCCTAATTGAGTTGAAGGAAGACCGGCTTGAGGCCAACGGCGTTGCCAACGACGCCGAGGCCACCGCGACCGACGAGCCCGCCACCAAGCCCAAGCGCGCACCTAAGCGCCGTAGCAAAAAGCGCCCCAAACCAGGTCTGCTCGACGGCATCGACACCTCGGACCTTTCCGCCGACGAGCGTGAACTCGTGCGCCGTCGCGCCGCTATAAAAAAGTCCATGAAGGGCAACAAGCGTGCAAACACCAAGCCCGAGCTGCTCGTTCGCCAGCGCTTGCGCGCCGCAGGCCTTACGGGATACCGTCTGGAATGGAAGGTGCCCGGAAAACCCGACATCGCCTTCCCCGGGCGCAAGATCGCCATCTTCGTCAACGGCTGCTTTTGGCACCGCTGCCCCAAGTGCAACCCTAGCCAGCCCAAGCGCAACGTTGAGTTTTGGGAGGCAAAGTTCCGTCGCAACGTCGAGCGCGACCGCGCTGCCGTGGCAGCACTCACTCAAATGGGCTGGACACCCATAACCATCTGGGAATGCGAGCTCAAAAAAGACCGCATCGACGCCACGATGGAAAAGGTCATCGAGCAGGTGCGCGCCGCAGAGCCGCAGCGCTAGGAACGAGCCATCCATACGCCCCACACAGGCGAGCCACATCCGCGCCACAAACCTTAGAAAGCCCTTAAGCCCCCAACCTTTCAAGAGTGTTACTCGATACCTCTGACCTGCAGTTTCATCGTAACACCAAACCAGGTTAAGCCTTTCTTTAGCGCTTCTTTGCAGCAGCCGCGGCATAATACTGCCAACGCACGGGACCTAGCAGCACACCCCGTGCGCAACCTTTTGGTGGACATCGAGGAGGCCGCATAAGCATGCATTCTTCCAATGACGCAACACAGCAGCCATCCCTAAAACATGCAAACCTTTTCTCCTTCCCCCCGACACAGAGAAACGGCCTCCTCGACTCCCCCACCACAAAAACCAAGCGCTCAACCGACCAGAGCCACAACTTGCGAGCATCGTTCGAAAAGCTCCAAGCATCCCTAGACAAAACCTTCCCCAACCAAGCCCGGGCATACTAATCCCCCATCAGCAAAGAAGCCCTAACGCTCCAATTTTTCCGCTCTAACGCCACAAGGGCGACGACCTCGAGTAGGTCAACCTGGGAGGGACGAGGGCTTAGTTCCCCAATCTTTCCGCAGGGGGCAAAAAGCCTCGCCGCACGAAGTGCGCAGCGAGGCTTTTTGCATGCCCGAGGACGATTGGGGAACTAAGCCCTCGTCCCTCCCCGGGATATGTAGCGAGTCGGAGTACCCTTGCTGTTACTCTGCTTTGCCCACAGAGTTAAGGTTGGTCATGCGGATCTTAACCAGCTCGGTGATCTCACGCATGCCCTCCTTGGCCGGCTTCTTGGGATCGAAGCAGGCGGGGTTCTCGGCCATGTAGGCCATGAAGCCCTTGGTGTAGGCCTGACGCAGCTCGGTGGCGTAGTTAACCTTGCAGATGCCGTTCTTCACAGCCTCGGCAACCTGCTCATCGGGCACACCAGAGGTGCCGTGCAGAACCAGCGGCACGTCGACGGCGTCGCGGATGGCCTTGACCACGGACTGCTCGATGTGCGGATCGCTCGTGTACACACCGTGGCTGGTGCCAACGCCAATAGCGAGAGAGGTGCAGCCAGTGCGCTCGACGAACTCCTTGGCCTCGGCAGGATCGGTGTAGGGGCTCTCGCCCTCAACTGCGGGACCGTCGTCCTCCTTGCCGCCAACCTTACCGAGCTCGGCCTCGACGGGCACGCCCATGGCGCGGCCAGCGTCGGCGACGGACTTGGTCAGGGCGATGTTGTCCTCGAAGGACTCGTGCGAGCCGTCGATCATGACAGAGGTGTAGCCCGTGCGGAAAGCCTGCATGCAGCGGTCATAGCCATCGCCGTGATCGAGGTGCAGAGCGACGGGCACGGAAGCGCGCTCGGCAGCAGCCTTGACCATGCCGTAGAAGTAGTCCAGACCAGCGG
Organism: Collinsella sp.; assembly: GCA_031295385.1. Lineage (GTDB taxonomy): Bacteria > Actinomycetota > Coriobacteriia > Coriobacteriales > Coriobacteriaceae > Collinsella. Next base: position 89,604 of record JAUMOL010000022.1, read on the forward strand.
TCTTGATGGTGCCCGGGGTGGTCTGCATGATGACGGGGGACTTGGTCTCCTCGGCAGCGGCCAGAACGGCCATAACAAACTCGAGGTTCTCGACGTTGAAAGCGCCAACAGCGTAGTGGCCGGCCTGAGCGTCCTTGAGCATCTTTTCGGTGGTAACGAGTGCCATGAGCGTTTGCTCCTCTCCCTCGCCCGCATCTGGACATCGGGCGTAGTTGTTCGCAAGGCGTTTTACCTTGCGTTTTGCTGCGCCCATTGTATGAAATTCAGCAGCTTTGCACGCGCGAGATATTGAGCCCATGCAGGTCAATACAGTCATTTTTGAAAAGCAAACGGAAGAAATTTGAGCCGAGTGGGCGTGTTCGATATTGTATTTTGTGCGTTCAGCGTCTTTCTTTTATAGAAAAGATAAGTAATCGAAAGGTGTTTTCTTACTCAAAAAGAAAATGAACGAAAATAGAGTCAACACAATTCCTGCATATTTAGCCGAGAATGGAGCAGCCATGACCCAAGCTACCAACCGTGCTTTTGCCGACGAACGCCGTACCGCCATTATGGAAATGCTCGAGCATAATGCCTCGGTGCAGGTGGCAGAAATTGCCCAGACCTTTGGCGTGTCCTCCGTCACCGCCCGCGCCGACCTGGACGCGCTCGCCGAAGCAGGCAAGCTGCGCCGCACACACGGCGGTGCCGTCTCGCTCCACAAACGCCTGACCGTCTCCACGCAGGACCGCCGCATCAATATCAACGTCGCCGCCAAGCAGGCCATCGCGCAAAGCGCCATCGAGCTTGTTAATGACGGCGACACGCTGCTCGTCGACTCGGGCACCACGGCGCTCGAGTTTGTCCGGCTCCTCGATCAGCGCGACGGTATCACCGTCATCACCGCCGACATTACCATTGCCGATTACATCGACGAGAGCATGCCCTCGGTCGATGTCGTCATGCTGGGCGGGGCACTGCGCAAAGGGCATCGTTATCTGTACGGACCGCTCACTATGCAGGCGCTCCAAATGGTCCACGCCGATCTGGCCGTCATGTGCCCCGGCGCCTTTGTCTCCAGCTGCGGCTTTACGACCGACTTTCCCCAGATGGCCGAGACCAAAACGGCGATGATCGCCGCGGCCCATCAAAGCGTCGCCCTCATGGACGCCAGCAAGGTTAACGGACGCGGCATGTACCGCTTTGCCGAACTCGCCGACGTCGACTCCATCGTGATGGACCGTGACCCCGATAATGCCGTCGCCACCTCAATCGCCGAGATCGTCGACAACGCCCGCCCAAATCTCCTCATCGCCGGCGCTTAAACAAAAACCACCACAAAGGTCTCCTTTGTGGTGGTTGAGCATCAGAAGTGAATGTGTCGCTACTTGGACAGCTCGTCAGCAAGGGCCTCGATCTGAGCGCGCGAGGCGTCGTTGAGCGAACCCAGGACAGTCACCTTGTTCTGCGCCAGGGTGATGTCCTTCATGCCCTCGAGCTCCTTGGTCATAACCTTGGCAGCGGTGGGCGCCCAGGAGCCGGCCTCAACGAGTGCCACCGTACGGTTCTGATAGGCGTGCTCGGCAAGCGTGTGGATGAAGGTGCTCATGAACGGGAAGATCTCGCCCTGATAGGTAATGGAGGCGAGCACCAGACGGTCATAGCGGAACGCATCCTCAACCGCCTCGGCCATATCGTCGCGAGCCAGGTCAAAGACAGAGACCTTCTGGCCACGGGCCTCGAGCGCAGAAGCGAGCTCCTCAACGGCAGCCTTAAGATGGCCATACACACTCGCATAGGCAATCGTGATGCCCTTGTCCTCGGGCTGATAGCTCGACCAGGTGTTATAGGTGTCGAGGTAGTAGCCCAGGTTCTCGGTCAGCACGGGGCCATGAAGCGGGCAGATGATCTGGATGTCCAGATCGGCGGCCTTCTTGAGCACAGCCTGCACGAACTTACCGAACTTGCCCACGATACCAAAGTAGTAACGACGCGCCTCGCAGGCCCAGCCTTCGGGATCCTCGATGTCGTTGGCGCCAAACTTGCCAAAGCCGTCGGCACTAAAGAGTACCTTGTCGGTGGCCTCGTAGGAGAAGATCACCTCGGGCCAGTGAACGTTGGGGGCGCCGACAAAGGTCAGACTGTGTCCACCCAGGTCGAGCACGTCGCCATCTTTGACGACCATCTTGCGCTCGGGGTAGTCGGTACCAAAGTAGTTGACCATCATGCGGAAGGCGCCCATGCTGGCCACAATCTGTGCCTGGGGGTAGCGCTCCATAAAGGCGGCGATGCCGGCGGAGTGATCGGGCTCCATGTGATGGACGATAAGGTAGTCGGGCGTACGGCCATCGAGCACGGCCTCGAGGTTGCCGAGCCACTCGTCAACAAAACCGCCGTCGACTGAATCGGCGACAGCGATCTTTTCGCCCAAGATAACGTAGCTGTTGTATGCCATACCGTTCTCGGACACATCGTACTGGCCCTCGAACAGGTCAATGTCGTGATCGTCGACACCGATGTAGCGGATATCCTTGGTGATCTCCATCAGGCAAAGCCTCCTAGATAGACAAAAGAACCCGTCTATCATAGCACTCGGCTGCATAGCCACGGCTATCCGCCAGCATCCTTATCGATTGTTATTGAGGCGGAATATACCGCCGTTGACCTGCACAAACTATGCGCGCAGTATCGCCGTGCTATGTCGAATAATGAGCTGGCCGGGAATACGGATGGCAACGGTTTTGCCCGCCGTACCCGCCTCGGGAACCGCATGCTCGAACACCTCGCGTCCGCGCTGATGTAGATCGAATCGCACGGTCGTGAGCTCGTTGTGTGCTACAAAATCATCGAGCGAATCGTCGACGCCCACCACACTTACGTCCTCGGGCACGCGCAGACCACTATCACGCAGCGCGGCAATCGCGCCATTTGCCATCTGGTCGTTTGCCGCGTAAATCGCCGTCATGGTGCGATCGTGCTCGGCCAGGTACCTGCCGGCCTCGTAGCCGCTGTTGGCAGACCAGTCGCCCTCGAGCGGCTCTGCCGGCTCGATGTGTTTACGCTCGAGTGCATCCTGCCAACCGGCGCGACGAAATTGCTCGTCGACCGAGAATGACGGGCCGCCAATATAGCGAATCTGCTCGTGCCCTAGCTCAAACAGGTGATCCATAAGCAATAGCGAGCAGCCGTAATGGTCGGAATCGACCGTGGTCACTTGCGGGTGCGCGTACATGGTAACGATGACCGTGCCAATGCCCGGCAGTGGATCAAACGTCTCAAAATCGGGCGCCATGCGACTCATACCGATGATGATGCCGTCCACCGGCAATGCGGCCATACGACGCGTGGCCTCGGCAAGCGAAAACTCCTCGGTCTTGGACATCTCGACCAGCGTGATGGCGCAATTATGCTCGCGAGCAGCGCTGGCGATGCCGTCGATCATTGAGAGGTTGCCGAACTTGGTGACATCGTTGACGCACAGGCCGACCGAATGATAACGGCCGTCGCGCAGCGAGCGACCGGCATAACTCGGACGAAAGCCGAGCTTTTGCATAGCGGCCTGTACGCGCTGGCGCGTCTGCTCGTTAACGTTGGGCAAACCGTTGGCGACGCGCGAAACCGTCTGCTGCGAAACGCCAGCAGCACGGGCGACGTCGGCCATGGAGACCGGACGCGTACCTGTATCGTTGGACGGGCGCCTTGCCACAGGATCACCTTCACCCTTGCGAGATCTGAATAGCGTGAATGCCGGCCCGGGCAGAAATACATCCCGCGCCGAGGCCCGCTATCGTCGGACGCATGTTAACGTACTCTACTTTTTCTATCTGCATCTCTTCTGCTTTATAAGTCCATACGGCAGTACCGTTCACGGCTGTATTTCTACCGATTACCAGATTCTCAAAAAGTGACAAGCGATGTGTTATGGGTACGTTAACATAGCCCGTAACGTGCGGTATCGTGAACACTTGGTTCATGCCGCTTCAAGTTGTTAACGTACTCATAACGACGCAAAACCCACCCGTGCGCGCCAAGGAAAGGACTCCCATGACCACCCCCGACGAAAAGACATTCGCCACGCTCACCAAGCTGTTCGAGGAGGAGTTTGGCCCCATCGGCGACCGCCAGGTGCTCTACGTGCACGCGCCCGGCCGTTCCGAGATCAGCGGCAACCACACCGACCACGAGGGTGGCCACGTTATCGCCGGTTCGCTCGATGTCGCTGTCGACGGCATCGCCGTGGCAACCGACTCCAACAAGGTTCGCGTCGCCGACGAGGGCTATCCTACGTTTGAGATCACGCTCGACACGCTGGATGTTCAGGAGTCCGAGAAGGGCACGTCCGCAAGCCTCGTCCGCGGCATGGCCCACGAAATCGCTACTCTTGGCGTTGAGCCCCACGGCTTCGACTTCGCCTTCACCTGCTCCGTCCCCTCGGGCGGCGGCCTTTCCAGCTCTGCCGCCGTCGAGGCCGCATACGGTCGTGCCATGGAAACCCTCTGGGGCGCACCCGCCATCGAGCCCGTCGCGCTCGCCCAAATGAGCCAGCGCACCGAGAACAACTATTACGGCAAGCCCTGCGGTCTGATGGACCAGGCCGCCGTTTGCTTGGGCGGCCTCGCCTACATGGACTTTGAGGATCAGGCCCAGCCTAAAACCCAGAAGCTCGAGCTCAACTTTGAGGATCACGGTTACGCGCTCGTGCTCGTTAAGGTCGGTGCCGATCACGTGGCAGCCACCGACGACTACGCCGCCGTTCCGCGCGAGATGCAGGACGTCGCCGCCGAGTTTGGCAAGGAACGCCTGTGCGAGGTCGATGTTGCCGACTTTGACGCCAAGCTCCCCGAGCTGCGCGCCAAGCTGGGCGACCGCGCCTGCCTGCGCGCCGTTCACTACTGGTACGAGAACGGCCTGGTCGATAAGCGCTGGGCGGCCCTGAACGCCGGCGACATCGACCAGTTCCTGGTCCTGACGCGCGAGTCCGGCGCCAGCTCTGCCATGTACCTGCAGAATGTCGTCGCCAAGCTGGGCTCCGAGCAGCCCTCAATGTATGCCCTGGCACTGGCCGAGCACGTGCTCGACGGCCGCGGTGCCGTTCGTATTCACGGTGGCGGCTTTGGCGGCACCATCCAGGCCTTCGTGCCGCTCGATCTGGTCGACACCTTCATTGCCAAGATGAACGGCTGGCTGGGCGAGGGATCTGCCCGCCACTACGCGATTTCTGACAAGGGGGCTTACGCGGCATGGCTGTAATGACTGACGTGCGCAAGGCTGTGCAGGGCCTCATCGAGTACGCTATTCACCGATCGATGATCGGACAGGACGACCGCATCTGGGCCTACAACACCATTCTGGAGTGCATCGGCGCCACGGGCCCCGCACTCGACATGGCCTGGGCGCTCAAGACCGAGAAGATTTCGCTCTTGCACCCCGATACACTCCCCAACTTTGACCTTGAAGGCACGCTTGCCGCGCTTTCCGAGGCTGCCGTTGCCAACGGCGCCGCCGAGGACACGGCATCGGGCCGCGATCGCATCGCCATGCGCATCATGGGCGTGCTGATGCCGAGGCCTTCGGTTGTAAACGAGGAATTCAACGGCCGCATGGGCGTCAACGAGCCCCGCGCCGCGACCGACTGGTTCTACGGCCTGTGCTGCGACGCCGGCTACGTGCGCCGTGCCGCCATCGCGCGCAACATCAAATGGAGCACCCCCACCAACTGGGGCGACCTCGAGATTACCATCAACCTGTCCAAGCCCGAAAAGGACCCGCGCGATATTGCCGCGGCCGGTGCCGCAAAGAACGCGGGCGAGAAGTATCCCGCCTGCCAGCTCTGCATCGAGAACGAGGGCTATCCCGGACGCTCTGCCACAGCCGACGGCGGCGCTCACCCCGCCCGCCAGAATCTGCGCGTTATCCCCATTAAGCTCGACGGGGAGCGCTGGGGCTTCCAGTACAGCCCGTATGCGTATTTTAACGAGCACTGCATTGCCATGAGCTCCGAGCATCGTCCGATGCACGTCGACCGCAAGGGGCTGACCTGCCTGCTCGACTTTGTCGACCTGTTCCCGCACTACTTTATTGGCTCCAACGCCGACCTGCCCATCGTGGGCGGCTCGATTCTGTCGCACGACCACTTCCAGGGCGGTGCGCACGAGTTCCCCATGATGCACGCCGCCGAGGTCTCGCAGTTTAGCATGCCCGGCTTTGACCAGGTCAGCGGTACCGTGTTGCAGTGGCCGCTTTCGGTGCTGCGACTGCGCTCGCACGACCGCGCCCAGCTGCTCGACGCCACCGAGAAGATTATCCTCGCCTGGCGCGAGTGGACCGATGAGTCGGTGGGCGTCATCGCGCACACAGCCGACGGCGTGGCCCACAACACCGTGACGCCCGTCATTCGCCGCGTGGACTCCCGCGGCAACGCCGGCGGCGAGATTTACGAGGCCTACCTGGCGCTTCGCTGCAACATCACGACCGACGAGCATCCGCTGGGCGTGTTCCACCCGCATGCCGAGTACCACCACATTAAGAAGGAGAACATCGGCCTGATCGAGGTCATGGGCCTGGCCATTCTTCCGCCGCGCCTGGTTCCCGAGCTCGGCGCTGTCCGCGAGCACCTGCTGGCAGCCAAGGTCGATGCCAGCTACGATCTTGCCGGTGCGCTCGAGGTCGATGATCTTTGTCGCAGCCATGCCGCGTGGGCCGAGGACGTCTTTGCTCGCCGCGCCGACGAGCTTACGGCCGACAACGCCATCGATATCCTGCACGAGGAGGTCGGCGTGGTGTTTGGCCACGTGCTCGACAATGCCGGCGTCTTTAAGTGGGACGAAGCCGGCCGCGCCGCCCAACAGCGCTTTATCGACTCGCTGTAGCATACGAGTTCGAGCCTCATCAGCGGCCACAACATAACCGCCCACACGACAACGGCGCCCGTCGGCAACATCGCCGGCGGGCGCCGTTTTTGCGTGTAGTCATTGGGGACGTTCTTGTTCGACTAGTCGTTGGGGACGTTCTTAAACGACTAGTCATTAAAGAACGTCCCCAACGACTACCCGGTGCAAGGAGTGTCCCCAGATGCCGGCAGAAAAGGAACGTCCCTAACTGCCGCATCCGGAGCAAGCCAACGCCGCAAGCAGAAGACGGGCAGCGAGCGGGCCGCATTTGAGACAAGGTGACGTGAAATCAGAACCACCCTTAAAAAGGGTGGTTTGCTCTTAGGGTATAACCCACGGGCCCCGGGCTCGCGTCTAAAGGCGCGGGCCCGGACTTCGTCCAGGCCTAGTGCATCTTGACCCGTGGCGCGCCGGTCGAACCGGCGGG
>JAUMOL010000027.1 GCA_031295385.1 Collinsella sp.
CCGACCGTCCGGCTGAGTCTGGGAAGAGGTGCCGGGCGGCGGGCGGAGCATGGCCACCGGACCCATCGAAACACATCTCCACCGTTCCTTCAACTGGGAAAACGGCGCCCCCGGACCCCAGGAGGGGCCGCGGGGGCGTTCGGCTAACTGCGGGAACGGCCTATCCGCTCAATGTGTTCGGCTGAGATCGGAAATCAACCATATTATGGGCACAGTCGGCAATTGGGTTGGATAGCCTCGCACCGGAGGAATCAACATGAGTACAAGTAGCTACAAACCGCAAAAAGGCCGTGGCCTCCCGTGGCCTTTAGACACGGACGCTCCATCGGTTGCCGATCAGGCCGAGACGCCTAGCGAGATGGAGGCGGCGCTTGACGTTCGACAGGATGAGATTGCAAAGAGCGAGATCCTGAGTGGAATCAACAGGCCATCCTGCGACTCATTATTTGCGGTCGCGAAGAATCGCGTCCAGCTTGCGATTCTGATCATGATTTGCTCCTTCCAGACGTCCAAAGGGCCTAATAGGAAGGATGCCAACGGAAAAGAACTTACAAAAGGTCTTTTCATGCGTCAGGACAAGCTCGAAAAAAAGTCTGTTCGACTCAACCGACTGTATCGAAAGCTCTGGGCGAGCTGGCTCATCGAGGCATCATCATGAAGACCGATGGGGTGTGGGTCATCGTTTGGGCTCAGCTCGATATTCAAGCGCGTGAGGCCGGATGGGATCCGCGCGCGGACGCGGGCGGCGAGGTCGGACGTGAAAGCCGGACCGCAGAGGTATCGAGCGCACGCGGCCAGGGCCTCGAGGGCGCCTGGCGGGTAGGGAGATCCGAGCATGAGGCAGGACAACGCGCAGGCCCGCGAAAGGTTCACGAGCTCCCCCGCGACGCGGCTGGACCCTCGGCTGCCCCTCGTAAAGGATGCAGAAGACACGGTCGAGGTCCGACGGTTCGACCAGGCTGTACCGGCAGTCCGCGTACAGTGCGCAGCCCCTCCCGCGCGGGTCGCCGTCCGAGTCCTCATCCGGCTCATGATGGCGCACCTCAACCCAAAGGCCCTCCAACACGTCGTCGAACCCGAAATCGAGCTCCGCCTGGACGCTCTCGCCGAGCGCATCGCCCAGGGCGAGCTCCGGCACCTTCGTCACACGGCCGTCCAGCCACTCAATCTCTGTCATCGCGCGCATGGTGCAAGCCCCTTCCGACACGGGGTTGTCAGCTCAACCCGACCCTTACCCATACGGACGAACATAACTCGCCAGGGGGAAGCCCCTGAAGGCCGTGCGCCACAACATGAGGCCGAATCCGCCCCCGGCTGGACAGGCCAACAACGAAGGAGCACACGGAACCGGCGCGGCGTTACAACCGTCCCGGCAAGCGTGTCACTTGGCCAAGTCATGATGCCGACAAACCCGGAAATGCTCCAACGGAGCGCCGAACGAGCGTAACAATATAAAGCCGTGCAACACGTGTTGGACGACCGGAACATCCCAAACAAAGGCCTGTAGGTCCCACCTTCAAGCCCAATAGCAAAATGTGCATCAGCGGATTTGCAGCGATACAAGTCTCAACCGTCACCATCACACCGCAGCGCGCCTAGTCCCACTCATCCTACTGCAAATGTCCCAGAACGAGAAAACGACCAGCTTAACATGCCAACCTTTATATCCGCACGCGCGTAATTCAACTCATAAGGACCGGCTATCCCTTACCTGTGACACAATCTCAAACGCACAGAACAGAATCATCAGTCCAATCATCGTATAAGAGGCAGCCGAACCTTCAAGCACTATTCCACAAAGAACAATCTCCGCGCAGCCAATAAGAACTGTTATCAGGCGCTCTGCCTTTTTGCTCTCGCCGCTCGCATAAAAAGGCGGCAAAGTGCACAAGATCACATATAGCCCGGGAAGGGAATACAGGATCGATAGTCCAAGTCCCCCATCAACCGCAGTGCTTTGCGTAAGAATCAACTGAACCCAAACGGCAATTATCACTGAGCAGGTTGTCGATAAAAGAAGACTAGAAATATAGCACGCAACAAAGTCCCGTCGCATTCGAGCAGAGAAATCCGCGAACTCTCTTCGCCGCGTGGAAACAATAAGGTACACAGAAATTGCAATAGAACCAATCAGAGAAAACAGCGGAACAACCAGCAATTCAAGCTTATTACCCCATCGATCAACCACACCCCCACTCCAATGAGCGGGAATTGTATCAGGGAGGACTGACCAAGCCGCCCATAGAATCAGAAATGGAAGAATAGAGAGGATGAAAGATGATAACACTGCAGTAATTTTTTTTGAGGCTCTCATCGATTCCGCATCTCCTTGCGCGCCCACATTCCACTCCGCCTTAAATCAAGTATACGTTTTGGAACGGGATGTCACTCCGAACGCCTTACCCTCTTAGTGTGAATGCCGCTGCGGCATTGTTGACTCATCCTTAGTAATCGCGTCTATCCTCTGCAGCATCAGCCGAAGCAATCCGAGAGGAGCCGCACATGCATGCAGCGGAAATTCCTTTCGGGGGGGGGTATCTCCCAGATTTACCCGCCGCCCGAAGGGGCAGTCGACAGTCGAGTATGTACTGATCATCGCGATCATCGTCCTGGTGGTGCTGATCGCGGGACCGTGGGTCTCGTCGGCGATCACAAACCAGTTCAACACGGTGGCGGGGACGCTCGGCAACGGAATCTCAAAGGGGAGCTGGGAGTCGGGCGGCACGGGCGGCGGCAACGGGTCGTTGACCGACGCCGACATCGTGGACCCCGTACACGGGATAGCGTTCGCCGTGTACTCGGAGGACGACCACAGCCTCATGTTCTACAAGCGCCGCGGGGTCCCCAGAGTCGGTGACATGCTCAACAGCCGCCGCGTGACGGCGGTGTATACGGGGTTCGAAAATGGATACGCCTCCGCGACCGTGGGAAACGACGGCAAGACGACTGCCCCCTGGTGGCCTAACAGAAATAATATCGTGGCCGTAAAGGCCATTGACGATGGCATAGAAATCCACTCGTTGGCATTTTGCTTTCAGTACATGGAGAACTGCAAGAGCTTTGATCTGGCAAAGTTCGACATGTCGAACTGCACAAATCTGCAGCACGCATTCGCGTATTGCGGCAATGCGACTTCCTTCAGTATTTCAAGCTGGGATACGTCCTCGGTCGTCGAATTCGACTCGGCGCTCAAAAACCTTTACAAGGTCGAGGAGATTGACATCTCCGGATGGTCGACGCGGAAAGCCGGCGATTTGCGTCTCCTTTTTTCCGCCGACAGCTCGCTGAAAAGCGTGAAATTTGGACCAGGGTGGAAGACCTCAGATGTTATGGATATGCTCGGCATGTTTAGCTATTGCAAAAATCTAAACCTCGACTGTTCCGATTGGAATGTCCCAACCTATGTCAATCATAGTAACTTCAATCACTGCGCCCCCGGCGTTATCCTCCCGAAGGCGTGGCAGTAGGTCTGAAGAAACAAAACGGCAAGCAGTTTATGTGGCGCGGGCACCCGTGCCGCCGTTGCCTCAGCGGCACGTTACGGGCTAGTCGGTTCGCTTTAACGTACGCTCTGCATGCAATATCAATCCCCATGCGAAGGGAGTGTCGCATATGCATGCAGCGGCAATTAACCTTCGGGGGGGGAGGTCGCTCCTGAAACGACCCGCTTCCGAGGGCAATCAATTATCGAGTACGTCCTGATCATTGCCGTCATCGGCCTGGTCATCGTGTTCGCGGGACCCGGCGTGGCCGGAGCCATCCGAAACCAGTCCAACCTGGTCGGCAACACGGTGAACAATGGGACGGTCGGCGGCGTCGAGGGAGGCGCGTTCGGTGGCGGCTCCGCAGGCGCCGATTCCGCGGCCGTCCAGGTGGCCATCGCCAAGGACGCGAAGGACTGGACCCTCGACGAGCAGGAGGCGGTTGCCAAAGACATTGCCAAGAACGGTACATCGTCTATCGCCTACGCCAAGGCCAAGGCCGCCATGGATGCCGGCACCAAGTTCTCGATGAAGCTGACCAATGGCAAGACGCTCGAGTACCGTATCATCGGCATCAACCACGACGACTTGGCCGATGGTAGCGGCATGGCAGGCTTGACGTTCGAGGCGACCAACTCTGCCTTGGGTAGCCAGAGAATGAACGCTACGGACACCAATGCCGGTGGTTGGGATAAGTCCGAGCTCCGTACCCGCCTCAACAGCGGTGACCTCTGGTTGCTCCTGCCCAGCGAGCTCCAGTCAAAGGTGAAACCCGTCACAAAGACAACCGATAACGTTGGCGGTAACGGGGGCGGTGCCCCCTCGGCGACGACCGACAAGGTTTTTCTGCTCTCGGCAACCGAAGTATACGGGGATATGCAATCTGACGGCATCCAGTACGAGTGCTACAAATCCAAGGGCGTGACGAGGTCGAACTATTCCGGTGCATCAGGCTATAGCCACTGGACTCGTTCCGTGAGACCGCGCAGCTCCACATCCTTTCGCTATGTTCAAAGCGGCGGTATTTGCTACAGCTACAGCGCGACGGACTCGTTTTATGTCCTCCCCGCTTTCTGCTTCTGATCTCTTTCATCGCAAAGCCCTCGCAATCCTGCGAGGGCTTTTCTTTTGGCGATTACTCAAACAATTCGAGGTTCATTGTACAGGTAATCGGGTTGAGGAGAAATGGGGTCATACAGCGGCTCTCAGAGCGCCTGCCGCACTTCCCCGCCATTACCTTTGCGGCATCCTCGTATGGAGTCCATCCTGGTTGGCGTTTTGTTGTAACCGCTCACTTGTCCACAGATCAAGTGAACTGCTGGAATAAATACAGCGACACACTAGTTCGTTACAGTCGCCATATCTGCGTAAATCGCCGCGATAAATACAGCCTGTACTCGTCTGTATACCAGCTACGCGTATGTAGATTCATGTCGCGTTAATAAATCGGCTCAAGCGCGTGCAAAACGCGCAAGTAACCGCAAAAAGCGATTATCGCGCAGGTAGATTTTTGGCACCCTGTTGCTTAATCAAAATTAAGCAATTGCTTAAAACAAAAAAGGTCAGACACTAGGTGCCTGACCTGCAAACTTCTGGTCGGGACGACTGGATTCGAACCAGCGACCCCTTGACCCCCAGTCAAGTGCGCTACCAAGCTGCGCCACGTCCCGAAGCTTTTGTCTGTTGCTCTGCTCTCGCTCGCAACAGGGAGTATATTAACCCGAAACTTTAGCCTTGTGCAAGAACTTTTTTATAAATTTTGAAGCAAGTCCAAAATTGTATTTGCGAGCTGGGGTTTTGTTAGCACGGGAAGCTCTTGCGCACCTGTTGTGCTCACAATCCAGGCCTTGTTGGTGTCGGTCCCAAAGCCCGAATCGGCGCGCGAGACATCGTTGGCGATAATGGCATCGCAACCCTTGCGGGCCAATTTGCGCTCGGCGTACTCGACAAGGTTATCGGTCTCGGCCGCAAAGCCGATCACGCACCGTTCCCCCTTTTGGCGCGAAAGCTCGGCCAAGATATCGACCGTTTCGACAAGCTCGATGCGATCCAAGCGTTCGTTGGACTTTTTGAGCTTATGGTCCGCAGGGGTGGCGGGGGTATAGTCGGCGACGGCGGCCGCACAAATTGCCGCATCGGCCGTCTGGAAGGCGCTCAGGGCCGCCTGGAGCATCTCTGCGGCGGTTTGCACGCGCACGCACTCCACGTCGCGGGGAACATCGAGCGATGTCGGTCCCAACACGAGCGTGACCTCGCCACCGCGGCGTGCGGCCTCCCCTGCAAGGGCGACGCCCATCTTGCCTGATGAGCGGTTGCCAATGAAGCGCACCGGGTCGATCGGTTCGTGTGTGGGGCCGGCAGTGATGACGATGCGCTTGCCCGCCAGGTCTTGCGGCACGGGGTTGAGCACCTCACAGACAGCCTCGACGATGTCCTCGGGCTCGCTCATGCGTCCCGTGTCCACGTCGCCACAGGCAAGGTAGCCGCTGCCCGGGCCCACCACATGCACGCCGCGGTCGCGCAGCGTGGTCATATTGGCCTGCGTCGCCGGTGCCTTCCACATGCCGTTGTTCATAGCGGGCGCGATCACGATGGGTCGCGGCGTCGCAAGCAGCGTAGTGGAAATGAGGTCATCGGCGATGCCGTTGGCCATCTTGGCGATGATATTGGCCGTCGCGGGCGCCACGACCACCAGATCGGGCTCCTGCGCCAGCGAAATGTGGTGGATGGGGTCGGAGGGATCGTCGAATAGGCCCACGGCAACGGGCTCGTTGGTGAGCGCACGGAAGGTAAGTGGCCCCACGAACTCCGTTGCATGCTCGCTCATAACGACCTTGACGCGCGCACCGCGCTTTTGCAGCAGGCGCACGATATTGCACGACTTATAGGTGGCGATCCCGCCGGTAATGCCCAGCAGGATCGTTTTTCCCTCAAGTTGCATTGAATTGTTGGATGCCGCCATCGTTTAAGCTTCCTTGCTCGGGAGCACCAGGAGACGGTGGCAGTACGGGCAGTGCGTAATCTCGCTACCGTCGTGGTTAAGGTCGCTCATGGACGATGCCTGCAGCGCGGTGTGGCAGACCGTGGGGATGTTGCCCTGGATGGTCTCGACGGCCAGGCCGCGGAACTGCTTGAGCAGACGCTCGTAGTCGGTGAGCACGTCGGCCGGCAGCGTGGCAGCAAGCGCGGTGCGCTCCTTAGTGGCGGCGTCAATCTGAGCCTGCAGGTCGGCAGCCTTGGCGCGGGCGGCCTTGGTATCGGCCTTCACGCCCTCCTCGAACTTGGCGATGATTGCCTGCGCGCGGGCCTCGCGGTCGAGCGCCTCCTTATGGGCGATGACGACATCCTTGCGGGTGTGCTCAATCTTGTCCAGACGCTTGGCCAGGGTTGCGAGTTCATTCTCCAGGTCCTGAACCTCGCGGTAGTCGGAGCCGTCGACATGGCGCTTCTTGGCAGCTTCGATGGCGTTGTTGGTCTGAATCTCGGTGGTGTTGAGATCGTCGAGCTCAATGTCCAGATCCTTGCGCTGGGCGTAGAGCTTGGTCATCTCGGACTTGAGTTTCACATAGGTCTTGCGCTTGGAAGCGAGCTCCTTGAGCTCCGGCATATTGGCAAGTTCGCTCTTGTTGCGGGCGAGCTCCAAATCGATCTGTTGCAGCTTGAGTAGCGTAGCGCCGGCGCTCATAAGTTCTCTCCTTTTGTCACAGTCCACCATTGGCAAGGGTTCAGTATTTTAATCGCATGACGGGGGTCGACCCCGGCGTCAACTGCAGAGTTCATCAATATATCAACGAACGGCTCCTCGGAGCGGTCGTGGCCGAGCAAGATCACCGGCAGCCCGCGCAAGGCAAGGTCTTGCGTCACGTGGTAGCCCGCCTCGCCCGTCACGACAACGTCCGCGCCCGCGGCGATGGCGAGCTCTCCAAAGTCGCCCAGGGAGCCGCCCAAAATGGCGACGGTGCGGCACGGGCGATCGGCTTCGCCCCACACACGCGGGTCGCTGCCGAAGGCCGTGGCAGCACGGGTGGCAAGATCGCGCAGCGTGCTCGGGTCGTTGAGCGTTGTAAGCGCGCCCAGGCCGGTTGCCTCGGGGTCGTCTACGTGCTCCAGTGAGCTCACGGGTGCGGCACCCAGCAGCTCGCTCAGGCAGGTGCGCGCTTCGTGCGAGCGGTCCAGATTGGTGTGGAGCGAGATAATGCTCACGCCGCAGCGGGCGGCCTCAAACAGCGCTGCGCTGCACTGGGGGCGTGCGGAATCCGACGGACAAAACGCCTCGGGCGCCTTGATATAGACAGGATGATGCGTCAGCAGCACGTTTGCGCCGGCTTCTTGGGCGCGGCGAACATTAGCTTCGGTCGCATCGAGTGCGCAGGCAACACCGGTAATCTCGGCAGCGGGATCTCCCACAGATAGCCCAACGTGATCCCAGCCCTCGGCGTCCGCCTTGGGATAGCGCGCAAACAGGGCGCGCTCGAGCTCGGCGACGATCATGCGGCGCCTACGATCGAGAGCAGCGTCTGGGCAAACTCGTCCAGATCGCCTGGATTCACGCGGTCATCGAAGGAGATGCGCAGTGCGCCTAGCGCCTGCTCGCGACCAATGCCCATGGCGCTGAGAACATGGCTCGGGTCCATGCTGCCGCTCGAGCACGCCGAGCCGGCCGAAACCTCAAAGCCGCCGGCGTCGAGCTTGATGATGAGCTCCTCGGAGTCCATGCCGTCAATGTAGATCGATACCATGCCGGGCAGACGGTCGGCCTGCACATAGTCGCCCATAGTGGCGTGAATGCGCGGATGAGCCGTAAGCGTGGCGTAGAGCTTGTCGGAAAGAGCTTGCAGCGTCGTACGCTCCTGGGCCACGCGGGGCGCCAACGTGCGGGCGGCAGCGGCAAAGGCCAGCTGCGTGCGCAGGTCCTGCGTGCCGGCACGACGTCCGGCTTCCTGTCCACCGCCAAAGATGCGCGGACGCAGCGGCGTGCGGTTCTTAAGGTAGAGTGCGCCGGATGCCACGGGGCCGCCGATCTTGTGCGCGGCAACGGTCATAGCATCGACGCCCAGCTCGGTGACATCGAGCGGAATATGCAGATAACCCTGGATGGCATCGGTGTGGAACAGGGCGCCGACAGCATGTGCAGCGGCGGTCAGCTCGCGGATGGGCTGCACCACGCCGGTTTCGTTGTTGGCAACCATGATGCTCACGAGCGCCACGTCGTCGCCGAGCAAGTCGCTCAGCGCGGCAGGCTCAATATAACCTGCACGGCAGGGCTGCACCAGGTCGACGGTAAAGCCGGCAGCACGCAGCAGCGGCAGGTTGTCCAGAATCGAATCGTGCTCGATCGCCGACACGATCGCGCGGTCGCGCTTGCGATCGCGCTGACGGGCGCCCTCGGCAAGTCCGAGGAGCGCAAGCTGGTTTGCCTCGGTACCGCCGTTGGTCAAGATGATCTCGGACGGACGGACGCGCGCGCCAAAGCTGCGGGCAATCTCGCGACGCGCGACTTCAAGGCGCGCAGCGGCCTTGCGGCCGAGCGAATGCAGCGAGTTGGGGTTGACGCCGGCAAGCTCGCTGTCGTCGTATTCGCGCTGCGCATGGAGCGCCTCGGCGCGCATGGGCGTCGAGGCGGCATAGTCAAGATTCACGGGTATGCGGTTTTGACCTGCGGTCATAAGGGTTTATGCCTCCTGTGCGGCCTCGTTGCCCAGCTTCTGCAGCAGCGCAACCTCGGCAGCGGGATCTTCGGACTTAAATACGGCGGAGCCGGCCACGAGCACGTTGGCGCCAGCCTTGACGACCTCGGCGATGTTCTTGGAAGAAATACCGCCGTCGACCTCGATGAGGGGTGAAACGCCGTGACGCTCGCACATGGCTTTGAGCTCGTGGAGCTTGGCGATGGTACCGGGGATAAAGCTCTGGCCGCCAAAGCCGGGGTTCACGCTCATGAGCAGTACCATGTCGACAACGTCGATGATGCTTTCGAGCATACAAACGGGCGTGGCGGGGTTGAGCACAACGCCGGCCTTGACGCCGCGCTGCTGCAGATGCGTGAGCGTGCGGTGCAGGTGCGTGGAAGCCTCGTAGTGCACGGTAATCATGTCGGCACCGGCGTCGGCATACCAATCGACCGTCTCATCGGGGTTCGACACCATCAGGTGCGCGTCGACCGGTACAGCGGTGGAGCGCTTGACGGCCTTAAGGATGTCAACGCCAAAGGTCAGGTTGCCGGTAAAGTGGCCGTCCATAACGTCGAAGTGCACGTAGTCGGCACCGGCGATCTTGTCGAGTTCGCCCTTGAGGTTGGCCATGTCGGCCGAAAGGACAGACGGAGCGATTTTAATGGAACCCATGGTAGTAGCCTTTCTGCGCTAGTCGGTGAGTCCGTAGAACTCTTGAGAAGGGACGCGGTCGGTGAGAATCTCGAGCGCCCTATCCAAAGTAACACCGTTGTAGAGCGTTTGCTCGACGGCAAAGGTGAGCGGAATGTCTACGCCCAGTGAACGGGCAAGCTCGCTGACGCTGCGGGCGGCGACGGCGCCCTCCACCACCATATGCGTGCGCGTCTGGTACTCGTCGAGCGACACGCCGTGGGCAAACTCGTAGCCAAAGGTGCGGTTGCGCGAATGCTCTGAGGTGCAGGTGGCAATGAGGTCGCCCATGCCGGCGAGTCCCATGCAGGTCATGGCTTGTCCGCCGCGGGCGTGCACCAGACGGCTGATCTCGGCCAGGCCGCGCGTCATGATGAGGGCGAGCGTGTTGTCGCCTGCGCCGGAGCCGGCGGAAATGCCGCACACGATGGCGATGACGTTTTTCATGGCGCCGCAAACCTCGACGCCGGTCATGTCCTGCGACAGGTAGATGCGGAAGGCCGTGGATAGGAGCAGGTTCTTAAAGGTCTCCCCTACCTGCGCGTCTTTGCTGGCGATGACGGCGGCAGAAAGTCCGCCGCGGCAGATCTCCTCGGCATGGTTGGGACCCGAAAGCGCCGCGACACGTGCCTCGTTGCCGATCTCACTGGCGATGACCTCGCTCATGAGCAGGCCAGACTCGGGCTCAATACCCTTGGTGAGGCAGAGCACCGGGGTATCGGCGGCGATAAAGGGCGCTGCCCGATGGCACACGTCGCGCAAGTGCGTGGAGGGCACGGCAAAGATGATCGCATCGGCACCGTCGAGCGCCTGGGCGAGCTCGGTCGTTGCTACCACGTTGTCCGGCAGCTCGTAGCCCACAAGGTAGCGGGGGTTGCGGTGCTCACCGTTAATGCCGGCGGCCGTCTGCTCGCTATGGGCCCACATGGTTACGCGCACGGCTCGCGCGGCGGCAAGGCCGGCGACGGCGGTTCCCCACGAGCCAGAGCCAATCAGCGCAACATTCATGACTCTCTCCTACTTATCGTCGGGCTCGGTGACGCGCTTGGTAAACGAGAGCTTGGACTCCTTACCGGTCATGAGCTTTTTGATGTTCGCGCGATGGGCCCACACCACGGTGATGCCGATTATCGCCATGCAGAACTTGAGGCCCAGGCTGCTGTACGGAAAGACCGCGCAAGCAGCGATGGGAAGACCGATGGCCGCGGCAAGCGAGCCCACCGACACAAACTTGGTGATGGCGACGGCCACGATAAACATGCCCAGCAGCGACAGGCCAATTGGCCAATACCAGGCGAGGATGACGCCCAGGCCAACTGCGATACCCTTGCCGCCATGGAAATTGAGGTAGGGCGAGAAGATGTGGCCCCACACCGCTGCCAGGCAGATGACGCCGAGCATCCAGTCGCCAGCGGCGCCGGGGGCCATAATGCTCGGCGGAAAACCATAGCCCAAGTCGGCAATGAGTGGACGGGCGATAAGAACGCAGATGGCGCCCTTAAGGCAGTCGAGCAGCAGCGTGAGCGCGGCCACCTTGGGGCCGGCCACACGCAGGGCGTTGGTGGTGCCGATGTTGCCGGAGCCCGCCCTGCGAATGTCGGTGTGGTTGAACACGCGGCCCAGGATCAGGCCAAACGGAATCGCCCCGATAAAGAACGAGACCACGGCGCAGATGGCGGTCAGCAGAATCGGATTATGCATCCTTTTGCTCCTTCTTCCTAAAGAAGAGTCGAATGGGTGTGCCGGCAAAGTCGAAGGTCGAGCGCATGCGGTTCTCGACGTAGCGCTGATAGGTGTCGTTGACCAGATCGCTGTGGTTGACGAAGAACGTGAACGTCGGCGGGTTGACGCCCGTCTGGGTCACGTAGTGCATGCGCAGGCGGCGCTTGCCGTCCACCACGGTATGACCGAACTCGCGCAGGTCGGTGAGGAACGTGTTGAGGCGCGAGGTGCTGATCTTTTGCGAGCGCGTCTTCTCGGCGGCGTCGACCATCGCCCAGATCTTCTCGACGCTGCGGCCGGTCAGGGCAGAGATGCGCAGGTACTGGGCCCAGGGAGCCATGACGCCCAGACGGCGGTCGACGGTCTCCATGCAGGCCTCGCGCTTACGGTCGTCGTCGAGCAGATCCCACTTGTTGAGCAGCACCACGATGGCGCAGCCGCGCTCGATGGCAAGACCCATGACCTTCTGGTCCTGCTCGGTGACGCCCACGGAGGCGTCGACGACGAGCAGCGCCACGTCGGCGCGGTCGATGGCGCGCAGGCCGCGGACCATGGAGTAGTACTCGATGTTCTCGTACACGGTGCTCTTCTTGCGAATGCCCGCGGTGTCGACCATGCGGTAGTGCTTGCCGTTGCGCTCGACGACCGTGTCGATGGCGTCGCGCGTGGTGCCGGCAATGTTGGACACGATGGAGCGGTCGGCGCCCAGGATGCGGTTGAACAGCGAAGACTTACCGGCGTTGGGGCGGCCGATGATGGCGACGTTCAGCGCGTCGGGGAACTCATCGGCGACCTCGTCCTCTTCCTCGGGAAGCAGGGCCACGATGTCGTCGAGCAGGTCGCCCGTGCCGTGGCCGTGCAGGGCCGAGAGCGGCGTGGGCTCGCCGATTCCGAGCGAATAGAACTCCCAGATGCTGTCGTTCTCGCGATCGGGGTTGTCGAGCTTGTTCACCAGCAGAAAGACCGGCTTGTCGCAGCGCTTGAGCATGCGGGCGACCGACTCGTCCTCCTCGGTGACGCCGGTGCGGCCATCGACCACAAACAGGATGACGGCGGCTTCCTCGGCGGCGGCGAGGGCCTGGTCGCGAATGGACGTGGCGAAAACGTCATCGCTCTTGAGCGGTTCGATGCCGCCCGTGTCGACGATGGTGAACTCGCGGCCGTTCCAATCGGCCGTGTGGTACGAGCGGTCGCGCGTGACGCCGCGGGACTCGTGGACGATGGCGTCCGAGGTCTGGGCCAGGCGGTTAACGAGCGTGGACTTGCCCACGTTGGGGCGTCCGACGACGGCGACGATAGGTTTCATCTGCACTCCTTTAATGGGTAGGGTCAGTGGAAATGTTAGAGTCCGCGGGCACAATGCCAAGGATGTGCTCCAGGGTATCGAGCAGCTCATGCGGCATGGTCGACACCACATGAACCTCGGCGCCGCGACTGGTAAGGCTTGCGAGTAAATCGTCACGATGATACTCGTCAAGCGTCATGCCGTCAGCGTTGAACATGAGCTTAGGCACAAAGAGCATAACCCCCGAGAGGTCCTGCGGCAGCTGCTCCAGAATGTCACACGCGACGATAAGGCCGGTCACGTCCACGTTGCCGCCAAAGTAGCGGTTCTTGATGGCCGTGACAGTGCCGGCGAGTCCCTTGGGCGATTCCACAAAGCGGGCCACCGTGTCGCGTGCGCTGGCGCCCGAGAGGCACAGCAGGTGTTGGCTGCGGGCGGCGATGGCCTCGCGGACGCGGGCCAGTCGCTCGGCATCGGCAGCGAGCACGTCGTCGGTCTCGTCCAGATACGAGCGGATCATGCCGATGCCGTCGTAGTACTGCGGGTAACCGTCGTAAAAGTCTGCCTCGGGAGGATCGATGCCGGCGTCCAGATAGAACTCGTCGCTCATCTGGAAGGTGTGGCGGCCAAAGCGCTCATAGGCGCGGTCCTGGAAGGGCCTGATCATGGCGATGGTCTCGCGCGCTAGCTCGGGCTTGTCGCTGTAGGACCAGCTAAAACGGTTTTGATGCTTGGTAAAACCGAGCGGCACAATGCCCAGGCTTGTGATTTGCTCGTGCTCCTCGCAAAAGCGCAGGGTCTTTTCCAGCTCCTCGCCGTCGTTCATGCCGGGGCACAACACGATCTGCGCGTGAATCTCGATGCCGGCGGCCATGATGGCCTCGAGCACGTCCATGCCTCGCTGGGCGTTGCGGCCCATCATACGACGGCGGACGTCGGGGCTCACGGCATGGACCGATACGTTCATGGGGCTCATGTTGCGTTGGATGACGTTTTGCACGTCCACGTCGGTAAGGTTCGTTAACGTGACGAAGTTGCCCTGCAAAAAGCTCAGGCGATAGTCATCGTCGCGGATGTAGAGCGTGGAGCGGCCGCCTTTGGGGAGCATCGTCATAAAGCAGAACACGCAGGCGTTCACACAGGTACGCATGCCGTCAAAGATGGGGCCGTCGAACTCCAGGCCCCAGTCCTCTCCCGGGAAGCGGTCGAGCTCGACGGAGGTGACGGTGCCGTCGAGCGGGTCGAATACCTCCAAATCAACGGTGTCGTCGTCTGCTTCCCAAAGCCATACGATCATGTCGGTGAGTTGCTCGCCGTTGACCGTGAGCACGCGCATGCCCGGCTCGATACCCACATCCCATGCGGGCGACTCGGGACGCACGTTCTTAACGAGCGCGCCTTCACCCGGCTCGGGGTCGCGGCTGCGCCCGTAATCGGCCACCTCGGCGGCGTATGCGGGTACGGTCTGGTCCATGGTTAGCGGCAAAGCTCCTTGATGCGCTCGACGGCGCGCTCGATGTGTTCTTGCGGGGTGGAGGCTCCGGCGGTGATGCCGATGTAGTGAGCGTCGGTAAACCACGCGGCCTGGAGCTCGGAAGCTTCCTCGATGTGATGCGTGTGCTCGCAGGCGTCTGCGCAAATCTGAGCCAGGCGGCGGGTGTTGCCCGAGTTCTTGCCACCCACGACGACCATGCAGTCGCAGCGGTTGGCAAGTGTGGCTGCTGCCTGTTGACGCTCACTCGTGGCGGCGCAGATGGTGTTGATCACACGCAGCTCCTGCATGCGCGGGGTGATAGCGGCCACGACCTCGGCGAGGTTCTGCGCGGTCTGGGTAGTCTGCACGACCAGACCCACCTTGCCCTTGAGCGACAGGGCATCGGCGTCGGCGGCACAGCTCACGACCTGCGCATCGTCGCCGGCGTGACCTAGAATGCCCTCGACCTCGGGGTGCCCCGGCTCGCCTACGACCACCACGCGGTAGCCTTCGCGCACCAGGCGCTCGGCCGCCACATGAACCTTCTTCACGTAGGGGCAGGTGGCGTCGACCACGGTAAGGCCGCGCTCGCGGGCGGCATCGATCACCTGCGGCACCACGCCGTGGGCGCGGATGATCACGGTGCCGGTTGCGACGTCGTCCAGGGTTTCGGCCAAGCCAACGCCTGCCTCAGCGAGCTCGCGTACCACGATGGGGTTATGGATGAGCGGCCCCAAGGTGTGGACCTGATCGCTCTCCCCTGCCTGCGGCGCGGCAGCCAGAGCCATGTCGAGCGCGCGCTGCACGCCGTAGCAAGTGCCGGCGTGGGCGGCGATCTCGATGGTAGGCGCGGTTGCCTGGTCGGACGCAGTCGCGGCGGTGTTCGTCACATTCTCGCTCATTGCTAAAACCTGCCCGGATGCTCGGCGCACAGCTCGTCTCGCATAGCGTAGACGCGGTTCATGGCCTCGGACTCAAACCATTCCAGGCGCTCCGTGCGCTTAAGCCCAGCCGGTGCGTCGGAAAGCGAGACGGCCTTTCCGGCGCGGATCCAGCACTTCTTGGGACGCATGATCTTTTTGCCTGCAGGCGTGATGTCGGACCAACCGCAGATGGCGAGCGGGTTCACAGGTGCCTTGCCCATCTGAGCGATGAGTGCAAAACCGCCGTGGACCTCGGGCTTGATCTCGCGCGAACGGATACGCGTGCCCTCGGGGAAGATCAGGACGTCCTCGCCGCGCTGCAAAGCATGCTGGGCAGCGCGCAGGCACTTCATGTCGGCGGTACCGCGCTCCACGGGGATGCCGCCCACGCGGCTAAAGGCCCAGCGAACAATCTTGCTCTTGGCGAACTCGGACTTAAAGATGGGGCGAATGCGGCGGCCCCCAAAGAACAACGCCGTCTCTACGGCCAAGAGCTCGGCCATTGAGGTGTGGTTGCAGATGACTACGCTGCCGCGGCCTTCCTGGCGCTCAAACAGCAGGTCGGCGTCCTCGACCTTCCAACGCCACATGAGCTTGGAGAAGGCCCAAAGGATGGCCATGACCACGACAACGGTGCCGCGGATGAGCGCCGGGAACTCGGCATAGGGAGCGTTGTAATAGTCCTCGGGCGTCTGCTTAAACAGGCGCATGGGCTACCTCCTTTGGTTGATAAGGTCCTCGATTATCGAGACGACCTCGTCGATGGTGTGGGCGGTGGAGTCGACGTGCACGGCGTCCTCGGCGGGCACGAGCGGTGCGGCCTCGCGGCTGCTGTCGAGCTTGTCGCGCTGCTTAAGGGCGTCGAGGGTCTCGTCGACCTCGGCTTCGAGCTGCTCGGACGTGAGCGGCTGGGCATCGTTTTGGTGGCGCTGCAGCACGCGGCGGCGGGCACGTTCGCGCGGGTCGGCGGTCAGGAAGACCTTGACCTGCGCGTTAGGGAACACGACGGTTCCGATGTCGCGACCCTCGGCCACGATATCGCGGTCCTCGGCTGCGCGGCGCTGGTGGATGAGCATAGCGGCGCGCACGCCCGGGTAGGCCGAGACCTTGGACACGTTGGCGTCGACCTGCGGGGTGCGAATGGCGGCCGAAGCGTCCTGGCCGTCGATGGTCAGGCGCGTATCCTCACCGGTGCCGTTGGTAAAGCGAATTTCGATCTGCTCGGCGAGGGCGTCGATGGCCGCCTCGTTATCCAGGTCGATGCCGCGATCGAGCGCGGCGAAGGTGACGGCGCGATACATGGCGCCCGTGTCGAGCTTGTTAAAGCCCAGCTGGCGGGCGATCTCCTTGGCGATGGTGGACTTGCCGGAACCGGCGGGGCCGTCGATAGCGACGATCATGCAATGCTTCCTTTCGATGGTTGGCGTGCTGTTGTGGTTCGCGGGCGTTGGGGCGCGGCAGGTTGCCTAGCCCGTGTAGCGCTCGCGATATGTGTTGCGCTTGGGTGCGGAGCCGTGGCTGCCGTGGTGACGCGTGCGGCTGGCGGGGGTTTCCTGGGGCTTGCCGCCGTTGCGCTTGGAGCTCGCCTGCTTGGGCGGGATGCCGCCGGCCTTGAGGATCTGCACCTCGCGGTCGGTGAGCTCGCGCCACGAGCCCTTGGCCACGTCCTTGAGCTCCAGGCCGGCAAAGTTGCAGCGGTGCAGGCGGATCACCGGGTGGTGGATCTTGCTCAGCATGCGCTTGACCTGGTTCTTGCGGCCTTCGCGGATGATGACCTCCACGGCGGTGGTGCCGGGCTTCACACCCTGCGGGGCCACGGCTTCAGCCTCGCGCGCGTTGATGATGCGACAGATTGCCGGCTGGCACGGGCCGTCGTCGAGCTCGATGCCGCGGCGGAGTGGTTCCAGATCGCGGTCGGTCAGCTGCCCGTCCACGAGTGCCTGGTAAGTTTTATAGACATGCTTGCTGGGGTGCAGCAGGTCCTGTGACAGGTCGCCGTCGGTGGTAAAGAGCAAAAGGCCCGTGGTGTCACGGTCCAGGCGGCCCACCGGGAACAGTCCCGGAAAGCGGTCGCGGGGGACCAGATCGGCCACACAAGGGCGCTCCTGCGGGTCGCTCATGGTGGTGAGGTAGCCGGTCGGCTTGTAGAACATCAAGTACACGGCGCCCTGGTTGAGTTTGACGGGCATGCCGTCGACCTCGATACGGTCGCGGTCGACATCGACCTTGGTTCCCAGCTCGGTCGCGACCTCGCCGTTTACCGTCACACGACCAGCGGTCATCAGGTCCTCCGAACCGCGGCGGCTCGCCACACCCGCGCGCGCCAAAAAGCGCTGCAGGCGCATGGTGTGCGGGTAGACGTGCTGGGCGTCGGACTTGTGCGTATCCGCGTTAGGCGCCGCAGCGACGGTGCGCGTCTCCCCTACTTCGTTAGTCCTCGTCATGCAAATCCTCCGAGGTCTCGTCGACGACCAGGGTCTCCAAGTCCTCGACTGCCTCAACATCTTCAACATCGGTATCGAGCAGTTCGCGCTCTTCGTCCAGGTCCTCGGCTTGCTCCTCGAGCGTGGACTGAATACTGCGGCCGCTCAGACGCTCGCGGATAAACTGACGTGATTGTTCGTCGGGGGCAAACTGCTCCAGATCGGGCAGATCGCGGGTGGAGCGCAGACCGAACTTTTCCAAGAAGGCGTTGGTCGTGCCGTAGATGATGGCCTGACCGCGCTGGGGGTCACGGCCGAGCTCGCGCACCAGACCCTTGTCAACGAGCGACGCGATGACGCCATCGGAGTTGACGCCGCGGATGCCCTTGACCACCTCGCGCGTCACGGGCTGGTGGTAGGCGATCACGGCCAGGGTTTCGAGCGCCGCCTGCGACAGCTTTTGCGTATCCCAGCTCAACACATAGGCCTCGACCACGTCGTGGTAGGCGGGGTGCGTGAACAAGCGCCAACCGCCGGCGACCTCGCGCAGCTGAAAGCCGCGGTTGGCCTCCTCGTACTCAACCTTGAGCTCGGCGAGCAGCGACGCGCACTCGCCGGGGGCGATATCCAGTGCGCCGGCCAGCGCGGGCGCACTCACCGGGTCGCTCGACACCAGCAGCAGTGCCTCGAGGGCGCCTTTAAGGCTGTTTGCCTCCAGCGTGGAAAGGGTTGACATGGTTGCGGCTCCTATTCGGTGAGCTCGGGGCCCTCGCCGGGCACATAGGCCTCGGCGCCCTCGACGCGGTTGATTTGAATGGTTCCAAAGATCTCGTCCTGGCTCAGCGTGAGCGAGCCGCGCTTGGCGAGCTCGAGCATGGCCAGGAAGGTGACGACGAGCTGCTCGGTGGTGGCATCGCCGTCCAACAGCTCGCGGAAAGTGCAGGTTTGGTGCTCCATGGTAAAGCGGTCGACCGAGGCCACCGTCAGGTCGAGCGGCACGCGATGCGGTGCTACGTGCTCGGCCTCCAGCAGGAAGGTCTGGCGCTTGCCGTCCAGGTCGGCGCAGATGACGGCGAGGCCGCGCAGTGTGATGCCGGCCAGGTAGTCGGGCATAAGGCCCAAAAACTCGGGGTCGGGGCCGGCCACGCGCGGATGCATGCGGCTTTCGGCCTGCATGCGGGCACCGAGGGCCGCCGCCGCACCCTTAAACTGCTTGTAGGCGATCAGGCGCTGGATCAGGACCTCGCGCAGGGCGTCGCCGTCGAGCGCGCTGAGCTCCTCGAGGTCTTCGTCGAACTCGTCATCGTCGTCATCGACTTTGCGCGGGGCCTCCTGGGGCACCAGAGAAGCAGCCTTGATGTCCAAAAGGGTTGCCGCGACCAGCAAAAAGTCGCTCGCCACGTCCAGGTCCAGCGCCTCGATGCGCTCGGCCTCGGCAAGGTACTGCTCGGCCACCTCGCTGATGGAGATGGCGCCGATATCTACTTTTTGGCGGGTTACCAGCTGCAGCAGCAGGTCGAACGGTCCGCTGTAGACCTGCGTCGACACGCGATACGACATCTTCGACCTCCTTTGACGGCGCCTTCGCGGCGCGGTTTGGGTGCATGTTTCGACCGTTTTGTATGGTCGACCTGTTAGTTTACCTTAGATGCCGGCGATTGCGAAGTTGAGCAGCTGCTCGGCCAGCGGATACACGGTAACGTCGAAATAGCGGCCGATTACATCGATGCCGGTCCACATAGGCAGCAGGTACAGCACCAGGATGAGTATGGGCATAGCGTATTGCTGTAGGTGGTAGTAGTTGGCGAGCGCCTTGCCTTTGAGGAACGGCACGATAATCGACGAGCCGTCGAGCGGCGGGATCGGGATGAGGTTGAAGAACGCAAGCGACAGGTTGACCGCGATAAACGTGGCGCCGAAGTTCATGATCTGTGATGCCAGGGCAAAGGACATGCTGGCGTAGAGGTTGCCGTACGTTGCGTGCATGAGGGCGGCCGCAAGGCACGCGAGGGCGATGTTAGACGCGGGGCCGGCAACGCTCACCAGGACCTCGTCGCGCTTGGGGTGCTTGAGGTTGTTGAGGTAGACGGGCACGGGCTTGGCGAAGGCGAACACCGGGCCGCCGGCGGCAAGCATGAGCAGCGGCAAGATGATAGTGCCAAACGGGTCGATATGGTTGAGCGGGTTGAGCGAGACACGACCGCGCGATCGGGCCGTCTTATCGCCGAGTGCCCAGGCCGCGGCGGCGTGCGCATTCTCGTGGATGACGATGCCCACGATGACGGCGACCGCGCTGGCGAGCAGGTTCATGATGTAGCTGTTGGACATGGCGCTCCCCTAGCGGACGCGGCGCGAGGCGCGCGTGAGCAAGTAGTCGGCCACAAACAGGATGACAGCCACGATGGCGTAATCCAGGCGGAAGACGCCGCCAAAGGGAGAGGTGATGACGCCGTAGCCGGCGATGGCGCTCGGCAGCGCGCGCGAAAGCTCAACGACAAAGCCCACGATCTGCAGCTTGGCGGTGAGGCCGCTAAAGCACAACAGCACGGTTATCGCACTCATAAAAATGCCGCAGATGCGACAGGCGATGGCGATGATGCTCATCGCCACGGCAGTGGCCTTACGAGAGTTCACGCGCGGTCTCCTCTTCGATCTGGGTGGAAAGCTCCAGCCATTCGTCCTCGAGCTTGGGCAGCTCTTGCTTAAGGCCGTTATATTCCCCCAGCGCGGCGTTGAACTTGTCCTGATCGGCATAAAGCTCTTCGCTTGCCATCAATTCCATAAGCTCGTCATAGCGGGCGCGCTTTTTGTCGAGCTCCGTCTCGATCTTCTTGAGCTGGTTGCGCACGCCCTTGAGCTTTTTGTTGAGCGCGGCGCGGGCCTGGGCCTCGGCGCGCTTTTGCTCCTTGGTCTTTTTGCCCTCTATCGGCTTGGGGGCCGACGCGGGGCTGCTGTCCTGGGCGGCGTTGGCGGGCTTAGTGCTCTTGCCTGCGGCAGGCGCGCTCTCCCCTGCTGCCTCGGCGGCGGCGCGGGCTGCGAGGTCCTCGCGCTTGTAGAGGTAGTAGTCGTAGTCGCCGTCGTAGACCGTGACCTTGCCGTCACGGATGTCGATGATGCGGTTTGCCACGGCACGTACCAAGTGCTCGTCGTGGCTGATCAGCACGATGGTGCCGGGAAAGTTTTGCAGGGCGTTCTCGAGCATGTCCACCGAGTCGATATCCAGGTGGTTGGTGGGCTCGTCCAGGCACAGGAGCGCCTCGGGGGCCACGAGCATCTTGGCCAGGGCCAGGCGCGCCTTTTCGCCACCGGAGAGAATGCGGACCTGTTTTTCGATTGCATCGTTGTCGCTAAACAGGAAGGCGCCCAGCAGGCTGCGCTGCTGCGGCACGGTCCATTTGGGCGTGACGGTGTCGATCTCTTGCAGGACGGTATTGGACTCGGTCATGCCCTCGAGCGCGTGCTGAGCGTAGTATGCCACGCCCACGTTGGTGCCCAGGTCCCGGGTGCCGGTGGTGGGCGGCTCCAGGCCGGCGAGGATCTTCATGAGCGTGGACTTGCCGGCGCCGTTGGGGCCGACGAGCGCCACGTGCTCGCCGCGGTAGAGCTTGAGGTCGATATCGCTGTAGATGTGCTTGTCGCCGTAAGACTTGGACACGCCCTCCAGACCCACGACCATGTCGCCCGAGCGCGGCGGGTCAGGGAACTTAAAATCGATGTGCTTGTGGCCCTCGGGCAGGATGACGAGCTCCTTTTTGATCTGCTCGATTTTGCGGATGCGCTCCTGGGCCTGGGCGGCCTTGGTGGGCTTGTAGCGGAACTTATCGACGAAGACCTGCATGTGGGCGATGTCGCGCTCCTGGGCGGCACGCTTGGCGCGCATCTGCTCAAGGTTGTCCTCGCGCTGCTTGAGGTAGCTGCTGTAGTTGCCGGTGTAGGTGGTCACGCGGCGGTTCTCGAGCGCGGCGACGTGGTCGACGCAGGCGTCCATGAAGGCGCGGTCGTGGCTGACGATGAGGACGGCGCCGTCGTAGCTGGCGATAAAGCCGCGCAGCCACTGGACACTCTCGAGATCCAGGTGGTTGGTGGGCTCGTCCAGGAGCAGCAGGTCGGGGTGGCGCAGGAAAAGCTTGGCGAGCGCGATGCGCATCTGCCAGCCGCCGGAAAACTCGGAGCAGGGACGCTCAAAGTCGGTGACCTTAAAGCCCAGACCGGACAGGATTTTGCGGGCGTTGCTTTCGAGCTCGTAGCCGCCTAGGTGCTCAAAGCGGTCCTGGACCTGGCCGTATTCGTTCAGGAGTGCGTCGACGTCCTTGCCCTGCTCGGAGAGCTCGGTGATTTGTGCCTGAAGCTCGTTGGCGCGCTCGCCCATGCGGCGGATTTCCTTAGCGGCCGCCATGACCTCGGCGAGGATGGTGGTGTCCTTGTGCTCCAGGTTGGTTTCCTGCTCTAGGTAGCCTACCTGGCAGTCCTTTGCGTACTGGACCTGGCCTGCGTCGGGGCTGTCGATGCCCATGATGATTTTGAGCATGGTGGTTTTGCCGGCGCCGTTGGGGCCCACGAGCGCGAAGCGCTCGCCGGGGTTGATCTGGAAGGACGCGCCGCTAAAGAGGACGCGCGCGCCGAAGCTTTTTTCGATCTTGTCGACCAGGAGGATCATGGTGCCGCCTTTGACCTTGTGTGCCTATATGAAAAAAGGCCCCAACTTGCGTTGGAGCCTCATTCAATGCTCGGGTGGAGACGAGGGGGATCGAACCCCTGACCTCTTGACTGCCAGTCAAGCGCTCTCCCAGCTGAGCTACGCCC
>JAUMOL010000032.1 GCA_031295385.1 Collinsella sp.
TACCTCGTGTACTATCGTGAGGAGCGGATCAAGAAGTCCCTCGGGTGGCTCAGCCCGATGGAGTACCGCAGGAAGCTTGGATACGCCTAGACGCGGTCCAAGAAATCGTCCGCACCCCCAAGCGGGTGTTCGGCAGCGATTTTTCGATGCGGCTAGCAGACCTGACGAACTTCGATGTTCTTCTTGTATTCGTCCACCTTGGCAAAGTCGCCCAGGCCCGGGCACTCGACCACGTTGGCGCCGGTGGCCATCGACAGGCGCAGGGCGTCCTCGACGCGCTCGGGGGCGTCATGCCACACGGACAGGAAGGCAGCGAGCGAGGAATCGCCAGCACACACCGTCGACAGCAGCTTGACGTCGAAGGTGCGGTTAGCAAACCAGATGTGCTTGCCGTTGGAGAAGTACGCACCGGCGCCACCAAGGGTCAGCAGCACGTTCTTGGCGCCCTTGGCATGAAGCTCAGCCATTGCGCCCTTAACAGACTCATCGTCGCCACCGCTCACCTTAATGCCAAAGATATCGAGCAACTCGTCGTCATTGGGCTTGATCAGCAGCGGCTCCATGGCAATGAGATCTGCCAGCTGATGGCTCGAAATGTCGAGAACGAACTCGGCACCCTTGGCCTTGACGCGGCGCAGAACCTCGGCCAGGAAGCCCTCGGAAGTGTTGGGAGGCAGCGAGCCGCTGATTACCAGGCAGGTCATGTCATCGAGCGAATCGATGAGCTCAAACATCTCCTGCTCATTGGCCTCGTTGATGGCGGCACCGGCGTTGACCATGTTGTACTCGGTGTCGGGGCCGGCATTGAGGAACACGTTGACGCGCGTGATGCCGTCGGTCCACACGGGCTTGACGGGCACGCCCAGGGCCTCGGCGCCCTTGACGATGAACTCGCCCGAGAAGCCAGCGAAGAAGCCCAGGATCGTGGTGTCGACACCGTAGTGGTCAAGCGTAAACGAGACGTTGAGGCCCTTGCCGTTGGGCGTATAGACGGCGTTGCGAGTACGCGTGACGGTGTTGGCAGCAAGGCCGTCGCAGGCGATGTTGTAGTCAATGGCGGGATTTGCAGTGAGCGTGTAAATCATGAATGTTCCTTTCACGAAGCAACGTGTTAATGAAAGTATATTCCACGCATCGGTAAAAGGCTAGGACAACTCGGTGAACGGTGTGGAAGCGATGAAGTACGGCGGGACACCTCTCCCCCGTGGCGGAACAAAAAGGCGCCCCAGCCGAAACCGGGGCGCCGCATGCGCACGAATATGTCGCGTTTCGATTACTGACGATCGAGCTTGCGGACAGCAACGCGCTTGCTGTACTCGTCGACGTGACCGAAGTCGCCGATGCCGACGGACTCGGCAACGTTGGCGCCGGTGGCCATAGCGAGCTTCATGGCCTCCTCGACGTTGTCGCGATCCCTGTACCACTTGTGCAGGAACGCAGCGAGGGTGCAGTCGCCGGCGCAGACGGAAGAGACCAGCTTGATGTTGAACTCACGCTTGGCGTACCAGATGTCCTCGCCGTTGGAGAAGTAAGCGTCGCCGCGGCTACCACGGGTGAGCAGCACGTTCTGAACGCCAGCGTCGTGAGCCATCTTCATGGCAACGCGAACCTCGTCGTCGGTGTCGACCGGCACGCCGAAGATGGCCTTCATCTCATGATGGTTCGGCTTGATGAGCAGCGGCTTCTTGTGAGCGAGCTCCTTGAGCTTGTCGGAGGAAAGGTCCAGGACGACGTCGGCGCCACGGGCCTGAGCGTGCTCCATGACCTTAGCCAGGAAGTCAGGCGTAGCTTTGGGAGGCACGGAGCCGGAAACGATCAGGCACTCGAGATCGCCCGCGGTGTCCAGGATGTTGTAGAGCTCCTCCTGGTGCTGCGGCGTGATCGGAGCACCCGGGTTCAGGATGCCGTACTCGTGCTGGCCATCGTTGACGTAGGTGTTAATGCGCGTGATACCGTCGGTCCAGACCGGGCGGCAGAGGCAACCCAGGTTCATGACCTCCTCGACGATGAACTTGCCCGTGAAGCCAGCGAAGAAGCCGAGCGCGACGGTGTCGACGCCCATCTTCTTAAAGGCGAAGGACACGTCGAGGCCCTTGCCGTTAGCCGTGTAGCTGGCCGAGCCGGTGCGGACGTTCTCGTCGGGCTCGAGCGGAGAGCTCGAAACCGTCATGTCGACAGCCGGGTTAGCGGTTAGCGTGTAGAACATTTACAGTACCCCCTGTATATGTGAGGGCCGCGTGGCCGGCCCATTCCAACCACGCGGTTACCTCTGATACCAAATTAGCGAGCTGCGGACTCGAGCAGTGCCTTGACCTCGGCAGCGGTGTTGCAGGCGAGCGCCTTCTCGGCGAGCTCGTCGCACTCGGCCTTGGTCCACTGGCTGATGGTCTTGCGGGCGCGCAGGATGGACGGAGCGCTCATCGAGAACTCCTCCAGGCCCCAGCTGATCAGCAGCGGCTCGAGCAGCGGATCGGCAGCGGCCTCGCCGCACATACCGACCATGATGCCGGCCTTCACGCCGCTCTCGATGATGTTCTTGAGCGAGCGGAGCACGGCGGGATAGTACACCTGGTACAGGTTGGAGATGGTGTCGTTGCCACGGTCGGCGCACATGGTGTAGCCGATCAGGTCGTTGGTGCCGATGGAGAAGAAGTCGGCGACCTCGGCAAGACGGTCTGCGAGCAGCGAGGCGGCAGGTGTCTCGACCATAATGCCGACCTCGATGTTCTCGTTGAATTTGCGACCCTCTTCGGTCAGCTCGGCCTTGCACTGCTCGACGAGCTCCTTGACAGCCAAGACCTCCTCGACGCAGGTGACGAGCGGGATCATGATCTTGACGTCACCGAAGGCGCTAGCGCGCAGCAGAGCGCGGAGCTGGACCTTGTACTGGTCGGGATTGGCCAGGCAGTAACGCACGGCGCGGAAGCCCATGAAGGGGTTGTCTTCCTTGACCATATGCAGATACGGAATCTCCTTGTCGCCACCCACATCGAGCGTGCGGATGATGACCGGAGCACCCTTGAGCGCGCTGGCGACCTTACGGTAGGCGTTGAACTGCTCCTCCTCGGAAGGAAGCTCAGCAGAGTCCATGAACAGGAACTCGGAGCGGAACAGACCGATGGCCTCGGCATCGTGATCGAGCGCGTTGGGCACGTCATCAGGGTTACCGATGTTGCAGGCGATGATCTTCTTGATGCCATCGGCAGTCACGGACGGCTTGCCACGGAAGGCCTCGAGGGCTGCCTTCTCGGCAGCGAAGGCCTCGGCCTTGGCGGTGTAGGCAGCGAGCGTCTCCTCGTCGGGATCGGCCTCGACGATACCCTTGCCACCGTCGACGACAACGGTCATACCGTTGCGCAGCGCGGTGCAGCTGTTGGAAACCGAAAGGACAGCCGGGATCTCGAGGGCACGCGCGATGATCGCGGAGTGCGACGTGCGGCCACCGGTCTCGGTGACGATACCGGCAACGTGGGCCTTATCGATCGTGGCGGTCATGGACGGCGTGAGGTCATGCACGACAACGACGGTGTTCTCGGGCAGGACGGAGAGGTCGACGACCTCCTTGCCCAGCAGCTCGGCCAGAATACCGGTGCGGATGTCGGCGATGTCGGCCGCGCGCAGACGGAACATCTCGTCGTCCATGGACAGGAACATGTTCTCGAACATGGTCGAGGTGTCCATGAGCGCCTGCTCGGCGCAGGTACCGCCGTCAATGGCGGCGTTGATGGCGTCGGTCATACCCGGATCCTGAGCCAGGACAATGTGTCCGCTCATGATCTCGGCCTCGGCCTCGCCCACCGTCTCCTTCATGTGGTCGGCCTGAGCCTGGGTCTTCTCGCAGAAGACCGAAAGAGCGGATTGATAGCGCTCCTTCTCTGCTGCCGAATCAGCAACCTCGTGCGGCTCAAACGTCAAGTCGGGATCGACGGCAACCATGACGGTGCCGATACCGATGCCCTCGGAAGCGTTGACTCCCTGATACATTCCCATTCCTCTCTCCGTGTCATGTGATAAAGCGTTTTGCCATATCCATGACAAAAGAGCGCAGCTACCTTACAACAGGTCACTGCGCCCCCAAATATGAACTTAGTTGTTCAACATGCGACCCGTTTGAGTTCTACTCGCCAAGACCGCTCTTGATGAGCTCGATGGCAGCAGCCAGAGCCTCGGCCTCGTCAGCGCCGTCGCACTTTACCTCGACCTCGGTGCCGCAGGGGATACCAGCAGCCATGAGGGCCATCGGGGACTTGCCGTTGACCTCCTTCTCGGGGGTGACGACCGTCACGTCACAGGCGTACTTGCCCATGGTGGAGGCGAACAGACCAGCCGGACGCATGTGCAGACCCTGAGGATTAACGAGGGTAGCCTTCTCAGAAACCATAATTGACTCCTTTTTGTGTTTAACCCCTGTCATGCATGTGGCAGGAGTCAGATTCACGACGTTGTTTATATTAACTCACATCAAACGGTTTTTCATTATGTTTCAGACGAATTATTGGACAGATGTGTTTGTCGTCCGCTTGCTCGTCCACAGAGGGCCGGGCGCGGCCTGTGAGATTTCCTGCTCTACAGTCCTGCTCGCACGAAGAGCACATTAAGTGCTCTTCGGCTCGTGCGGAACTCGCGATAAATCTCACAGGCCGCGCCCGGCCCTCTGTGGACGAGCAAGCTGCGGAAACTCGGTCGATCCTGAGTAATGTCGGCTGAAAAGAATTCTGGCTGATGAACTGTTCGCGATAAAGACTCGATAGGTAGCCCCCTCTATGCCCTTTTATAAGTTGCGGTGAAATAGGGACAGAATTTGGGGTTGAATCGTTTAAACAGTCCCTATTTCACCGCAACTTATTTGGGGATGAAAAAGGCGGAGGCCCTGGGGAGGGACTCCGCCTTATATACAGGGGGGCGATGTTATTCGCGTACCGCGGAATTAGACCAGACGGGCGTTGATCGTCTTGGCGATCTCGGCGGCGTCGGTGGAACCCTTGACGGTGGCACGGAAGTCCTCGTCCATGAGCGCCTCGGCGACCTTGGACAGGATCTTGAGGTGCGTAGTGCCGGCCTGGGCACCGGGGATGAGCAGGGCGATAGCCACGTTGACGGGAGCGCCGTCCATGGTGTCCCAACCGGTCACGCCAGACTCGTCCTTGACGACGATGACGGCAGCCTCGGTAATGGCGTCGGACTTGGCATGCGGGATGGCGAAGCCCTCCATCATGCCCGTGGTGCCCTCGGCCTCGCGGGCCAGGAAGGCGTTCATCACGGCGTCGGCGTCGCCGGCGATACCGGCCTTGACGGCCTGGTTGGAGACAAAGCTCAGAGCCTCGTCACGAGAAGCGAAGTCCTCGGCGACAAAGACATTCTCGACCTTCACGAAGTCGGCAGCCTCGGCCTTGGGGGCCTCGACGGCAGCGGCCTTGGGGGCCTCAACGGGCTTGGCTGCAGGAGCGGCCTTCTGGTTCTTCTCGAAGTCGTACTTCTTGAAGGCCACGAACAGGATGCCACCGACCACAGCGCCGATGAGGATCGCGAGGACCCAAAGCGGACCGTTCTCGACAACGGGCAGGACCAGGAAGCCACCGTGAGGCGCCGGATCGTGAACGTTGAACATAATGGTCAGGATCGAAGCGATAGAGGAACCGAGCATCATGATGGGCATGACGGGCCAGATGTTCTTGGTCATGAACGGAATGGCGCCCTCGGTGATGTGGGTGCAACCAAGGATGAGGTTGACGACACCGGCGTCGTGATCCTCCTGGCTGAAGTACTTCTTGCCGACAACGACGGCAAAGGTGGTGATCAGCGGCGGAACGATGCAGGCGGCGGAGACGGCAGCCATGAAGTTGGTGCCGAAGTTGTAGGTATCGGTGCCAACACCGGCGGCCAAAGCCTCGGTGAGCATAGCGGTACCGGTGACGTAAGCAGCCTTGTTGACCGGGCCGCCCATGTCAAAGGCGCACATGCAGCCAATGGCAAGACCCAGGACAACGGCGCCAGAGGCGGACAGGCCCTTGAGGAAGTCCATCATGGCGGTGTTGATGGCAGCCATGGGGCCGGAAATGCCGAGCATGACCAGGCCGACGATAGCCGTCGAGAACAGCGGGTACAGGAAGATAGCCTTGAGGCCGTCCAGGTTCTTGGGCAGGCCGGCAAAGACCTTCTCGAGCAGCAGGATGACATAGCCGGCGAGGAAGCCGCCGACGATGCCGCCCAGGAAGCCGAAGCCCACGCCGGCGCCACCGGCGTCGATCATGCCGGTCTCGGCGTTAACAGGCAGGCCCTGGATGGCGATCATACCGGCAACGAAACCGGGGACGAGCGCCGGGCGCTTGCCGATGGATTCGGCGATGTAGGCGGAAAGCACCGGAACCATGAGGTTCATGGCGATGCCGCCGATGATCTTGAGCATCGCAGCAAAGCTGTTGTAGTCAGACGCCGTCGAATCGAAGGACGTAATGCCCCACAGGAACGAAACGGCGGTCAGAACACCACCAGCAACGACGAAGACCAGCATGTGGCTGACGCCGTTCATGAGGTGCTTGTAGATGATGTGGCCGATGGACTCCTTCTCCTCGACCTCGTCCTCGACATCGGCAGCAGCCGCAACCGTGTCGTCGCCCTTGGCGGCGAGCGCGCGGTCAATCAGCTTACCGGCGGCCTCAACGGACAGGGCCTTGGAAACACCAACGGAAACCATGGGCTTGCCGGCGAAACGCTCAGCCTGGACATCCTTGTCGGCTGCGACGACGACGGCCTTGGCACCAGCGATCTCACTCTTGGTGAGCTCGTTCTCGACACCGACCTGGCCATGAGTCTCGACCTTAATGGTCAGACCGCGCTCGGCAGCTGCCTTCTCCAGCGCCTCCTTCGCCATGAAGGTGTGCGCAATGCCGGTCGGGCAACCGGTCGCGGCGATGATGTCAAACTTAGCCATGTGTCCCTCCTTCTTGAGTACAGCGCCCGCGGGCGCTCCCCTACACGCGCTTCGATGCGCGTTTTTCCACAACTGAAAGATACCAACCTACCGTCCGCGTGAGAAGAGCTAAGGTGCAAATCTCCGGTGAAAGGTTCTTTCATAACCGTAAACGGTAAGTGAAAGTTTACCATCAACACTTGAAACGGCAAGGTGTATCTTGTAATTGAAAATGCCCGTATACTATGGCATTGCAAATCAAGCTAGATTTTCATGCCAACCAGGAGCCATCCATGACCGATAGTAGCAAGAGCGCACTTTCCCTCATTAGCACCCATCAGGGATACAGCGAGTCCGAGCAGCGCATTGTCGACTATATATTGGAGCACCAGTC
The DNA here is from genome assembly GCA_031295385.1 of Collinsella sp. Lineage (GTDB taxonomy): Bacteria > Actinomycetota > Coriobacteriia > Coriobacteriales > Coriobacteriaceae > Collinsella. The sequence goes on from JAUMOL010000032.1 coordinate 7,305, forward strand.
CGAGGCGCCACGCCTCACGGCCGCTCAGCTCTCGCGCGCCGCCGCCACGTCCGAGGCGACCGTTTCGCGCTTCTGCCGCAAGCTTGGCTTTGGTAGCTTCCGCAGCTTTCAGTTTTCGTTGGCGAGGGATTTGGAAAGCCAGCGTAACGAGGGCCTGACTGACGAGGTCTCGCTCGACAATATGGAGCAGAGCCTCAAGAACATCCTGGCTGCCAAGGTGAGCGAGCTTAATGCGACCATCGACGGGATCGACCACGATACGCTGGCGGCTGTTGTGCATGCCCTTAAGCATGCAGGGGTTATTGAGTTTGCAGCTGTGGGCAATACGAACGCGGTCGCGCTCGATGCGACGTTTAAGTTTTCGCAGCTGGGCCTACGCTGCATGGCGAGCACCATTAGCGAGACATCAATCGGCTTTGCGCTCACGTTGCGCCCGGGTGACGTCATCGTGCTAATCTCAAACTCCGGCAAATCGCGCCGACTGAATCGCATGGCAAAAGCGGCTCGCAACTGCGGCGCAACCGTAGTCGTCATCAGCAGCGACAGTAAATCCCCGCTCGCGCGCCTGGCAGACTACACTTTTAACACCGTCAACCACGAAGCGCTGCTGACAACGGGCGACTTTGCGTTCTCTAAGATCAGCGCCACGATGATCATCGAAGTCATCTACAACTTCCTGCTGCCCGAGATTGAAGACGCTCGCGAGCATATCAGCTACTACGAGGAGCTCATCCAGCCGGATAAGGTCGTTGAGTAAAACGCGTAGTGGGACAAAAATTTCAGTCTATTTTGTCCCACCAACACCGCTGATACGACCTAACCTCGAGCTTCTTCGAGCATCTGCTTTGCGTGGGCCAAGCTTGCCTCGGACTGATCGCCGCTCAGCATGCGGGCGATCTCGGCGATACGCGCTTCGCCGGTTACCTCGTCCAAATGCGTTTGGGGAACATCGCCCGGTTCCTTGCTGACAACATAATGCTTGTCAGCCATGACGGCGACCTGTGCCAAGTGGGTTACGACAATCACCTGATGCGTAGCGGCGAGATCTGCCAGCACGCCCGCAAGTGCACGCGCCGTGGAGCCACCAACACCAGCATCGACCTCGTCAAACACCAACGTATCAACACCGTCCGCGTTACCGAGGACAACCTTGCTTGCCAGCATGACGCGGCTGAGCTCGCCGCCCGACGCAATGCGGCGAAGGGGACGTGGCGTCAAGCCGGCACCGCTGCGGTATAGCAGCTCGTAGCTCGAAGGACCAACGGGCGTCCACTCAGCACGGGGAAGATCGCGCGACTCCCAGACGAGCTCGGCACTACCCATCTCCAAGCGCGCCATCTGGCGGCCAACCTCGTGGCAGAAGCGCGGGGCCGCCGTATTGCGAGCGCGCTTAAGTGCCTTGGCAGCGGCAAACAACTCGCGCTCAGCGCTCCCGAGTGCCTCACGCGCCTTTTTGATCTGCTCATCGCCATCATCGACCAGGGACAGCAGCTCTTGCGAGCGATCGCGCATGGCAAAAACATCGTCCATGGTGGGACCCCACTGACGCAACAGGCCCTTGAGGTCGGAATACCGCTCACGCATGCGAGCGAGCTCGCGCGGGTCGAAGGCGACGCCATCGCGATAGGCACGAAGCTCGTTCGCGCAATCCTCAAGTGAGATACAGGCATCCGAAAGCGCATCGGCAATGTCGCCGAGTTTGCGATCGACGGTAGCCATGCGGGAAAGCTCTGCCACGGCGCTGTTCACGGCATCGAGCGCTCCCCCTTCGGCAGCAAGCGATGCATGGGCCTCGTTTGCCGTCGCCACCAAGACCTCGGCGTGCTCCGAGCGAGGCAGCAGCTCCTCGAGTTCCTCGTACTCGCCTGGCTTGGGGTCGACCTCGGCGATACGCTCGAGGGCAAAACGCGCTTCCTCGACGCGACTCCCCTGCGCACGCGAGGCTTCCTCCACACGGCGAAGCTCCTTGGCAGCGGCACGCGAAGCCTTAAAGCAGGTGCGATACTTTTCGAGTGCCTCAAGCGCCGCGCGCCCAGCCCAAGCATCGACCATGGCAACATGGTGCGCCGGGTCGAGCAGGCGCTGATGTTCATGCTGGCCACATAGATCCATCATCACGCCGACGCGCTCCGAAAGCTCGCGCACGCTGGCAATGCGGCCGTCAATTTTTACGCGGCTGCGGCCCTCGGCAGAAAGGCTACGCTGGACCGTGAAACCCTCCGTGTCGTGTGGACCGTCGAACAGCCGCGCCTCAACGCTAGCAAGCGCCTCGCCCTCGCGCACCGTCGAAGAATCCGCGCGCTCGCCCAAAATAAGCTTGAGGGCTGAGAGCAGCGCGGTCTTGCCGGCGCCGGTTTCTCCGGTCAGAACCGTTAGGCCCGTGCTCGGAACCAGCGTCGCCTCGCGAATGAGTGCAATGTTAGAAACCTGCAGCTCATCGATCATGACGGACTCCGTAGAATACGCGGCTCACCGAGTTATAGAAGCTCTCGGGGCCGTAATCCAGCAGCAGCACATCTCCGGGCCCGCGGCGCACAGCTACGCTCTCAACGGTGCCGTCGCAGGTAATAAACTGTCCATCGATGGCGATCGCCGGAACGCTTGGGCGATCATCGGACATAAAGATTTCGACGACATCGCTTGGCGAGGTCAAGAAGGCGCGAGCCTGAATGGTGTGCGGAGCGATGGGCACGCAAACCATACCCGTGTAATCGGGGCTCACGATAGGGCCGCCGGCGGAAAGCGCATAGCCCGTAGAGCCGGTCGCCGTGGACACGACGACGCCGTCACCGCGCAGGCGATCGATATGATGGCCCGACACCGTGATGTCAAACTCGACCATATCGGAAAGGGGCCCGCGCGTGAGCGCCATATCGTTGAGAGCAAACGTGCGCACGACGTCCTTCGTGCCGTCATCGCGCACTGAGACGATATCCGCGGCGATGGTGGCGCGGCGGCTCACGTGCAGCTCACCGGACAGGGCGTCGCTCACGACCTGCAGGATGTCGCGCTCCTCGGGGCTCGCAGCAGTTAGAAAGCCCAGGTGACCATAGGAAAGACCGAGGATAGGAATCTCGCGATGGTTGAGGATGCGGGCAGCGCGCAGCAACGTACCGTCGCCGCCGAGCGTAATGACCAGATCGGAGCCGTCAATATCAGGCGTGCTCTGAATCTTCGATCGCTGGTCGGCAGCCCATACGACCTCATAGCCCTGGCGCGTCAGCCAAAGCTCAAGCATCAGACCGCTCTCGACCGCCTCTTGCTTGTAGTAATTGGGAACCAGAAAGACCTTCATAGCGTTGCAGCTTTCTCGCTCAAAACCGATACCTGGGATTGCAGCTCATCGTCGGTGCGTTCGCCGGGGGCAAACCTCGTGCCGTACAGGAAAAACTCAACGTTGCCCTTGGCACCATGAATGGGTGACACGCACACATCGACCGGAAACAGGCCCTTGGCAGCAAAGAGTTCAACCGCCGCCACGAGTGTATCGCGGCGCACGGCGGGATCGGTCACAATGCCGCCCTCGCCCACCAGCGCCGCCGGAGCCTCAAACTGCGGCTTTACGAGCGTACAGAATGCACCCGTAGGAGCCATGCACGCCAGTACCGCATCGATAATGTTCGCGATGCTGGTAAACGAGACATCACACACAGCCAGGTCGATGGCGCCGGCATAGCCAAGCTCAGGCAGCTGCGTCACGTTTGTGCGCTCATGCAGCGTCACGCGATCATCCTGACGCAACGACCAATCGAACTGGGCGCGACCCACGTCCACCGAGACAACGGTCGCAGCTCCGCGCTTGAGCAGGCAATCGGTAAAGCCGCCGGTAGAGCAGCCCACATCCAGGCAGGCAAGGCCCGTCGGATTGATGCCAAACGCATCAAGTGCGCCTTCGAGCTTAAGACCGCCGCGGCCAACATAGGGAATGTTCCCCTTCACGTGCAGCGACAGGCCCGGGGTCACCTTAAGACCCGGCGAAGTCAAGCGCTCGCCGCCACTCGAGACCAAGCCGGCCATAAGAGTGCGAAGGGCATCCGCGCGATCGGCGCAGATGCCCTGTGAAATCAGTTCGTCATCAAGACGCACGCGTTTCATGAATGCCATCAACCATTCGTATCCGGAGATGCGGCCTAGCTATCCTGGGATTCGTTTGCCGCATCCTCATCGTATTCCTGCTCGAGCTTGTCGGCCTCTCGCGGCGTCAACTCAAACTTGTCGACCATATCGACCGCGCGGGAACCCAACTCAATCGCTTCGTCAAACAAATCGAGTGAACGCTCCAAGGAGGTATCCTTGGAGCGAACGGTAGCGATAATCTGGTCCAGACGGTCCGAGATCTCGTCAAAGTTGCGGACAGAACCCTCTGGCATGGCTACTCCTCGACGGAGTCGGCCTCGATGGCCCCAGCAGCGTCCGCGTCCTCGGCAAGTACACCGGCAGCAGTCTGAGCAGCAGCGACCTTGGCGGCTGCCTCGGCAGCCTGTGCCTCCTCGCGAGCGCGATCCTCGGCCAGCAGCTCTTGGTACAGGTCCTCGCCCGGCAGTTCCTCGCTGCGAGCGATCTTGCCCAGCACGCCGTTGACAAACGATGCGGACTGGTCGGTACCATAAGCCTTGGCAAGCTCGACCGCCTCGTTGATGACGATGGCGTCCGAGACCTCTTCGTCGGTAAGGAAGCGCATCTCGTAGACGGCGATACGCAGCAGGTTGCGGTCGGCACCGGGCATGCGCATAAGATCCCAGTTCTTGGCGACGGCTCGCAGGGCACAATCGATGCGATCGATGTGCTCGTAGGCACCGCGGCAAAGCTCCAGTGCATAGGGGTCGAGGGGACCCTTCGAGATCAGGAAATCGCCCTCGAGGACGCGCTCGAGCGGACTGTCCGTGGCCTCGGCCTGGAACAGCAGCTGCAGCGCCTGACTGCGGGCAAGCGTGCGCCCGCGATAAACCTTAAGGCTCAAAGGTTACTCCTTGGGGAAAACGAGGCCGTCAATGCAAACGTCAACGCGCTCGACCTCAACGCCCACCTGAGCATCGATGGCAGCGACCACGGCGGCGCGAACGGCCTCGGCGAGCTTCTTGAACGGATAGCCAAAGAACACCACGACACGCACGGTGAGTGCGAGCTTGTCGCCGACGACCTCGGCCTCGACCGCCGCCTCGGAAGCAGGGGCCTTGGACGAGAGCATCATGGAGACAAGGTTGGTGGCAAGGTCCTTGACGCCAACGGAGGCGATGCCCTCGACATCCGACACGGCGCGCGAGACGATGGCGGTCAGAACATCGGGCGAAATGCCGATGCCGTCAATCTTGATTTCCTGGGGCATGAGTCCTCCTAGAAGAGTTGGTTGCTAGACGCGGGAGACGAACTTGCCGTCGCGGGTGTCAACCTTGATGACCTCGCCCTCGTTGAGGTACATGGGGACCTGGATGACAGCGCCGGTGTCGATCGTGGCCGGCTTGGTGGAACCCTGGACGGTGTCGCCCTTAAAGCCCGGGTCGGTCTGGACGATGGTGGTCTCGATGAACATCGGCGGCGTCACGCCCATGAGCTCATCGTCGGCGAAGAGCAGCTGGCAGATGTCGTTCTCGCGCAGCCACTTGGAGTTCTCGCCCACCATGTCCTCGGGAACGGGAACCTGCTCATAGGTCTCGTTGTCCATGAAGATGTAGTCGGCGCCATCGTTGTAGAGGTACTGGAACTCACGGGTGGTGAGCATGACGCTCTCGAACTTGGTGCCGGCGTTGCAGGTGTTCTCGACGACGCGGCCGCTCTTGATGTCGCGGGTCTTGTAGCGCACAAACGCGCCGCCCTTGCCCGGCTTGACATGCTGGAACTCGACGATGGTGTAGACCTTGTCCTTGATGCGGAGACCGAGGCCGTTCTTGAAGTCGGCGGTAGAAATGGTAGGCATAGCGACCTTTCTTGTTATGGGCAGAACGCACGAGCGTCCAAATTACATACGACAGAAATTATACACTTGCAGACGGCTGCTGCAGCGAGCGCATAAAAAGAGAACGCGGGGCGTCCGAATCGATCCGGACGCCCCGCCCCAAAAATCTATCGAAATGGGCTAGCAATCGATGACGTGCAGGTCGTGCGGGGTCTTGGTGAAGGGCTCGTAGCCGTTCTCGGTGACCACGCCGTAGTCCTCCAGGCGCACGCCGCCCACACCGGGCAGATACACGCCGGGCTCCATGGTGATAACCGAGCCGACCTCGATGGTGTTCTTGCTGCGGTTGAAGTTGGGCAGCTCATGGATGTCGATGCCCACGCCGTGACCCAGACCATGGTTGTAATAATCGCCATAGCCGGCATCGCCGATGATCTTCTTGGAAAGCTTGAAGATGTCGTTGCCCTCGACGCCCGGATGGATGGCGGCGACGCACTCCTCGTGCGTACGGCGCACGAGCGCGTACAGGTCAAGCTGCTCCTGCGTGGGCCCGCCCATCACGACAGTGCGTGTCATGTCGGAGCGATAATCGCAGTAGCCCGCGCCGTAATCCATGAGGACAAAGTCGCCCTTCTCGATCACGCGGTCGCTCGGGACGGCATGCGGGTTGGCGGTGTTGGGGCCGCTCGCCACGATGGAGCCGAAGGCAAGGCTGTCAGCACCGTTGGCGAACATAAAGTTCTCGAGCTCGTTGCGTACCTGCTTCTCGGTCATACCGGGCTTAATAAAGCCGAGCATGTGCTGGAAGGCGGCATCGGTGATCGACTGCGCATGGCGCATGAGTTCAATCTCCTCGGCGTCCTTGATGGCGCGCATCTTGCGGATGTCGTCGTGCATCAGCGGCAGCATACAGGCGACGGAGCGGTCCTCCAGGCCGCGCTGAATACCCTGGTAGAAATTAATCTGCATATCGTCCTCGACAGCGCAGACGCGGCATTTGTTGGCCGCGATCTTGCCGGCGACCCAACCGGGGATGGTGCCCTCATCCATGTCGTAGACCCAGGGGCTGCCGGCAGGCGTGTTCTCCTCAAAGCTGTTGAGGTAGCGCGAATCGGTATGGAACAGGCACTGGTCAGCCGTAATAAACGCCGCGTGCGGGAACTCGAAGGTGTAGTCGAAGACGCCCTTCACGCCCGTGAGCCAACGAAGATTGGCCTCGTCGCGTACCACGATAGCGTCGTAGCCACGCTCGACCATCAGGGCACGGACGCGCTCGATACGACCGGCAGGACCGGCAGCAAACTCAGACATGCAGATTCCTTTCTTGTTGTCTCTATATAGATGGGACGGGTCTCAACCGAACGACGGAATCGCATGCGATCCGCAACCGATTGGAAACCCGCCCCTCAACATGATACGAAAGACGATGGAAGTCAATAAATCTTAGAGAAGTTCTTTACGAGAAGCCAAGTAGGCGTGAGCATGGCGCTCAAGAACCTCGTCCTCAACGTTCGTTAGGCGAATGGCGCCGAGTGCCGCGGGCAGCGGCAGCATGCTGCGGTTTGAGCGCGCGAACTGCTGCCTACGGAACTCCTCGATATATGCGACAGGCTCCAGATCGAAGGCAAGTTCCTCGATACCAAAGTCCTCCAGGCAGTCATCGACCTCAAAGACGTAATCGATATCAAAGTCGCAGGCATCATGTGCTAGGCGCGCCTCAAAGCGCATGCCCTCGGACAACAGCTGATAGGCAGGTACCTGCGAAGCGGCATCGCCCAAGCAGGCGCGCAGGGTACGCTCCCCCGTCTTGCCAAAATCGAGCGCATGGCGAGCGCTCGGGTTCGTGGCCATCAGTACGTCCTTGCGGGCAGTCTGAGACCATTGAACGGCATTAACGAGCGCGACCTCCTCGCCCGCGAGAATCACGGGGACGGTCTCAGTAAACTGATTCCAGCGGGACTTGCTGCTCGAAAGCATGGTGCCAACAAGTACCACATAGCCGAGCTTAAGGTCCTCGGGGTCCGCCTCGCGAACAAGGTCGAGGTCACACACGACCAAGCCCGGTTCGGGACGGAAGGCGATAGCGGGAAGCGCATTCGCCGACGAGGCGACGAGCGGCTTCATGGTCGTCGCGACCGTGAGCATGGCGTCGAACGTCGTCGGCAACAGCGCGCACTCGGTTCGGCCACACCACTGGTTGGCGCACCAGCTAACAACCGAGCAGGTTGCGGCATCGCCAACGGCGACAACCAGATCGTCGCAGGTAATGCCGTTGGCAGACAAGGCGCCAAAGATAGCATCGGCATCGGCCAGCGTGGCACCAGCAGGCGAAAGCTCAAGGACGAGCAGCGACACGGCAAAACCGGCGTCGACCAGCGCATGCTCGACAAACTCACCAAAACGCTCGGATGTGGCGTCGTTCCAAACCACCATAGCGCGCTTAGGCTTGCCAACGGCCGAGGCAAACATGCGCGACAGCTCATCGAACGCGCCCAATCCGACACGGACATCGACGCTGCGGTTTTGGAAATTGATCAGTTGACGGCGAATCATAGCAGCCCACGCTCCAAAAGCATCTCGGCACAAAGGTAGGAAACGTCCTCGAAGGACTTGTTGCGAATATCAAGGGTAAGGTCGGCAGCCTGGCGATACAGCGGACGGCGATGCTCAAACAGGCGCGCGGCATGCTCAGGCGAGCGGAAATCGGGGCGCGTGTCGGACCGACGAATCTGGCGAATCGAATCCTCAAAGTCGCCCTCGAGGTACACGCACGTACCCATTTCGTGCATCAGCTCAATATTCACCGGCGTCTCGACAATGCCACCCCCGCACGATACTAGCAGGCTGCGCTCACTTTGAAGCGAACGGAGTGCCGAGGTCTCGAGCTCGCGAAAACGATCCTCGCCCTCGGTCTCAAAAATCTCGGTTACCGACTTGCCGCAACGGCGGACGACCAGGCGGTCGGTATCGATAAAACGCCTCTTGAACATGGTGCCGACGTTGCGCGCGAGCGTCGATTTGCCCGCGCCCAAAAAGCCGATAAAGAAGATATGGTCGCAGCCGTGTTTGGTGTGCTGGGACATAGCGAGACCTAATCCTCGCAGGGAAGGTCGCGCAGGGCCCGGCGCTCAAAGATACGGAAGATCTGCGTATACCACAGGTCCTGCGTCGCCTGCGGCTTAACCAAGATGGTATCGACGCCGGCGAAGTTGCCGCTCCACACGTCAGTGTAGAGCTGATCACCGATCAGCACCGCCTCGTCGGCCGTGGCGCCGAGGCGCTTAAGACCCGCCTTGAGGGCAAACGGCGCCGGCTTCATGGCGTGGCTGATGGCCTCGAGTCCCAGCTCGCGTGCAGAGCTCATGACCTGGTCGCGATGCCAGTTATTGGACACCATGCACAGCTTAAAGCCTTTGGCGCGGGCGGCATCGAGCCACGCGGAAACCGCGGCGGGAACCTGCTCGGTGTCGCGCGGCACCAAGGTGTTATCGCGATCGAGCAGAATGGCGCGTTTGCCGTCGGCCCACAGGGTATCAAGGTCGATGCGATCGACCGAGGCAACGTAACGTTTGGGGCTAAAAATCCTCATGCTAATTCCAAGACTGTTGATGCTCTTCGTAGGTTTGCGAGAAGTACTCCTCGTCCTGCGTAATGTAGAAATACAGGTCATCGGAGTCGGTCGGCTCAAGCGTGGCCTTGAGTGCCTCGAGCGACGGAGAGCAGATGGGCGTGGGTGGCAGACCCTCGTGCTTATAGGTGTTATACGGACTATCGCTCTGCAGGTCGTCGGCGGTAACCTCGCCACCGGTGACATACATCATGGTCGCATCGCTGTTGAGATAGCGCAGACCGTCGAGCTTGCCGGCAAGGCGGTTGTAGAAGACCGAGGCCACGTGCGCGCGCTGGTCGGCGTTGAGGCCCTCGCGCTCAACGATAGAGGCCAAGTTGACGATGTCGTAGTCGGACATCTCCACACCGTAGCGCTCCTTGATCTTGGCTTCGCAGCTCACAAAGTCAAGCGACTTGTACTCGGTCTTAAACTGATCGAGCATGGCGCGAATCACGCCATCGGCCGTCGGCGAATCACCCAACGAATAGGTCTTGGGGAACAAGAAACCCTCGAGCGAGTCGTTAGCGGCGCCCTTAAGGAAGCTATAGTCGTCCACGTAGTTGGAGGCCTTGGCCTGTTTGAGGAAGTCTTCCTTAGAGATGCTGTCGTAGGCCTGGGCCACACGGTCGGCGACTTGATCGACCGTTAGGCCCTCAGGGATAGTCAGCGCATTGGAGCCCGCGTTGGGGCCTTCCATGAGCTGCTGAACAACCTTGGTCGCATCCATAAGTGTGGTGAACGAATAATCACCGGGCTTGAGCGACATATCGGCGTTGAGCTTTTTCACCGCCGCATAATAATCCTTGGGATTTTCGACGATATGATTCTCGGAGAGAATCGAAGCAATGCTGTCACCCGAGGCACCATCGGGAATCGTGATAGTAACCTGCTGGCCTGCAACGACTTTCGCACCCTCACCGCCAAAGAAGCCCTTGACGGCTGGCACGACAAAGAAAACGATCGCGACAAGCGCAAGCACGGCAAAAACGCCACCGATAATCATAGGCACCGGGGAGCTTTTCTTTTGAGCACCGCGACGAGCATGCGTGTTGTAGCTCGAGCGGGTCGCCGGAGCAACGCCATGCGAACCACGAGCGTGATGCGAATGCGATTGGGGGGCCTGCGTTCGCTGGGTAGGTGCCTGCTGCTTAAAGCGGGTGCCGCCTGCAGGCTGGGCCGTACGAGCAGTGGGCTGCTGAGCCGCGTGAGAAGCCGAATGCTGAACCGAACGAGCAGAAGGCTGCTGACCCGTCCGTTGAACAGGTTGGGCCGAACGAGAGAAGGACTGCGCCGGGCGCGCGACAGGCTGAGCTGCGCACTGCGTCGGCTGTGCCGGACGCTGGCCAGGCTGGGCAGGGCGCGACACCGGCTGCTGTGTACGATTCGGCTGGCGCGGATCGGAAGCACTAGGCATGCGAAACCTCCTCGTTTTTACGATCGAGCCACGTCTGCAAAAACAGGCTGGCGGCAATCATGTCGATCTTGCCCCTCATCTGCTTTTCGTTGAGTCCCTGCTCGCGCAGGATACGCTTGGCCTCTTGCGAGGACAGACGCTCGTCCTCAAACTCCAACGGAAGATCGAGCTCGTCGGCAATCTTTTGCGCCACAGCGGCAACGCGCTCGGCCTGAGGGCCGGGCTCACCGGCCATGGTCAGGGGACGTCCGCTTACCAGGATGTCGGGCTCATAGTCCTCAACCAGGTAGCGGAACGTCTTGGCCATACCGGTGACCTCGGCAGCCGGAAGCACCTTGACAGGCATCGCCATCTTGCCATCACGGCTCGAGACGGCAATGCCAATCCTGGTCTCCCCTATGTCCAGCGCGAGCGCAACCACAGCGACTTCTTAGATTCTTAGGCGCCGAGCGCGGTCTTAGCGGCCGCGAGGGCATCGGCGATGCCGACAGCATTCTTGCCACCGGCCTGGGCCATGTTGGGACGACCGCCACCGCGACCGTCGACCAGACCCGCGATCTGCTTGATCACGTTACCGGCGTGGAAACCGGCCTTGACGGCGTCATCGGAGCCGGCAGCGAGCAGGGCCGGAGTGCCCTTCTCAGTCACGCTGGCGACGACACAAGCGACAGGGCCGGCGACCTTCTGATGCACGGTATCCCATACGTTGCGCAGGTCGGCAGCCTCAAGGCCCTGGAGCTCAGCGACAACGAGCTTATAGCCGTCGAGCTCGACGGCGCCCTCGATGGCGCTGGAAATGGCGTCGGAGGAGCCACCGGTCAGAGCCTTCTTGAGCTTATTGGACGTCTCGCGCAGCTCGGCCTGCAGGTTCTCCACGCGCGCGGGAACCTCGTCTACGCGGCACTTGAGCGCAGCGGCGGCGGCGTCGACGAGCGCCAGGCGGTCGGCCATATAGTCGAGAGCACCCTTAGAGGTCACGGCCTCGATACGACGGACATTCGAGCCCGTAGAGGACTCGGAAATGATCTTGAACAGGCCAATCTCAGCAGTGTTGGCAGCGTGCGTGCCACCGCAGAGCTCGCGGGAGAACGGCTGGTCCTCGGCGCCCACGGAGACGACGCGGACGACATCGCCGTACTTCTCGCCAAACAGAGCGACAGCGCCGGCAGCCTTAGCCTCGTCGATGCCCATGACACGGGTCACGACCGGCTTGGAAGCGAAGATCTGCTGGTTGACCAGATCCTCGACAGCCTTGAGCTGCTCGGAGGACAGAGCCTCGAAGTGCGTGAAGTCAAAGCGCAGGTGCTCGGGCGTCACCAGCGAGCCGGCCTGAGAGACGTGCTCGCCCAGGACCTGCTTAAGGGCGGCGTCGAGCAGGTGCGTGGCGGTGTGGTTGCGGCGCAGGAAGCCACGGCGCTCGGCGTCGAGCGCGGCGGTAACAGCGGCACCGACAGTCAGCGTGCCATCGGCAACGTGCGCGACGTGGGCATACAGGCCGTTGTGGTTCTTGGTGTCGGCAACGGTCAGAACAACGCCCTCGGCGGAAAGCTTGCCGGCATCGCCCTGCTGACCACCCATCTCGGCATAGAACGGGGTGCGGTCGAGCACAACCTCGACGTCCTCGCCGGCGGCAGCGGACTCGACGGACTCGCCGTTGCGCACGATGGCGACAACCTTGGCGCCCTCGATCACATCGTTGTCATAGCCGTCGAACTCGGTCGCAGCGACCTTGTCGGAAAGCTCGACCCACACGTCGTTGAAGCTGCCCCAGGCGTCGCCCTTGGCATTGGCGCGGGCGCGGGCCTTCTGGTCCTCCATGCAGGCAGTGAAGCCGTCCATGTCGACGTCGTGGCCAGCGGTGCCGGCGATCTCGACGGTTAGGTCGATGGGGAAACCAAAGGTGTCGTGCAGCTTAAAGGCAACATCGCCCGGAAGCACAGCGCCCTCGGCAAGCGCTGCCAGGGCCTCGTCCAGGTAAACACGGCCGTTGTCGAGCGTCGTGGAGAAGCGCTCCTCCTCGGAGGCAACGATACCCTTGACGAGCGCGACGTTCTTGAGCAGCTCGGGATAGGCCTCGCCCATCTGAGCGTTAACCTCGTCGATAAACTTGGTCAGGAAGGCGCCCTCGATGCCCAGCAGGCGACCGTGGAACACGGCGCGGCGGAGCAGGCGGCGAAGGACGTACTCGCGACCCTCGTTACCGGGCAGGATGCCGTCAGAGATCATGAAGTCGACGGCACGGGAGTGGTCGGCGATGATGCGAAGAGAACGGCTGGCGCCGGAGTAATCGTCGGCGTCATAGGTCTTGCCGCTGATCTCCTCGCCCAGCTTGATGAGGTGCTGCATCAGATCGCCGTCGTAGTTAGCAGTCTTGTGCTGCATGATAGCAGCCATGCGCTCCAGGCCCATGCCCGTATCGAGGTTGCGGTGCGGCAGCTCCGGCATGGAGCCGTCCTCCTGACGGTCGTACTGGGTAAACACGAGGTTCCAGAACTCAAGGAAGCGGTCGCAGTCGCAGCCAGGCTTGCAGTCGGGGCTGCCGCAGCCGACCTCCTCGCCCATGTCAAAGTAGATCTCGGAGCACGGACCGCAGGGGCCGGTGGGGCCAGCGGCCCAGAAGTTGTCGTCCTCGCCCAGGCGGGAGATGTGGTCCTCGGCAACGCCCAGAGAACGCCACACGTCGTGGGTCTCGTCGTCCTCGGTAAAGACGGTAAAGTACAGGCGGTCGAGCGGCAGCTTGAACTCCTTGGTGATGAGCTCAAAGGCCCAGGCGCAAGCCTGCTCCTTGGAGACGCCGCCAAAAGAGAAGTCGCCGAGCATCTCGAAGAAGGACAGGTGACGGCCGTCCTCGCCGATGCAATCGATATCGTTGGTGCGGACGCACTTCTGGCAGGAAATCGCGCCGATCTCCTTCATGGTCTTCTTGCCCTGGTAGTACTCCTTAAACTGGTTCATGCCGGCGTTGGCAAGCAGCAGCGAGGGGTCGTCGGGAACAAGGGACGAAGAAGGATAGAGCTTAAGACCGCGCTCCTCAAAGAAGTTGAGGAACTTGGAGCGGATCTCGGCCGTAGTCATTGACGGGTAGTCAGCACTCATAGAGGGAATCTCCTCGGTTTCACATCGAAACAGTTCAAACGTAACGATATTACCATCCCGCCGCGCAAGTGCAAAAAAGAGGGCCGACATAAAGCCGACCCTACAGCGAAAGTGCACGTTATTTAGGAGTATGCGATGCTTTGAAAAAGGCTACTATAGAATTACATATAAGATTCACCCGGAAGGAGCGATCGATGAAAAGCAAACGATTTGTCCTGAATGCACTTCTGGTTGTAGCACTTTTAGCGCTTTTGGCTTTCTCCTGCTGGTACGCAAACCAACCAGCATTTGGCTACGTATTGTATGCAGTAATGTCCGGCGATAAAGCCTATTACACTCTACGCGCAATTGACGTTCTCTTTTTCTATGTAGCCGGCCCCTTATCAATCGCTTTGCTCGCGTTTCTTGTCATTTACAACTTCAAGAAACGCTAGCGGTGCCTATTTGGAATCCGAATCGTCCATGGAGCCGTCGATGCCGGTTTTGGTATCGTCGTCCGAGTTGGAGTCATCGTCCTTGGCGAAGGGATTCTTGAAAAAGCTCGTCGCATCGGGCTGCAGGCCCGAGAGCTTGATCCAGGGATTCTCGAGCTCGGGCTTGGGCATCGCCTGGGCCTCGGGCGCGGTCTCGTTGCCGATGAGCTCGGACTCGTAAATGAACGTATCGTCTCCAAGCGCGTCGTAGGCGGCGACCGGGTTGCCCTCGGCATCGCGATATGGCGTGCCCTTAAATACAGCGCCGTCGTATGCCACGAGCTGGCGACCGGTCTCGTTCTCAAAGTAGTAGACGAAAATGCCCTTGAGGGCCGCGCACAGCGGAATGGCGATGACCATACCGATGGGACCCATAAGTGCCGAACCAATAACGAGGGCCGTCAGGCTCATGATGGGATGCACCTGCACCGAACTCTGCATGACCTTGGGGGAAATGACGTTATCGGTGACGTTTTGAGCCACCATGGTCACAACGAGCGTCCACAACGCCAGCATGGGGCTGAACATAAAGCCGAGCACCGTGGCGATCGCCGCGCTTACCCAGGGACCGACAACCGGGACCAAGTGCATGATGCCGGTAAAGATGGCCATGAGTGCCGCGTAGGGATGGCCAATGAGCGTAAAGCCGATAAAGGCGAGGATGCCACCGCAGATGGACGTCACGACCATGCCGCGCATATAACCGCCGACCGAGCGCGAAAGAATCGCGACCATAAAGCGGTACGAGGTCTCTTTTTCCTGTCCGATGATGGTACAGACCTCGTGGTGCATACGGGGATAATCGCAGGCAAGCCAGTAGGCAAGCACCAAACCCAGGAAGATTACGAACAGCTGCGAGGCCGTGTTGGTGATCAGCGGGAACACGCCGCGACCGAGCTCAGCGGCGATTTGCGATACGTACTTGGACGCCACAGTAACCAGCGAGGACAGATTATCGTCCAGGTACTCCTTGAGCGGCGTGTTGTTGAGCGTCTTAGCGTGCGAAATCATCTCGTTGAGATCACCGCCCGCAACGCGAAGCTGCTCAGGCAGACGGCTCAGGACTTCCATAATCTGACCGAGCAAAATAGGCGACAGGATGCAGACGACGCCGACGAGCACTGCCACAACCACGATCAGCGCGATGAGCGAACCGATGCCACGACCGACGCCGTGATGCTCGAGCCAGTTAGTGATCGGCGACATCACAAAAGCGATGATGGAACCGACAGCGAGAAACTCGATAACCGGCGCCAGGATACCCATAAGGTTAAAGATGACGGCGGCGATGACAATGCAGCCGACGACAGCCCAAATGCGAAGCGTCAGAATACGGCTATCGCGCAGCGTGCGGTCGGTTTGTTGGGGGTGCTCACTCATGAACGAACCATCACTCCGTCGGGGTCGATCTTGTCCTGAATCTTCTTCAGGGTACGTCGCAGCAGGCGCGAGACCTGCACCTGCGAGATACCCAGCTTCTTGGCGATCTCGATCTGGGTCATGCCCTTCACAAAGCGCAACTCGATAACCTCACGCTCACGCGGCGAGAAATCGCGGATGGCTTCCTCGATCACCAGGCGGTCATCGGTAAAATCGAGCTCGTTGTCGTCATCGGCATAGCGGTCGAGAATCGAGGGGGCATCATCGGAATCGGACGCGCCAGGAGCCTCGATGGGCACCGAGGTATAGGCCGAAGACGATTCCATGGCCTCCAGCACCTCGTCGACGGTCACACCCAGGTACTCAGCGATTTCTTCAACCTTAGGCGAGCGCTGCAGCTCGTTAGTGAGCTTGTCGGTAGCCTGGTTGACCTTGGCAGAAAGCTCCTGCAGACGGCGCGGCACGCGCACGCTCCAGCCCTTGTCGCGAAAGTGACGCTTAATCTCGCCCAGGATGGTAGGCGTGGCAAACGTCGTG
Organism: Collinsella sp.; assembly: GCA_031295385.1. Classification (GTDB taxonomy): domain Bacteria; phylum Actinomycetota; class Coriobacteriia; order Coriobacteriales; family Coriobacteriaceae; genus Collinsella. Next base: position 23,708 of record JAUMOL010000032.1, read on the forward strand.
AACTCGAGTCCGCGCTCGGGGTCAAAGCGGTCGATAGCTTTGAGCAAACCCAGATAGCCGACCTGCATGAGGTCGTCGAGCGGCTCGCCGCGGTTCTTAAATTTGTTGGCAAGAAACCTTACCAGGTTCATATGGGACATGACGAGCTGCTCACGTGCGTCCGGATCACCGGTCTCTTTGTAGCGACGAAACAGCTCGCGGGTTTTCTCCTTGTCCCAAGCGGTCTTACCGCTCCGGGAACGTTCGGTCATATTAGATATCCGCCTTGAGGTCGAGGGAAAGCGTCAGGGGCGCCGCGGTCTTTTCGTAGGAATCGCACACGCTTGCCAGAATGAGCTCGGCATACACGGCAGCCTGATCATCCTCATCGACAGTCGCCTGGTCACCAAAGGTAAAGGTCATGCCCACGTGCGATTCGTCGACGTCGAATTTGATCGAAATGTCGTCAGAATCAACGGCCGTGCAGCCAAAGATGAAGGCCTCCTCGGCAGCCATACGGATGTCCTCGATACGATCGACGGACATAGAGCACAGCGCACCGACATTTGCCGCCGTCATGCGCACAAGGCGCGCGAGACGCGGATCACCGGCAACGCTCAGCGTAATGGGGCAGGTTGCTTCGCTACTCATCGCAGGACTCCTCGGAGGTCTCGGCGGGCGTATAGGTGTAATACTGAGCAGGCTTGGCTGCGGGCTTCTGCGCATCATCGTCACCAGCAGCGGCATCGTCCCCGGCTTCGTCAATCAGGACACGCTCGGTCGGCTGCTCGGCTTCAGCGGCAGCGGAAAGCTTGCGCTCGGCGTCGGCCGCGGGAGCCTTCACCTTGTTAAAGAGTTTCTGCACGGCACCAGCAGCAGAATCAGTCACGCTCGATACGGCATTGCTGGCCTCGGCCACGCTGCCCGTAACCTCGGAAATGTCGCGAACCACAGCTTCGACCTCTACGAGATTGGAGGTAAGCGCGTCGACGGCGGTCTTGCTCGACTTGAGGAGCGGCTCAACCTGCGCCAGCGCGGGGGTGAGCTCATCGACAGCGCCATCAAGCTTTGCCACCACAGGCTGAGCCTCGGCGATGGTGTTATTGAGATCGTTTACGGTCTTGTCGAGCGAATCAACGACGTCGCGGGTCTTGCGCAGTGTGAGCGCGAGCTCGATAACAGCCCACACACCGGCAACGGCGAGCAGCAGCAGGGCGATTTGAATGGGACTCATACAAGCCTCCCGAAGGAATCGAAATACAGACGCTGTTCATGGTACCCCAAAGAAGGGGAAAGATACCCAAAGGGGATGTGCGAGGTGCCAATGACCTACTTGGGCGCATTGCCGCTACGGTCGCGCTCGCTTTGCTCTACGCGCCACTCTTCCCAGCCGCGGCCGGCAGGCTGCCAAAACGCACCGCGCTCCAACTCCTCGGGCAAATAACGCTGATCGACCCAGCCTTCGGGATAATCATGCGGATACTTATACACACCGTATTCGTCGCTGCCCGGGCGATGACGATCGCGCAGATAACTCGGCACCTCGCGCAGCCCACTTGAATGGATATCGGCCAACGCCGCATCGATCGAAGCCTCGCACGCGTTGGATTTAGGCGCCAAGCACACATAGAGAGCAGCCTGAGCCAGATTAATACGGCACTCGGGATAGCCAATGACCTCGGCAGACTTAAACGCGGCATGTGCCACCAAAAGCGCCTGTGGGTCGGCGTTGCCAACATCCTCAGAAGCCTGAATCATAATACGACGAGCGATAAACTTAGGATCCTCCCCCGCATCGATCATGCGCGCGAGCCAATAGATCGTGGCATCGGGGTCGCTACCGCGCATAGACTTAATAAACGCACTGATGATGTCGTAGTGCATGTCACCGTTTTTGTCGTACGAAAAGCCACGGCGCGGATTGGCAATCTTCACGTCGTCAACAGTGATGGGATAGCGCTCCCCCGCCGCCGGCGCGGGCGTTCCCTCGGTATCGGGGCGCGTGACGGCAATCTCGCTCGCAAGCTCAAGCGTCGTGAGCGCCGAGCGAGCGTCACCCGCTGCCAGCGTGCAAATGGTCTTAACCGTATCCTCATCGGCCGAGAACTTACCGTTCAAACCCTGCGGCGCCTCGAGCGCACGCTCAATAAGCGTGGCGATATCCTCGTCTTTAAGATGCTCAAGTTCCACCACGCGACCGCGCGAGAGCAATGCCGAGTTGACCTCGAAGTACGGATTCTCCGTCGTGGCGCCAATCATAATGACGGTACGGTTCTCAACTGCATGCAGCAGGGCATCCTGCTGCGACTTGGAAAAGCGGTGAATCTCATCGATGAAAAGAATGGTACGGCGGTCGTAGGTATTCAGGCGCGTCTTGGCCTCGTCAATCACGCGGCGCAAGTCCTTTACGGTGCCCGTCACGGCGCTGACCTCGACAAACTCACTCTTGGTATGGTTGGCGATAATGTGGGCCAGCGTCGTCTTGCCCGTACCGGCCGGCCCGTACAGAATCACACTCGACAGCACATCGTGCTCAATTGCGGCACGCAACCACGAGCCCTTGCCGACGGCCTTTTGCTGACCCACATACTCGTCGAGCGAATTGGGCCGCATGCGCACCGCAAGCGGCGCATTCTGAAAGGAACGCTCGCGCGTCGAAGCAGAAAAAAGGTCGTCCATAGCCATCCCGTGCGTCAATCAAAAACGTTTTCCATCAACAGTATACCGAATAAATACGAACTACCGTTCGTTAATATAGGTACGCTGCGGAAACTTCAATCCCGAGAACAGCTTACTCGTGAGCTCACAGAAATAGCCATCCGTCATGCTCGAAATGTAATCTACTACGGTCTGATCTATATCGTCCTGCCATGCATAGGCGCGATCGTAGTAGGAAAGCTGCCGCTCAATGCGAGAAATGTGGTGCTTAAAGATATACGAAGACTCGTCGCCTTCGTTTATATCCTGCAGGCAACGGTCGTAGAGCTTTTCGAAGGCCTCGCGCAGCTCCGCTTCGGAGTCGCCTTCAATGCCGCCCTTGCTATAGATCTTCTCGTAGTTCTCGCGCTTGGCCCGACGGATTTCCTCAAACAGGTCCTCGCTCATCTCGATGTGCGGCTTGCCATAGCTGTGTTCAACGATATCGATGGAGGCATGCGTGAGGATCCAGCTGTTGTATGCTCCGCCCCGACCGTCATCAAAAGCCTCGGGTGACAGCAGGCCCGCCGCAATGGCGTCTTGGCGATCGCGTCCAACGTAGGCAAGGATATCCGAGATGCGGACCACGCAGCCTTCGAGCGTCATGGGACGCAGGTGCTCAATTGCGCTATAACCCGTGGCAATGCAGTCCTCAACCGTCTGATCAAACTGTTCAAAGGAGCTCATGTCCGAGAGCTCAAAGACGCGCTGTTCGTACTCGCCGTTATGGCACAGCACGCCGTCGAGCGTCTGGAGCGACACGTTGCGGCCGTACAGCGCGTCGAGCACGCGGACCGACTGCACGTTATGGAAAAAATAACGACCCGTGCGCTCGTGATAGATATCGTTGAGGAATCGCTCACCGGCGTGGCCGAAGGGTGTATGGCCCAAGTCGTGGCCCAAACCAATCGCTTCGATCAGATCGCAGTTGAGCCCCAGGGCGCAACCGATATCACGTGCGATGCGCGAAACAAGTTGCACGTGCAGGCCGCGACGCGACAGGTCATCGTTGCTGCGAAAACTGAAGACCTGCGTTTTGCCTGCATAACGCGTGTATGCGGGCAGATGGAGAATCTTTTCGGCATCGCGCATAAAGGCCGGACGCATGAGCGTGCCTTGGTCTGCGGCTCGATCAACACGGCGGATGACCTGACCATCGTTGCATCGATAAGGGTTAACGACACCCGAGGCACGGTCGGCAGCGATACGCTCGACCAGCTCGGGCGACAACGCCGAAGGAATGCGATCCATACGCGCCTTGATGGCGGCTGTCTGTTGATTGATTGCCATGGCATGCTCCTTAAAAAGGGCGCGCAACGATTACAGCGTACTACCCACGACCTCGATTATGGCAAATATCGGCACTAAAAACGGCAGCAATGGCAAGGAGCGCGATTTTGTGATGAGGCAGGCGACAGCAAGGGCAAGGAGCGAGACAGCAAACGCAACGATGCCACCCAGAGGGTCGAGGATGCAAAGGGCAAAGAGCGCCTTGGCATCCCCCATGCCAATGCCGGGAGCGTGGCGAATACGACGCCAGAGCGACTCAGTAAGCACAAGGGCAAGGTAGACGATGACCGCAAGACCGGCGTGCTCAAGCGCCGTGTTAATGCCCCTGTCGAGCCAAACGCCTGCAAACGCCGCCACGGCACACGCGCCGGCAAGTTCATTGGGAAACCGCCGCTCACGGGCATCAATCGCCGCGCCAACAAAGATGCAAATCCAAAACGGGATATAGATTATCGAACACCTCCTTGGGCAGCAGCTCAAACGCAAAAACCACCACAAAGGTACTGTCCCTTTGTGGTGGTTTTGATCGTAGTTATTTGGCGCCTTGCATGACCTCGTCGAGGGTAACGCTTACGGCGTGCTGCGTCGGCACCCAGTCGACCTTCAGGAACAGAGCAGCCACCGTGATGGGGATATAGCTGAACATAAAGATCGGGAAGGTAAACAGGTTGGTCACCAGACGCCACTTTTGCGCACAGTGAATGTGCTTGTACTCAAAGATGGTCGTGAGCAGCGCCAGGATAAAGAAGGTCTGATACATCATGGCGAAGGTCATAATGAGCGAAGCGGCGCACGCCTGCATCTCGACTTCGGTAGCCAGGAAGCCGTGCGAAAGACCGCCCACGACGAGAAACGTGGCATTGGCGAGCATCGAGATCAGCGATAGCAGCATACCCGGGGCGATCGTCATAAACATGTCGTAGGCGGCAAAGCGATGATAGCGGAAGGTCGATTTGATAAGATGCTTACCGTAGGTAAAGAACACCTGGTAGAAGCCCTTGGTCCAACGCATACGCTGTTTCCAGGACGCCTTAAACGTCACGGGCTGTTCGTCAAAGAACTCCGCCGGTGCATAGCCAATGCGAATGCCGTGAATGGCGCAGAACGTGGTGAACTGAATATCCTCGGTCAGCGTATGGAACTGCCAACCGTGCATGCCCTCGATCACGCTCGCCGAGATAAGGTAACCCGAACCCGAGACAGCGCAGGACGTCTTGCAGATATTACGCGCGTTGTTGAGAAAGCGCGCCTCTCGCAGATACCACGTAGCATTAGCCGCCGAGATCCACGAGCTGCCGAAGTTCTTGGAGTTGCGATAGCTCGTGACCACATGGAAGCCCTGATCAAAGGCATCGTTCATCTTGGAGACGTAATCGCGGGCGATGACGTTATCGGCATCGAAGATAAAGTAGCCTTCAAACGTATCGGGATACTCGTTAAGGATGCGGTCGAAGCCAAAGTCCATGACCCAGCTCTTGCCCTTGCGGGCAAGGTCATTGCGCTCATAAACGACAGCGCCCGCCTCGCGCGCGAGCTGCGCCGTGTTGTCGGTGCAGGCGTCGGCGACCACAAAGACCTCGATAAGCTCGGACGGATAATCCTGGTCCTTGATGGAGCGAACGAGGTTGGCGATCACAGCCTCCTCGTTATGCGCCGCGATAAAGAAGGCATAGCGGTGGAGTTTTTTGGCCTTGGGAGGCGCGACCTCGCCACGAAGAGCGCCGATGACAAAGAAGACCACCTGGTACAGAAAGCAGACCGTGAGCAGCGTGACGACAATCTGGTTGAAGATCACGATGGGTGTGTTGGTTTGTAAAAAGGCGAGCATGCAGGCTCCCAGCAACGCGTTACGTAAACAATCGTATATCTTACCGCAGGCTTACCGAGTTCAAGAAACCACCTAATACTGGCTAGGCTTCGAGCAGACCGAGCTGCGGGACAATTTCGTCACCGGCGGCAGTGCGGCCGAGCGAACGCGGGGCCAGGTCATCCAGAACCGCGGCAAGGTCCCACGGCAGCTCATCACGGCACTCAATGCGCTCTCCCGTCACGGGATGGTCGAACGCCACACGCCAGGAATGAAGGAACTGCCTGGTCAGACCCTGATCGGCGCGCGCGTCGCACTTGCCGTAGAGCGGATCGCCCACGCAGGCGTGGTTGATATGGCGCATGTGCACGCGAATCTGATGCGTGCGGCCCGTAAACAAGTGGCACTCGACGAGCGTATAGCCGTTGTCAAAACGCGTGGAATCAAAGCGCTCGAGCACCTTAAAAGTCGTGATGGCCTGGCGCGCAAAGGGGTCATCGGAAACCGCCATCTTCACGCGGTCGCGCGTCGATCGGGCAATACCAGTGTTGATAGTGCCCTCATCCATGGCGATGTGCCCGTGAACGAGCGTGATATAGCGACGGTCGAGCGTGCGCGTGCGGATGAGATTTTGAAGCGCGCGCTGGGTGTCGTCGTCTTTTGCCGCGAGCATAAGGCCCGAGGTATCGCGATCCAGGCGATGCACGATGCCGGGGCGGTCCTCACCCTGCACGGTACCAAGATGATCGATGCCGCAGTGGTAGACCAGAGCGTTCGCAAGGGTGCCGCTCTCGTGGCCGTGGGCGGGATGGCACACCAGGCCGCGCTGCTTGGAGAGCACGATGAGGTAGTCGTCCTCGTAGCGGATATCGAGGGGAATGGCCTCGGGAATCACGTCGGTCGGATCGTGCGGCTCGGGCAAGTCGACCGAGATGCGGTCGCCGGCGCGCACAGCATACTTTTTTGACAGGCAGGTCTCGCCGTTGACGGCAACGGCGCCTCCCTCGATCAGATGCGCGCAGGCAGAGCGTGTGGGACAGCCATCGTTGGCGCCCAGATAGGCGTCAAGACGCTGACCAGCGGAATCGTCGGCAACAAGAATATGGATGTCGGCCATTAGCGCTCATTCCTTTCGCGAATCTTGCGGGCACGCTCCCCACGCTGCTTGGCTTTGCGTTTGGCGCGAGCCTCATCACGAGCGTTGAGTTCGGCGGTCGCATCGACCTCGCGAGCGGCGGGGCTCAAGAACATGTAACCGATGAGCGCCAGCACGACGCCGACCGTAATGCCGATATCGGCCACATTAAAAACGGGGAAGTCGATGAAGGTGGTGGCAATAAAATCGGTCACGAAGCCCATGGTCAGGCGATCGATAGCGTTGCCGACGGCGCCGCCCGCAACCATGGCCATGCCCACAACCTCAAGGTGGGCGAGCTGGGGTGCACGAACGAGGTACACGGCAATAGCGATAATGACTGCCAACGCCAGCACGGCAAACGCGATGCCATGCCCCTCGCCCATGCTAAAGGCGGCTCCGATATTGCGAACAAACAGAAAATCGATCACGCCGGGGATAACGGTCACATGCAGAGCATCGCCCACGGCACGAACCGCAAGCTTGGTCAGCTGGTCAACAAGCAACACAACGAGCGCTACCCCACCAGCAACACCTAACCGCCAACGCAAAGGCGGCGTCATATCCGCACCACGACCCAAAGAAATCCCCTACCCTCAAGAACATCGAAATACGTTTAACGCAAGTAATCATCTTATAGTGACAAACGCCAAACGCGCAGCATATTCACCAACGCTAGCGAAATAACCAGCTAAAAACGAAAGCGGCATTCCGAAAAACAGAATGCCGCTTGAATGTGACACAGATAGTCGTTGGGGACGTTCTTGTGTGACTAGTCGCTTAAGAACGTCCCCAACGACAAGAAAGAAAAGGCTCTAGTTCCAACAATAGAAACGCCGCATTACCATCGTCAACAGCGAAAACGTCCCTAAGCGAGCAAGGTGACGTGAAAGAGGAGGGAAGCGTACTTTGGTACGCGACCGACGATTGAACGTCAGGTTGCCGCTTAGGGGCGTTTACAGCGTCGGTAGGTTACGGCGTTCTACGAACGCCGTAACCTACAGCGCATCAGCGCAGCGCTTGCAAATATGCGCGTGGCCGTTGTACTCGCCGACGGTGGTGCGATAGTTCCAGCAACGGTCGCAGCACTCGCCCTCGGCAGCCTCAATAGCAACGGAAAGCTCCTCGCCCTGGGTAAGCTCAACATCGGAGACGATGTAGAACTCGGCCAGGTCGACCGCCTTGTCGCCGGTCAGCAGCGCGTACATCTCGGCGGGAACGACCGCCTTGACGCGGACCTGCTGGCTCTTGGTGAAGGTGCCGGCAGAACGGGCATCCTCAAGGGCCTTGGTCACGGCGCTACGGAGCTCGAGTGAAGCCTCGAGCACGCCCTCGAACTCATTGGCCTCGTCGACCGTGATGGGCGACTTGTACCAATCGAGCAGCGCGGCGTACTTCTGATGATCGACGCAGCCGGCGGGCGCATAGGCCATGGCCTCGTCGACCGTGTAGGACAGGATCGGCTGCAGGTCGCGCATGAGCATCGAGAAGAGCTCGGCAAGTACGGTCTGGGCGCCGCGGCGCTCGAGCGAACCGGGCTTGTCGCAGTACAGACGGTCCTTCAGGGCGTCGAGATACACGTTGGAAAGCTCGGTAACCACGAAGTCGTAAAGCGCACGGTAGGCGCGCGGGAACTCATAGCTGGCGTAGGCGTCGTCGACCTCGGCCTGGACCTGGGTCAGACGGGCAACCATGAGCTTGTCGAGCGGCAGCAAGTCAGCAAAGGCAACGCCGTCGGTCTCGGGCTCAAACTGACCTTCGAGCTCGGAGAGCAAGAAGCGCAGCGTGTTGCGGAAACGGCGATAGGCATCGGACGTACGAGCGAGAATCTCGTGGTCGATGGAGACGTCAGAGCTGGTGTCGACGGAGGCAACCCACAGACGGATGATGTCAGCGCCCATCTCGTCGCAGACCTTATTGGGGTCGATGACATTGCCGAGCGACTTGGACATCTTGCGGCCCTGGCCATCGAGTGTGAAGCCCTGCGAGACGACCGCCTTGTACGGAGCATGGCCGTTGGCACCCACCGAGGTGAGCAGCGAGCTCTGGAACCAACCGCGGTGCTGGTCGGAGCCCTCGAGATACACGTCCGCCGGGTACTCCAGCTCGGGACGGTACTCGCAAACGGCCTTCCAAGACACGCCGGAGTCCCACCACACGTCGAGGATGTCCTTATCGGCCTTGAGGTGATGGCCGCCGCACTTGGGGCAGACGCAGGCCTCGCCCAGGTAGCTCTCGGGAGCGTCGGTAAACCAGGCGTCGGAGCCCTTCTCGTGGAAGAGCTTGATGACGGCGTCGAGCGTGGCGTCGTTCATGACCTTCTCGCCACAGTCGGCGCAGGTGTAGCTGGGGATAGGCACGCCCCAGTTGCGCTGACGGCTGATGCACCAGTCGGGACGCTGCTCGACCATGGCGCCAATGCGGTTGGCGGCGTGAGCCGGATACCACTTGACGTTCTCGCGAACCTCCTTGCCAGCCTGCTCACGCAAACCGGTCTTGTCCATAGAGACAAACCACTGGTCGGTAGCACGGAAGAGCACCGGGTGCTTGCAGCGCCAGCAGTGCGGATAGCTGTGCGTGATCTTCTTCTCGAGGACCAGGGTGCCGCGCTCGCGCAGGAACTCGATGATGTGCGGGTTGGCCTCATCGGTATCCATACCGCTGAAGGGGCCACCGGTGCCAAACTCCTCGCCGGTGTAGAACTTGCCGTCGTCATCGACCGGCATGCAGATGTCGCTAATGCCCTCCTTGAGGCAAGCAAAGTAGTCGTCGACGCCGTGACCGGGCGAGTTGTGGACGATACCGGTACCGTCATCGACACCGACGTAATCGGCCAACAGTGCCACGCCCTCAACACCGTCAAAGATCGGCTGCTTATAGTGAATGTGATGGAAGGTCTCGGCGGGAACCACATAGGGCTTGCCGTCGACCTCAACCGGGGTGTACTCCCAGCCAAACTCCTCGCAGCACTTGGGAGCCAGGTCCTCGAGCATGACCTCGGCGCGGCCGTCGTGCTCAACGGCGACGTAGGCGGCACCGGGCTTGAGAGAAACTGCCTGGTCGGAGGGGATGGTCCACGGCGTGGTCGTCCAGATGATAAAGTCAACCGGGCCGTCGAAGTTCTCGAGGCCGGCGGGCTTGGAGGTCATCTCAAAGCGCACGAAGATGGACGGGCTCGTCTCGTCGGAGTACTCAATCTCGGCCTCAGCAAGTGCGGTATGGCAGTGCTTGCACCAGTGGACGGGCTTGTGACCGCGATAGATCATGCCCTTGTCGAACATGGCCTTGAAAACCTCGATGTCGGCGGCGTCATGCTGGTGATAGAGCGTCAGATACGGGTTGTCCCAATCTCCGAGCACGCCCAGGCGACGGAAGCCGGCCTTCTGCAGCTCGATGTTCTCGACAGCGAACTTGTTGCAAAGCTCGCGGATCTTAGCCGTGGAGGTCTGGTTGAACTTCTCGGTGCCGAGCTTCTCCTCGACCTTATGCTCGATCGGCTGGCCATGGCAGTCCCAACCGGGGACATAGGGAACCTCATAGCCCTGCATCATCCAGTAACGGTTGATCATGTCCTTGGAGATCTTGTTCATGGCGTGGCCGATGTGGATCGGGCCGTTGGCGTACGGAGGGCCGTCGTGCAGCACGAACTTCTTGTGACCCTCGTTCTTCTTCAGAACCTGCTCGTAGACCTTGTTGTCCTGCCAGTCCTTGAGTCGCTTGGGCTCGGACTTAGAAAGACCGGCACGCATGGGAAAACCGGTCTTGGGCAGATTCATCGTCTGCTTGTACTCGTTTGCCACGGTACCCCTTTCATGTCGTGGGCGCGCACGCCCGTTGGGCACCAAAAAAGCGCCCGTCCCTACAAGCTGGGACGAAGCGCCACAAAACGAGCTGTACGCCCGCAAAAGCTCTTCGTTTAACCACCCAGCTTAGATGCCCTCGCCCGCGTATTCGCGCGCTCGCATCCGTTACTCGGCTGGCCTGTATCGACGACCATCTCGGCGATATCTACTAAGACGTGTCTGCGCGGCACGTCCGTTGGGACCGCAGCTCCGGGGTGATTTTCATCGGTCGCATGCACGGGTTCTCAGCGCTTCCCGCTCTCTGTAGCATTCGGACGGCCGACTACTCGTCCCCATCAACGCTTATGCGGTGTATGCTAGCACGTTCCGCGTCGGCGAAAAACCCTCAACACTGGTTTTATACGTTCGAAATTTCTCGCTATTACAGCCCTTCTCTAGGAGCAAAATACCTGAAAGCACTTTATCGAACGAAAGAAGGTTGCTATGCGCACGATTGGAATGAGCGACTACACCGTTGGCGAGGATTGCTTTACCGAGCTGCCAACTGCACTGGCGGAGTACGGCGCGAAGAAAGTCGCCATCATTGGCGGCAAGCGAGCCCTGGCTGCGGCGCTGCCGGGAATCGAGGCGGCACTTGAAGGTACCGATGTCGAGGTCCTGGAGACGCGCGTCTATGGCACCAACAGTACGCGTGCCAATATCGCCAAGGTCGTGAACTCCCCTGCCTGCCAGGAGGCTGATGTTCTTATCGCCTGCGGCGGCGGCAAGGCGCTCGACACCGTCAAGACGGCGGCCATCGAGCTCAAGAAGATCGTCTTCACTGTCCCGACGATCTGTTCCAACTGCTCCGCCGCGACCGCCATTGCCGTCGTGTACAACGACGACGGCTCGCTCGAGGGCTATTCGTACCCCAACCGACCGGCGCACATCTTCATCAACCCCAAGATCATCGCCGAGGCTCCGGCGGAGTACTTCTGGGCCGGCGTGGGCGATGCCCTGTCCAAGCAGCCCGAGGTCGAGTACGCAACGAGCGCCGGTAATTTGGAGCACACCGCCGGTCTTGGCCTGGCGCTTGCCCACACCTGCTCCGAGCCGCTGTTTACCTATGGCGTCCAGGGTCTTGAGGACGTGCGCCAGGACCTGTCGAGCGAGGCCGTCAAGCAAATCGCACTCGATATCGTGGTCAATACGGGCTATGTCTCGAACCTGACGAACCAGAACGATTACTACTACAACTCGAGCGTGGCGCACGCATTCTACAACGCCACATGCAGCATTCCGCGCGAGGGCACCTACCTGCACGGCGAAGTCGTGAGCCTGGGCGTGCTCGTGCTGTTCGCCTATACGGGCGATACCGAGAACCTTGAGCGCTACGCGGCCTTTAACAAGCAGATGGGCCTGCCCGTGACGCTTGAGCAGGTCGGGCTTTCCGAGTCCGATATCCCGGCCCTGTGCGAGTACGCGCACGCCACCAACGAGTGGAAGCAGGGCAACCCCGAGCCCTTCACCGACGAAAAGTTCGCCGCCGCCATCAAGGCCGCAAACGCCTACGGCCACACCCTCTAGTTCTAACCCAAAACCACCACAAGGGAGCAGCACCTTTGTGGTGGTTTTTTATTGCTCCAGCATGCTGGGGTCGAACTCGCTAGCCGGGATCACGCGATAACCGTGGCGGAGCAGTAAATCAACGAAGACGCCGTTGCCCGCCGTAAGGGTGCCGCTGAATGTTCCGTCGTAGATGCGACCCGCGCCGCACGAGGGACTACGGTCCTGCAGGATGCACGCGGCGACCTCTTCCGGCCCGCCCGCCTGCTCGCACATATCGAGCGCTCGTTGGGCACCCAGGCGAAATTCGCGATCGACCGATATGCCCTCGCAGGTACGAACCTCTCCGTTCACAATCTCGGACGGCTTGCGCGGCGTGGGCAGGCCCCCAAAGACCTCAGGGCACACCAAGAGGACCTCGGTCCCTGTACGCTCGCAGGCCTCGACCAACTCGCGATGGTAGTTGTCGAGTCCGTTATACTTGCAGCTCTCGCCCATCAAGCAGGCGCTCACCACGATCTTCATTTCCATCCCTCTCAAGCAAAACGCCCCATTTGAGAAAGCTACTCAAATGGGGCGTCGGCGTCTACTGGCTCGGCCGCGGCTTTACTGTTGCTTGGGCATCAGCGGGTTTTCGCGCGTGAGGAGGTTCATAAACTCCTCACCCGTGATCGTCTCCTTCTTGTACAGATAACGAGCCAGCTCGTGGAGCTTGAACTTGTTCTCCTTCAGGATCTGCAGGGCGCGGTCGTGCGCATCCTCAATCAACTTGGCGACAATTGCGTCCACACGCTCGGCCGTACCGGGGGCGCAGGTGAGCGACGTGTCCTGGTTAAGGTACGCATTCTGAACGGTACCGAGCGCCATCATGCCAAACTCGTCGGACATACCAAAGCGCGTCACCATGTTACGGGCGAGCTTGGTGGCCTGCTCGATATCGTTGGCGGCGCCGGTCGTCATCTCACCAAAGATGAGCTCCTCGGCTGCACGGCCACCGCAATAGACGGCGAGCTTGTCCAGGACCTCCTGACGTGTGGTCAGGAAGCGCTCATCCTCCTCGACCTGCATGGTGTAGCCCAGAGCACCGCTCGTGCGCGGCACGATGGTGATCTTGGTGACCGGCGCAGAGCCCTTCTGGCGAGCGGCAACGATGGCATGACCGATCTCGTGGTAAGAAACGACCTGCTTCTCGTGGTCGGACAGCACCGTGGACTTACGCTGTTGGCCGGCGATGACGACCTCCACCGACTCCTCAAAATCGTCCTGCGTGGCGCGCTTGCGACCCTCGCGGACGGCACGCAGCGCGCCCTCGTTGATGATGTTGGCCAGGTCGGCGCCCGAGGCACCGGGCGTGGCGCGGGCAATCGCGGTCAGGTCGATCGGCGGTTGTGTCTTCACGCTCTTGGCATGCAGCTCAAGAATGTTCTTACGGCCGGTCAGGTCGGGCAGCTCAACGGGGATGCGGCGATCAAAACGACCGGGGCGCAGCAGAGCGGGATCGAGGCTGTCGGGACGGTTGGTGGCAGCGAGGACGACGATACCCTTGTGGTTATCGAAACCGTCCATCTCGGTCAGCAGCTGGTTGAGCGTCTGCTCGCGCTCGTCGTTGCCGCTAAAGCCGCCGCCATCGCGCTTCTTGCCGATGGTATCAATCTCATCGATAAAGACGATGCACGGGGCCTTTTCCTTGGCCTGCTTAAACAGGTCGCGAACTTTAGCGGCACCGCGGCCGACGAACATCTCAACAAACTCAGAACCAGAAATACTAAAGAACGGCACGCCCGCCTCGCCGGCCACAGCCTTGGCAAGCAGGGTTTTACCAGTACCCGGAGGGCCAACAAGCAGAGCACCACGCGGCAGCTTGGCGCCGATCTCCTCGTAGCGCTGCGGCTTCTCCAGAAAGTCAACGACCTCCTTGAGGGACTCCTTGGCCTCTTCCTGGCCGGCGACATCCTTAAAGGTCACGCCCACGTCCTTGGAGGCGATCACGCGCGCGCCGGACTTACCCAGTCCGCCGCCGCCAAAACCGCCGCCGCCAAAGTTCATCGACGGGCCGTCATCGCCCATAGCCTTCTTCATGCGGCGGTTGAGCCACCAACCGATGAGGAAGAAAATCGCCATGGGAAGGATGAGCGTGAGCAGGTAGTAGGTCATCAAACCCGAGTTTTTATCGGGAACGACCGACTCCAGCGAAGCGCCAGACTCAAGCACGCGATCGGTAAAGCCCGCATCATTCGGCACACCGGTCGTCTTATAGGCGATGTTCTCGTCCTCGCCCTTCTTGGTGTAATAAATCGTATAGTCGTCGGTGTTGTACTCGACCTTTTCGACGCTCTTCTTGTCGAGCGCTTTCACAAACGTCGAGTAATCGGTCTCCGTAATCTGCTGCGTGTGACCGATGTTGGGGAACAGAACGGTCGAGAGCACGAGGTAGACGACGAAGGCGATGAGCACGTAGAGGATCATATTCCGTCTACGCTTGTTGTCATCCATCTCCATCTGCTTGAACTCCATCTACTGGGGTTGATAATGGTTTCTAGAATACCCAACCCGGACGGCGATAAACCGACGCCGGGCACGAAAAGACAGAGATGGCATCACTGGAAGTCGGCAAGGTTCAAATCTATACGGGCGACGGCAAGGGCAAGACGACGGCTGCGCTGGGGCGCGAGAGGATGTCGAGGAACTGATTGCGATAAAGCCCGCCACCACGGAGCTCGTGCTCACCGGCCGCGGACTGCTGCCACTGGCCGATCTCGCGGACCTAGTCACCGAAATGCGTCCCATCAAACACTACTTCGACGAAGGCCTCCTAGCCCGCCAAGGCATCGAATACTAATTGATCCGAAGGGGGCAGAGGAAAACGGATCATCGACATCACGACGGAGAGCAATGATCCGTTCTCCTCCGCGCCAAGGGATCATTAGGCGGTGGCGCGGCCTAGCCAGTTGCCGCTGTGGTGGTAGATGGTGAACAGCGTGGCCGTGATGAGCCAGGTTACGGGGTAGACCAGTAGCAGGTGCTCAAGCGATGGATCGAACGGCATAATCGCAAACACCCAGATCACCCTCAAGACAACGGTGCCAAAGATGGTGAGCATCATAGGCTGCAAGCTCACGCCGGCACCGCGAATGGAGCCCGACGCGTTTTCGATAATCGAGAAGATCGCGTAGAACGGCGCGATAAAATGAAGAATCGTCGTGGTGTACGCCGAAATCGAAGCATCGTCGACAAACAGGCGCGACAACGGACCCGAGAACACCAGCAGCACGGCAGACAGGCCACCAATGAGCATAAACGACAGCACAAGCGACGTATGGTAGCCCTTTCGCATGCGCTCGTAGTTGCGCGCGCCAAAGTTCTGTGCCGAGAACGTGGTGATCGACACGCCAAGCGCCTCGGTAACCATCCAGACAATGCCATCCAGGCGGCCCGAAAGACCCCAAGCCGTGGTGACATCGGCGCCAAACGAGTTGACCGACACCTGAATCAAAACGTTGGAAATCGAATACGCAGCAGACTGAAAGCCAAGCGGCAGACCACACGAGATCATACTCTTGCAAATACCGCGATCGATGCCGAGCTTAGACAGCGAAAGACGCCATGCGCCCGGAGCGCGCATCATGCGCAACACGATCATCGTTGCATTGGAGCAAATGGTCAGCGCCACTGCGATGCCGCAGCCCAGCGCCTCCATATGCAACACAGCGACAAAGATGATATCCAGCACCACGTTAACCAGGCAGCCAGAGGCAATGATCACAGCGGGGCCGCGCGTGTCGCCCACGGCACGCAGCAGTGCGGTTCCCATATTAAGCAGCAGTGCCGCAACCATCGCGGCAAAATAACAGCGAGCATAGGCCACGCCCTCGGCCAATAGTTCATGCGGCGTGTTCATAAGCACCAGCATGGGCTCAACGAACACTATGCCAAGAATCGAGAAAACGATACCGCCCACCAGCGCGAGCGTCATGGCTGTATGGACCGAACGACTCAGTCGCTCATCATCGTGCTGACCAAAATACTGACCGGTAATGACCGCGCAGCCGGCCCCGACGCCAACGCAAAAGCCAATGCAGAGCTCGGTGAGCACCATCATAGCTTGAATGCCACCTAGCGCGAGCTTGCCGCCAAACTGACCGACGATATAGGTACCGATAAGCGTGTAGGCCTGCTGAAAAAACGAACTAAAAAAGATGGGAACGCACAGCGAAAGCAGCTGCTGCCAAATAACACCCTGCGTTACATCGATAGCCGTAGATTTCTTAGCCACACGCCCTCCCCAAAAGCGTACGTCAACCGACAAAACAGTAATTAAAGACCTAAGCTAATAGCAGCTTAGCACCGACCGACGTCGACCGAAACACCCCGAGTCAGAGCCCGGTGCAAACTATCTGCCTAGTGATACAGCCCCGGCTGGTAGTGATACTCGTTGCTCACGTGCGGGCACAGCTGCCAAAAGGCGACGGCACTCGCCGCGGCCACGTTGAGCGAATCGACCCCGTGCGCCATCGGAATACGCACGGCTCGGTCGCAGCCCGCGATAGTCTTGGCGCCCAGGCCGGCACCCTCGGTGCCCATAAAGATCGCCAGGCGATCAACCTCCTGCAGCGCAGGATCGTCCAGCGAAACGGAGTCGTCCGTCAGTGCCATCGCAGCGCACGAAAAACCGGCTTCGTGCAGTGCCGCCAGGCCATCGTGCGGCCACACACGAGCCTCGCTGCCAATACGCGTCCACGGCACCTGAAACACCGTGCCCATGCTCACGCGGGCCGAGCGACGGTACAGCGGGTCGCAGCACGTCGGACTGACCAAAATACCGTCGACATTGAGCGCGGCGGCCGAGCGGAAAATCGCACCCACGTTCGTGTGGTCGACAATACCCTCGAGCACGCACACGCGCACCGGGCGCTCCCCCGCCGCCTCAACGACGCCACCCAAGAACTCATCAACCGGAATCTGCCGCGGGCGACGAAACGCCGCGAGCGCACCGCGCGTCACGTTAAAGCCCGTCAGCTGCTCCATGAGTTCCATGGAAGCCACGAACACAGGAACCGGACCTGCGCCCTCGCGCACAACCAGGCGCTCAAACAGCGGCATCATCTGGTCGAGCCAGCGTTCGCCCAAAAGAAAGCTCACCGGCTCATATCCGGCGCGAACCGCGCGCTCGATAACCTTGGCACTCTCGGCGATAAAGATGCCCTTTTGCGGCTCTAGCACGCAGCGCAGTTCACGCTCGGTCAGTCGCACGTAGGCATCGAGCCGCTCGTCCTCGAGCGAATCAATTCGCAGAACCTCAACGGCATCAGTCATAGCAGCCTGCCCGCACCCTTCTTTACAGCACATCTATACCAAACGAGGCGACGCTAAGCGCCGCCCCATACATTCAATCAACCCGATAATACCGTTCACGCCAGGCGATTTACGCCTCAACGCGACGATACGTCACGAACTCATAATCGACACCCTCGTCGCCCTCGCCCGAGGCAATCGTGGCAACACCGCCACGCCACGCAATCTCCCACGCGGGATCGGCGTCCAAATCGGGAAAGTACGTGTCCACGGCATGAGTGCAATGGTTGTGCGTGACCTCGGCCTCGGCGCAATACGGCAAAAACTGCCGATACACCTCGCCGCCACCGATCACCCAGGCAACGGGCTCATCGGCAACCGCGGCGAGCGCCTCGTCGATGCTATGCACCACGTCGACGCCCTCGACAGCAAAATCCTCGTCGCGGGTAAGCACGATATTGCGACGGTTCTTGAGTGGACGCCCACCGGGAAAACTCAGCAGCGTCTTGCGCCCCATGATGACCGGGCAGCCCTTGGTGCAGGCCACAAAATGGCGCATGTCGGCGCGATTGGACACCACCATGTCGCCCTCGCACCCAATGCCCCAATCGTCACACACGGCAACGATAGCAGATAGCTTACACGTCATGAGCACCACCTACACCGCAATGGGAATGTTCTTGACCTGCGGGCCGTGCTCATAGCCCTCGACGATCAGGTCATCGGTCGTAAACGCATAGAAGTCATGCACATCGGGGTTGAGCGTTACCTTGGGTGCCGCAAACTGCGGACGCTCGATAAGTTCGCGGACAATATCGACATGACGGTCGTAGATATGGGCGTCGGCGATCACATGCAGCAGCTCGCCGGGAATCATATCGATCGACTGCGCAACCATCATCAGCAAGATGGCGTACTGGCACACATTCCAGTTGTTCGCGGCCAAAATGTCCTGGCTGCGCTGGTTGAGAATCATGTTGAGCGTCGGCTTGTCGTCCTGCGGGCGCTGCGTGACGTTATAGGTCACGCTGTACGCGCACGGATACAGGTGCATCTCGGACAGGTCGCTAAACACATACGTGTTGGTCATGATGCGGCGACTGTACGGTGTGTGCTTAAGATCGTACAGCACTCGGTCCATCTGGTCGAAATCGCCCTCGGCATAATGGCTCTTCTGGCCAATCTGGTACCCGTAGGCCTTGCCGATGGAGCCGGTCTCGTCGGCCCACTCATCCCAAATATGGCTGTTGAGGTCATGGACGTTATTGGACTTCTTTTGATAGATCCACAAAATCTCGTCCATCGCAGACTTAAGCGCCGTGCGGCGCAGGGTGAGCGCAGGGAACTCCTCGCGCAGGTCGTAGCGCGCCGTAACGCCAAAGTTTTTAATGGTATAGGCAGGGGTGCCGTCCTCCCACACCGGACGGACCTTTTGGCCCTCGGTGGTGGTGCCATGGTCCAGAATGTCGCGGCACATGGATACAAACTGTTGATCAGCTTTGCTCATTGACCCTCCTGTCAGTCGCCTACAAGCGAGATTCATTGTAGCCCAGGCGCACGCGGCCCCACAGCCCAAACATAAGCCCTCATTTTCTGACATATGCCAGAAATTCCTTGCGCAAATCCGCACGTTCGCTATTCTATTGTTGACATATGTCAGATTTGGAGAGTGTATGGCAGGAAGACGAGAAAAATTACGCCGCGTTGGGATCATCCCCGAATACCGCGGCTTTACCCCCGACGGCCTTGCCAGCGGAGACGCCATCGAGATGACGGTCGATGAGCTCGAAGTCCTGCGCCTATGCGACCTCGAAAGCCTCAATCAGCAGACCGTTGCCCAGCAAATGGGCATCGCCCGTGCCACCGTGGCGGCAATCTGCAGCCGCGCACATCGCAAGGTGGCAAACGCGCTGGTCAATGGACGGGCGGTTGTCATCGAGGGCGGCAATATCGCATACTCCCCCATCACCACCACAACGGCCGCATGGCCAGCAAAGGAGGTCGACACCATGAGGGTGGCAACCACGTACGACAACGGCAACATCTTTATGCACTTTGGCCGCAGCGAGCAGTTCAAGATCTACGACATTCAGGACGGCAAGGTGCTCAACGAGCAGGTCGTGGGCACCGGCGGCACCGGTCACGGCGCCCTGGCGAGCCTACTCGCCAACGGCGGCGTGGACACGCTCATCTGCGGCGGCATCGGCGGTGGCGCTATCAACGCGCTTGCTCAAGCCGGCATCACGGTATATGCAGGTGCCCAAGGCAACTGCGACGCTTGCGTCGAGGCACTTATCTCCGGCACGCTCGCACAGAACGGCGAGGCCACGTGCAGCTGCCACGGCCATGACCACGAGACCGCCTATGAGCACGGCGAATCCTGTGGTTGCCACGGCCATCACGAGCACGAGGGCCACGAGGGCTGCGGCTGCCACTAACGGCACGGCACCGTGAACTTGGGGCGCGACACCGAACGCAACCCAACAATCAAAGCCAACAATAAAGGCCACCCGGTAGCTACCGAGTGGCCTTTGCCATATCAAGCTGGAATTACAGCACTATTTCTTATTACGCATCTGCGCTTCCATCTGGCGCAGCAGGTCCATATCGGACTTGGGACCGCCCGTACCCAGGCCGCCCATGCCGCCCAGACCCATAGCGTCCAGGCCAGGGATATTGGGCATGCGCATCTTCTTGCCCTTCTTACCCTTCTTGCCCTTCTTGCCGCCGGCCTGTGCCTGATTGGCCATCGAGCGCATGCGGCCCATCATCTTGTTCATCTCGCCCCACTGCTTCATAAGGCTATTGACCTCGGTGGGAGTCACGCCGGCGCCCTTGGCGATACGGGCGCGGCGCTGGCCGTTGATGATGGAGGGACGCAGGCGCTCCTCCTTGGTCATCGACATGATGATGGCCTCGTTCTTGTCGAAGATGCCCTCGTCCAGGTTGCCGCCCATCTGGTTGAGCGCGCGCTGGCCGCCGGGGAGCATACCCAGGATGCCCTTCATGCCGCCCATCTTCTTGACAGCCTTCATCTGGTCGAGCATGTCGTTCATGGTAAAGCCCTCGCGCAGCATACGCTCGGCAGCCTCGAGCTGCTCGGCGTCGGCCGCCTCCTGGGCCTTCTCGATGATGCCGACAACATCGCCCATGCCCAAGATTCGCTTGGCCATTCGGTCGGGATAGAACGGCTCCAGCGAATCGGGCTTTTCGCCCATGCTCACGAACTTGATGGGCTTGCCGGTCACCTGGCGCACGGAAAGCGCGCCACCGCCACGGGCGTCGCCGTCGAGCTTGGAGATGATCACGCCGTCAAAATCGGTGCGCTCGGCGAAGGTCGAGACAACGTTGACGATATCCTGGCCGGTCATGGCATCGACGACCATCAGCACCTGATCGGGCTTGACGGCCTTCTTGATGTCCACGGCCTCCTGCATCATCTGCTCGTCGATCTGAAGACGACCGGCGGTATCGACGATGACCACGTCGCGCAGGTGGTCGACGGCCTCCTGGATGGCGCCCTTGGCGATATCGACCGGGTGCTCGCCGTCACCGCGGAAGACCGGAACGCCGATCTCTCCGCCAAGCGTGGCCAGCTGGTCGGCAGCGGCGGGACGATAGACGTCGCACGCGGCGAGTAGCGGTGAGCGACCCTGCTTCTTGAGCAGATAAGCCAGCTTTACAGCTGCCGTAGTCTTACCGGAGCCCTGCAGGCCCACGAGCATGATGACATTGGGGATGCGGTTACTAAAGACGAGCTTGCTCTCGGTGGAACCGAGCATCTCGGTGAGCTCGTCGAGCACGATCTTGACGACGTTTTGCGCCGGCGACAGCGACTCCATGACCTCGGCGGTCATGCAGCGCTCCTTGGTCTTGGCGACAAACTCCTTGACGACCTTAAAGTTGACGTCGGCCTCGAGCAACGCCATGCGAATGTCACGCATGGCAGAGGTGATATCGGCCTCGGTCAGCTTACCCTTGCCGCGCAGGCGGTCAAATGTGTCGTTGAGGCGATCGCTCAGAGAATCAAACACTAGTCACTCCTTAGTTGGACTCGCCCACCAGGGCGCGGCAGAAATCTTTGGCATTAAACTCCTGCAGGTCATCGACATGCTCGCCCACGCCGATGCGCAGGATGGGAAGCTTGAGCTTCTCGGCCACGGCCATGGCGATACCGCCCTTAGCCGTACCGTCGAGCTTTGTCATGATAATACCGTCCAGGCCAAGCGCCTCGTTAAACTCGAGCGCCTGGTTCAGACCGTTTTGGCCAGTGGCGGCATCGATCACAAGCACGACCGAGACCGGCATGGGACCGGCGGCCATATTGGCGGCGCGCTTACGGGTCACATTGACCACCTTGGCAAGCTCGCGCATGAGCTCGGGGCTCGTGTGCAGGCGGCCGGCGGTATCGATAAGCACCAGGTCGCTGCCGCGCTTATCGGCCTCGTCGAGCACGTCATAGCAAACGCTTGCCGGGTCGGAGCCGCGGTCGCGCTTGATGACGGGAACGCCGGCGCGCTGGCCCCACACATCGAGCTGCTCGATGGCGGCGGCGCGAAAGGTATCGGCCGAGCCGATCACGACGTTCTTGCCGCGGGCAGCCATGGCACTCGCGATCTTGCCGACCGTCGTGGTCTTGCCGGCACCGTTAATGCCCACAAACAGCACGCAGCTCGGCGTGTCGGCGAACGGATCGCGCTCAACGGGAACAAAATGCTGCTCGAGCTGCTCGGCCAGGGCGCGACGGAGTTGCGGGGCGGTCTTGAGGTTCTTCTTGGCCGCGGCATCGCGCAGGTCATCGGACACCTTGATCGCGACCTCGGCACCCATGTCACCCATGACGAGAGTGTCCTCTAGGTCCTCCCAAAAATCCTCGTCGACCTCGCCGCCAAAATAAAAGACCTCGTTGAGGGCCTCGCGGCTGCGCTCAAGTCCACGCGAGAGAGCATCGAAGAATCCCATTATGCATTCACGACCTTTCCGGTTTCGCGATCGAGTTTTTGCGAGACGACGCGACTGACGCCGTCGGCTTGCATCGAGACGCCATAGAGGACGTCAGCGTCCTCCATAGTACGGCGCTGATGCGAAATGACCAAGAGCTGCGTATCGGAACGCAGCACATCGAGCGCGCCAATGAGCTTGGACAGGTTGGCGTCATCAAGCGCCGCCTCGACCTCGTCCAGCACATAGAACGGCACCGTGCGCGTGCGGTACACGGCAAAGAGCAGGGCGAGCGCCGTCAGACTCTTCTCGCCGCCCGACATAAGCATCATCTTGGTGATGCGCTTGCCGCGCGGCTGCGCCACGACCTCGATACCCGTCTCGGCAGGATGCTCGGGATCGGTCATCTCCAGATGAGCCTGACCGCCCGGGAAGAGCATGGCGAAGATCTCGCGGAAGTTCGCATCGACCTTCTCAAACGTCACCAGGAACGCCTTGCGCATCTTACGGTCGATGGCCACGGTGATCTTGGTGAGCGCCTTGCGCGCGCTTTCCAGATCGGCCAGCTGCTCCTCGATGTAGTCGGCGCGGCGCTTGAGCAGCTCGTACTCCTCCATGGCAACTTGGTTAACAGGACCAAGGTTGTTGATCTGGCGCACAAGCTGGTTGAGTTCGCGCTCAGCGGCATCGCGGTCCGTGGGCGCCGGAAGCATGAGCGCTTCCTCGAGTACCGTGGTGCCATCGGCGGTAATGGCCTTAATGGCGGCCTCTACCTGCACCTCGAGCTTGCCACGCGCGACCTTGAACTCGTTTTGCGTGGCGGAGGCGGTATCGACTCGCTCCTTAGCGCGGGCAACCTCTGCCTTGGCATCCTCGATGGTCTTCTTGAGCGAAGCGGAGTCCGCCTCCTCCAGAGAGGCCTGGTCACGCAGGCGCGCTGCCCAATCCGACGCGCGCTCCAGCAGGGCCGAATAACGCTCGTGCATGGGATCAACGCGCAGGCGCAGCAGCTCGAGCGAGCGCGAAGCCTGGTGTGTTCCGCGGATACGACGATCGATGCCCTCCAGGCGATGCTCCAGGTCGGGCACACGGCCCTTCAGCGAACGCAGGCGCTCGCTCGTCTGAGCCAGGCGCACCTTGGCATCGGCGAGCTTGCCGGCTGCCTCGGAATCGTCACGGCGCACGCGATCGAGCTCGTCGTTGGCTTCGGCAATCTGGAGACCCAGGTCGCTTGCCTGCGCACGGGCCTCGTCGCGCGAACGGGTGAGCTCGTCAACGCGCGGACGCGCAGCGCGAACGGCCTCGGCGGCCTGCTCACGGCGCTTGGAGATGCGCACGCGTTCGACCTCGGCATTGTTGGCACTTTGCTCCAAGCGGCCGATCTCGGAAAGCAGCGAGCGGCGCTCGCCCTCAAGACGGGCGATCTCGCCGGCGGCATCGCCCTCGGCGGCACGCGCCTCCTCGACGGCCGCATTGGCCTCGACGACCTGATCCGACACATGCTCAAACACGGCAGATAGATCGGGCTCCAGGCCCTCCAGCTCGCGAATGCGACGCTTGCGCTCCAGAGCACCCGAAGCCTCGCCGGCATCAAGCCCCACACGCACCAGGCCGCCGCAGGCGACGCGGGCGCCATCGGAGGTCACGTAAGTCACGCCGTCAACGACCGGCGCCGACAGCGCGGCAGAAAGATCGTCCACTACGTAATAGCCGCCGAGCAGCGCCTCGACGACGGGTCCGTAGCCTGCGCGCACGGACAGACGATCAACCAGACGGGTACCGGCAGCGCCCTCGGCGGCAGCAGAGCCACTCACGCCGCGCGCCACCAGCAGCGCCTCACCCGAGGCCTTCTTTTGGTCCAGAGCCGCACGACCGGCACGCTCAAGCGTGGCGGCGTCATCAAACAGCAGCGCATCGATATCGCCGGCGAGCAATTGCTCAACCAGGCCCTCAAGTTCGCGCGGGGCCTCCAGCACGTCGCCCAGACGACCCAAGACATCGTCGCCCAGCGCACCCACCAGACGGCTCACGAGCGGCGAGCTGTCGGCCATGCGGGCATCGAGTTTCTTTTGGCTGGCAAGCTCCGAGCGCACCTCGGACAGCTTGTTGCGCGCCTCACTCTCACGATTACGCAAGTCCTTCAGGGCTGCACGGGCGACCTCGGTGGCCTCACGCGCATCGGCCTGGGCCTGGCGCGCTTCCTCAAGAGCACCCTCAAGCTCCTCTGCGCGGTTGCGACGGCTCTCGAGCGAGGCCGTGACCTCCTCGAGCTGCTCGTCAATCTGCTCCAGGCGCGAGGCATACATGTTGTCCTCGACCTCGGCATTGCTCAGCGAGTCCTTCACCTTGGCGAGCTCGAGCGCGGCGTTGTCGCCCACGCGCTGCACATCGCGTTGCTCACGCGTAAGCTGCGAAATCTGATTGTCGAGCGCCACGCGCCGCTCGTGGAGCTCTGCGGCGGCAGGACCAGCGGCGTCAACGTCCTCCTGGGCCTGCATGTGCGCGCCGGTCACTTCCTCAAGCTGCGCACGCGCGTCCTCGAGCTCCTCGACCACGCGACGACGCTGATGCTCGGAGCTCGAAATCTGCCCGCGCATGTCAGACAGGCGCGACACCATGTTGTGGCCCTTTTCCTCGAGCAGGCGCATGTCGGAGTTAATGCGGCCGACCACATCTTGCATATGGCGGCGCTGCTCGCCCAGATCGCCCACAAACAGGCCCTTTTCCTCGAGCATGACCTGGAGCTTCTCGAGCTCGCGCTCCTTTTCGCCCATGCGGTACTGCGCAAGCTCCAGCTCGGCGGCACCTTCCTTGGAGCGGCTCTCCAGGTCGTTCCACTGCGACTGCAGCAAACGCAGCTCGTCGACAGCCAGCATCTGCGTAAGCTCGTTCGCGCGCGAAGACAGCTCTTTGTACTTACGCGCGCGATCGACCTGACGCTCTAGCGGCCGCAGCTGACGGGCGATCTCCTTATTGATGTCGCGGGCACGCGTCAGGTGCTCGTCCATCGACTTAATCTTTTTGAGCGCACGCTCCTTGCGGCGCTTGTGCTTGGAGATGCCGGCGGCCTCCTCGATGAGGGCGCGGCGCTCCTCGGGGCGGCTCTGCAAAATGGCGTCGAGCTTGCCCTGGCTGATGATGGAATGCGTATCCTTGCCCAGGCCCGAATCGTGCAGGATGTCCTGAATGTCCATCAGGCGGCACGGACTCGAGTTGATGAGGTACTCGCTTTCGCCCGAGCGATACATGCGACGGGTGATGGCGACCTCGTCAAAATCGACGGGCAGCATATGGTCCGAGTTATCGAGCACCAGTGTGACCTCGGCGACACCCACCGGCTTGCGCGCTGACGAGCCCGAGAAGATGACATCCTCCATGGCCTGGCCGCGCAGCTGCTTGGCGCTCTGCTCGCCCAGGACCCACAGGATGGAGTCGGAGATGTTCGATTTTCCCGAGCCGTTGGGACCGACGATGACGGTCAGGCCCGGCTCAAACGTCATATGGGCGCGGTCGGCAAACGACTTGAACCCTTTGAGCGTGAGGGACTTGAGATACACGGTTCCTCGCTTACACGTGCTTCTTGTTCAGAATCACGCCGTTGGTGGTGTAACCCATGCGGTCGAGCGCTTCAAGCGCGGCAGCTCCCTCGGCTTCCTTCTTTGAGGAGCCGGAGCCGCGACCCTGGCGAATACCATCGATCAAAACCACAGCGGTAAAGGTGGGCGCATGCGCCGGGCCCTCGGAGCCAACGAGCTTGTACGCCGGGGGCTCGTGACCGTCGGCTTGCACGCACTCCTGCAAAAACGACTTGGGGTTCGCAGGATGCTCGGCACGCTCGGAAGCCAAATGCGGCTTAAGCGTACGGTGAATGAACTCCGCCGCAACGTCCCAGCCGGCATCCAGGTACAGCGCGCCCACGAGCGACTCATAGACGTTCTCGAGGGCCGAATGCAGGCCGCGCGCACCGGTACCGGTCTCGGAGGCACCAAAGATAATGATGTCGTCGATGCCCAACTCGTGAGAAACCTCGGATAGCGTGGCGCCCGAGACGAGCGACACCTTCAGGCGCGTGAGCTTGCCCTCGTCAAACTCGGGATAGGACTCAAACAGGGAGCGTGCGACCACAGCGCCCAAAATGGAATCGCCCAAGAACTCAAGGCGCTCATAGCTGGCAGAAACCGGCTGGCCCTCGACTGCCGAGGGATGCGTAAGGGCCGCGCGCAGCAGCACCTTATTGTTGAACTCGTGGCCCAGGATTTCCTGGGCGCGCGTAAGTCGTTCGGATAAAGCCAAGACTTAGGCCTCCTTGGCAGCTTCGATAGCGTCGACGGCGTCGGCGACAGAGTTGAGCGAGAGCAGGGTCTCGTCATCGATCTCGAGGTTGAACTCGTCCTCGATAGCCGTAACCAGCTGCAGGCGCTCGAGCGAGTTGGCATCGAGGTCGTCAAAGGTGGTCTCCTCGCTAATTTCGGCAACATCGACGCCCAGAACGTCAGCAGCGACCTCGGCGATCTTGTCGAAGATTTCGGAGCGGTCCATAGCGCTTCCTCTCATAGTACATGAATACCAAAAGAATGGTACCGCCCGGGCGGTACCAAGACACGGTTCTGATTCTACCCCACGACGTGCGCCGCGAAGCACATAACAGCGCTCTAACTCGCTCTTACAAAACGATACTGTCCATAGAGTTGGCGACATTCTCGACCAGCCCGGCGCGCACGGCTTCGGCCGCCGCGAGCGTACCGTTTTTGACAGCCTCGACCGAGGTGGCGCCATGGCCGATCAGGACCACGCCGCGCAGGCCCAGAAGAATCGCGCCGCCCTTGGCGTCGCCAGAGAGCTTGGCCTTAATCTCGCGCATCTGCTTTTTGATGAGCAGCGCGGCGATCTTGGTGCCGAGCGAGGCCATAAAGGCGCCCTTGAGTTCCTGCAGCAAAAACTTGGCAGCGCCCTCGGTAGCTTTGAGAGCGATATTACCCGACATGCCATCGGCAACGACGACATCGAAGTTACCTGAGGTGAGGTCGGTGCCCTCGCAGTTACCAACAAAGCCGGGAACGGCGGCCTTCATAGCAGGGAAACAGGCCTTGGTAAAGTTGGAGCCCTTCTCATCCTCGGTGCCATTGGCAAGCAGGCCCACGCGAGGATGCTCGATGCCCAGGACGACGCGGGCATAGGCGCTACCCATCTGGGCAAAACGCACCATGTCATCGACCTCCACATCGGGGTTGGCACCCATGTCGCACAGCACCGTCAGACCGCCGGCGCGATTGGGCAGCGCATTGGTCAGACAGGGGCGCACCGGCTGCTTCTTGCCTTCGGCCTGATACCTAAACGGCGTCACATAGGCGGTGGCGGCGGCGGTCATGGCACCGGTGGAGCCTGCGGAGAAGAACGCATCCGCGTTGCCCTTCTTAATGGCGCGGCAAGAAAGCACGATCGACGACTTACGCTTGGTCATCACGGCGCGAATGGGATCGTCATCCATGGCGATAACGTCAGGCGCCTCAAGGGCCTCAACACGTGCATGGGAAGCTGCAAAGGGATTGACGATTTCGGCGGGACCAGCTGCCAAGACCTCGATATCGGGATCGGCGGCAAGCGCAGCTTCGATACCATCGAGAACAACCTGAGGTTTCTCGTCTCCGCCCACAACGTCTACACAAACGCGAACGTTACTCATATACATGCTCCTTATACAAAAATGGCCGACTCATTGAGCCGGCCATTGTGGTTCCATTTGGAACGGCATCGCATCCAGAGTATACCGTTACTCGGTAACGATAACCTCGCGGTCCTTGTAGAAACCGCAGCTGGGGCACACGTGGTGCGGAAGCTTAACAGCGCCGCAACGGGGGCACGTGGACTGAGCCGCAGCCGAGATCTTCATGTTGGCGGAACGACGGGTGTGAGTGCGGATACGACCCTGCTTTTGTTTAGGTACGGGCATAGTGACCTTCCTTATGAACTATCCAGTGTGGCGATTACGCGCAAGTAGCGATACTACCACAGTTTTACTCATCAAGCTTGAGATTCTTCAATGCTGCAAATGGATTTTCCGTGGCAGCGGCCCATTCTGCCTCTGCCTGGGCGGCGCAATCGCATTGCTCGACGTTGAGATTGCAACCGCAAGTGGGGCAAAGGCCGCGGCAATCGGGCTTGCACAGGACAACGAACGGCGTGTCCATGACGACCGCATCGTTGATGGGCTCTCCCAGATCGACGATGCGATCCTCGCCCAGGAGCTCGTAGCCGTCTTCGTAGGCCTCGGGATCCTCGGGCTCCTCAAAGAGGTAGAACTCCTCGATCTCGCCGGCGATATCAAACGAGGCAGGTTCCAGGCAACGGTCGCACTCGCCGGTGGCGTGCGCGCGGACCATGCCCGTGAGCAAGACACCGGTACCGGCATTGGTAAAGACAACGTCGTAGTCGATGCCGTCCTGAAGCTGGTACTCCTTCTCGCCTACCGTGTAGGTGGCGACATCGACCTTACCGGTCAGCGGATACGAATCTCCAGGAAACTCGAGCTGCTCGGAAAGATCGACGGTAACGCTCGGGAACTCAGCCATTACCACTGACCATTCTGTTGGGCGGCACCCTCGTTGAGCTGCTGACGGCAACGGGTAACGGTGCCGGTCAGGCTCTTGAGGTTCTCCTCCAGGTGCGTAAAGACCTGCTCTGCGTAGTCCTCGGCAGCATAACGCGTCTCGCGCTCGTACTGCTGGGCACGATCGCGGATGTCGTCGGCCTGCTGCTGCGCAAGACGGACGATCTCCTGCTCACCGGCAATGGTGAGGGCCTGCTGCTGAGCGTCGGCGATGATGGAATCGGCCTGAGCGGCGGCGGAAGCCATAAGCTCCTCGCGCTCCTTAAGGATACGGCGGGACTTCTGCCACTCCTCGGGATAGCTCATGCGGATCTCGTCGAGGATGTTGAAGAACACGTCGGCGTCGATGACCTTGAACTGAGCGTTCTTGCCGAAAGGCGGCTTGGCTTCCTCGATCAGCCCTTCGAGCTCATCGACCAAGCTGACGATCCTATCGCCAGGAAAATTCTCGCCCGGCATCCGGTCTCCTTTCATAGGTAACATATCATCGTGCTAGTTTACCACATGCCACCAGGCAATAAAAAACGTCACGAAAAGCGATGTCTGAGCGCTTCGACCACGTTGGACGGGACAAACGTCGATACATCGCTGCCGAGCGAGGCGATCTGGCGAACGACCGAGCTCGAGATATAGCCGTACTGCGGCGCACTCATGACAAAGATGGACTCCAGCTCGTTATCCAAGCGGTAGTTGAGGTCGGCCTGCTGCAGCTCGTACTCAAAGTCAGTCATGGCGCGCAGACCCTTGACCACGGCCCCCGCCCCCTGATCACGAGCGAAGTCGACCAAGAGGCCAGTAAAGGGCAGGACCTCGACGCCATCGATATCACCGAGTGCCTCACGGGCCAGCGCCACGCGTTCATCGAGCGTAAACGTGGTGCCCACACCGTTTTTGCCCTGCGACTCGGCAACGGCCACGATCACACTGGGAAAAATGCGGCGGGCGCGGCGGATGACGTCGATATGGCCAAACGTGATGGGATCGAAGGTACCCGGAACGATGACGCGGTTAATGGTGTCATTCATGGGCGTCCTCCTGAAACGTCGTGGCATCGTTGTTATCGGCATCGGTGACGGCACTATCGTCCTCACCGTCGTCATCGCCGACCCAACGAAGCAGGTCGACCGAGGTAATGCCGTAGCGCTTCTCACGTACAGTCTCAAAGCCTGCCGGATGCGCGCCCGCATCGGCGGAGGCATGCTCAAACAGGGCATAAGCGCCAGGCGCAAGCAGACCCTGCTGAGCCAGGTTCTGCAGCAGTTCCTCGACCGGCTCGGCACCAAAAGCATAGGGCGGGTCGAGCAGGACCAGATCAAAGGGGCCGCCCGGTACACGACCGCGCGAGGCACTCGCCAGCATGTCGCCCGTGACCACGCGCCAACGCGCACGGTCACGGCAGAGCGACTCGATATTCTTGGTAATGAGCCGCGCGGCATTGCGATCGATCTCAAACGTCGTGAGCGAGCGGGCCCCACGAGAGAGCATCTCTAACCCTAAGGCACCAGAGCCGCCAAAGGCGTCCAGCACACGAACCTCTTCCAAATCGAAATCGAATGCCGACATGACCATAGATGCGCATGCCTCGCGCACGCGATCGGTCGTGGGGCGGGTGACATCGCGACCACGGGGCTCCTCGATCTTACGACCGCGCCATTCGCCGCCGATGATTCTCATCCTCCGCTGACCTCCTTAAAAATGTGTCGATATCGCATGGCGACCGCATCGCGCAGGGGGCGCGTCGCCACGGAGTCAAGGGTGCAAGCATACCGCAAGAGCTCGACCGCGTCCAAATGGGCCCACTCGATTAGTTCCTCGTCGGCATCCAGGTCGACAAAGCGCAGGGTCACACCGCCATGCTGACGGTAGCCCAGGATTTCGCCCTCGTGACGCAGACGCAGGTCCATCTGGGCGAGCGTAAAGCCATCCGCGGTTTTTTCGAGCGATTGCAGGCGATCTTGTGCTGCCGACGCGCCGCCGTTGCCCTTAGAGTGCGTCATGACCAGGCACGTGCCCGACACACTGCCACGGCCCACGCGGCCGCGCAGCTGGTGCAGGGCAGCCAAACCAAAGCGCTCGCCGTTCTCGATGACCATGACGGTGGCGTTAGGCACGTCGACGCCCACCTCGACCACCGTAGTCGAGACGAGCACGTCGATCTCGCCACGCTTGAAGGCGTCGATCACACGATCCTTCTCCCCCGCCGGCATGCGGCCGTGAAGGCGCTCGATGACAAAACCCGGCAACGCCAGACGCAGGCGGTCGAGCTCGGTCGCCGTATCATGCAGCGGCACGGGGACCGTCACGCGGCCCCCCTCGTCGCGGGCGATACCGGGCACGTCCTCCAACTCATCGGCCGAGTCACTCGGCTCCACGAGCGGGCAAATCACGTAGGCCTGCTGACCTTTTTCATGCGCTTCGCGGATGGCGCCATAGGCGAGGTCGCGGCTCGACTCGGTGAGCACGCGTGTCGTCACGCCAGCGCCAGGGACGGGCCGATGGCGGATGATGCTCGTATCCAGATCGCCGTAGACCGAAAGCGCCAGCGTACGCGGGATGGGCGTTGCGGTCATAACGAGCAAATCGGCACCGGGGCCCTTCGCGCGTAGGGCGTTGCGCTGGCCAACGCCAAAGCGGTGCTGCTCGTCGATGACAACAAGCGACAGATGCTTGAACGCAACGGTATCCGAAAGCACCGCATGGGTGCCAAAGAGCACGTCAAGCTCGCCCGATTCCAGCTGGGCATGGATGCGCTCGCGCTCTGCGGCCGGCGTGGCGCCCGTCAGAAGCGCCCAGGACATGCCGGCCTGCGAGAGCAGAGGGCCGGTCTTATCGGCATATTGGCGCGCCAGCACGCCCGTGGGCGCCATAACGCAGGCCTGCGTGCCGCTATCGGCAGCCACAGCCAGCGCGCAGGCGGCAACGGCGGTCTTACCGGTACCGACATCGCCCAGCAGCAGACGGTTCATCACGCGCCCGCCATCGCACATGTCATGCAGGATGTCTTGGAATGCGGCCTCCTGCTCGTCGCTCAGCGAAAACGGAAGGGCCTGTTTAAGCGCGCCCAGATGCTCGCCCGCGGTGTGGGCATAGGGCACCACATCGACCAGGCCGCCGTCGTTGCGCAGACGCAGCGCCAGCTGCAGGTAGAGGCACTCCTCGTAGGCAAGACGCCGGCGTGCGATGTCGCGCTCAGCCATGCTCGAGGGAAAGTGGATCGAACGCAACGCGCGGGCATTGCTCATGAGCTTCCGCTTTGCGCGCAGCGGCGCGGGAATCGGATCGAACGGATTGCCGACGACCTCGAGCGCGCCGCTTACGATGCGGCGCATCCACGCCTGGCTCACGCCATCGCTCACGTAATGGACCGGCAGAATGGTGCCTGCGGCGCGCCCGTCCTCGAGCTTTTCAAAGTGGGGCGAGGCCATCTGCTTAAAACCGTAGGCAAACTCGACCTTGCCCATCACGGCCAAGCGGTCGCCCTGCTTAAGCTGCTGGGCAATCCAGGGCTGGCGGAAAAAGGCGACCTGTAGCACGCCCGTCTCGTCAACAAGTGAGACCTCAGTCACCTGCATGCGCGGGCGCGGCTGCTTTTGGACGATACGGTCGACCGTGGCGATGATGGTGCACACGGTGCCGATGGGCGCCATCTCGATGGACCACGAACGGGTAAAGTCGAGGTATCGATGAGGGATATGGAGAAGGAGGTCCCCCACCGTCCGAATTCCCAGACGGCGAAGGGCCTCCTCACGTTTACCCGAAACATATTTGAGTCGCGCGATATCCTCGTCGAGCGCATTGCTCTGGGCAAAGCGCTCCGAGACGCGCGGCACGGAGCACAGCTCGGACATGGGCAGTTGCCTACTCGATCGAGAAGATCACGGGATAGAGCGGCTGCTCGCCACGATGGGCGTCAATCTCCAGATCGGGCTGAGTCTCCTCGATAGCGTCGACGATCTCCTGGAAGGCCTCATCGGACAGCTCCTCGCCGGCCAGAATCGTCAGCGCGTCGCCCTCCTCTTCCTCCTGCATGCGGTTGATGCAGTCGAGCGTGACCTGCTTCACGTCGGAGCCGACCACGTCGATGGAGCCGGCGATGATACCCATGACGTCACCGGAGTGAATCGGAGAGCCGTCGGAGGCGCTGGAATCGCGCACGGCGCGGGTGACCTCGCCATCGCGGACCTCGCTGATGGCGTCGACCATGGCGGCGACGGCGTCCTCGAGCTCGGAATCGGGCAGGACCGCAAACAGCGCGGAGAAGGCCTGCGGAACGGTCTTGGTGGGAACGACGGCGACCTTCTTGTCCGTGCAGGCAGAAGCGGCAGCCTCGGCAGCCATGCGGATGTTGCCGTTGTTGGGCAGAATGATGACTGAGGTCGCGTTAACCTGATCAACGGCGCCCAGCAGGTCTGCAGTCGAGGGGTTCATGGTCTGACCACCCGACACGATCACGTCGACGCCGAGGGACTTGAGGATGTCGGCCTCGCCGGACCCAGCGGCAACGGCGACAAAGCCCAGCGCCTTGGCGGGCTCGGCGGCCTTTTCCTGGTCCTCGTGAATCTTGGCGGTACGGTCGTGGGCCTCCATCTCCATGTTGTGGATAAAGACCTCGTAGATCTGACCAAGCTGCAGCATGTGCTCGAGCACCAGGTTGGGGGTGTTGGAGTGCACATGGATCTTGTAGTCGGGGTAGGCGCCCACGAGCAGCTCACAGTCGCCCATGGAGCCCAGGAACTTAAGGCACTCGTCCTCGTCAAAGGGAGCATCGGCCTTAAAGAGGAACTCGTTGCAGTAGCGGAACTCCGAGCCCTCCCAATCGTCGTTGGCCTCGATCTCAACGCGACCAAGAGCGGCATCGCGGGCAGAGCCAGCGGAATCAAACGTGGCGGAGAAATCCTCGACCACGGTGCTGCGGCCGAGCGCAGCGGCAACAAAGTTCTCCAGGAAGATGGCAAAGCCAAAGGCGCCGGAGTCGACCACGCCGTTCTCCTTCAGAACGGGCAGCAGGTCGGGCGTGCGGGCGACGGACTGGTACGCCTCAACGACAATGGCATCGAGCGCATCCTCAGCCGAGAACTTCTTCTTCTCGCACTCATCGGCCTTGGTCGAGACATCGCGCAGGACCGTGAGGATCGTGCCCTCGATGGGCTTGCGGACAGCCTGGAAGGCGACCTTGACGGCGCGACGGAAGGCGAAGGCAATGTTGGCGGACGTAATGGGCTCATCGGCAGAGACAAGGCCCTCGGCCACGCCGCGCAGAATCTGCGAGGTGATGACGCCGGAGTTACCGCGGGCGCCCATAAGGGAGCCGTGGGTGATGGCGCCTGCGATGGCCTCCATGTCGGCATCGGCGGGAAGGGCGGAAAGCTCCTTGGTCACCGAGGCGAGCGTGAGCGACATGTTGGTACCGGTGTCGCCGTCGGGTACGGGGAAGACGTTGAGCTTGTTGATCTCCTCGGCCTTGTCGGAAACGGCAGCCGCAGCGATCGGAAAACAGGTGCGAATGGTCTTTGCAATCATGGGTATTTGAATCTCCGTTTTCGGATGCTAGTTCAGACGGCTCTTGAGCGCGTCGATATGGATGCCGATCTTAAGGCTGGCGGGATCGATCTGGGCGATCTCCTGCAGGGTGAAGGCAACGGAGCTCGAAAGATTGTGGCAGACGGACTTCATGTTGACGCCGTTCTCGAGCACGACGTGAAGATCGACCGTAAGGCCGTTCTCGTCGGCGGAGACAAGCACGCC
Organism: Collinsella sp.; assembly: GCA_031295385.1. GTDB lineage: Bacteria > Actinomycetota > Coriobacteriia > Coriobacteriales > Coriobacteriaceae > Collinsella. The sequence goes on from JAUMOL010000032.1 coordinate 58,549, forward strand.
CTTGCGGAGGCGCTGACCGGCAAGCAGGCGCACGCTCTCGGCGCCCTGGAGCTGCTCAGCCATACCGACAACGCCATAGCACGTCATCGCGGCATAACCGGCAATATCGGCAATAACGTCGTTCGAGACGCTCAGGCTGCCGTTAATGGTCTCAGACACAAGAATCTCCTTTTCTTGGTGCTCGCGGCACCATGTCGTGGGAGCAATCATTGCAATATTCTACAACGACCGCGCCATGTTGAGGTGGCGGGCCTCGGGATTACATCCTCGACACGAAATGTTGATACGGTAACGTTCGCGAACGGCGATCGCGGCATGAAAAAACCCGCCGCATAAGCGACGGGTTTTACAACCTGGCTCCCCGGGTAGGACTCGAACCTACAACAGCGCGGTTAACAGCCGCGTGCTCTACCATTGAGCTACCGAGGAATTTAAAGCCCAACAGAAAGGGCTGGAAAATTCTGGCTCCCCGGGTAGGACTCGAACCTACAACAGCGCGGTTAACAGCCGCGTGCTCTACCATTGAGCTACCGAGGAATAGGTGCGTGCTCTCAAGCAACGAAGTTTATTATACGGACGAATCAGCTCAGGGCAAGAACTTTTTTAAGAAATTTTCCGACCTAATCATTGGCCTTGATTATCAACTTCATCCGAACACTTCCCACATTCATCCGTACATGTACGGATGAATGTGGGAAGTGTTCGGATGAAGTTGATAATCAAGGCCAATGATTAGGTCGGAAAATTTC
>JAUMOL010000034.1 GCA_031295385.1 Collinsella sp.
TTTCCATGGTCGAGGACGTTCTGAAAACTAAGTCCAGCACGGGCCCGGACAAACAACCGACTACAGGTCGATGTGCGATTCCTTGATCGGGAACGGCTGCGCGAAGTGGCACGCGCAGCAGTGGCCCGGGGCAACTTCCTTAAACTCGGGAAGCTTCTCGGAGCAGATACCCTGCGCAATCGGGCAGCGCGTGTGGAAACGGCAGCCGGTCGGCGGATCCAGCGGTGACGGCGGATCGCCGGCGAGGATGATGCGCTTGCGGGTCTTCTGGATATCCGGATCGGGCACCGGCACGGCAGACAGCAGCGACTGCGTGTACGGATGGTGCGGCTCACTGTAGAGCGTCTTCCAGTCCGAAACCTCGACCATCTTGCCCAGATACATAACGGCAACGCGATCGGAGATGTGCTGTACGACAGAGAGGTCGTGAGCAATGAAGAGATAAGCCGTACCAAACTTGTCCTGGAGTTCCTTAAGAAGGTTCAGAACCTGGGCCTGAATGGATACGTCAAGTGCAGAGACAGGCTCGTCGCAGATGATCAGCTTGGGCTTCAGAGCGAACGCGCGGGCAATGCCGACACGCTGACGCTGACCGCCGGAGAACTCGTGCGGATAGCGGTTGATGTGCTCGGGGTTCAGTCCTACAACGTCGAGAAGCTCGCGGACACGCTCAATGCGCTCTTCCTTGGTGCCCACGCCGTGAATGGTCATGGGCTCGGAGACGATCTCGCCGATGGTCATACGGGGATTCAGCGAAGCATAAGGATCCTGGAAGATAAACTGCATCTCGCGACGCATGTCCTTGATCTCATGCTTGCTCATCTCGGCAACATCTTTACCCTGGAAGAACACCTTACCGGCGGTCGGCTTGGTCAGGCGCATGATGGTGCGGCCCGTCGTGGACTTACCGCAACCAGACTCACCAACCAGACCAAAGGTCTCGCCAGGATAAATCTCAAAAGAGATGTCGTTTACGGCAGAGACGACGCGCTTGGAAAAACGCTTGGCGAACATGCCGGACTCAGCGGGGAACTCCTTAGAGAGGTGCTCGACCTTCAGCAGCGGAGTACGCTCGTTGGTATCTGCCATTACGCCTCGCCTCCCTTCTTGGAATCCTTGCGCGTACGGGACGTCTCAGGAGCGTTCTTGAGGAACTCGGGGTCACCGGAGTAGTGGCACGCAGAGTAATGACCAGACTCGGTGACAACGCGCTCGGGGCGCTGCTTGCGGCACTTATCGGTCGCATAGGGACAACGAGGCGAGAACACGCAGCCCTCGGGCAGGTTCATGAGCGAAGGCGGGTTGCCGTGAATCGGCGTAAGCGGCTTCTTCTCTTCGATGGCCTGCTCCGGGATGGAGCGGATAAGGCCCCAGGTGTAGGGGTGGCGGCTCTCGTAGAAGATTTCCTCAGCAGTACCGAACTCGACGGGACGACCGGCGTACATAACCATGATCTTATCGGCCATGTCGGCGACGACGCCCAGGTCATGGGTAATCATGATGATGGCGTTGCCGTTCTTCTCCTGCATTTCCTGCATGAGCTCGATAATCTGAGCCTGAATGGTAACGTCCAGAGCCGTCGTGGGCTCGTCGGCAATCAGAATATCGGGATCGCAGGCAAGAGCCATGGCAATCATGACGCGCTGACGCATACCGCCAGAGAACTGGTGCGGATACTCATTGACGCGCTTCTCGGGCTCGGGGATACCCACGAGGTCCAAAAGCTCGGTAGCGCGCTTGAGCGCCTCCTGCTTGGAGTAGCCACGGTGCAGACGAAGGCCCTCACCCACCTGCTTGCCGATCTTATAGACCGGGTTCAAGGAGGTCATAGGATCCTGGAAGATCATCGCGATATCGTTGCCGCGAATATGCTGCATCTCTTCCTCGGTCATTTCGAGGATGGAGCGGCCGCGATAGCGAACGTCGCCGCCCTCGATCTTTCCCGGAGGCATCGAGATAAGGCCCATGATGGTCATGGCGGTCACGGACTTACCGGAGCCGGACTCACCGACGACACCCAGGGTCTCGCCGCGATCGAGCGTGTAGGAGACACCGTCGACAGCGCGAACGACGCCATCCTCGGTGTGGAAATACATCTTAAGGTCATCGACCTCGAGCAGATGCTGGCCCTCGGGAACCGGCTGGTCCTTCAGGTCCACATAGTTCTTGTTCTTCTTCATCCTTATGCGTCCTTCATCTTGACGTCGAGGGCGTCGCGCAGACCATCACCCAGCAGGGTGAAGGCGAGCACCGTCGAGAGAATTGCCAGACCGGGCATGATCATCATCCAGGGAGCAGTCAGAAGATACTGCTGACCGTCCTGAATCATGGAGCCCCACGAAGGCGTAGGCGGAATAACGCCCATGCCGAGGAAGGACAGTGCGGACTCGGTCAGAATGGCGCCACCAATGTTCATGGTCGCGTAGACCACGATGGAGGCGACGGAGTTCGGGAAAATGTGACGCACGACGATACGAGCATCAGATGCACCCATCGCGCGCGCAGCGTCAACATAGTCGTTTTCCTTGACCGTCAAGATTGCAGAGCGGAAGACGCGAGCAATCGAAGGCCAGCCGAGAATACCGATGGCGATAAAGACGTTCTGAAGACCACGGCCGATAACGGCGATCATGGCGACGACGAACAGCACGTACGGGAACGCTAGGAAGATATCCGCACAGCGCATGATGATCGTATCCCAGATGCCGCCGTAGAAACCGGCCAGAGCACCCATGACCAGACCGATCAACGTGGAGATCGCAGTGGCCATAATACCGACGGAAAGCGAAACGCGTGCACCGTAGATAACGCGGACGAGGATGTCACGACCAAGGGCGTCGGTGCCAAACGGGTGCTCCGCACACGGAGCCAGCAGCGACGTCTGGGCCATGGTAGTCGAGTCGGAAGCCGTCGGCGAACCGAGCCAGGGCTTAGCCCACAGATCTGCGGTCAGGGCAACCACAACGACGATGATGATCCAGCAGACACCGATAACGGCGAGCTTGTTCTTACGAAGACGCTTGAAAGCGTCGCCCCACAGCGTGCGGGACTTGGCGGGAGCAGATGCGGCCTTGGTGGCGGTAGCCTGCTCCTGAGACTGAGAATCAGTTTCCTGCATGAGACGTACCTCCCTTAGGCCTTATCCGACGGACCGCCAAGGCGGATGCGCGGGTCGAGGAATGCATAGCTAATGTCGACGAGCAGGTTGATCACCATGACGACGACGACGATGAGCGTAACGCCGCCCATAACGATGGGCCAGTCACGCATGCTAATGGCGCGATAGACCTCATAGCCGATACCGGGCCAGTTAAAGACCGTCTCGGTCAGGATGGCGCCCGAAAGCATGCCACCGAAGTCGACACCAATATAGGTAACGACGGGGATGAGTGCATTCTTAAGCGCATGCTTGATGATGATCGCGCGATTGGAGAGACCCTTGGCCTTTGCCGTGCGGATGTAATCCTGGTTCATGACGTCGAGCAGCTGCGAGCGCATAATGCGGGCGGCGTAAGCGGTCGAAACCGAAGCCAGCGTAATGGTCGGGAGCACATAGTGCATCCAATCCTGATACTGAGAGCTGGAACCACCGGCACCCGAGATCGGCATGGAGAATGCACCGCCCGTGGCGTCCTTGAGGATGACGCCAAAGAACAGTTGCAGCAACATACCGAGCCAGAAGGCCGGGACGGCAACGAGGATCGACGTGGTGAGCGTTACCAAAATATCCCAGAAGGAATAACGCTTTACCGCCGAAATGATACCCGCACCGATACCCATGATTGCCTCGAGCACGATGGCGCACGCGGCAAGTTTGACCGTATACGGATACTTCTGGGCAAAGATTTCCGTAACCGGCAGCTTACGCTGATACGAATTGCCCAGATCGCCATGAAGCAGGCCGTTCATGTAATACAAATAACGGTCCACGAGCGACGTTTGAACGGGGTCGCCGTTCTCGTCAAGAATCGCGTTGCCGTCCTCGTCCGACTGGACCAGGTGATAGCGGACGCGAAGCTGAAGCTCCACCTCGGGGGACAGAGCCTTGTCTCCACCGATCAGCTTGATCGGATCTCCCGGCACGATATTCTGGAGGGCGAACAGAATCAGCGTAACGCCCAAAAACACCGGGATGAACTGAAGCACACGTTTAACGATGTACTTACCCATACCACTCCCCTATCTAGGGATTAACCTAAATGGGATGCCGATCGCCAGACCGGCATCCCAAAATTACCATCAGCCAGTTTACCCCAGGTTAGGGAGAACTGTATGTTTCCCATGAGGTCTACGTAAATACTTGACCCTCACGGAAGCTGCAAACTCTTAGGCGAGCTCAGCGGTACCCAGATCGGCATGCTTCTGCGGATCGACATAGAGGTGCTTGATGCGATCGGAGCCGACGATGGTGTGCGTGTAGAACATAATCGGGATGACCGGGCAGTCGGCAGCGACCATTGCGTCGGCCTCCTGCATCTTAGCGACGCGCTCCTCGTCGTCAACAATAGTACGAGCCTCGTCGACCTTGGCGTCGAACTCGGGGTTGTTGTAACCGGAGCGGTTGTCGCCACCGAGGGAGTCGGAGTGGAACAGCGGATACAGGAAGTTGTCCATGATCGGGTAGTCGGCAATCCAACCCAGACGACCGAACTGATAGTTAAAGTTCTGATACTGCTCGAGCAGGGCAGACCACTCAGGGGTATCGGAGACGGCGGTAACGCCAACCTTGGCGAGGTCGCCGATGATGGACTCCATGATCTCCTTGTGACCGCCGTCCTGGTTGTAGGAAAGGGTCACGCTAATGCCACGATCCCCGTTAGCGCCAGCGGGAGCAACCTTGTCGAGGTACTCGTTGGCCTTGTCGACATCGTAGGCGCAGAACTCCCATGCGCCCTCCTTGTAGCCATCGATGCCCGGAGGAACAATGCCGTCGGCGGGGGTACGGGTACCCTTGTAGATGGTCTTGCAGATGGCCTCACGGTTGATGGCCAGGGAGATACCCCTGCGCAGGTCGGCGTTGTTGAACGGCTCGGCCGTGGTGTTGCAGGTCAGGTAGTAGGTGGAAGGCTCGGCGCCGAGCAGCATGCGCTCGCCGTCACCCATGGTGTAGCCGTCCTTGGACACGCCGCGGTCCTTCTTGGCGGCATCGATCTGAGCAACGGGAACGTCGCAGACATCGAGGTTACCGGCCTGGAACTCCTTGTAAGCAGTCTCCATGTCCTTGATGACCTGGAAGTGGATACCATCGATCTTGGCCTTGTCGCCATAGTAATCGTCGAACTTCTTGAGGTTGATCTCCTGACCATCCTCCCACTTGCCGTCCATCATGAACGGGCCGTTACCGACCGGTGCAAGATAGAAGCTCTTGACATCGGACTCGGCGCACTCGGGAACCGGGGCCAGAGCCGGGTGAGAGGCGACAAAGGGGAAGTCGGCGTAAGCGGAAGACAGCTTGACGACGAGGGTCTCATCGTCGGGGCAGGTAACACCGCTGAGCTCGGTAGCGTTACCGGCAAGCAGATCGTCATAGCCCTCGACCATGGAAAGGTGATAGGAGACCTCGGAAGGGCCATACTCGGTAGCGATGGCCGACTTGGTGTTGACCAGACGCTCCCAACCGAGCTTGAAGGACTTGGAGGTAACGTCGTCACCGTTGTGGAACTTGGCCTTCTTGATCTTGAAGGTAAACTCGGTGGCGTCGTCGTTGGCCTCAAAGGACTCGCAAGCCAGCGGAACGATCTCGCCCTTCTCGGCGTCATAAGAGGTCAGAGCGTCAAAGAGCTGGTACTCGACCTGAGTGCCCTGGTCCTCCTGGACATTGTAGGGGTCGATGCAGACCGGGTTGTTGATGTAGAAGTTCAGCGTCGAACCGGACTCAGAACCGGAAGCGTCGCCACCCTTCTTGCCGCATGCGGCAAGAAAAGCCATGGAGCTCGCAGCAAGGGTGCCGCCAACAAAGGCGCGACGACCCATAACGGGCTGGTGGAACATAGAATCAGCCATGCCATCCTCCTTATGAGATAGGACAATGAAATGTTCAGTCGGACACATGTCGAAACAATCCGATCCGAACCATCAAAACGCCGCCCGCTGCTATGGCTGGTTATGCACAACGGACCAACGTTTTGCAATACAGTAGCGCATTTTATACACGATTTGGGGCTAATTCCGGTTAACGGTCGAGAATTTCTTTAGTTGGGCGAAGTATGTGAGGATATTTTGACTCTGTTACAAATATGTAAACAAAAAGGGTCCCGCACTTACGGGACCCTTCTTGAATATTTATGCGGCTCGTGCTTAGTAGCCGACGATGCCCTGCGGGAAGAAGAACATGCACAGCACGACGCACACGGCAAACACGACAGCCATGATGACGGTCAGGCGGTCGAGGTTCTGTTCCATAACGCCTGTGGCAGAGCTGGAGTTATACAGCGAGCTAGCAATCATATCCGAAACGCCGGTACCCTTACCGGAATGCATCAGGACGAGAATCGTCAGCGCCACGGCAGAGACAGCCCAAACGACAAACAGAAGAATCTGGAACGGACCCATAGATAAGCTCCTTAATAGAACAGTTCAAACTCCAGTACTGTACCACAACCCCCAGCACTCCCCCACCCGCCATTTAGGTATGGGGCAGAAATGGCAGAAATATTAAAAAGGGGATTGTCCAGTCGTGGACAACCCCCTTACTAGAAAACGGTATTTGTTTTCTATTAGGCCTCGGTGGCGAGCACGCGACCCGTCATCTCGGCGGAAGGCTCAATACCAGCCATGGTGAGCATGGTCGGAGCGATATCGGAAAGACGGCCGTCCTCGATACCGGTGAGCTTGGCCTTCTCATCAACGATGATGAACGGCACACGGTTGGTGGTGTGAGCCGTGAACGGATGCTTGGAACCGTCGGAAGCAACGTCAAACATGTGGTCGGCGTTGCCGTGGTCGGCGGTGATCAGCGCAAAGCCGCCCTTGGCGAGAATCGCCGGGACAACCTTGGACAGGGCATCGTCAACAGCCTCGACGGCCTTAACGGCGGCGTCGAAGACACCGGTGTGACCAACCATGTCGCAGTTCGCGAAGTTCACGATGTAGAAATCAGCGCGATCCTCGTTGATGGCGGCGACAAGCTTCTCGGTAACCTCGGGAGCGCTCATCTCGGGCTGCAGATCGTAGGTAGCGACCTTGGGGGAAGCGACGAGCACGCGCTCCTCGCCCTCCTTGGGCTCTTCGATGCCGCCGTTGAGGAAGAACGTCACGTGGGCGTACTTCTCGGTCTCGGCGGTGTGCAGCTGCTTCAGGCCGTTGGCGGCGATAACGTCGGCCAGGACGTTCTCGGGGAACGTCTTGGGGAAGGCGACCTCGACGTCAAACGTCGGATCGTACTCGGTCATCGTCACAAAGTGCGAAAGCTTGATCTGCTCGCGCTCAAAGCCGTCGAACTCCTTGTCCGTGAACACGCGGGTCATCTGACGAGCGCGGTCGGGACGGAAGTTGAAGAAGATGGCCGCGTCGCCCTCGTGGATGCCCTCGTTGTGGGCAGCGAAGGGCTCGACGAACTCGTCGCCGCGCGGATCCTTCTCGTAGTAGGCCTTGATACCGGCAACAGGGTCGACATCGGCATCGGACGCGTTGACCATGACGTCGTAGGCGCGCTGGATGCGCTCCCAACGATTATCGCGGTCCATGGCCCAATAACGGCCCGAGACGGTGGCAACGCGAGCGTCGCAACCGGTCTCCTCGGAGATCTTAGCCAGGAAGGCGCAGAACTCACTCATGTAGCCAGCGCCGGACTGCGGGTCAACGTCGCGGCCATCCATGAAGGCGTGGACGCGAACGGTCTTGACACCGTGCTCGGCAGCCATCTTGACCAGAGCCTCGACGTGGTTCATGTGGGAGTGAACGCCGCCAGGGCTCATAAGGCCCATGAGGTGAAGAGCCTTGCCGTCAGCCTTGACGTCGTCCATAGCCTTGACGAAAACCTCGTTCTTGGCGATGGAGCCGTCCTTGATGGCATTGTTGATGCGCGAAAGCTCCTGGAACACGATGCGGCCGGCACCGATGTTGAGGTGGCCTACCTCGGAGTTGCCCATCTGGCCGTCGGGAAGGCCCACGTCCTCGCCCGAAGCGCCGAGCGTGGTGTGGGGGTACTTCTCATACAGGCTATCAAGGAAGGGCGTCTTGGCAGCGGCGACGGCGTTCTCGCCATCGGCCGGAGCCAGGCCACAGCCGTCCATGATAATCAGGAGTGCAGGAAGATGACGCTGTGCCATATGTCCTACTCGCCTGCCTTGACGACCATAGAGGCGAAGTCGGCAGCCTTGAGCGAAGCGCCGCCCACGAGGGCGCCGTCAACGTCGGGCTTGGCGACGAGCTCAGCGATGTTGCCGGGCTTGGCAGAGCCACCATAGAGAACGCGGATGCCGTTAGCGAGCTCCTCGCCGAACATCTCCTTGAGGGTCTCACGGATAGCGCCGCAGACCTCCTGAGCGTCCTCGGCGGTAGCGGTCTTGCCGGTGCCAATGGCCCAGATGGGCTCGTAGGCGACGACGACCTGCTTGGGGCAGGTGATCTCAAGACCAGCAAGGCCGGCCTTGACCTGGTTCACGACGTGCTCGACATAGGTGCCAGCCTCGCGGACCTCGAGGGACTCGCCGCAGCAGAAGACGGGAACAAGACCGGCGGCAACGAGAGCCTTGGCCTTCTTGTTCTGGTCCTCGTCGGTCTCGTGGAAGTAGTCGCGACGCTCGGAGTGACCGATGATGCAGTAGGTGCAGCCAGCGGACTTGAGCATGTCGCAAGAGGACTCACCGGTGAAGGCACCCTTGGCCTCCCAGTACACGTTCTGTGCACCGAGGGCGATAGGGGCAGCCTGAATGCGGTCATGAACCGTGGTGATGTCGATGGTCGGAGGGCAGACGAGCACCTCGACGCCAGCCGGAACCTCAGGCAGAGCCTGGGCCAGCTCGTCGGCGAGCTTGGCAGCCTCGGCGACGTCGTTGTTCATCTTCCAGTTACCAGCAATAAGAAGGGTGCGATTAGGCATCGAGAAGCGCCTCCACTCCGGGCAGGGCCTTACCCTCGACGAGCTCCATGGAAGCGCCACCACCGGTGGAGATCCAGCTCATCTTGTCGGCCAGGTTGAACTTGTTGACAGCTGCGACGGAGTCGCCACCGCCGATGATCGAGGTGCAGTCGGCCTCGGCGACAGCCTCGGCGATAGCCTGGGTGCCGTGAGCAAAGTTGTCGAACTCGAAGACGCCCATGGGGCCATTCCAGAACACGGTCTTGGCGCCCTTGACGGCCTCGGCGTAGAGCTCCTCGGTCTTGGGGCCGATGTCCATACCCTCACGATCGTCGGGGATAGCGTCGGAAGCGACAACCTCGGGGACAGCGTCCTCGCCAAAGTGATCGGCAACGCGGTTGTCGATGGGGAGCAGGATCTTGACGCCCTTCTCCTCGGCCCTCTTAAGCATCTCGCCGGCGCGCTCGACCCAGTCCTCTTCCTTGAGGGACTGACCGACGGACAGGCCCTGAGCCAGGAAGAAGGTGTAGGCCATGCCGCCACCGATGATCAGGGTGTCAGCGGAGTCGATGAGGTGATCGAGAACGCCGATCTTGGAGGAAACCTTGGAACCGCCGACGATGGCGACGAAGGGGCGCTCGGGCTCGGCGAAGATGCCGGTCAGCGTGTCGACCTCCTTCTCGAGCAGGAAGCCAGCGACGGCAGGCAGGTAAGCGGCGGGGCCCACGACGGAACCCTGGGCGCGGTGAGCGGTGCCGAAGGCATCGAGAACGAAGACGTCACCATAGGAAGCGAGCTTTTTGGCGATCTCGGGATCGTTCTTCTTCTCACGCTTATCGAAGCGGACGTTCTCGAGAACGAGGACCTTACCCGGCTCGACGGCGGCGACAGCCTCAGCAGCCTTCTCGCCGTAGGTGTCAGCGACAAAGGCAACGTCGAGACCAGAGAGCTCAGCGAGCTTCTTGGCGACGGGCTCGAGGGACAGCTCGGGCTGGAAGCCGGTGCCCTCGGGACGGCCGAGGTGGCTCATGAGGATGACGCGAGCGTTGTGCTCAACGAGGTAGTTGATGGTGGGCAGGGCAGCCTTGATACGGGTGGTGTCGCCAACGACGCCATCCTTGATAGGCACGTTAAAGTCAACGCGGACGAGAACGCGCTTTCCGTCGACATCGATGTCGCGGACGGTCTTCTTGGTAAAGGCCATGTTTGCTTCTACCTTTCGTACGTGTCTGCCTCCCATTACGGCAGACGATTTCTTATAAAAAGGGCGCGACCCTAGGGTGTAAGCCCTATAAGGCCGCGCCCTTCTTTAGACGCTCAACGAGCTATTCGCTAAAAGCTAAATTAAGCAACGAACTTCTCGAAGTACTTGATGGTGCGGACCATCTGAGAGGTGTAGGAGTTCTCGTTGTCGTACCAAGAGGTGACCTGAACGAGGGTCTGGCCGTTGCCGAGGTCAGAGCACATGGTCTGAGTGGCGTCGAAGATGGAGCCGTGGGTCTCGCCGACGATGTCGCGGGAGACGATCTGGTCCTCGTTGTAGGCGAAGGTCTCGGGGATGGTCTCTGCGTAGGCCTTCATGGCAGCGTTGACCTCGTCGACGGTGACCTTCTTGTCAACGACGGCGTAGAGGTTGGTCAGCGAGCCGGTCGGCGTCGGGACGCGCTGGGCGGCACCGATGAGCTTGCCGTTGAGCTCGGGGAGAACCAGGCCGATGGCCTTGGCAGCGCCCGTGGTGTTCGGGACGATGTTCTCGGAGCAGGCGCGGGAGCGACGGAAGTTGCCCTTGCGCTGCGGGCCGTCGAGCGGCATCTGGTCGCCGGTGAAGGCGTGGATGGTGGTCATGATGCCGGACACGATGGGAGCGAAGTCGTTCAGACCCTTGGCCATCGGGGCGAGGCAGTTGGTGGTGCAGGAAGCAGCGGAGATGATGTTGTCCTCAGCGGTCAGCGTCTCATGGTTGACGTTGTACACGATGGTGGGCAGATCGCTGCCGGCCGGAGCGGAGATGACGACCTTCTTGGCGCCAGCGTTGATGTGGGCCTGAGCCTTAGCCTTGCTGGTGTAGAAGCCGGTGCACTCGAGAACGACGTCGACGTCAAGGTCGCCCCAAGGCAGGTTGTTAGCGTCGGCCTCCTTGTAGATCTTGATCTCCTTGCCGTCAACGGTGATGGAATCCTCGCCAGCAACGACCTCGTGATCGCGAGCGTAGTTGCCCTGCGTGGAGTCGTACTTCAGCAGGTAAGCGAGCATATCGGGAGAGGTGAGGTCGTTGATAGCGACGATCTCGGAGCCCTCATGACCGAACATCTGACGGAAAGCCAGACGACCGATGCGACCGAAGCCGTTAATAGCAACCTTTACTGCCATTGTGTCTCCTTTCGTAAGGCCCCCGCGAGCTACAGCGCCCGCCGTTGAGGCCCACAAACTAACCACTCGCCTAATATACCTTTTTTTTGACTTGAATTTCACGAGAATGCTCGAAATTGAAAATCAAATTTACGTTAAAACGTTTTAAAGACTAAAATAGCAGTTAAATCCATATATAAGTCGTTACTTCAAACTACCTGTTTGCTTCAATGAGCTTTTCAAGCCGTAAAACACGATGGTAGAGGGCTGACTTCGACAAGGGAGGGTCAGCCATCTCCCCCAAATCACGCAGCGACAAATCAGGATAGCGCTCGCGCAGGTCGCAAAAGACCGCCAAGGCATCCGGAAGCGCATCGCGAAGGCCACGCTGCTCGAGCTCATCGATAAGCGCAAGCTGATGTTGGGCAGCACCGGCGCTTCTGGTCTGGTTGGCGAGCTCGGCATTCACGCGACGGTTCACATCGTTCTTAACCAACTTGACCGCGCGCGCCTCCTCAATCTCGGCAACGCTGCGCTTGGCACCAATCAGCTTTAATAGAAGCTCGATTTCCTCGGCGCTCTTAATGTACACGGCATATGACCCCCGCCGTGCATTAACACGAGCATGGACCCCAATCTGCTCCAACAAATCGCAAAGTCCCTTGGCATATTGCTCGCCCTGCACAGCGATCTCCAAATGAAAATCGCCGCGTGGATCGGCCACGAAGCCGCCCGCGATGAGCGCGCCGCGGATATAGGCAAGTCTACAGCAAGGACGTGCAACGATATGTCGGGGTACGCCGGCGACAAGTCCTCCCCTACGGTCGAGGATACCCAGCAGAACCAAGGCCTTATCCAGGTCTGGCTGATCAGGCAAGGTGATGAGGTAGTTTCGAACCTTATGCAAGACAGATTTGCGGACGGTGAACTCCGTTTTGAGCTTAAGGATACGATGCGTCAGCGTGATCATCGTGCGCGCGACGGCTCCCGTCTCAGTCGCAACCGTCAAACGATACCGCCCAGAGCCGGTAAGCGAGAGCGTACCGCTCACGCGCGTGAGGGCGGCAAGTGTCGACAAGTCGCAGTATTCACATTCGGGTTCGCAGCGCGCAAGCTCGTCGCGCACCTCAGCGGTAAACGACATGCAGGCCTATGCCTTTGTGTTGGCGCGCGACAGGTCGCGGTGAGAGATACTCACGTGGTACTGAGCGCCTTCCAGGTAACGGGCCGTGGCCTCGGCAATGGCAACGCTGCGGTGCTGGCCGCCCGTGCAGCCGATGGCGATAGAAAGCTGCGGCTTGCCCTCCGCGATATAGCCCGGCATCACCGTATCGAGCAGCTGTGTCCAAGCCTTCCAAAACTCCTGCGTCTTGGGATGGTCCAGAACAAAATCGGAGACCTTTTTATCGAGACCGGTCATCGTGCGCATCTCGGGATCGTAGAACGGATTAGGCAGGAAGCGGACGTCGATCATAATGTCCGCCTCGACGGGCATGCCGTGCTTAAAGCCAAACGAGAACACGTGGACGTCCATGAGCTGCTGGTCGGACAACTCGGAAAATGCCATACGTAGCTTGTTGCGCAGCGCAGAGGTGCGCAGACGGCTCGTGTCGATAATCATATCGGCTCGGTCGCGCACGCCCTGAAGCTGAAGGCGCTCGCGCTGAATGGCATCGGCCGTAGTCTCCCCCGGCTTGGCAATGGGATGACGGCGGCGATTTTCGCTGTAGCGACGAATCAGCACCTCGTCAGAAGCCTCCAGGAACACGATGTCGCAGCTCATCTCGCGCTCTTCGAGCGCGGCGACCGCATCGAGCAACTCGTCAAACAGTCCCTGGCTACGCAAATCGCAGGTGACGGCGAGATGCCTGCCCACGCCCGTATTGATGCCGACGAGCTCGGCAAGCTGGGCGATGAGACGTGGAGGCAGGTTATCGATGCAAAAATAGCCCATGTCCTCGAACACGTGCATGGCCTGCGTGCGGCCCGATCCGGACATTCCGGTGATGATGACGATATCGGGGATGCGCTCCGAGCGCTCCGCCGCATCCATGGCATCTCCCTTTTGCATGTGCTGCCTCCCGAAAACAAGCGCGGGACCCAGCAACCCGGATCCCGCGCGGTCAATTGCCTATATTGAGTATACCGCCCCGAGCGGATACGAGGCCTGTCTTACGCCTCAAGCGCAGCCTTGAACCAACTCGTAATACTCGTGGGGTGCGTGATGGCGGTGCCGACGACAACGGCCCAGGCGCCAGCATCGATCGCGGCGCGAGCCTCCTCGGGCGTATGCACGCGACCCTCGCAAATGATGGGAAGGCCGGGGAATTCCTCGGTCGCCTGACGCAGGAGCGGCAGATCGGGGCCATCGGCCATGGTGCAGTCGATGGCGGCGACGCCGTGAGAAAGCGTGGTGGATACCAGGTCAAAGCCCATATCAACAGCTCGGCGAATATCCTCGATGGTGGCACAATCCGCCATCAGGAGCACACCCTCCTCGTGCAGCGGACGGAAGGTATCCTCGACCGTCTTGCCATCGGGGCGCGGACGATCGGTGGCGTCGATCGCCACGATATCGGCACCGGCAGCAACGCAGGCGCGAGCGTGACGCAGCGTCGGCGTGATGTAAACGCCCTCGTGTCCATCCTTCCACAGGCCGATGACGGGAACCTCACAGCGACCCTTAATGGCGGCAATGTCGGCAAGGCCCTGGCAGCGAATGGCGGCGGCGCCGCCGAGCTCGCAAGCGCGAGACATTTGAGCCATGGTCTCGGGCGTACGAAGCGGCTCGCCCATATACGCCTGAACGCTCACGACGAGCTTGCCCTTCAGGGACTGGATCAAAGGATCAACGGTCATGTTCGACTCAACCTTTCTCAAAACAGCCTTCTGAGACACCGCACCTTGACGTTCAAACCGTCGCTCGCGTACCGAAGTACGCTTCGCTCCTCTTTCACGTCAATCTGCGGCACCTCAGAAGGCGCACTTGGTAGTTATGTTTACTTCAACGAGGCAAGAAGATGCTCAGCGGCACCGATGAGCGGAGCATCGCCCTCCAGAGAACCGATGAGGATCGGCGTGTCCTGAAGCGGATCGAGCGCCTGGCTGGCATAGCCCTCGTGCACCGAATCCTTCCACGTCTGTGAACGCCAATCGGGACCTTGGTGAATCACGCCACCCGAAAGCACGATGACCTCGGGGTCCAGGATGTTAGCGAGCGAGCCCAAGCTGGCACCCAGCGCAAAGCCGGCGTCATGGATGACCTCGGTCGCCTTTGCGTCGCCCGCGCGGCACAGGTCGTTCACATCGCGACCGACCGAAGGACGGCTGGGGTCGACGCGGCCAAAACGCTCATCGTACATTCGACCAATGGAAGTGCCTGAAGCAACCGACTCCAGATGGCCAGAACGCCCGCAGGCGCAGGGAATGCCGGCGGCAGCCGAGCACTCGATGTGGCCCATATGGCCAGCAGCACCATGGAAGCCTTGCATCACGCGGCCGTTCTCGACATATGCGCCGCCGATGCCCGTACCGATGCCAAGACACAAGACGGAGAACTTGCCCTTGCCGACGCCCCAGTGGGCCTCGCCCAGAGCATGAGCCTGCACGTCGCCTACAACGGCAACGGGA
Source organism: Collinsella sp. (assembly GCA_031295385.1). Classification (GTDB taxonomy): domain Bacteria; phylum Actinomycetota; class Coriobacteriia; order Coriobacteriales; family Coriobacteriaceae; genus Collinsella. The sequence continues at coordinate 15,002 of JAUMOL010000034.1, forward strand.
AGACCGAGGTCCTCGCGCAGACGCGGCCCCAACTGGACGCCGGACCAGCCGGGCATGATCTCGTTGGCATACGCGATGGCGCCCGTCTTGGGATCGACGACGCCGGCAGCACCGATACCGACGCCAAGGACCTCGACATCGGGATTCGCCTCGAGAGCAGCCTTGATGGACGCCTCGATACGCTGGAAGACGGCCTCGCCGCCCTCTTGGGCCTCGGTGGGAACCTCGGCCTCAAAAACGGGATGAGGCACACTACCGTCAGCCGGGTACTCCATAATGGCGGTCGCAATCTTGGTGCCGCCGATATCAACGGAGCAAATGTACTTGTTCTCCATGTCGCTCTCCTTAGGAGATAAAAACAACTACAGGAAATGCGCCGTCAGGCTAGCCGTCACAGCGCGGTAAAGGTTTTCCAGGTGCCCGAGGTTGGGGTGAAAGTGGTCGGGCGTTGACCTAATGGGTCACGACCGACCACTTGAGCCCCAAGATCGGGTGCCTGGGGAAGCTTTACAGGAGACCGTTGTCCTGGAGGACCTTCTTAATAGCCTCGACATTCTCGCCGGTCATGGCCTTCACCGGGCGCGGCATGGTCGGGCTGTCGAAGATGCCCATGAGGTTCATAGCGGTCTTGAAGGCGCCGACGCCACCGGCATAGCCCTGGACGCCCGAGGTGACATCCCAGATGTGCGAAATCTCATTGAGGCGATCCTGCTCGGCCTTGACGGTAGCCCAGTCACCAGCCTGAGCGGCCTTCCACTGACGCACGTAGCCCTCGGGCTCAACGTTGGCGAGACCCGGGACGGAACCGTCGGCGCCACCGAGGTAGGCGCCGTCGACAACAACCTCGTGACCGGTGAGAATGCTCATCGGATGGCCGTTCTTCTCGTTCTCCTGAACGAGGTAGCGGAACGAGATGTCATCACCCGAGGAATCCTTGACGCCGGCCAGAACGCCCTCGGCACCGAGCTTGGCAAGGAGCTTCCAAGGGAGCTTGGTGTGGACACACACGGGGATGTCGTAGGCGAAGATGGGCAGGTCGAGTTCCTCATGCAGGATGCGGAAGTGCTCCTCGACCTCGGTCATGCCCTGCAGGGCATAGAACGGGCAGGTGGCGACAAGCGCATCGGCGCCCAGCTCCTGAGCGACCTTACCGTGCTCGATCATGCGCTCGGTCTCGGTGTCGATGATGCCGACCAGAACGGGAACGCGGTGGTCGACGATACGGACGGCCTCGGCGATGATCTGACGGCGACGCTCGTCGGTGGAGAAGACGACCTCGCCCGAGGAGCCCAGGAAGAACAGGCCATCGACGCCGGCATCGATCATGCGGTTGATGCTGCGCTCAAAGGAGGCAACATCGAGCTGGTGGTCTTCGGTATCGGGAACAACGACGGGAGGGATAACGCCGGTGAATTTCTGAGTTGCCACAAGAATCTCCTTAGTTGTCTGGCGGGCAGCCCTATGCCGCCCACTCTTGTTGGCAGTGTCCAGGCCGTCTAGGCCAAAGAACACGGGTAGAACGTTTGGTTAAAGAAGTCGACGACTTCGTTTTCGAACGCATTGATGCGCTCGTGAGCGTATTTTGCATAGATGATATGCCTCCGGTCACACTCAAGACCGTTGAATACGGCAAACTGATCCTTGGGGTCGCTCGCGGCATCCATAAGCGATGTGCCCATGAGAACCGATCCGCGCACCCGAGACGACAGCGCCTCAAGGCCACCGGGAATTGGATTGGCAACCGCCGTGCAGGCAAGGCCACACTTATCCAAGGCGGAGACCGCCAAAGCGACACCGCCACCAAGGCCCTCGCCCCATGCAAAGATGCGGTCGGGGTCCATGCCATCAAGATTGCGCGCCACCTTCGCCAGCGCGCAACCCCAACGGACGCGCTCGACAAAAGCGGGCGAAGAAATCCCCCGCTGCAGGTCGTCCGCACCAGCAACATCGTCATCCAGCGCGAGGACGGCATACCCCATGGCGGCAAATCTCGTCATGTGATGCCAGCCACGCACAGGCCGATCGATGTCGTGGAACATCAGGCACAACGGCACGCACTCAGATACTCGGGCACGACCGACAGGCTCGATCAAACGAGCGTGAATCGCATCGTCACCGAGCTCAAAGGAGACCTCCGAGTAACGGGCGCAGGGGTTAACAAAGTCAATCGCCGTAATGGTCAGGCCTTGAATCTCAAGATTCGAAGCGCATGTCTCTAAATCAGAAACATCTGCTTGGACATCACCGCGCCAGTCCCGATATTCTGCGAGCCTTGACGAAACCGTTCCAGGAATTCCCATGAGCCCGGGGACAATCAGCTCATTGACATTGCTCTCGCACTTAGACATGAGCCTCCCCTCCCTTGCAGAAAAACGGAATGATCAGATCGTCAAAATCCTGAATCTCCTCGTGGCCAAAGCCTTCAAAGAACTCATGACGCTTTTCACAGGTCAGGTTGTTATAGACCGCAAACTGCGTCGCTGGCGGACAGACGATATCGGCTGTGCCGGTGCCAAACAGCACAGGGCATTTGACCATAGGGGCAAAGTTCTTGGAATCGAAGTACGCCAGCTTGGCATAGGCTTCGTCAATACGAGTCGAGTCCTCGTCAAACCAGCGAGACCAATAGCGCAGGCCCTCGTAGGCAATGTCGTCGGCATCCAAATCCCAGACTAGGCGGAAATCCGACAGGAAGGGATAGAGGATGGCGGCACGATTGATAAGCTCGCTGTTAAGCGCACAGGTCGCAATGCCCAAACCGCCACCCTGCGACGCGCCGTTCACAAACACACGGGAAAGATCGATGCCCTCAAGCTCGCGAACAATACGGCACAGAATGCGAATATCTTGGTGCAAGCGGACATAGTAGAGGTTGGCCGGGTCGCCGTCGATACCGGCGACGATATGGCCCGCGACCGTTGTGCCCTCAAATCCGCCAATGTCCTCGGAGGGACCTCCTTGGCCGGGGCAATCGAGGGCGATGAGTGCCATGCCCATGCCCGCAAACGACGCCTGCTCAAACCAGCTGCGGCTTGCACCCGGATACCCATGGAACTGAAGCACCAATGGCACGGGCTCGTCCGAGACGGGTTTAAGGTACTTGGCATGCAGGCGAGCGCCACACATGCCGGTATACCAGAGGTCGAAAAGCTGGCAGGTCACGGCATCGGTGACCGATGCCGTCTCGATCGCATAGTCAAGCCCAACGGCGTCGGCCTCGGCCATGCGATCCTTCCAAAAGAGATCGAAATCTGATGGACGGGGCATGGCGCCTCGATATTCACCAAATTGATGTTGTAGCTCCTGAGCACTTGGCATGGCTCGTGAACCCAACCTTTCGAAATCGCAACGGAGGTGCGCCCGGCAAGGGAACCGGGCGCACGGGAGGGAAAGCGAGGCTACTCGCCGAGCTTGGGATGCAGCAGCGACGGCGCAGCGCCGAGCAGCATCTTGGTGTAGGGGTCCTGGGGATGCTGGAAGACCTGCTTGGCCTCGCCCTGCTCGACGATCTTGCCGCCATTCATGACGATGATGTCGTCAGAGATATAGCGGACCGTCTGGATGTCATGGCTAATGAACACCATGGCCAGGCCGAGCTCCTTCTTAAGGTCGGTCAGCAGGTTCAGGATCTGCGCGCGGACCGAAACGTCCAGAGCTGAGGTGGGCTCGTCGGCGATGATGGCGTCGGGGTTCAGCGACAGGGCACGGGCAATTGCCACGCGCTGGCGCTGACCACCCGAAAGCTGGCCGGGAAGAACCTCGGCGGCAGAGCTGGGCAGACCGGTGAGCTCCAGGAGCTCCTTGACGCGCTTCTCCTGCTCTGCCTCGGTGCCCAGATTGTGGACGCGCATGGGATCGAGCAGTTGCTCGCGAACGACCATGCGCGGGTTGAGCGCCGTGGCCGGGTTTTGGAACACGACCGAGATGACTCGACCCATGTGGCGACGGTCCTCGGCGGTACGTTTGGTAACGTCCTTGCCCTTAAAGTAGACCTTGCCGCTCGTGGGGGCCTGCAGGCCGCACATGACGTTGGCGGTGGTGGACTTACCACAACCGGACTCGCCGACGATGCCGATCGTCTGACCGGGCATGAGCTTAATCGTTACACCCTGGACGGCGTGAACCAGGTTGGGGTGCAGAATCGAGCCGGTACGGGTCCTAAAGGTGACGTGGACGTCATCAAGGAAGATGATCGGCTCGACGCCGTTGACTGCGGTCTCGCTCATCTACATCACCTCCGCGTGAGGGGTCAAACCATTTGCCTTGAGCACCTCGTCGGGGAGCTCGGAATAGAAGTGCTCGGTGCCGGGCACGCGCTTGAAGACCGGACGGGTGTCCAGGCCAATACGCGGATGGCTCGAGCGGGGCGCGAAGCGATCGCCCTTGGGGAAATCGCGCGGGCTCGGAACGGCGCCGGGCACCTGGTGCAGGCGGCCCGAACCGCTCTCGATGGACAGAACGGAACCCAGAAGACCGCGGGTGTACTCGTGGATCGGGTTGGTGAGCAGCTCCTTGGTGGGTGCCTGCTCGATAACCTGGCCAGCGTACATAACCGTGATGTTGTGGGCGACCTCGGCGACCAGCGCCAGGTCGTGCGAAACGAAGATCATGGCAAAGCCGAGCTTGGCCTGAAGATCGTTGAGCAGCTTGATGACCTGCTTCTGGACGGTAACGTCCAGAGCGGTCGTGGGCTCGTCGCAGATGACCAGCTTGGGGTCGCGAGTAAGGGCCATAGCGATCAGGACACGCTGACGCTGGCCGCCGGAAAGCTCGTGCGGATAGCTCTCGAGCGTGCGCTTGGGATCGAGGCCGACGAGCTCCAGGAGCTCCTCGGCGCTGCGGGTTCCGCCGCGCTTGGTGAGCTGCTTCATCTGGGCAGAGATGAGCATAGAGGGGTTGAGCGAGGACAGGGCGTCCTGATAGACCATGGCGATATCGGTACCGCGCAGGCCGAACCACTCCTTCTTGCTCATCTTGAGCAGGTCACGGCCCTCCCAGAGAACCTCGCCGGAAAGATGCTCGTCATCGTCGGTCAGGCCCATGATGGCCAGCGTGGTGATGGACTTACCGCAACCGGACTCGCCCACCAGGCCCATGGTCTGACCAGGACGAACGTCAAAGTTGACATGGTCGACGACGTTGATATCACCGTGATGCTCAAACTGAATGCAGAAGTCGCGGACCGAGAGAATCGGCTCAACGGACTCGTCGGGCACGTGGCGATCGTCACGCTTGAGCTCGACATCGCGCAGGGCGCCAAGGCGAGCGGAGAGGGACTGGGCCTGCTCCTTGTAGGCGCGAACGGGGTCGGAGACCAGCAGATCGGCCTCGCGACGCTTGGAGGAATCGGTCGGATCCAGGGCGGCGGAGGGAGCAGCAGCCATGGCGTCGGTAATGCCCTCGGAGAGGATGTTGAGCGCCAGGCAGGTGATCATGATGGCCAGGCCCGGGAACAGCGCCTGCCACCAACGGCCAGCGAGCACGCCGCCGCGGGCGTCGGCGAGGATGTTGCCCCAGGTAGCGGTGGGCTCCTGGATACCAGCGCCGATGAAGGTCAGCGAGGCCTCGAAGATGATGGCGTCGGCGACCAGGGTAACGGTAAAGACCATGATCGGGGCGATGCAGTTACGCAGAACATGCTTGATCAAAATCCACGGAGCCTTGGCGCCGGAAACGATGACCGCGCGGACATAGTCTTCGCCGTACTCGGACACGATGTTGGCGCGCACGATACGGGCAATCTGCGGAGTGTACATAAAGCCGATGGCGAAGATAATCGACGGCACGGAGTTGCCCAGGATGGAGACGAAGACGGCCGCGAGGGCGATGCCCGGGATGGACATGATGATGTCCAAGATACGCATGATCGTCTCGGAGACGGCCTTGCGCGAAACCGCTGCAAGGGCGCCCACGACCGAGCCGCAGACCAGAGCCATGGCGGTGGCGCCAAAGCCGATGATCAGCGAGTAACGACCACCGTAGAGCATACGCGACAGAATGTCGCGACCCTTATCGTCGGTACCGAAGATAAATCCGTTGCCGGGAGCCTGGCGAGCCGTAAAGATCTCGACCGGGCTATAGGGGGCAAGAAGGGGCGCCAGAATCGCAGTCAGGGCGACCAGCACCAGCACGACGGCGGCAATCTTAGAAGACAGCGTCATCTTCTTCCAGCCACCGAGCTTGAGCCCCTTGGAGGCAGCCTTCTCGAGCTGCTCGGTTTGCTTCTCTCGAATCTTTACCATAATCTACACCGTCCTGATGCGCGGGTTGATGAGCAGGTAGAGCATGTCAACCACGATGTTGATGATGATGAAGGCAAGAGCAACGACGATGACGACGCCCTGAACCAGGTTCGCCTCGTTGCCCTGAACGCCCTGCAGAATCGCGGTGCCCATGCCGGGGAGGTTGAAGATAACCTCGATGACGACGGCGCCGCCCATGAGGTAACCGATCTTAAGACCGAGGGTGGTGACCGGGGTGATCAGCGCATTGCGAAGAACGTTGATGCCGACGACGACCTTCTCGGGAACGCCGGCGCCGCGAGCCATACGGACATAATCCTTGTCGAGCTCCTCGACCATGGCGGTACGCACGATACGAGTCATCTGGCCCGTCAGCGGAAATGCCAAGGCGATAGCGGGCATGATCATACGTCCCAGATAGCCAACCGGATTCGTGGTGAAGTGAGGCAGAGCACCCGATGCCGGGAGCACCTTAAGGTAGGAAGAGAACAGAAGGATCAACAGAACGGCAAGCCAGAACGACGGGGTTGCCAAGCCGGCAATGGAAAAGACGCGGATCACTTGGTCCGGCCATTTGTCGCGATACAGTGCCGCGATGACGCCGAGCAAAAACGAAACGACCGCACCGATGGCAAGACCGATGAAGGTCAGCTGCATCGTGACGGGCAGGGCCGTGGAGATGCGCTTGGCAACGGAGTTGCGAGCAGCACCATAGGTGCCCATGTCGCCATGGATCAAATCGCCCATATAGCGCACGTAGCGCACGGGCCAGGGGTCGTCCAGACCATACTTCTCATGGTACTCGGCAACCGCCTCTGGCGAGGCGCCGTCACCCAACGCCGTGTAGGCGGGGTCGGTCTTGGAGAACGACATAAGGAAGAACACCAGGACGGTGACGCCCAATGCCATGATCGGCAGCGCCACAAGACGCCTTCCAATCAAACGTAGCAAGTTGTTCACGTTCTCTCCCCTTTCTTTTGTCGGTAGGACCAACTGGTATATGAGTACGGATACTCATTACAAGACCCGAGCGACATCGTTGCCGCCCGGGTCTTTGTTTCAACTATGAGGATACGGTCCCAACGACCGACATCCTGCATACAGACTCAAGCGAGTCTTACGCCTTGACGGTCGCAACGCCCCTGAAGGACATGCTCGTCGTGCCGATGCCCTTGAAGCCATCGAGGGCCTCGCCGTTGGGCGCAGTGGACGGATCGTCCCAGGAAGCGGAGACGGTCTTGACGTGGACAACGGGGTACAGAACGGCGTTGTCGGCAATGATGTCGAAGCACTCGTTCCACTTCTTCTGCTGCTCGTCGCCCTCGGCGGCAAGAGCCTCGTCCATGAGACCGTGGAGCTTCTGCCACTCAGCGGACTCCTTCCACGGGCAACGGGTCTGCATCCAGACGTTGTCGCCGTACCACCAGTTGAGCAGCAGGTCGGGGTCGGCGCCGAAGCAGGAAGGATCGCCAGGGGCAAGGAGGATATCGTAGGCCTCGCCGCCGTCGATGGCAGCGTAGGTGGCCGGCGAGGTATCGGTCTGGATGGTCACATCGAAGCCGAGAGCGTCGAGGTCGTTCTTGACCTGGGCGGCCATGCCCTTAATCTGCTCGTTGTCGGTGGTGCGCAGGGTGATGGCACCCGGGGTGATGCCAGACTCCTCGATGAGCTTCTTAGCCTTCTTGGCGTCGGTCTTGTACACCGTGGAAGCCTCATGATAGTTGGTGAAGCTCTTGGGCAGGTAGCAGCTGGCAGCGGTGGCAAGGCCGGCGAAGGTGTTGCTGACCATCTTCTCAGTGTCGAGCGCATACATGACAGCCTGACGGACCTTGACGTTGTTCCAAGGCTCCTTGGCGACGTTGAACATGATGAAGCGGGTGCCGAAACCCTGAACGTTATCGATCTTGCAGCCGGCGCTCTCGAGCTGGTCGACGGCGTCAGCGGTAACGAGCTCCATAACGAGCGTGGAGCCCTCCTGCTGAGCGGTAACGCGAGCGGTGGGGTCGGTCAGGATGCTGTACTGGATCTTCTTATCCTCGGCAGCATATTCACCGTTGTACTCGGGGTTGGGAACCAGAGTGATCTCGGTATCGGAGATAGAGTCGTACATCCAGGGGCCGGAACCGATCGGCTGCTTGGCGCGATCCTCCTCGGTCTGGGTGGCCGGGGTAACGCGGACGATGGCCAGACGATCCTTGAGCAGGGAGAAGTTGGGGACCTTGGTCTTGACCGTCACGGTGCTGGCGTCCTTGGCCTCGATGGACTCGAAGGGCTGGAAGAACGGAGCATAGGTAGCGGAAGCGGCGCAAGCGGTGTAGGAGGCAACGACATCGTCAGCGGTGACCTCGGTGCCATCGGAGAACTTGGCACCCTTACGGATGGTGACCTCGAAAGTGGTGTCGTCCACAGACTTGGGATCGTCGGTGGCGAGCTCGTTGAAGGTGCTGTAGTCGTGGTAATCGATGCCGTAGAGGCCCTCGACGACGTGCCAGTTAGCACCCAGGCCCACAGCGGAGCCGGTGCTGGCGGGATCGAAGCTGGACGGAGCGTAAGCGGAACCAGCGGTGATCACGCCGCCGCCACGGTTGGCGGAATCGGTGGAACCGGAAGCGGAACCCTCGTCGCTAGAGCTGCCACCGCAGCCGGTGAGACCAAGCCCTGCGACAGCAGCGACGCTGCCGGTGAGGCCGAGGAACGAGCGCCTGGACATACCCTTGTTGATGATGGCCATGTCTTCTCCTATCAATAGAGAATCTTACTCGGGAGCACCTAGACTTGCCCCCGCGCAACTTGCGGACGATATATACCTTACCTACCGACGAACCCAACTGAGGTGCCGCGCTCGGCGACCGATACATACATACGCTTGAACGGTATTTACTACCGTTCACCGAATTCGTTGACAAACGATTCGCCAGACAGTATGTATCGGCGAGGTGAGATATCAGTCTTCGTCAACCCGCAGGATAGCAGGGTTGCTCACCATGACTAGTCAAACGTTTTAGCGTTAATAAAACCCGAAACCAGCATGCAATCATAGCGAAATGAATGGTTGAAAATCACGCAATCATGTATATCAGTAGTTTAGAAGCGCATTTAGTTTTCGGAACGGTTGGCCGATGTCTGGGCGCGCTCGGCATTCCATGCAACAAGTGCCTCGTGGACCGCTTTGGCGACATCGGCCGGAACGCCTCGAACTTCTGCAATCTCCTGCTCGCTTGCCGCACGCAAACGCTTCATCGAGCCAAAATGGCGCATAAGGGCACGTTTTCTGGTGGGTCCCACGCCTGGAACGTCATCGAGTACCGAAACCGTCATGGCTTTATCGCGCAATTCGCGATGGAACGTGATGGCAAAACGGTGCGATTCATCGCGCACCTGTTTAATTAGATAGAGCGACGCGGACCCGGTTGGAAGCACGACGGGAGTCTCGTCCCAAGGCACGAAAACCTCCTCATCGGCCTTTGCCAAGCCACAAACTGGTATATCGAGCCCAAGAGTTTCAAGTTGCTTGATCGCAGCGGTCAATTGCGGCTTACCGCCATCGACAACGAGCAAATCGGGGCGCGAGCCAAAGCGCTCGTCGGCCATGCGCTCGGGAGCATAGCGTCGTCCCAAAACCTCGGACATCGACACGAAGTCGTTTGCCTCGTCCAATTCGGCCTGAATTTTAAAACGGCGGTACTGGCTCTTGTCGGCGCGCCCGTTGGTAAACACCACCATCGAGGCGACCGTAAAGGTGCCATGCAGTGTAGAGATATCGAAGCACTCGATACGCATCGGCGGCGCCGGCAGCGCCAACGCGCTTTCGAGCTCCAAGAGCGCTTGATTGGTGCGGTCGTCAGCGTACCCCGTTCGCATCATATAGCGCATGAGGGCATGGCGCGCATTTTTGGATGCCATATCGAGCAGACGGTGCTTTTCGCCACGCTGCGGCCTATGGAGATGGCAGGAACGTTCACGCTTGCCCGCAAGCCACTCCCCCAGCGCCTCCGCATCCTCAAGCTCGACGGAAAGGTTGACCTCAGCTGGAATATCAGCCGTCTCGTCGTAATAGCGCTTAAGAAAGCCCGATTGAAGTTCCTCTTCGTCGACATCCAAACCCTTATCGAGAATAAACTCGCAGGTTCGAACCGTTCGACCCTCACGCACGACAAAGACGCAAGCGGCGGAGATGGTCTCCTCGCGATAGAAACCGATGACATCGATATCGACACTGGAGGGAAAAACGACTTGCTGACGATCGTCCAGACCCCTGATGACCTCCAAACGACGTTTGACGCGTGCCGCGCGCTCAAAGTCGAGCGCCTCGGCGGCATCCGTCATCTCGGAGGTCAGCTCATCGACGACATCCTTGCGATGGCCCGACAAAAAGCGCTCGACACGCTTGACGTTCTTGGCATAGTCTGCCGGGGAAATCGCGCCGACACACGCACCCGGGCCGCGCCCGACATGGTAGTCAAAGCAGGGACGCCCGTTTTGCGCGCAAATCATATTGACGATGTCTTCCTCGCCCTTGTGGGACTCGACGATACGACGACAACGACGCCACTCCGCACAGGATGCGGAGCAGATGGGGATAACCTTGCGCAGCGTATCTATCGTCTCACGTGCCGCACGGCTATCGGTATAGGGTCCAAAATAGCGCGTTCCCGGCTTATGACGCTCACGCGTATATTTGATAGCGGGATACAGGTCGCCCTTTGTAATGGCGATAAAGGGGTAGCTCTTGTCATCCTTGAGGTCGACGTTAAAGTACGGATGGTACTGACCAATCAAATTGCGCTCGAGCACCAACGCCTCATGCTCGGTCTCCACCACGATATAGTCAAAGCTCGCCACCAGCTGCATCATCAGCGGGATCTTTTGACGCTCATCCTGCAGTGTCACGTATTGACGCATACGGGCGCGTAGGTTTTTTGCCTTGCCCACGTAGATGACATCGCCCTTGGCATCCTTCCAAAGGTAGCAACCGGGTTGTGTAGGAACGCGCGAAACCTGCTCGGCAAGCGTTGGAATGTTGTCGTGACCGGCCACGCGCACCTACTTGCGACGAAGCAACGCCGAGACCTCGGGCATCTTAAGGACGGCGGCAAGGCCAAAGGTAACAGCAAGCGAGACGACACCCGCAACGCAAACATAGCCAAGAGTAATCAGAATCGAGCCGCCAAGTGCCCCGACAAAGTGCTCAAGCGCCCACATGACGCCGGCGCCTGCGGCAGCACCCAGGCCACCGAGCAAAAGGCCAAAGAAACCGCCATGCAGGATAGATTTGACCTGAAGGCCACGCAGGCGACGACGCAGCCACCACAGCGAACAGCCGACCAAGATCACGTAGTCGACGACATACGAAAGCGCGATTGCCGGCATACCGAAGCCCAGCACAACGCCAAACAGCAGAACCGAGCCGGCCTGGCCGATGGCGGAATACAGGCAATAGCGGCTATAAGGCTTCATATCGAGCAGGGCAGAGAAGCTCTTCTGCATCAACACGACCACGCCGTAGAGCGGCAGCGAGAACGCCAGGTAGACAAGGAACTCGGACACCAGCGCCACGCCGGACTCGTCAAACTTACCGGCACAGTAAATCATGTTGAGCGGACGCGCGAAGACAATCAGGTACAGCGCGAACGGAATCAGGAAGAACAGCATCTGGGCGACGCCACGCGAAATGCCCGTGCGAACGCTGTCGTAATCCTTCTCCTGTGCGTCGTGAGAGAGCTCGGTGTAGAGCGCCGTCGAAAGCGAGGCGGCAATCAGCGCGTAGGGTAGCGTGTACCACAGGCGCGCATAGGCGATGACGGAAGGGCCAGTCTCGGGCTGGACCACCAGCGCGGCAGCGTTGGTGATAGAAGTCGAGACAAACATGCACACCGTGGCGAGCAGCGTCGGGATACCGAGCGCAATCGTCTGGCGCAGCGCGGGGTCCTTAAAGTCGATATGGATATGGGGATGCACGCCGTGCTTGCCAAGCGCGGGAATCTGACATGCCATCTGAACAAAGACACCGAGGGTCGTACCGGCCGCAATCAAGATGATGCCGGCACGTTCGCCAAACTGTGCGGACACGGGCGCAAAACCCATAAAGCTCGCAATGACGATCACATTGTTGAGGACCGGGGCAAACGTCGACCAGAAGTAGTCGCGGTGTGCGTTGAGAACGCCCGAGAACACCGAGCCCAAACCATAAAACAGAATCTGGATGGCAAAGAAACGGAACATGAACGCAGCGGTATCCATGCTGCCGCCGTCACCCGAAAGGAACGATTGCGTCCAGATAAAGCCCGGGGCGAACACGGTCCCCAGCAACGAAATGCCACCCAGCACCAAAAGCAGAATGCCGAGCAGGTTGCCCACGTACTCGTTCGAGGCCTCGCGACCCTGCTCACGCCTCACGCCCATGTACACGGGCAAAAACGCCGTCACGAGCATGCCGCCCATCACGAGTTCGTAGAGCATATTGGGCAGGTTGTTGGCGACCTGATAGGAGGACGAGAGTAGCGACATGCCGATAGCGGCCGCCATTGCCCACGTGCGGATAAAACCGGTGACGCGAGACACGATGGTCAGGATGGTCATAAGCCCGGCGGAACGACCAACCGTGGAGTAGTCCGACGAGCCCATGTCGTCAGTGTCATCTCGCGACGAAGAAGCTTCGGATGAGGGTGTCTGAGGCGCAGATTCTTTTGCAAAATGAGCTCCGCGCTTCAATTCTTCCTGCGGCATCGCTCAGTCCTCTCTCGTAATCGCGGCAACCGTCGCCCCGCAAAATGCAATTAAATCATCGGGTGCAAGCTCGAGCTGATAACCACGCTTGCCTCCCGAAATAAAAATGGTATCCCAAAGGACACATGTCTCATCAATGAGCGTCCGGTAGCGTTTTTTCATACCGACCGGGCTGCAGCCGCCGCGAACGTAGCCAGTCGCCGCAAGCAAATCCTTCACATGCATCATGGCCAAGGACTTCTCCCCCGCGGCACGCGCGGCGGACTTTAGATCGAGCTCGTCGGCAACAGGGATACAGCACACGACATAGTCGTTGGACGGTGTCACGCAGACCAAAGTCTTAAATCCTTGACCGGGCTCCTCGCCAAGCTGCTCCGAAATCGCGACACCCAGGCCCACCGACTCATCACCATCGTCTTCGTACGTATGTAGAACATAGGAAATGCCGGCGCTTTCCAGCTCGCGCATCGCATTGGTTTTTGGCGTCTTTACAGCCTTTGCCATGACATATCCTTTCCCTCGCATTCGGACGCAAGGATTAAGTATATGTCCAATTCGGCTGCATACGTCACTTCGGCACAGCAAGCGCCATCGAATCACAAGGAGTCGATGGCGCCCATAAACTGAATCGCCTATTTATTGAGCATCAAGTTGAGCCTGACGCTCCCGGTCACGCCTGAGCAACGGCGCCAAAAACTTGCCCGTATAACTCTGCGGACAGTCCGCAACCTGCTCCGGTGTGCCCGAAACCACGACGGTTCCGCCGCCGTTACCGCCCTCGGGACCCATATCGATCAGGCGGTCGGCAACCTTGATGACATCAAGGTTGTGCTCAATCACCAGCACCGTGTTGCCCGCATCGACCAAACGCTGCAGCACATCGAGCAGCTGGCGGACGTCCTCAAAATGAAGACCGGTCGTCGGCTCGTCCATAATATAGAACGTCTTGCCCGTCTGGCGTCGATGAAGCTCCTTGGCGAGCTTCACACGCTGCGCCTCGCCGCCCGAGAGCGTCGTGGCGGGCTGGCCCAGGCTCACGTAGCCTAAGCCTACATCGTACAGCGTCTGGAGCTTGCGCTTAATCTGCGGGATATTCCCAAAGAAGGCCAGCGCCTCGGTGACGCTCATGTCGAGCACGTCCGAGATGGTCTTGCCACGGTAGGTGACCTCGAGTGTCTCGCGGTTGTAGCGTTTACCGCCGCAAACTTCGCAGGGAACGTAGATATCGGGAAGGAAGTGCATCTCGATCTTGATCTGCCCGTCGCCCTTGCACGCCTCACAGCGCCCGCCACTCACATTAAAGGAGAAACGACCCGGCGAGTAGCCGCGCGCCTTCGACTCCGGCGTACTCGCAAACAGTGCGCGAAGATCATCCCACAGGCCGATATAGGTAGCAGGGTTGGAACGCGGCGTACGGCCAATCGGCGACTGGTCGATATCGATAACCTTATCGATACACTCAATGCCCTCGATTTTCTTATACGGACCCACAGGGCGCGTCGAGCGGTGAATGGCATTCGTAAGGGCAGGCGCAATGGTGTCGGTAACCAGGGAGCTCTTGCCCGATCCCGACACGCCGGTAACAACCGTAAGCGTACCAAACTCGATCTTGGCAGTAACGTTTTTGAGGTTGTTGGCTCGAGCGCCCGTAATTTTAAGGCAGCCGCGACCGGGCTTGCGCCGTTCATCAGGCACCCGAATCATTCGTTTGCCGGTCAGGTAAGCGCCCGTCATCGACTCAGGACACGCCATGATATCAGCAGGCGTTCCCGCCGCGACTACGTGCCCGCCGTTGACACCGGCGCCGGGCCCCATGTCGATCACGTAGTCGGCGGCACGGATTGTATCCTCGTCGTGTTCGACAACGATAACGGTATTGCCGATATCGCGCAGGCGCTCGAGCGTCTTAATCAGGCGCTCGTTGTCACGCTGATGAAGACCGATCGAGGGCTCGTCCAGAATATAGAGCACGCCCATGAGACCCGCGCCGATCTGCGTTGCCAGTCGAATACGCTGCGCCTCGCCACCGGAAAGCGTCGCCGAGGCACGATCGAGCGTCAGATAGTCGAGTCCAACATCGACCAGAAAACGCAAGCGCTCCAGGATTTCCTTGACGATACGGCCGCCGATAAACTGTTGGCGCTCGGTGAGTTCCAGGCCCTCAAAAAACTCGAGCGATTCACGGCACGACAGGCAACAAACCTCGTAAATGGACTTGCCGCCCACGGTGACGGCAAGCATCTCGGGACGCAGGCGAGCACCGTGACAGCTCGAGCACGGCTCCTCGCGAATGTACTTCTCCAGGCGCGCCTTGGTGTTCTCGTTCGTCGTCTCGGTATAGCGTTCGTACAGGATGTTGCGAACGCCCGAAAACTTGGTATCCCACTGGCTGCGACGCCCATCGAGCTTTTGATAGTCGACCGAAATCTTCGTGTCGCCCATGCCATCCAAAAACGCACGACGCACGCGAGGGGGCAAGTCCCCCCACGGCGTATCGGTGCTCACCTTAAAGTGTTTGCAGACCGCAGCAAAAATCTGCGGATAGTAGTTCGAATTGCCAAACAGGCTACCAAAGACTCCGTCGGCAATGGACTTCGAGGGATCCTCAATCAGCGCCTCGGCATCAACGGTTTTCTTAAAGCCCAGGCCGTCGCACTCAGGACATGCGCCATAGGGAGCGTTGAACGAAAAGTCGCGGGGTTGTAGGTCGTCGATGGAGTGCCCGTGCTCCGGGCATGCCAGAGCCAACGAATACTCCAGTAGCTCGCCCTCGGTCCCCTCGGGAGCATCGCGATCGGGCAGCATGTATACGTTCACATTACCGTGCGCCAAGGCAGTCGCCTGTTCAACAGACTCGGCGATACGGCCCAGAGAATTCTCACGGATCACGATGCGGTCGACTACGACCTCGATATCGTGTTTGAACTTCTTGTCCAGATCGATCGGATCATCGAGCGAGCGCACTTCGCCGTCGACACGCACGCGGCTAAAGCCCTCGGCGCGAAGGTCCTCAAACAGTTTGGTGTACTCGCCTTTTCGCCCGCGCACCACCGGTGCCAGCACAAACGCGCGGCGACCCTCCCCCGCCGCCAAGACTTTGTCGGCAACCTGGTCGGTCGTCTGGCGCTCAATGACGCGGCCGCATTCGGGACAGTGCGGGGTGCCCACACGGGCGAACAGCAGGCGCAGATAGTCATAAATCTCGGTTACGGTGCCAACCGTCGAGCGAGGGTTTTTAGACGTCGTCTTTTGGTCGATCGACACCGCCGGCGAAAGGCCGTCGATTGAATCCAAGTCGGGTTTGTCCATCTGGCCCAAGAACTGGCGCGCATAGCTCGAAAGACTCTCGACGTATCGACGCTGGCCCTCGGCATAGATAGTGTCAAATGCCAGCGAACTCTTGCCCGAGCCAGAAAGACCGGTAATGACCACGAGTTGGTCACGCGGAATGGAAACATCGATATCACGGAGGTTGTGCTCACGAGCGCCGCGAATAACGATAGAAGAATCAGACATGGAAGCTCCTTGCCTCCTATTGCATCGAATCATACTGTCGATGAGTTTAGCGCACTCGACGCGCACAGATGTTCGTAATACAAGATTCGCAGACCTTTAGCTTTGCGTATCGGGTGCTTTGTTTCTCGAAATGCCGTGGAAAGGTTACAGTAATCTACTACTGAACTTAATTTGCTGTAACAGAGGAACGTCCATGACCGAAGATATCCCCCTTGAAATCACTTCGAGCGACATGGCCAATCTGCCCATATTCATCGCCGTCCTTATCGTGGCCACCGTCGTCGTGCGCGTGTATTTTTCAATCAAACACAATGAAAAGCCGCCCATTGCCCGCGTCTTTTGGTGCGCGACGCTCCTCATCCCGCTCGGCATGGTAGCTGCATGGATTACGAATCAATTGCTCGTAAATGAGGACAATTCCCTATGGGTCCTTTCTTATTCGGCGCTCGGTGCTACCGCCGTCATACTTCTTGTCGAGCCCTTGGTTTCGGGACTTATCGACCAAACCGATCTTGCGACGGGAACGGTTGCCTGTATTTGCCGTGACATCCTTGTCATCGCCGCTGTTTCAGCGCTCTCGTTCGTTTCGCTCGAAATTGCCTGTAACGAAACGTTCTATCGCATTCCCGCCAACTCATTCGGGTTTTCCGTCGGGCTGCTCGCGACGGTTCTGCTCTCCCTTTATTTGCTGGGACAGCGTCATGGAGGCGTCATGGCCCTCGTGCCCGTCGCCTGTTGCATCCTTGGCATTGCCGAGCACTTCGTCATAACGTTTAAAGGCGAAGCCATCCTGCCAAGCGATATCTTGGCCCTTGGCACCGCAATGGAAGTGAGCGAGGGATACGAGTTTACCTTTACCGCCGGAATCGTAACCTCTCTCGCCCTGCTGGAGATTTCCCTGGGGCTTCTTTCGCTTATCCGACCGCGAAAGCTCCGTACGCCCACCCATGTCTTCCCCGCAATCGCCGCTAACCTCTGCGCTTTTCTGCTAGTGACCGTTGTGGGGCTCTCAGGCTTTTCCAGCATCGACTTGGAGCAGGCGCTGGATTTTGGATTTGACCGTTGGCAGCCCATCACCACATATACGTCTCAGGGTTTTATCACTTCGTTCACCGAAATGGTCAACGAGTTGCCCATTGAGAAGCCCGAAGGCTATACGCCCGATGAGGCGCAGAGCATCGAGCAGGAGCTCGCCGCCGCCTACGACAGCACGTATGGCTCGAGCGAGCAGCGCGCGGCTGCCGTTGCCCAGTTCAATGAAATCAAGCCGACGATTGTTGCCGTCATGAACGAGAGTTTTAGCGACCTTTCGTGCTTTGAGCAGCTCCAGGCGGCCGGGTACACCGGCCCCGCATTCTACAACTCGCTTCCCGACACACTTGTTCGCGGCACCATGCTCGCTTCGGTCACCGGTGGCGGAACGGCAAACTCCGAATTCGAATTTTTGACCGGAGCGACAACGGCCTTTGTCGGATTAGGCAAGATCCCCTATCAGCTGTATCAGATGAATGGCGTCAACAGCCTGGCAAAGGACCTTAAAGAGCTTGGGTATACCGCTACCGCTATGCACCCGCAAAACCCCGTCAACTACCATCGAGATAAGATCTATCAGCAGCTGGGCTTTGGAGACTTTCTTTCAATCGGCGATTTCGAAGGTGCGCCCTGTTACCATGCCGGCGTATGCGACTACGCCACCTACGACAAGATACTCGACCTGCTTAGAACCGACGAAGCGCCGCAGTTCATCTTTGACGTCACGATGCAAAATCACGGCGGCTACGACTATGGCACCGTTCCCGCCGAAGAGCTGACAAACTATTGGGTCGAGGGAGCCAGCGAGGGCGCCAATAGCGCGCTCAACACCTATCTCACCTGCATCAACTCATCCGACCGGGACCTCGAGTACTTTATCAACGAGCTCCGCAATATCGGCAGACCGGTTGTTCTTGTCTTTTTTGGCGACCATCAGCCGAGCGCCGCAACGACTCTCAACGACGAGCTGTACCCTCAGGAAGATACGGCAAGCCACGCTTTCCGTGTCTATCAGTCAACCTATTTCGTCTGGGCTAACTATGAAATCGCCGGCAATACCGAGCTCAACGTCTACGACACCGTCGGGGCAAACGAGATTGCAGCCATTACCCTTAATAAGATCGGCGCCCCGCTCACCGACTATCAAAAGGCCCTGCTTGCAACAAGGTCAGATGTGCCCACCATCAATGTCGCCGGCTATCTCGGTGCTGACGGGCTGCGCTACAACTTGGAATCTGAAGACAGCCCATACACCTCGACGATCGACAAGCTGCAGCGCATGCAGTACCTCGAGTTCGCCAGCAAAGTTCAGTAAGCCCGCCCATTCGCTTGGGCCCATCGTATTGCAAGCACGCTCGGCCCAAATGCATCGCAAATGACTCCCGCTCGCAAACGAGGGTACAATGACGCTCGTGTCACATCACGGGGCTCCGGCCCCAACATATACAAAGGAGTCATACATGGGTTGCGAGCACGCACAGGCCGCCGGCGGACAAACGTCGCCGTCGCAATTTGAGGAGAACACGCTGTCCGAGGTCAAACGCGTCATCGCCGTGCTTTCCGGCAAGGGCGGTGTCGGCAAGTCGTTTGTCACCGGTGCCATCGCCACCGAGCTTGCCCGTCACGGCCACAAGGTCGGCGTCCTCGATGCCGACATCACCGGTCCCTCTATCCCCAAGATGTTCGGCATGAGCGGACGCCACGTCCATGCCCTTGGCAACCTCATGCTGCCCGAAATCTCCGAGCACGGCGTCAAGGTCATGAGCTCCAACCTTCTGCTCCAAAACGAGACCGACCCCGTCCTTTGGCGCGGTCCGGTCATCGCAGGCGCCATTAGGCAGTTCTGGAGCGAGACCTCGTGGGGCCCCATCGACTACCTGCTGGTCGACATGCCTCCGGGAACAGGCGACGTCGCGCTCACCGTCTTCCAGTCGCTGCCCGTCGACGGCATCGTCATCGTCACGAGCCCGCAGGACCTGGTCTCGATGATCGTCGCCAAGGCGGTCAACATGGCCGAGAAGATGAACGTCCCCATTCTGGGCATCGTCGAGAACATGAGCTATATCGAGTGCCCCGACTGCGGCAAGAAGATCGAGGTCTTTGGCAAAAGCAAGCTCCCCGAGGTCGCAGAGCGCTATAACCTCGACATCTTGGGCACGCTTCCCATTAATCCGGCACTCGCCGAGGCCTGCGATAAGGGCGAGGTTGAGACCGCGCTGCCCGATGGCATGTTGCCCAAGGCAGTCTCTGCCGTCGAGGCTATTACCCCGCACGAGACCGACGAGGCCTAAGTGAACACGAGCGCCTTCTATGACGTCCTGGTAATCGGCGGCGGGGCTTCAGGCCTCGCCGCCGCCATTACGGCCGCACGTGCTGGCAAAAGCGTCTGCATCGTTGAGCGCGATGTCGCCTGCGGCCTAAAGCTCCTTGCGACCGGTAACGGCCGCTGCAACCTCTCCAACGAATCGATTGATCCTCAGCGGTATAACCACCCCGCATTCGTCGAATCTGTCATGGGCCCCCAACCCGAACAAGAGCTTATGGGTTTCTTCTCCTCGCTGGGCATCATGACAACCTCCGAGGAAGGCCGGCTATACCCGCGCTCCCTTCGCGCAGAATCGGTGCGTGACGCGCTTCTCAACGTTTGCGACCGCCTAGGTATTACCTTAATCTGCGGAGCCAACGTTGCCTCGGCGCACAAAGCTTCCGAAGGCTGGACACTCCAAATAGACCGTCCAGCGCGGGCGCTCAAGGCAAAAAAGCACGACGACCGAAAAACGGAGCTCCGCTCGCTTCGGAAAGCGCTCGCCGATGTCCCTCGCAAGAACGAGGCCCTGGAGGCACATGCCGTAATTATCGCCACGGGTGGCAACCCCACCGGTATCGCCGATACGTTTAGCCTCCCCCTCACTTCGCTGCGCCCCATCCTCTGCCCCGTATCGGCAACGGTCGTCGGCGATCGGGCGGCACTCAAGACGTTGGACGGCCTGCGCGTCCGCGCCCGCTTGACGCTCGCCCGCAATCATAATGAGCTCTGGCACGAAGACGGTGAAGTCCTGTTTCGAGCCTTCGGCATCTCGGGCGTCGCTGTCTTCAACCTCTCCCGTCGTATCCAGCGCGGTGATACGATCCTGCTCGACGTTTTCCCCGACCTCTCCAAAGACGAGCTGCTCGATATGCTCAACCGGCGCGTTGAGCTGCTCGGCGGCTTTTCGCCCCGCGATCCCCGTTGGCTCGACGGCATGCTCGCCCCGCAACTCTCCCGCGTCGTCTGCACGGCGTTCGAGCAGTGCCATCCAGGCTCCAACGATGTCATCCACCTGGTCTCGATCCTCAAGCACTTTAAGTTGCTCGTTGAGGGAACAGCCGAGGAGCGCTCGGCACAGGTCACGCGTGGTGGCGTATCTGTCGAGAGTA
The DNA here is from genome assembly GCA_031295385.1 of Collinsella sp. GTDB lineage: Bacteria > Actinomycetota > Coriobacteriia > Coriobacteriales > Coriobacteriaceae > Collinsella. The sequence goes on from JAUMOL010000034.1 coordinate 35,935, forward strand.
TCTCAACACCCAGTCTACGCGCGCGCAGCGTTGTCGACGCCCCGCTTTACGTCTGCGGCGAAGCGCTCGACATCGACGCCGATTGCGGAGGCTTTAACCTTGCGTGGGCATGGCTCTCGGGCATTCGCGCTGCAAGCAGCCTGTAGCCGCGCAGTCTATAATCAAAAACGCATTCGGGCCGTCTGGGATACCGGACGGCCTCTTTCTTGCCTCTAAGGAGACCTCGATGATCGAAATCACCCAAGTCAACGCTTCGCTCGATGAAGCCGGCGATGAAAATGTCTGCCTCATTGTTGGCAAGCGAGTCGCCAAGCGCGTCCTACGTTGCAAAGACTCCGAGATCAAGTCCATCGAGCTCCACCGCAAGTCAATCGACGCTCGCAAAAAACGAGACGTCCATTTTATCCTGAGCTTTCGTGTTGAGCTGACCAGTCCCCACCTCGAGCGAGAAGCGGTCGACAGCGTTGCCGAACGTGACCGCTCGCGCGTACGCGCGATAGAAGACGATGGGTCTTCATTCCCCACCCCCGTCTCCGACGCACCTCAAGAGCGCCCCGTCGTTGTCGGCGCCGGATGCGCCGGCCTTTTCGCTGCGCTCACGCTCGCCGAAGCAGGTCTTAAGCCCTTGCTTATCGAGCGCGGCGACCCGGCATTTCGCCGCTCGCAGGCGATCGACCTCTTTCTAAAGGAGCGCATCCTCGACCCCGAGAGCAATATTCAGTTTGGTCTGGGCGGCGCGGGGACCTTCTCGGACGGCAAGCTCAATACGGGAACAAAAAATCCCGCCCATCGCCTTATCCTCGAAACCTTCGTCGAGGCGGGTGCGCCCCGCGATATTCTGTGGGATGCCAAGCCGCACATTGGCTCCGACATCCTTCCCACGGTTGTCACCGCTATATCCCAGCGCATCGAGCAGCTCGGAGGTGTCGTCCGTTATCGAACAAAGCTCGTCGACATTCACATCGACGCGTCTGGCGCCATTACCGGTATTGATGTCCAATCGTCCCAAGACGCCGCTTGCGAGCCAATCGAGACAAAGCACCTCATCCTCGCCTGTGGGCATTCTGCTCGCGATATTTTTGAGCTCCTTAAGGACCACAACGTGGCCCTCGCACAAAAGACCTTTGCCATGGGCGTTCGCATCGAGCATCCGCAGCGCGACATCGACCGAGCCCAATATGGAGCCTTGGCGGGACATCCTGCCCTCGGAGCAGCCCCCTACAAGCTCGTCGCCCATCTTCCCAACGGCCGCAGCGTGTTCTCGTTTTGCATGTGCCCCGGCGGGCAGGTTGTCGCCGCCTCTTCCGAGCAGGGCCACCTGTGCGTCAACGGCGCCAGCCTCAATGCCCGCGACGGGCACAACGCAAACGCCGCCCTGCTCGTTAACGTCACGCCTGAGGACCTTCCCAACGATGACCCGCTCGCCGGCATCGAGCTCCAGCGCGCCTGCGAGGCGGCCGCCTATCGCCTGGGCGGTTCCAACTGGAACGCACCGGCACAACTCGTCGGAGATTTCCTCGCAGGACGCGCCAGCAAGGCGCCCGGAAAGGTAAAGCCCACCTATCCGCTCGGTGTGACCTGGACGACAATTGACGAAGCCCTGCCGCAGCATATCGTCGAGTCGCTCCGCCTGGGACTTCCCCTACTCGGAAAAAAGCTACGAGGCTACGACCGTCCCGATGCCGTTCTTACCGGCGTGGAGACTCGTTCGAGCTCACCGGTCACTGTCACCCGAGACCGAACGTGCCATGCCGTGTCGACCCCGGGCCTCTACCCTTGTGGTGAGGGAGCTGGATATGCCGGCGGCATCATGAGCGCGGCCACCGACGGCATCCGTTGTGCCGAAGCCCTGATCGCGGACCTCTAACGCACGAATTCCAGCGCGCAAAAGACACAGGCCCCGAGCTCCACAGGGAACTCGGGGCCTGTTCGCTATTTCTTAAACCGTGCACCCTGGCGTTTTCTGCCCGATGCGAACGTGGAACCCTTGCGGGCCTGCGAGCGTAAGCGCTCGATCGTCTCGTCCTCAGACGCACCCTCGAGCATCGCCCGAATCTGAACGACGGCATCGCGCAGGCGCGCCGCCTCCTCAAAGTCCATAGCGGCAGAAGCGTTACGCATATCCTCTTCCATGGTTTCGACGATCCGCACAAGCTCGTCATGCGGCAGTTCTTCCAACTGCTCCGCAAGTGTCTGCTCGGGCGCCACCGTTTCCGGCACACCGCCCTCGCCCGACTCATCGGGCGTATAGAATGCGCCATGGCCAAGAGAGTCGCCCTTCGAGCGTCCCTTCGAGCCCACGGTCTTTTCGGCCTCGGCAATAAAACTTGAGATGTCGTTGATGGCCTTGCGCACTGTCTTGGGCACAATGCCATGTTCTTCGTTATATGCCATCTGAATCTCGCGACGGCGCTGCGTCTCCTCGATGGCCTCTTTCATCGAATCGGTCACAACGTCTGCATACATGATGACTTCACCATCGGCGTTACGGGCCGCACGGCCAATCGTCTGAATCAGCGAACGGCGGTTGCGCAAGAAGCCTTCCTTATCGGCATCGAGAATTGCCACCAGTGAGACCTCGGGGAGATCCAAGCCCTCGCGAAGCAGGTTGATGCCAACGAGAACATCGATCTTGCCCTCGCGCAGCGTTCGCAGGATCTCGACACGGTCCATTGTCGCCGTATCAGAGTGCATGTAATTGACCTTAATGCCTGCGTCGAGCAGATGGTCGGTCAGGTCCTCGGCCATGCGCTTGGTCAACGTGGTAACCAGCACGCGCTCCTTGCGGGCAACGCGCTCGCGAATCTCGTCCTCAAGATCGTCAATCTGGCCGCGAACTGGACGCACGTCAATCTTGGGGTCGAGCAGGCCAGTCGGACGAATAATCTGCTCCACATCGTTTTGGCTCACCCGCAGCTCGTAGTCGCCCGGCGTGGCCGAAACATAGATAAACTGGGGTATCCTTGCCTCAAACTCATCGAAACGAAGCGGGCGGTTATCGAGCGCCGAGGGCAGGCGAAAACCGTGTTCCACCAGCGTCACCTTACGCGAGCGGTCACCTTCGTGCATGCCGCGAATCTGCGGCACCGTCACATGGCTCTCATCGATGATACAGAGCATATCCTTGGGAAAGTAATCGATTAGGGTAAACGGCGGCTCACCCGGCTTGCGACCGTCCAGATGACGCGAGTAGTTCTCGATGCCGTTGCAAAAGCCCATCGTCTCGAGCATCTCAAGATCATAATCGGTGCGCTGCTGCAGACGCTGCGCCTCGAGCAACTTGTCGGTCGCCTTGAGCTCCGCCACGCGCTTCTCGCACTCTTCGCTGATCGATTTCAGAGCCGCCTTGACCTTTGGCTTCTCGGTCACGTAGTGCGATGCCGGCCATACGGGGATGGCCTCGTACTCACGAAGCATCTCACCGGTGACCTCATCGATCTCGGCAATCAGCTCGACCTCGTCGCCAAAGAACTCAAACCGCAACGGATGCTCGGCATAAGGCGGATACACGTCGACAACATCGCCGCGCACGCGGAACGTGCCGCGTGCCAGGTCATAGTCATTGCGATCATATTGAATGTCGATAAGTGCATGGATAAAGTCATCGCGCTCGAGCGGCACCTTCTTGTCGACGTTTGGAGCCAGACCCGCATAGTCCTCAGGAGAGCCAATGCCATAGATACACGAGACCGATGCGACAACGATCACATCGCGTCGAGAGAGCAGCGATGCGGTCGCCTGATGTCGCAGCATCTCAACCTCTTCGTTAATCGAGGAGTCTTTCTCGATATATGTATCGCTTTGCGGCACATACGCCTCGGGCTGATAGTAGTCGTAGTACGAGACGAAGTAGACCACAGCGTTGTTGGGAAAGAACTCTTTGAGCTCGCTCGCAAGCTGAGCGGCGAGCGTTTTATTCGGAGCCATGACCAGCGTCGGCTTTCCCAGGGCCTCAATAGTCTTTGCCATCGTGAAGGTCTTGCCCGAACCAGTCACGCCCAGCAAAACCTGATAGCGGTCTCCGTCCCTCACGCCCTGCACAAGCGACTCAATGGCCTTAGGCTGGGAACCGGCAGGCTCATAGGGAGACACGACCTTAAACGGCACGTCAGAGCCTTCAACGCCAAAGCGCTTAAGTTCACCACCAACGCGTTCTACTTCAAATTCCGCCATGGATACTCCTAACTCATATATCTGCAGTATACGCAGGCGGCAGGCATAGTCCTATACGAACCGATCGGGATAGAGGGTCTTGTAGCGAACCCAGGCATTATTGACACGAATCAGATACGCCTGCGTCTCGGGAAAGGTGATTGCATTATGAAGCGACGTACTCTGCTGCGCCCATCCGTCGACATTGCCCATGCCGGCGTTATAAGCGGCAATGGCACTGTCAGTCGACCCGTTAAAATACGCTAGAAGATACGAGAGATACGCACAGCCAAACTCGATATTCGTAGCCGGATCGTTAAGGTTGTCGGCCGAATACTCGCCACCGTCGACAAGGCCCTTGGCGATCATATCCTGGGCAGTCTCGGGCATCAGCTGCATCAATCCCTGAGCACCCTGATTCGACTCGGCCTCGGAATCCCAATTCGATTCAGACTTAATGACAGCGCACACCAGATACGGATCCAGATTATGCGAAATACTGGATTGCTTTACATACGCCTCGTAGTCAATCGGATACAGCGGCTTAAAGAAAGCGGCAGGAGCATACGAGTAAACGAATGAGATAAGGCCGAAGGCAAAAACGGCAGCCAGCGGTATAAGGCGATACCACGTAAGGAAACGTGTCTTAGGCATCGGCCTCCTCCTTATCCACTACATCCCCGAACCCATGGCATGCAAGCCATGAGTCAAGCTGCTCAAAGAGCGAATTATCGCCTGAGGCATTATCAATCACCGTTGTAGCGAGATTGCACAGCGCAGACTCATCGGGCTGACAAGCAGAACGGGCATCGAAATCAGATGGCTCCATGCCACGTTGAATAGCGCGCTCGCGACGAACTGACAAAGGGGCGCTAATGACCAGAATTTCATCAGCCAAGCCAAATGCATCCTCAAAACCAGTCGGAGCAGAAACCTCGACCACCGCAAAGGGGTAACGGGGAGATGAAACCGTACAACAAACCGGATCGAGAATCCTCAGTGAAAGCTGTTCAATCAGAACGGGATGCACGATGCCATTGAGTCGTGCGACCGAATCAGGAGAAGCGAAAGCTCGAGAAGCGAGGATGGTGCGGCGAATGCCGCCCTCCTCATCCAAAATGTCCCAACCGAATTCATCCGCGAGAGTATTGACGATATCAGAGCCCGGCACATACAGAGATTTTGCAAGCTCATCCAGATCGATAAGCATAGCGCCACGAGATTCGAAATAGCGGCAGGCAGTCGACTTACCCGAAGCAATATTGCCCAAGACAAATACGGTAAACATCAAGCCCTCCCTAACGCCAATTGAGTAATTATCGCTCAAATACACTAGAAGAACTCAAAATACAGCCAAACAGTAAGAGCGCATACGGGGGAGCTAGGTCCCAAAGTACAACGTGTATACAACGCAAAAAAGGGGGAGGCCGCGAGGCCTCCCCCTTCTCAGTTCAAGCGTACGGCTCGGTGCCGTCCACCGGTCAGCGGCGCCCTGGCCTCCCACGGGCTGACCCCGCAGTACTCTCGGCGCGATGGGGCTTAGCTTCCG
>JAUMOL010000006.1 GCA_031295385.1 Collinsella sp.
ACCTGGAGGAATACATAGTCCACTGGAACACGAGCCGGAGGCAGGTAAGATTGAAGGGCCTGACCCCGGAGGAGTTCCGGAATCAGGCCCTCGCGGCCTAGTCGCTATTTAGGGCGTCCAAGATTTGGGACGCAGTTCACACGCGCTGCAGGGTCTTTTTGCATGTCATGTTAAGTTGTGGCCAGCGCCTTAGAGAGCGGCGACGACCTCGATCTCGACCAGACCGCCAGCCGGAAGAGCGGCAACCTGGAAAGCGCTGCGCGCGGGGAACGGGGCCTCGAACTTGGAGGCGTAGATCTCGTTCACGGCGGCGAAGTCGGCGATGTCAGCCAGGTAGACCGTGGTCTTGACGACATCGGCAAAGGTAGCGCCGGCAGCGGTCAGCAGGGCCTCGACGTTGGCGAGGGACTGCTTAGCCTGAGCCTCGACGCCCTCGGGCATCTTGCCGGTCGCGGGATCGATGCCCAGCTGGCCGGACAGGAACACCATGTTGCCGGTCTGGATGCCGGGGGAATACGGGCCGATGGCTGCAGGTGCGTTATCGGAAGACACGACGGTCTTGCTCATGTTTTTCTCCTTACGATCAGATAGAGAGCGTGAGCGCGGCGTTCGCACCGGGAGGCACAATTCGGTCTGAACACCGCGCTTGATTTGGGATAGTACTCAAGGTTTCCGTGCGATGCAAGAATATTATCAGTTTGCGAGAATATTTTATCGCCCAACGGCGCCCGTTGGCAGCTGAACGGTTCTCCACGGGGTCAGCCAGCCTAAGCTGCTGAAGACTTTATCCCACTTGGAGCACGGGCATCGCCTGCCGCAACGGCACCACTATACTTTTGAATATCTGAGCATTTTGAAAGGCAGGATATGACCGCAACCGCCAGTCGAACCACCAACCGCAGACCCGAGCTTTTGGCGCCCGCCGGAGGGCCCGAGCCCTTTGCCGCCGCGCTCGCTGCCGGGGCAGACGCCATCTACTGCGGCATGGGCAGCTTCAACGCCCGCCGCAAGGCCACCAATTTTACCGATGAGGCCTTTGAGCAAGCCTGCCGCGCCGCGCATCTAGCCGGGTCGCGCGTCTACGTCACGGTAAACATCGTCATCAAGCAGTCCGAGATGGGCGATGCGCTGCAACTCATCCATCGCTGCTCCACGCTGGGCGCCGACGCCTTCATTATCCAGGACTGGGGTCTGTTCTTTGAGGTCAAGCGCACCATGCCCGGCATCGAGACACACATCTCGACCCAGGCGAACATCCACGACGACCGCGGAACCCTTTGGTGCCGTGAGCAGGGCGCCGACCGCGTGACTCTCTCGCGCGAGCTCTCCATCGACGAGATCGCCGCCATTCACAACGCCGCGCCCGATGTGGACCTTGAGGTCTTTAGCCACGGTGCCATCTGCTTTTGCTACTCGGGTCTGTGCCTGCTGTCGAGCTTTGCCATGGCTGGCCGCTCGGCCAACCGCGGCATGTGCGCCCAGCCCTGCCGCCTACCCTACGAGCTAATTGACGAGAACGGCCGCTCGCTCTCCCCTGCCGGTCGCGAGCGCGCGCTGTGCCCGCGCGACACCAACACTTCGCAGCTTGTTCGCCGTCTGTATGACGCCGGCGCCGCATCGCTCAAGCTCGAGGGCCGCATGAAGGCCCCCGATTACGTGTATTCCATCGTCGACGTGTATCGTCATCAGATTGATGACATGCTGGCCGATGTTTCGACCTCTAAGGATGAGGATGCGGCCCGCCAGCGACAGCTCAAGCGCTGCTTTAACCGCGACTTTACGCACGCCTACCAAGACGGTACCTCGGGTGACGAGATGATGAGCTACGAGCGCTCCAACAACCGCGGCCAGATCGTGGGCACGGTGCTGGGCAGCCGCCCGGCCAACCGCGATGTGCGCGGCCTCAAGCCCGACGACCGTCGTCGGCGCGCCGCCATCGCCCGCATTGAGTTGTTTGAGCCCGTGGGCAAGGGCGACCTGCTGGAGCTTCGCCACGATAACGAGTTTGACCAGTTCCTGACCACCATTGCCGCCGATGACGCCGCCGCCGGTGACATCATCGAGTGCCGCGTGCCTCGCAGCATGCCCGAGGGCTGCCGCGTGCGCGTGATTCGAAGCCAGCGCGCCATTGACGCTGCCGGCGCCGCGCTCAAGCGCGATGTGCTGCGCCGCCGCGCCGTTGATGTAACCGTTGTGGCGCGTTTGGGCGAGCCGTTTACTGTCACACTCACCTGCTGCGACGACCCTTCGCTTACGGCCACGGCCACGGGCTTCACCGTCGAGGCTGCCAAGACCCGCGCCGTCGAGGCATCCGATCTGGTTGAGCACGTCGGGCGCATGGGCTCCTCTCCCTTTGAGGCCGCGAGCTTTGACGTGGCCCTCGACGCCGGCTGCGGTATGGGCTTTTCCGCCGTGCACAAGGTGCGCGCCGCCGCTTGTAAGGCGCTGGAAGAGGCCATTCTGGCACCGTACGAGGAGCGCGCGATAACGCTCGAGTTGCCGGCGATTGTAACCAGTGATTCCCGCCCCGCGCCCGAGCACTACCGCGATGAGCCGCAGATCTGCGCCACCGTCACCTCGCTCGAGGCCGCCGAGGCCGCTCGCGCCGAGGGTGTAACGCGCATCTACATGACCACCGACGCACTCGATGCGGCCGAGCTCTCCCCCGCCGATGCATTTGAGCAGGGCATCGTACCCGTGCTCGACGAGGTCTGCCGCGCCGTTGACCACGTACGCGTCGACCCGTGGGTTGTTGCCGGCGCTACGGTCGCTATTGGCAACATCTCTGAGCTTGCCCTGGCCGCCCAGGTTGGCGCCACGGCCGAGATTCGCTCTTGCCTGCCGGTGCACAACACGCCCTGCATGGAGGCGCTTGCCGAGCGCGGAGCCGGTGCGTTTTGGCTCTCGCCCGAGATCACACTCGACGAGATTGTCTCGCTCGGCGCCGCCGCGCCCGCGGCTCTGGGCATCACCGTCTTTGGCCGCCCGCGCGTTATGACGAGCGAGCACTGCATCCTGCAGGTGGCCAATGGCTGCATCCACGATTGTGCCAGCTGCCGTCTGCGCGCCCGCAAGCTGTCGCTCAAGAATATCGACGGAAAGGTCATGCCCGTGCGCACCGACATCCACGGCCGCTCTCGCTTGTACGACGCCTACCCCATCGACCTTACGCCGCAGGTACCGCAGTTGCTCGACGCCGGCGTCCGTCGTCTTATGGTCGACGGAACCTTGCTCGAGGCCGATGAGATTGGCCGTGCCGTCGCTCGCGTCCGTCGCGCCGTCGAGGCGGCTCAAGCCGGCCGCAAGCCCGCCGCCCGCCTGCGCGGCGCCACCTCGGGCTGCATGTTTGTGGGAATTAGCTAACCGAAAGGCTTACACGTGAACGAAGAACCTCAAGTCCTCTACTGCGACGCCTGGCTCATGGCCATCGACAAGCCCGCCGGCATGATCGTCCACGGCGACGGCACCGGCGAGCGCACACTTACCGACTACGCCAGCGACCTGCTGCTGGCGATGGGCGACGGCTTTGCCGCGACCGACATGCAGCCGCTCAATCGCCTGGACCGTGACACCACCGGCGTGGTACTGTTCTCGCTCGACAAGCAGACGCAGCCCGCCTTTGACCAGATGGTCATCGACCACGCATTCGAAAAGCACTATCTGGCGCTGGCCGAGGGCAAGATCGACTGGAACGAGAAGCTCATCGACAAGCCCATCGCCCGCGACCGCCACGATAGCCGCAAGATGCGCGTTGGCGCCAGCGGCAAGCCGTCTCAGACGCGCGTGAAGGTGCTCAAGCGCCTTAAGAGCCGCCGAGGCCTGCCCACGCGCTCGTATATTGATGTCGAGTTGCTCACCGGTCGCAAACACCAGATCCGTGTGCACCTGGCCAGCGAGCATCACCCCCTGGTTGGCGACGACCTGTACGGAACGCCGCGCCCCTGTGGCCTGATGCTCCACGCCCACAGCGTGCCCTTTACGCATCCCGTTACCAGCGAGCACATCCACATCGAAGCCCCCTGCCCCTGGGAGCCCTAAACCACCACAATGGGGACAGGCACCTTTGTGGTGGTTTTGCCGCAATGGCCCAGCCACGGTCCCAAAACGTCTCGATCTGTAACAGTTAAAACCCATTTTCCGGTCTGTCTGTTACAGATCGAGACATTCGAATCTCCCTCAAGGAAAAATCTCAATCTATAACAATAACTCGGCAAAATCGGTCCCAGATGTTACAGATCGAGACAAAGGGACGGCGCGGTTCGGAAGAATCTCAATCTGTAACATCTAACCCACTTTTAACGGTCTAGTTGTTACAGACTTAGACAAAACGGCAGACAACAATAGCGGCATCGCCCGTAATGGACGTTGCCGTTTTTCTATTGAGAAAACTACTCGGTTTTCGTTACTAACCGCCACAGTGGGGACAGGCACCTTTGTGGTGGTTTTGGCCTTACTTCGCCCCGTTGCTAAACCGTGATGACGTTTTCCATCGTCTGGTACTTGGCGGGCACCTCGCCCGCGGTGATAACCGTTGCGTCACGGAAGTCCGCGAATTTTACGGGAGCCACCATGCCAAACTTACTGGCGTCCGAGATTACGAAGCGTTTGGCTGTATGGCGCATCGAGATACGCTTGACCTGCGCTTCCTCGATATCGGGCGTCGTAAAGCCCTGCTCGGCGGCAATGCCGTTAGAACCCCAAAAGCCGCAGTTAAAGTTGTAGCGGTCTAGGGTTGCCAGAGCATCGGGGCCAACGAGCGCCTCGGTCTCGGGTTTAAGCTCGCCGCCCAGCACCACGGTGCGCATGCCGCGCACAGCGAGATGCTGAGCATGGAGCACGGAATCAGTCACATAGGTGACCGATTCGAGATGCGGAAGATGCTCGATGAGTCTGAGCGTTGTCGAACCCGAATCGATGTACACAAAGCTCTCGGGCTCCACGAGCGCCGCGGCGCGGGCGCAGATACGCTCCTTGTCGTCGTTATGGAGATCACTGCGCTCACTGATCGTTAGGTCGCGCGTCACGTGCGCGCGCTCAAGACTTGTCGCGCCACCGTGCACCTTGGCGATGCGGTGCGCTCGGTCGAGCGTCTGTAGGTCGCGTCGAATGGTAGAGGCCGTCACGCCCAGGGCATCGGCAAGCTCGGGCACCGTTACCGAGCCAGCCTGCTGCACCATCGACACGATCGTATTGAGCCTATCTTCCGCAAGCATCGCTTACTCCTCCTCGGGGTAGACGACTCCCCAATCGGCGCGGAGCTTGGTCATGAGCTCCATCACATCAGAAGCATAATCCAGAAGCTCACGCTTGGAATCGTCGCCGGCGACGGCCTGCTCGAGGTCAGCCATCTCGTAGCACAGGGCATAAGCCTCGGTGCCCGCGGCGACCTCCTCGCGATGACCGTCCGCGGTCCACACGATCGTCGCGTGATCGGCGCGCGGATACTCGTTGACTTCGACATAGCAATTGTCAAAGCTGATAACCGAGCGCTTTGGCTGCTTGGAGTGGAGCGTAAGGCTCACGACGCCCAGCTGCTGCTCGGCATTGCGGCAGACGATGCCGCCTGCAACGTCCACGCCGGTCTCGCAGGTGTTACCCAGAGACACGACCTCGACGGGCTGGCTCGCCATAAACAGGCGCATGACGGACAGGGCGTATACGCCAATATCGAGCATGGCACCGCCGGCGAGGTTGCGATTGTAGAAACGGTTGGTCAGGTCGCCGTACTCCTTGTAGCTACCAAAGTTGAGCTGAGCGAGGTTCATGCGGCCAAACTCGCCGGTATCCATGCGGCGGCGCAGCTCTTGATACAAGGGCATGTGGAGCACCGTGGTAGCGTCCATAAGGACCACGTTGTGTTCGGCGGCAATGGCGCGGGCCTCATCGAGCTCGGCGGAGTTGAGCGTGATGGCCTTCTCGCAGAGAACGTGCTTGCCGGCCGCCAGGGCGGCGCGCAGATAGGTGATATGGGTGTTGTGCGGGGTGGTGATGTAGACGGCGTCGATGTCAGGATCGGCGTAGAGATCCTCAACCGTGTCATAGACCTTCTCGACGCCGTACTGGTCGGCAAAAGTCTGAGCCTTGGTGAGCGTGCGGTTGGCAACGCCCGTAAGCTTGCGGCCGGCCAGGGCAAGGGACTGAGCCATCTGGTTGGCAATAACGCCGCAACCGATCACAGCCCAACGGAGCTCGGGAGCCGTAAAGATGTCGTTAGGGAACGGCTTATCCTGGACCGAAGCGAACGCTGCTTTTGCGGCTGCCGCGGAGTCGAGTGGAGCCTGCTTGGAATCTGCCATATGTGCCTCCTGAGTCATCGGAAGTTCTTCATTTCTAACAACCCTATAGTCGCACAATTGCGCGCGTATCTGCTCGTGTTTGCGTATTTATTTGCTTATCGGTCATTATTTAGCCATAGTTGGCAGATGTTTGCGCGGCTATGCGCATTATCGCGCAAGGCTATGCGCGTAAATGCGCATGCGACGATCCTTATGAAACATAAAAGGGCGGAACACCATAGCCATAAAAGACAGAGTAGGCTGTATTACTCCACCCCTCTGGGGGCACCAGACATCAAAGGACCGTCCCAAACTGCCGGCACATAGAGACTGTCCCCCAACAACTGGTCATTTAAGTCTGTCCCCAATGAGTATGGGCATTTCAACGGCCACTCATTTAAGTCTGTCCCCAATGAGTGGGGATAGAAAAAGGCCCGGGTGCCGTGGGGCATCCGGGCCTTTGCTAGCAACTTGATGTTGCGGGCAGCTTAGAACTTGTGGCCGCACTTCTTGCAGACGCGCAGCTTGTTCTTGCCGTCCTTCTCGTGACCGACGCGGGTAACCTTACCGCACTCGGGGCAAACGAGATTGACGTTGGAGGCGTCGATGGGAGCCTCCTGCGAAACGATGCCGCCCTGCTGGTTGGCAGCGTTGGGCTTGACGGCCTTCTTGACGACCGAAACGCCCTCGACAACGACCTTGTTCTCGGCGGGGAGAGCACGCAGGACAACGCCCTGCTTGCCGCGATCCTTACCAGAGAGAACCTGGACCTTATCGCCCTTCTTGATATACATATATCTCCCCTAACTACAGGGTCTCGGGAGCGAGCGAGACGATCTTCATGTACTTCTTGTCACGAAGCTCGCGAGCGACGGGCCCGAAGATACGGGTGCCGACGGGCGAACCATCGTTGTTGATGACAACGCAGGCGTTCTCATCAAAGCGAATGTAGGAGCCATCCTTGCGGCGGATCTCCTTAACGGTGCGAACGACGACGCAACGGACAACGTCCTTCTTCTTGACGTTGGCGCCAGGGGTAGCCTCCTGGACAGCACCGATGAACACATCGCCGATGCCTGCATAACGACGCTTGGAACCGCCAAGCACCTTGATGCAGCGAATCTTGCGAGCGCCGGAGTTGTCGGCGACGTTCAGCATGGTTTGCATCTGAATCATGGTAGATGTTCCTCCGAACTAAGAACCGAAGAGAGGTGCGCAGCCTTTATATGGCCCGTGGTATACAAGCCAGGCATACGCACATCTTCGGAAACGTACAAGTCGTAAGAGCGACTGCTTATTTAGCGCGCTCGACGACCTCGATGAGGCGCCAACGCTTCATCTTGGACATAGGACGGGTCTCCATAACGCGGACGGTGTCGCCCACGCCAGCCGTGCACTCCTCGTCGTGAGCGTGCAGCTTCTTGGAGCTGGTCATCATCTTGCCGTACTTGGGGTGACGCTCGCGCTCGGTGATGGTGACAACAATGGTCTTGGCACCGGAGACGGAGGTAACGACACCCGTACGGACCTTACGCGAGTTACGCGAATCAGTCATGTTCTCTCCTTAGGTCCTACTCGGCGACAGCGGACTTCTCCGCTGCGATCTCGCGGGCGCGCTGCTCCGTGAGGACGCGAGCGATGTCCTTCTTCACGGTGTTGACGCGAGCGGTGTTGTCCAGCTGGCTGGTGGCCATCTGGAAACGAAGGTTAAAGAGCTCGGCGCGCATTTCCTTCAGCTTCTCAACGAGCTGAGCGTCCGAGAGCTCACGAATCTCTGCGGGCTTCATTAGTTCTCCTCCTTGGCGGCGGCGGCGTCCTCAGCAGCCCACTTGGCCTCGAGAGCGGCCTCCTCAGCCATCTCCTTCTCGATGCGCTGCTCAGCGTTCTTAGCAGCAACAATCTTGGTCTTGATGGGAAGCTTGTGCTGTGCAAGACGCAGAGCCTCGCGAGCGACCTCCTCGGGCACGCCCTTGACCTCGAACATGATGCGGCCGGGCTTGACGACGGCCACCCACTCCTCGGGGTTACCCTTACCAGAACCCATGCGAGTCTCGGCAGGCTTCTTGGTGATGGGCTTATCGGGGAAGATCGTGATGTAGACACGACCGCCACGCTTCATGTAGCGGGTCATGGCAATACGAGCGGCCTCGATCTGACGGTTGGTGATCCAATGGGCCTCGAGAGCCTGGATACCAAACTCGCCGAAATGCAGCTCGGTATTACCCTTGGCCTGGCCCTTCATGGAGCCACGCTGCACCTTGCGGTGAAGAATACGCTTAGGGGCAAGCACTACTGACCCCTCCTCTCGGAGTTACGACGACGAGGACGGGAAGAGCCCTCGAGTGCAGGGTTGGGAACAGGCTGGCCCGGGAGCTTCTCGCCCAGGTAGATCCAGACCTTCACGCCGCAAGCGCCCATGGTGGTGCTGGCGACAGCCGTGCCGTAGTCGATCTTGGCACGAAGGGTGTGCAGAGGCACGCGACCCTCACGGTACCACTCACGACGGCCCATCTCGGCACCGCCGAGACGACCGGAGCACTGGATACGGATGCCCTTAGCGCCGGCCTTGCGGGCGGACTGGACAGCCTTGCGCATAGCGCGACGGAAGGCAACGCGGCCCTCGAGCTGCTCGGCGATAGACTGAGCAACGAGGTTGGCGTCAAGCTCGGGGCGCTTGATCTCGACAACGTCGACGGAGAGCTGGCCCTTGGAGACGCCAGCGACCTTCTCGAGCTCGGTACGGAGGGTATCGATCTCGGCACCCTTCTTACCGATGACAACGCCGGGGCGAGCGGTGAGGATGATGACCTTCACCTTGTCGCCAGCGCGCTCGATCTCGACGCGGGAGACAGCTGCGCGGGAAAGACGCTTCTCGAGGTACTTGCGGATCTCGAGATCGTTACCGAGGGTCTTAGCGTAATCCTTCTCTGCGAACCAGCGGGAGCGCCAGTTCTCGGTGATGCCAAGACGGAAGCCGGTGGGGTAGACTTTCTGACCCATACAGCTTTACGCCTCCTTTCGAGGAGCAACGACGACGGTGATGTGGGAAGTACGCTTCAGAATGCGAGAAGCGGAACCCTTGGCGCGGGGACGGATGCGCTTAAGCGTCGGACCCTCGTCAACATAGGCAGCGGCGACAACCAGGTTGTCGGCACGCAGACCGTTGTTGTTCTCGGCGTTCGCAACGGCGGAACGGAGAACCTTCTCGACATCCACGGCGACGGCGCGGTCGCAGAAGTGGAGGATGTCGAAGGCCTGAGCGACAGGCTTGCGGCGGATCAGATCGACCACCAGGCGGGCCTTGCTGGGGGAAACACGCACGTACTTAGCGACGGCGCGAACCTCGGTGGCCTCAGTTTCAATAGACTTAGTTGCCATTTACGGTTAACCCCCTATTTGGCCTTGTGGCCACGGAACGTACGAGTCGGCGCGAACTCGCCGAGCTTGTGACCAACCATGGACTCGGTAACATACACGGGCACATGCTTGCGGCCGTCGTGGACGGCGATGGTGTGACCAACCATCTCGGGGAAGATGGTGGACGCGCGGGACCAGGTCTTCACGACGTCCTTCTTGCCAGCCTCGTTCATCGCGGTGATACGCGAGAGAAGGCGAGTCTCCACGAACGGGCCCTTTTTGAGACTTCTGCTCATAAGTGCTTTCTCCTAAAACTCGGTATCCGAAATTACTTCTTACGGCGACGAATGATGTGCTGGTTCGAGACCTTCTTCTTCTTGCGCGTACGAAGGCCCTTCGTCGGCTTACCCCAGGGGGTAACGGAGGGACGACCAGAGGTGTGGTTCTTGCCCTCGCCACCGCCGTGCGGGTGGTCGACAGGGTTCATGACGGTACCGCGGACGGTCGGGCGCACGTTCATGTGACGCTTACGGCCGGCCTTGCCGATGACGATGTTGGAGTGATCGGCGTTGCCGACCTCACCGACGGTGGCGCGGCAGGTAACGAGGATGCGGCGCATCTCGGAGGAAGGCATACGGACGATGGCGTACTTGCCCTCCTTACCCATCAGCTGGCAGGAGTTACCGGCGGAACGGGCGATAGCGGCGCCCTTGCCCGGCTGGAACTCGACGGCGTGGATGAGCGTACCGACGGGGATGTCGGCGAGGGGCAGAGCGTTGCCCGGCTTGATGTCGGCGTCAGAACCGGACATGATGGTCTGACCGACCTCGAGGCCCTTGGGGGCCAGGATGTAGCGCTTCTCACCGTCAGCGTAGTGCAGCAGAGCGATGCGAGCGGAACGGTTCGGATCGTACTCGATCGTGGCAACCTTGGCGGGCACGCCGTCCTTGTTGCGCTTGAAGTCGATCACGCGGTAACGACGCTTCACGCCGCCGCCCTGGTGGCGGGTGGTGATGCGGCCGTTGTTGTTACGACCGGCCTTCTTGGGCAGGGGCTCGAGAAGAGACTTCTCGGGCTTGGTGCAGGTGATCTCGGAGAAGTCGGAGATCGTCTGCCAACGCCTACCAGCGGAGGTCGGCTTAAGGTGCTTTACAGCCATTACAATCCCTTTCAATAGGAATCCGTTAGCCATCGCAGACAGGGATTCGAGGTTCTGCCTCGGGTGCGATGACACCGGACGTATACACGGTTCCGGGCGTGTCCATTTTATACGCCCAAAACCTTGAGCTCTCGCCTCCCCTTTTTGGGAGGCATGAGCTCACTCAACAGCAGCGAGTCTTAGGCCTGGTTGCCAAAGACCTCGATGGTGTCGCCCTCGGCCAGCGTGACGATGGCCTTCTTCCAAGAACGGGTCTTGCCGGCGACATAGCGCACGCGCTTGGTCTTGGGCTTGACCGTCAGGGTGTTCACGCGAACGACCTTGACGCCGAAGATCTCCTCGACAGCGTCCTTGATCTGATACTTGTTAGCATCCTTGGCGACCTCGAACGTGTACTTGTTCAGCTCCATGCCGGAGAAGGAACGCTCGGACACGATCGGACGGATGATGATCTCGTGGGCGGTCATTTATGCAAGCACCTCCCCGAAGTGAGCGGCGATGTCGGCGGGCATCAGCACGGCGTTGTTGTTGACGAGATCGTAGGTGTTGGCCTCGTCAGCGGTGATGATGAACGTCTTGGGAATGTTGCGGAACGACAGGTAGGCGTTGACGTCCTCATCGCGAACGATGATGGTCAGACGCTTGCCCTCAAGGCCGAGAGCCTTGAGCATGGCGACGGCAGCCTTGGTGGAAGGCTTCTCGAAGCCGTAGTCGTCGACGAGCACGAGCTCGCCATCGGCCAGCTTGGCGGACAGCGCGGAGCGCATAGCCAGCTTGACCTCCTTGTTGTTCATACGCTTAGCGTAGGAACGGGGCTTGGGGGCGAAGACGACGCCACCGTGACGCCACTGGGCAGCACGGATGGAACCCTGGCGGGCACGGCCGGTGCCCTTCTGACGCCAAGGCTTCTTGCCGCCACCGGAAACCTCAGAGCGGCCCTTAGCGGACTGGGTGCCCTGACGCCAAGAGGCCATCTGGCACTTGACGATGTGGTGCATAACGTGGATGTTCGGCTCGATGCCGTACACCTCAGCGGCGAGCTCGGCCTCGGCGACCTTCTTGCCCTCGCTGTTCTTTACTTCAAACTTTGCCATTTAAGTGTTCTCCTTGGTATGACGCTGGGCTAAATGGGCTGGGCCCTTAGGCCATACGGATGGCGACGAGACCATTCTTGGCACCCGGGACAGCGCCCTTGACCAAGATGAGGTTCTGCTCGGCATCGATGCGGACAACGGAAAGGTTCTTGACGGTAACGCGCTCGTTACCCATGTGACCGGCCATCTTGACGCCCTTGAGGACGCGCGCAGGATAGGCGCACTGACCGATAGAACCGGGGTGACGCTGGAAGTGAGAACCATGCGTCATAGGACCGCGGCGCTGACCCCAGCGCTTGATGCGACCCTGGAAGCCCTTACCCTTGGAGGTACCGATGACGTCGACCTTCTCGACATCAGCGAAATCAGCGACGGTGACGACCTCGCCGACCTTGTGCTCCTCGCCGTTCTCGACGCGGACCTCACGAAGGAAGCGGACAGGCTCGACGCCAGCCTTGGCGAAGTGACCAGCCATGGGCTTGTTCACGTTCTTGGCCTTGATGTCGCCGAAACCGATCTGGACGGCGTCATAGCCGTCGGTTGCCTGAGTTTTAACCTGCGAGACAGCGCAGGGGCCAGCCTGGATGACCGTGACGGGAACGACGTTGTCGTCCTCGTCCCAAACCTGGGTCATGCCAATCTTGCGGCCGAGAATCATGCTGATCAAGATATGATCCCAACTCTCGCGTGGTCTTGGGACAATGCGTACACCACCGAGCGTACGCCCCTAGAGGACCACTACTTACACGACGTGCTCCCCAGCCTTGTATTTCGCCCGGACTACCTGACAACCCTATTAAGCAGGCATTTTGTCCAGCCAGAATACTCCCCTGGTTACACACAGCTGTTTAGTATACACGGCTGCGGGCGTATCCATCGAGATTCATATTTCACTCACATTGTTTACGCAGGTAAAGTGCGTGGAGTCGCCTGGGCTTGGCAGAGGGGCGGCGAAATATATTAAGTTTGCTGCTCTACAGTCCTGCGCAAGACGGAAAGCACATTAAGTGCTTTCCTTTGCGTGCGGAACTCGCGACAAACTTAATATATTTCGCCGCCCCTCTGCCAAGCTCGGGAGACGACACGTTGATGTCTGCTTAACTCTGCTCGCTCAGGCTAAAGACTTTGTTGGGGATCCACTATTTGTTGGAGGGTGAATTTGCTTTGAAGCGGTTTGCCTCCCGCCTGTGGCTTTTTTGAATTGGCGGCTGACGCTGCCGCGACTTATTGCCAAGAGGACTTCAACACCATCGGCGCTCATGAGACGAGCGGGACACGGCGACCTCCTCAAGGCAGAAGAGGAAGGCCCGCGCTCCAGCTCCATTATCGCGGCATCCCGTTTCGGGGCGAAGAACTAGAGCACCGAGAACCGGATGAAATTGTACGTGCAGATCACGATGATGAGCACGAGGGCGAACACGTAGAGCTTATCGACCGCCGCCGAGTCCATCCGGCGCAGCAGGCGGCGCCCCACGACCGACCCAAGCACCGCCATCGCCGCCATGCCCAGCAGGACCACGGGGAGGAACGCGGGCACGCTGCCCGTGGCCAGCGTGTAGATGAGGCTCGCCGTCTGCGAGAACGCGATGATGAACAGCGACGCCTGCGCGGCGGGCTTGCTCTCCATGGCGAAGAAGAAGACGAGGATGGCCAGGTTGAAGGGGCCGCCGCCGATGCCGAGGAAGGACCAGCACGCCCCGGCGCAGAACCCTATGAGCGCCTGCGCCCACGCATTCTCGAGCTTGAGGCCCTTGATGCGCGCCTTGTTGAGCGTGTAGGCCAGCACGAGGACGGCGAGCACGATGAGCACGGCGGCCTGGACCGCGCCGACGAGCTCGGCGTCGGGGAACACGGACCCCAGCCGGTTGAACAACATCTTGCCGATCACGCCGCCCACCGCGGAGCTGACGGCGATGGGCGACATCGCCCGCGCGTCGATATCAGACTGCCCGCTCGCCGCGTTCTGCGCGAGCGTGGAGAGCGACATGATGAGCACCGACATGCTCGAGAGGAAGCTCACCGTGCTCACGCTCATGACGTTCATCGCGTCGACCACGGGCTTGATGATCACGCCGCCGCCGATGCCACAGAGCGGCCCCAGAAGCGACGCCAGGAAGCATACCGCGAAGACCAAGATGTATTGAGGACCCATCCGAACAAGCTCCTATCGATCGAGCAACACCCTATGCAACGAATTGCAAGCGTTCGTATCATTCAAAACCGCAGCGTATGGTTGTGGACTTTTACATATCTCGAACGCTGCTGCGCGATATGTCCCTATTTACGCCGCTCATGCGGAGCACCGTTGCGCCAAGGGCTAGGCGTCCCCGCCAATCTGCCTGCCGAGTCCATCAATGGCCCGCGCACCGTCTCGACACGCCGCTAGTAGTTAGCGAAGTAATCCTGGTTGAAGATGCACGCGTAGACGACGTCGAGCAGCAGCGCGGTGGAAACGCTCATGGCGAAGTGCCCGATGTTGTCCTCGCGGTGCATCCGGACAGGAAGTTGATGGTCGCCACGTCGGCGACACCCACGGCGTCCATCACGGGCTTAATGATGATGCCCCGCCGACACCGCAGATGGCACTGATGGTAGAGGCGAAAAACGCAATGGCGAATACGATTGCTAGCATATGAAGCGCCTAGACTCTTCCCTACTTGTCAGGCATGGCTGCTGCGAGCGTCCGCTCAGCGCGCTCGCAATAGGACGCGGCGCGCCCCTCGTCACCCTTGTTCTCGTACTGAACCGAGAGCATCTGGCAGAGCAGGGCCTCTTCCATGCCAGCCGCCTCCGACAACGCGCGCTCCATCTCGTCGATATAGGCATACGAGCCCTTGAGGAAGACGTCATAGGTGCGACGGTCGGCACGCGCAGCCTCGCGATCACCGTGCTCCTCGAGGTAGGAGAGTACCTCGCGTGCGTGGGGCTCATCCCCGATCTCCACGTAGAAGGAGAACGCCTTTGCCGCCAGCGCGAGTGTCTGCTCCTCGCTCATCTTGAGCGAACCCATCTCGCGGATGATGCGCTCGGATGCCTCGACGTCATCCATGGCAAGAGCTGCGTTCAAGCGCATGAAAAGCACGTTGTACTTGGGGTACAGCACGCTAGTGAGCGGGCGGTTCAGGACCTTGAGGTAGTTGTTGAGGTCGCCCTCGCGCAGGTACGCCTCGAGCTTGGCGAAGGTTGTGCGCTTTTGGACCTCCATGTAAATGGTGAACCCGACCGCAACCACTACGACCACAATGCCGATCGTCTTCATATCCATGGATAGGCCTTTCTCTTAACGTTGGAGGCGCGAGGGCCGGGGGCGCTCAAGCATAACGGCGGGCGCACGTCCCGCCACCAACTCGCCGTCACGAACATATCCCTCTTCGCGACCAGCGAGCTCCTCAATCAGGCAGGCACGGAGCACGGCGATGCGCGCGGCGCGCTCCGGAGCGTCGATGAGGTCGTGCTCCTCACGCGGATCGGCGTCCAGGTCGAAATACTGCTCCACCCCGGTCCGTGTGAACCAGATGTACTTGTCATGCGGGGTCACGATCCACTGGTTGGACTGCTCGCGGCTGCCGCTGTGCTCGCCGTGCAGGTATGCACGGTTCAGCGGCGCGGCGCCGGTAAGCTCGCCCATGAGCGAGGCGCCCTCCACGCCCTCGGGCACGGGCAGGTCGCACGCCTCGAGGATGGTGGGCATAAGGTCCATGAGTTCCACCGTGCTCTCGCTCACGCCGCGAACGCGCTCGCCGCCCGGCACATCGACGTTTTTGCCCACGTGCACGATGAAGGGGATGCGCGCGGAGCCCTCGTAGGGCAACACCTTGCGAAAGAGACTGTGGTCAAAGAGCATCTCGCCGTGGTCGGAGCAGAACACGATCACGGTGTCGTGGTAGGTCTCGTCGTTCTCGAGCGCCGTGATGAGCCGGCCGATCTGGTGGTCCATATGTGTGATGCAGGCATAATAGCCCGCCATGGCCTCGCGGCGCAGCTCGGCGTCGCGGCAGCCGTGCACGCTGTCCAAGATCATGCCATCGCGCTCGGTGGCATCGGCGTCATCCCAATCGCCAGCGGCAGGCGCGCGCAGCTCCATGTCGCGGTACAGATCGAAGTAGGTCTGCGGCGCGTCGAAGGGCGGGTGGGGCCGCACGAAGCTCGTCATGAGGAAGAACGGGCGCGTGCGATCGCGGGTCTCAAAAAAGCGGATGGACTCGTCCACCACCCAGTTGGTGGGGTGCAGGCGCTCCTCGTAGGCCCAGGGATGGGTGATCCAGGAGTTGTTCTCAACGCCCGAACCGTTCACGTCGGCGAATTCGCCCAGTTCATTTTTGAGGAAGCGCATGTAGTCGTCGGAGACGTTCTGGTGCATCCAGTACGGCAGGTTCGCCTTGCGGTAGTGGCCGATGTAGCCGTCATGCAGGCGCATGTGCTCGAAGCCGCAGCCCAAACGCGGCGGATGCACGTGCATCTTGCCTACCACGGCGGTCTGGTAGCCGCCGTCGCGCATCTCCTGCGCGAGCATATGGTCGTACTCCCACGCGATACCGTCCTGGTAACCCACGCGGCCCGTGCCCGCGGGCGTCTTGCCGCAAAAGAGGGCGGCGCGCGCCGGGATGCAACTCGGGCAGGCGGAGTAGGCGTTCTCGAACAGCATGCCGTCGGCGGCGAGCGTGTCCAAGTAGGGCGTCTGCACGTCCGGATGGCCGTCGATACCCAGGCAGTCGCCGCGCATCTGGTCACACATGATAAGGAGAACGTTGGGTTGCTGGGGCATAGGGAACTCCAAACTCACGGGAACGGGATGAAGATTGAGTGGTCAAGGCGGGAGGGGCGCAGAGCCCCACACAACTACGACGAGGCAAAACCCGGGCAGGATCAGCGCCGCGTGAACATGCGAGCCACGCGCTGCAGGCCGGGATAGGCGTACTCCAAAAACTCACGCAGCCCGCAGTAGCCCGCATCGTAATAGGCGATGTTCAGGCGCTTGCAGTTGCGATGGCAAATGCCCTCAAAGGGGCAATCGGCGCACCGCGCGCAATCGCGACGCGGCTCGTTCAAAAACATGCGCATGGTCTCACAGGTCGCCATTGCCTCAAGGGAATCGACGCGAATATCGCCCACGCGGTACTCATCCAGCGCATAGAAGTCGCACGGATACACCGAACCGTCGCTTTCCACCACGAACTGCGGAGCGCAGCGGCCGAGCATACCGCACTGCGACGGAAACTGCCCGAGCGCCATCTGCATGACGTTCTCGAACAGCCAGATGCTCACATAGCGCCCAGCACCGAGCTCGCGCCACCACAAGTCGAACAAGCGGCGGTAGAACGAGGAGAAGGCACGCGGGGCGAGCGAGAACGTGTCCCGCTCATCGTCGAGGCCCGGCAGGCACGGGATGAACTGGATATGGGTGATCTTCTCCTGCTTGATGAAGGAGAAGACGCGCTGTGGATGCGCCGCCATCTGCGAGGTGAGGACCGAGAGTATGTTGACGTCCACGCCGCGCTCGCGCAGCAGGCGAACGCCGCTCATGACGCGCGCGTACGTAGCGGCACCGTGCGCATCGGGACGCATCGAATCGTGCAGGTCGCGATAAGCGTCGACCGAGACTCCGATGAGGAACCCGTGCTCGCGGAAGAACTCGGCCCATTCCTCTTCGATCAGGTAGCCGTTGGTCTGCAACGCCCAGCTCACCCGCTGGTTCTCACGGCGCTCCTCCACCCGCGCGACGAACGAATGGAAGAAGTCAAGGCCGGCCAGGGTGGGCTCGCCGCCCTGGAAGGCGAAAGAAATGTGCGCATCACTCGCCACGGCGAGTGCACGGTCGATGATGGCACTTGCCACGTCTTCGCCCATGACGCGGGCGCTCCGCTCCTCGCGATGAGCAGCGACATCGCAGTAAAAGCAGTACCTGCACCGCATGTTGCAAGCACTCGATGCCGGTTTTATCAAAAAGCCAATATGCTTCGCGCACATGGCACATACCCCCCTTCGCACAGGCTAGCCCTCACTCATCGGGCCGGAAACCACCTCCTTACCCGAGGCGGCGCATCCGGCCCGCACAATCACCGCATGAGTCTTAGGCCAAGCCCAGGCGCTCCTTTTGCTCGGCCGGGGACTCATGCTCCTCCAGGCCGCGCAGCAGCAGGTCAATCATGCGCTGTTCGGCGTGGTCGTCCTTGCCGGCGAGATTATTAACCTGGCCGTAGTCACTCTCAAGGTCGAACAGCATCGTCTGCTCGACCTCGGCGAGCGGCGTGGCTCCCTCGATCTGGGCCGGCTTCTTACAGGGGATCTTGAACAGCGGGTACTTGGTGCGTTTGAAGTAGCGGCCACACTCAATCTCCTCCGGGCAGTCCGAACCCATCTTTTTGCGGATGGTGTGCGGCAGTGCGGTGTACTCGAAGCACGGCTGGTTGCCGGCGACCGGCGCGCGGAAGTAGGTGTAGCGGCCGTCGGTGACGTTGACGGTCATGGCGTGCACGCCGTACAGGGCGTAGCCACGCGTGGGCGCGTCAGCATCCGTCATGAGCGGCACGAGGGAGGTGCCGCACACATCTGCGGGAATCTCGCAGCCGTGGGCCTCAAGCACCGTGGGCATGATGTCGATTGCCTGAGTGAGCTGGCGGGCATGCTCGCCGGCGCGGGCGTTACCCGGGAAGTGCACAATGAACGGCAGATGCGCGAGCTCGTTATACAGGTGCATGTAGTTTTTGCCCATGTAGTCGCGCTCGCCCAGGAAATAGCCGTGGTCGGTGGTGACCATGACCATGGTATCGTCCAGCATCCCGCGCTCCTCGAGCTTGTCGATGAGCCTACCAAACCAGCGGTCGGTCATGGTGACGAGGGCCTTGTAGCGGCGCTGCAGGTAGTCCTCCGCGCCCT
Organism: Collinsella sp.; assembly: GCA_031295385.1. Taxonomy (GTDB): domain Bacteria; phylum Actinomycetota; class Coriobacteriia; order Coriobacteriales; family Coriobacteriaceae; genus Collinsella. The sequence goes on from JAUMOL010000006.1 coordinate 18,762, forward strand.
TGTTGACGTCGGTGGCGGAGACGCGCTTGTACTCAGGAATCTCGAAGTAGTCGCGGTCGAGCTCGCCAGTGCCGCCGTACATCTCCATGTACTTGTCGGGCACATCGAAGGGCTCGTGCGGGTCGAAGGCCTCAACCATAAGGAAGAAGTCGTCGGCCCCAGCATTGCCGTCGATCCAGTCGCAGGCGGACTGGAAGGTCTTGGGGCTCGGCATGTCCTCTTCGTTGGGCCAGAGCTGACGGTTCTTCTGGTACTGCTCGCGCACGCGCCCGTAGAAGGTCTCGGGCATGTTATTCGGCTCATCGATGCGGCTGACCCACGGGTCGCCCTCCTGGCCGCGGTAGTAATCCCAGGTGTTGAACTCCTGGAGGTAGCCCTCGCCACCGGTGCGTAGGTAGTGGCAGTGGTCGGTGGTGATGTGGCAGAAGTTGCCGTTCGCGCGCAGGCAGGCCGGCAGCGTCACATCGAAGGGCTCGATGGGGCCCCAGGGGCGCTCGAGGAAGTTGTAGCGACCGGTGAGGATGTCGCGGCGGGCAGGCATGCAGGGAGCCGAGCCGATCCAGTGGTTGTCGAACACGCAGGAACGCTCGGCAAAGGCATCGAGATTGGGGGTCTGGACGTCGGTTGCGGGGTTGTAGCACGACAGGACGTCGCGACGCAGAGTATCCATGAGCACGAGGACGGTTCTCATTGGCATCCTTTCGATAGTTGGATTTGCCAGATGGCGATACGCCAAAGGCACATGGGCATAATGGAGCGCACCCCGATCGCGCACGATGGAGAGCACATGAGACAACGAGGCCCACGCCCGGCATGCGGGGCGCGGGCATCAAACGATTTGCCTTTTGATAAGCTCGCGATTAGGCGAAGATCTTGAACGCCGGGAAGTAGAAACCGATAGCGGCGAACACAAGGGAGAACACAATCAGACCGATGATGATCTGGGCGGAGTTCTTGCCCTGGCCCTTCTTGAGCAGGCGATAGCAGATGAAAGTCAGAACGACAGGCAGCAGGAAGGGCAACACCTTATCGAGCTGGTCCTGGAGCACCAGCGGGTCACCCTCACCGAAGGCGAACTGCACGGCAAGCTTGAGCTTAACGGTCGTGGCGATCAGGCCGCCGGTGACCATGACGCCCAGCACGTTGGCGAGGTTGCCCAGACGGTCGAAGACCTGGACGCCCGCCTTCTCGACGAGCTCCATGCCCATCTCGTAACCCTTGTGCAGGCCGAAGTACTTCAGCGGCCAGTACAGCAGGTTGATGAGCAAGAACATCACGAGCGGACCCACAATGGAGCCGTTGTCGACGCACATAGATGCGCCGATGGAGCCGGCGATCGGGAACCAGGTGAGGTTCAGCAGGGAGTCACCAAGGCCGGCGAAGGGACCCATGAGGGAGGTCTTGATGGCGACGACGGTGTCCTTCTGATCCTCATCCGTGGTCTCCTCCAGGGCGGCGGTGATGCCAAGGATGAAGGGGATCGCGAGCGGGTGGGTGTTGAAGTACTCGAGGTGGCGCTTCATGGCGTTAACGCGCTCCTCCTTGGGGGCGTCCTTGTAGAGCTCCTCGAGGACAGGGGCAAAGCAGTAGGTCAGGGACAGCGACTGCATGCGCTCGTAGTTGTGCGCGAATTGGCAACCCTGGGTGCGCAGCAGGACCTTGTTCAGGGTGGAGTTGGAGATCTTACCCATTAGAGATCGTACTCCTCGTCATCATCGGAGCCGGCGGCAGAGGCGGCGGCAGGGGCGGGTTGATTCTTCTGGCCCTCGGTAATGACGTCCCACACGCCGGCGGCGGCGCAAGCGGCGAGCGCGATGCCCACGGTCGGGACGTTGAGGAAGGCGGCCATGATAAAGCCGAGCAGCAGGAAGATCCACATGTTCTTCTTCATCATCATGGTGAGGAGCATGGCCAGACCGACGGCGGGCATCATGCCACCGGCGGTGGAGAAGCCGGTGAGGACCCACGGAACCTGGTTCTGCAGGAAGGCCATGATGTCCTCGATCACGAAGGAGCCGATGCCCGTGGCGATGAAGACGGGAACGGCGCGGGTCAGGAAGAAGCACAGGGCGCCGGTCCAGAAGAACTTGTTGACGGCGTTGAACTTACCGGACTCGATGGCCTTGTCGGCACCGTGGACAAGCGAGACGTTAGTGGTCATGACCAAGATGTTCAGCTGCTGAACCAAGGTGGCGGTGGGGATGCCGATGGCGACTGCCAGGGCGATGGCGCTGGCGGTGTCGGTGGAACCCATCATGCCCAGGGCGGCACCGACGATGGTGCCGGAGATGACATCCGGCGGAACATAAGCGCCGATGTTGTTGACGCCGAGCCACATGAGCTCCATGGTCGCGCCGATCATGATGGCGGTCGTCATGTCACCGAGGATGATGCCGACGCCGACGGATGCCAGCAGGGGCTTGCGGAAGCCCAGGTGGGGACCGAACTGGTCCCAAGTGCACAGACCCGCCCAGATGGCGAGCAGAAGTGCCTGAAGCATAAGCCTCTCCTTCCCTATTCGCCCATCGTTCCCTCCGATGGGCACGCCCCGGGTTCACATGCCCGGAGATGGTTACTTACTTAGTAGTTCTTGAGGAGCTCGGACACGGGCTCCTTGGAATCGCGCGTGGTGGTCTGCATCCAGCAGTCGACGCCGAGGCCAATGAGCTCCTCGAAGGCGGCCTTTTCCTCGGCGGTGACGGACATGTTCTTGTGCAGGCGATGACGCTGCCCGTTGAAGCGCATGCCGGAGACGTTCAGGTAGTCGAACGGCAAGCCGTTCTCGTGCAGCTTGAGGGCGTCGATGGGGTTGGTGAAGAGCACCATCGTGGCCTTCTTGAGCTCGGTCTTCTTGAGGACCTCAATGAACTTCTCGACACCGAAGACGGAGACCTTGATGTCGGGGGCGGCGAGGCCGGCGACGGACTTCTGGACGGGGTCGTTGGCGACCTTATCCGAGACAATGATTGCCGATTCGATGCCGAAGTCGGGAATCCAAGTGGTGGCGACCTGACCGTGGATCAGGCGGTCATCGATGTCGACGAGTTTGAGTGCCATGATGTTCTCCTTTTCGTTTGCACGTTCCTTCAGTACCGTTTACGAATGCTCTGCTCGATCGAGGCGCCCACTCGGGGGATACGGGTGAGCGCCACTCGAATCGACGGGCTAACGAGCCTAGAGGTCCAAATCGTCCTCGTCTGCCTCCACGGCCGGAGCGGGAGCCTTGATCTCCTGCTGGGCCCCGGCGTGAGCGGCAGTGAGCTGGGCACGGACCGCGTCGGCGGAATCGAGGCCATCGCGGGTGAGCAGGAGCTCGACCGCAACGGGCATGGACAGGCCAGTGTAGGCAACCATGTTCATGCCGTTGAGCAGGCAGCGGGTAGTCACGTTGAATGGGGTGCCGCCGTAGATGTCGCATAGGGTGACGACGAGTTCGCACTCGGCGCTGAGGGTCTCGTAAGCCTCGCGCATCTCGGACTCGAAAGACTCCAGGCTCTTCTCGGCGGTGAGACCAAGAGCGATGACATCAGGCTGCTTGCCCGCAATCATCTCGACGGCGCCGAGGGCGGCCTGAGCGAACTCTCCGTGACTTGCAAGGATGACACCGATACGCATCTTCTGTCCTTTCATACTTATTAATTCTCTTCGTTCTGTTCGTTCTGTTCGTTCTGTTCGTTTATGTTCGTCTATATTTGTTTATTGGTCAAGAGATGATTTTTAGAATGAGCTCTATTTACCTCCTATTTGATGGTTTTTTCCGTGAGCGCTATGTTTTGACCGGTGAAAGGTAATGTGCCTTCGTGAACGGTTTGCGTTTATTTATGTTGTTCGTTTACATTGAAATAAGAACAAACGCTCGATGAGGGAGTCGGCACTCATGAAATCCGAACGCCAGCAGGCCATTCTCGACTTGCTCGATCAACATCATTCGGTATCGGTAAACGAGATATCTAATACCCTATCTGTTTCGGATATGACCATCAGGCGTGACCTGGCCGAGCTTGCCGACAAGGGCCTTCTTGTGCGCGTACACGGAGGGGCTCAGCTTCCACACTCCGCCCACGGAACAGCCCTTTCACGTTTGACCCCGCATGAGGAGAAACGTCGTTTTCAAGTTGATCAGAAACGTGCCGCTGCTATAGCCGCCGCCCAAACCGTCTCAGCCGGCGATACGATCTTTCTCGGTGGAGGCTCCACTCTCGAGCTCATGTGTTCGTATTTGCCCCAGGAGGACATACGCGTCGTCACCAACAGTCTTCCCGTGCTGAACCTGCTAGCCGACAATCCACATATAGATCTATTCTTTGTTGGTGGCATGATGCGTCACGACACGCGAGTTTTCACCATGCCATACAACGGCCGCGGCCCCTACGGTCTATCCGCTCCCAAGGCCTACGTCTCGGCAACCGGTATTTTTGGAAACGAGGTCTTTGGCTCTCGTCCCGATGCAGCCATGGTCCTCTCAGACGCTCTTTCTCGAGCTCAGGAGCGTTATCTTGTTGTAGATGCTGAAAAAGTCGGAAGGCGCGACTTCTGCCTTTTCACCACACTGGAGGATATGACCGCGGCATTCATTAACGAGGACGCAGACCCCCGGACCATCGAGGCCCTCCGCGCCTATACCTCCGTCATTACCGCATAATCCAATTGGCAAGCCATGCTTAAACCCGAACGTCACGAACAATTACTTGAGCTGTGCGCTCAGCGCGGAATGGTCACTGTTGCCCAAGCCGCAACAATCTTTGGTATATCTGAAATGACCGCTCGAAGAGACTTCGATGAGCTCTCGCGACGCGCTGGCGTCATCCGCGAGTACGGTGGCATCCGACTTTCAAGCGGCTCCCCCATTGCCGAAGAGGTCCCGTTTTTTGAAAAGCTCTCAATCCGCTCCCCTGAAAAAGAGCATATCGCACGCACCGCTGTCAACCTCATCAGAGAGCGCGACACCATCTTCCTCGGACCCGGTTCGACTTGCGCTCTCATCGCCCGTGCGCTGCCGCGCATGCGGCTGCGCGTCATCACAAACAGCATCATCGTGCTGAACATGCTCCAGACGCGTAACGATGTGGAGATCTGGGCCCTGGGAGGACAGTATCGCAAACGATCGGGTTCTTTCGTCGGGCCCATCGCCGAAGATGCTCTCGCCCCGCTCGGTATCGACACTTGCTTTATCGGCACCAACGGCGTACTCGCCCAATCCATCTCCTGTTCTAACCTTGAGGAAGGACGCTTACAGGCGCTCGCTTGCGATCGCGCCGCCAAGCGTTACCTTGTCTGCGATTCAAGCAAGATCGGACAGATGGACTTCTTCGGCTTCTTCAATCTCGATCAAATGGACGCACTCATCACCGATGCAAATGTCAACGACAAACAGCGTTCCATGGTTCTCGAATCAACTCGCATCATCGTCGCAGAATAGGCCTGTTTTGATTTAGCTGGACACCACAGCAAAGACCCCGATTCGATAAAGCCGAATCGGGGTCTCATTATTCGCATCAAATCGCAAATAGGTCAGCAGCTACTTCTCAGTGTAGACGCTCTCGCCACCGAGATAGGTCTCGACGAGGGATAGGTCGGGGTTGAGGACGACAACCTCACCCACGTAATCGGAGGTGCCGGCACCGGTGAGCACCACATTGAGGCGACCGTCGCCCATGGCGCGGGCGTCGGCCAGGAACGCCTCGACGGCCTCAAGGTTATCCTTGTAGATGTTCAGCGTGTCAAGCCAAAGCTCGGGAGACGACACGTTGATGTCTGCTTAACTCTGCTCGCTCAGACTAATGACTTTGTTGGGGGTCCACTATTTGCTGGAGGGTGAACTTACATTGGGACGGTTCGCCTTCTGCTTGTGGCTTTGCCTCATCGAAATTGAAGATCATGATGGCGCAGTTGGGGAGTTTTGTTGGGAGCTCGAAGCCCTCTGGGGCTGCAGCCTTGATGAATTGGCGGCTGGCGCTGCCGTGGCTTACTGCTAGGAGGGTTTCGATGCCCTCGGCTCCCATGAGATTGGTGAGGGTGCCTACCATGCGTTCTTGCAGCGCGCGGCTCCCTTCTCCTCCAAAGGGGACCAAATCCTCGCCGGGATCCCAGACGTCGGTAGGCAATGCGTCGTGGGGACCTTCCTCGAAGGTTCCATAGCAGCGCTCGATGATGCCTTCGCAGGGCTCGACTGCTGCGTCCGGGCCGAGGAGCACGTATGCGACGAGCTGAGCAGTGTCCATGGCTCGGCCTAAGGGTGATGAGACAACTTTGTCGGGGACGACGCCGTGGGCTTTGAGCCATGCGGCTGCCATCCCGGCTTGCTGACGGCCTAAGTCGGTGAGCGGTGAATCGCAGCGGCCCTGGACCAGCTTTTTGACGTTGAACTCCGTCTGACCGTGGCGGAGTAGATACAGCTTCTTCATGCTCTCCTCTTCTGCATAACTTGCTTTATCGGCACAGCCCTACTCGTGGGTATGGCCTACGTAGTCTTCGTCGATCGTAATCTTGGCAATTGACTTGGGATATTCCGATTCGACCCGTTGTGCCAGCGCGTGCTTTACGTCTTCGGCACTCATCTGTAGATCCGAGGGGCGCACGCAGTCAAAGATCACGTTGGTGTGCGTAGGACCCGGCACACAGCGCAGATCGTGAATCGAAAGGCGGCTATCGATCTGTTGAGCCATAGTGTTGATGCGCAGGCGCATGCTCGCCACCTTGGGATCGTCGGTCACGATGGGATCGTAATGGAGCGTGACGATCATGCCGTCCTCGTCCCTAAACGACTGCTCGATGTTATCGAGCGTGTCGTGACTTTCCAGCGGGCTGGCCTCGGCTGCCATCTCGGCGTGAGCGCTTGCGAACTTCCTGCCCGGGCCGTAGTCGTGAACCATCAAATCGTGAACGCCCAAAACGCCGGGATAGCTCATGATCTTGTCTCGAATGTGCTTGACCAGCTTAGGATCGGGTGACTGGCCCAAAAGCGGGCTCACCGTATCTTGAATAAGTTCAAGGCCGCTCCAGCCAATATAGGCGCCAACGGCAAGGCCGACCCATGCGTCAAGATTGATGTGCGTCACCTGCGAAACAATTGCGCACGCCAGCACGGCGCCTGTGGCAAGGACATCGTTCTTGGAATCCTGCGCGGTCGCATGCAACGTCTCGGACTCAATGCAATCGCCGAGCTTTTGGTTGAGGGCCGCCATCCACAGCTTTACAACCATCGAAAGTGCCAGGACTGCCACCAGGGCAAGCGAGAACTCGACAGGCTCCGGGTTGACAATACGCTCCACCGAGGACTTCACCAGTTCGATGCCAATAAGCAGCACGAGCGCCGCCACGACCAAACCCGAGAGATACTCGTAGCGACCGTGGCCGTAAGGATGCTCGGGATCGGCCGGCTTGCTCGCCAGCTTAAAGCCCAGCACGCTCACGATGTTCGAGCTGGCATCGGACAGGTTGTTCATGGCATCCGCCACAATCGAAACCGATCCCGAAACCACACCAATTGCACCCTTCGCAGCGCATAGTGCCACATTGGCGAGAATACACACCACGCCCGTCAACGTGCCCACGCGCGCACGGTCGCCCTGCGCACGCTTAACAATCCACTCGACCATCTACATCCGCCCCCACGGTACTATCTATATATCTATTGCTCAAACGGATTGTAGTGTAGCCACTTTGTCCCCCAGATACAAAAAGGCCGCAACCCACACGGGCCACGACCTTGGAATGTGACATGTGAGACTGTCCCTTTGTCGATCGATTTATGCGCTTACTTCAGCAGCGCTCGCCACTGTTTCGGGCGAATCGGCTCCATCCCCCGTCGTCTGTCCCTTCGCCGGCACCACGCCAAAGCAGTAGCTCAGCGCCGCAGACACCGCAAATGCCACACCGCCGGCAGCGCAGCACCACAGCAGGTTCGAGATGCCGCCCGTGGCAAAGCCAATGACCATGAGGACATTCGTCATGCCGATGGTATAGGCCGTAACGTGGCCCACGGCCGCAACAAGGCCTCCGACGGCGCCGCCAATGGCCATGCACGTCAGGCACCTGCCATATTTAAAGCCGCAACCGTACAGCGCCGGCTCGCTTACGCCGCCAAGAACACCCGAGATTGAATAGCCCAGCATGAGCGCCTTCTCGTCCTTATCCGCAACGCGAAGCGACACGCCAAAGGGCATGCCCCAAACGGCGAACGTTGCCATCGTCGCGGCGATCAGGATGCACGAATCCGTTCCCACACTCATAAACTGCGCATAGGCGAGCGATAGGACAACGTTGCTGACGCCGGCGATCTTTAGGAACTCCCAGCCCGCGGCAAGCCCCATGAGCGTGAGCAGCGACACGATGCCACCGGAATTGCCAAGCATAAACATAAGCTGGCCCAACAGCATGCCCAGATAGCTGCCCGCCGGCGCCGTAATGCACAGCGAAACCGGAACCATGACAAGCATGGTTGCAAACGGAACGAACGAAAACGCCACGGCCTTAGGGATAACGCGCTTAAAGAAACACTCCACTCGCCATAGCACGGGCACCGAGATGAGAACCGGAATAACAGTCGTCGTGTAATCGTTGACCGGCGCGGGAAGCAGACCATACACGGAAGTCATCGATGCCCCCGTCGTCGAGGCGGCATCAACGAGCTTAAGCAGATCGGGTGCAATCAATACGCCGCCCAGCATCATGCCCAGCTGCTCCGAGCAACCGAGCTGGCGGGCGGCCGCCCAACCAAGATAAATGGGCAAAAAGTAGTAGCCGGCGTTATAGAGCCAACTGTAGAACAGGCGATAGATTTCGGAATCGGCAGACCACAGGCCCAGCATGCCCTCGCCCATAATGACGGCGACGGTGCGGAACAACGCCGCGCAGACAATAAACGGCAGCGCCGACATCATGCTTTTGGACAGATAGTCCACCACGGCCATGGCGTTTGATGAAACCGTCGTTGCAAACGTGGTGTTGGAAACTTGTGACATGGAACGCCTTTCCCAATGTGACATGCGGGCTTCCCCTTTGTCACATCGTGCGGTACTGACCGATTGCGCGGTACTTTTCGTAGCGGAGGTTTGTGAGGGTCGCCTCGTCGAGCTGCCCAAGCGTATCGAAGGCATCAAATGCCGAGGACATGACGGCACCGGCGATCTCCTCATGCGACAGGCCCCTATCGTCAACAATGCCGTCGATGATGCCGAGCGCCAACAGATCGGGGGCCGTGAGCTTAAGCGCCTCGGCGGCCTCATTCGCGCGGTCGGTATCCTTCCACAGGATCGACGCACAGGCCTCGGGGCTCACGACCGAATAGGCCGAGCTCGAGAGCATCAGGATGCGGTCGGCCACGGATAGCGCCAGCGCGCCACCAGAGCCGCCCTCGCCTGTCACCACCGAGACAATCGGCGTTTTGAGGCCGCTCATCTCCATGAGATTCTGGGCAATCGCCTCGCCCTGGCCGCGCTCCTCGGCACCGATGCCGCAAAACGCGCCCGAAGTATCGACCAGACACAGAACCGGTCGACCAAACTTTTCGGCCTGGCGCATAAGGCGACGCGCTTTGCGGTAGCCCTCGGGATGTGCCATACCAAAGTTGCGACGCATGCGCTCTTTGGTCGTGGTGCCGCGCTCGATGGCGATGACCATTACGGGGCGTCCGTCTTTCCAGCCAATGCCAGCCACCACAGCAGCGTCGTCGCCAAAGTAGCGGTCGCCGTGCAGCTCCACAAATCCATCCAGGCCCAGCGAGATCATCTCGCCTGCCGTGGCGCGATCTGCCGAGCGGGTCTGCTTGACAATCTCGAGCGCCGTTTTTGGTGCGGTCGAGCGCTTGAACAAGTGCCCCAGCTTTTTGCCGCGACGACCCGTATGCACGATCTCATGCGGTGCCCCCAGGCCAGGCGCGTGCCCTTCGTGCAGTGCCAGCAGCTCGCCCACCGTGAGCGCGATCTCGCCACGCGGAACAACGGCATCGCAAAAGCCGTGCTCCAGCAAGAACTCGGAGCGCTGAAATCCCTTGGGCAGACGCTTGTGCATGTTCTGCTCGATCACGCGCGGGCCGGCAAATGCCGTCAGGGCATCGGGCTCGGCCAGGATAATATCGCCCTCCATGGCAAAGCTCGCGGTTACGCCTCCGGTCGTGGGATCAGTGAGCACCGTGATATACAGGCCGCCCGCCTCGCTATGGCGCCTAACCGCCGCAGAAATCTTGGCCATCTGCATAAGCGATGTCACGCCCTCTTGCATGCGTGCACCGCCCGAAACGGTAAAGCCGACAACTGGCAATCCAAGCTCGGTCGCTCGCTCAAATGTGCGACAGATCTTTTCGCCCACCACGGAACCCATCGAGCCCATCATAAAGTTGGCGTCCATAAAGAAGAGCGCGGTATCGCAACCGCAGATTTTGCCCCTGCCGCACACAACGGCATCGCGCTCGCCCGAACGCTCGCTCACGCTCTTGAGCTTGTCGGCATAGCCGGGAAACGAGAGGAAATCCTCCGACGCCAGATTGGCATCCCATTCCTCAAACGTGCCCTCGTCGACCGTCATGCGCATGCGCGCGCGACCGCTCACGCGAAAGTGTTTGCCGCAACGAGGGCAGACCTCGAGGTTGTCGTGCAGGCGTGCCTCATCGATCACGCGGCGGCACTCCGGACACTTGATAAATACGTGGCGCGCGGGAAACTCGGCGCACGACTCGGTCATCGGCCCCTCGAGGACGTTGACCGTCTTCGCTTTTCTATTCATCAGCATAGAGATGCCCCATCAGATCGGTGTGGTACATGCCCGACAAGAACTCATCGTTTGCCAGCACGTCGAGCTGAAGCTCGCTGTTTTCGCTCACGCCCTCAATCACGAGCTCGCCCAGGGCCGAGCGCATCTTGCGAATGGCGCCGTCGCGCGTGGGCGCACACACGATGAGCTTGCCGAGCATGGAATCGTAGTACGGCGGAACGTTCGCACCGGTAAACATGGCGGAATCCCAGCGCACACGCGGACCACCCGGCACACGCAACGCGGTGACCGTTCCGCATGACGGCAGAAAGTCCGGCGTTTCGGCATTGATGCGGCACTCCATGGCGTGGTTGCGGACCGGCATGTCCTCCTGCTCAAAGGGCAGAGGCTGGCCGGCTGCCACGCGCAGCTGCCACTTGACCAAGTCGGTATCGGTCACAAACTCCGTAACCGGATGCTCCACCTGCAAGCGCGTGTTCATTTCCATAAAGTAGAAATTGCCGTCGTCCGAATACAGGAACTCGATGGTACCGGCCCCTTCGTAGCCGACGGCACGAGCCAGGTCACGCGCTGCCTTGTGCATGCGAGCACGAATGTCGTCGTGTCCGTCGAGGCACGGCGCGGGGCTCTCCTCGATTAGCTTTTGGTTGCGCCGCTGCACCGAGCACTCGCGCTCGCCGAGCGAAAACACATGGCCCTGCTTATCGGCCATAATCTGCACCTCGACATGGTGCGCCGGCGCGACGAACTTCTCCATGTAGCACTCGCCGTCGCCAAAAACGGCCTCGCCCTCGGCGCGTGCTTCAATAAAGGCCTTTGCCGCGTCTTCCACGCGCTCGACCTTGCGAATACCGCGACCGCCGCCGCCCGCACGCGCCTTAATAAGCACGGGGCAGCCAATGCGCTCGGCCTCCGCCGTTGCCTCCTCGGGGCTTTTGAGCAAATCGCAGCCCGGCACGATGGGCACGCCCGCCGCGGCAGCCGTTCGGCGCGCGGCGTCCTTGTCGCCCATGCTGTCGATCACCTCGGCCGAAGGACCGACAAACGCCAGGCCATACTTGTCGCAGTCGCGCACAAAGCTCGCCTTCTCGGAGAAAAAGCCATAGCCTGGATGAATTGCCTTAGCTCCCGACTTTACGGCACAGGTGAGCACGGCATCGTCGTTGAGGTAGCTCTCGGCAAGACGCGGGCCGCCGATGCAATACGCCTCGTCGGCAAGTTGCACGTGCAGCGCGTCCGCATCGGCCGTGGAATAGACGGCGACGGTTTTGATGCCCATATCGCGGCACGCGCGGATAACACGGACCGCGACTTCGCCGCGGTTGGCGATGAGCACTTTGTCGAACATGAAGCCTTCCTTAACTTTCGTGCATGAGTGCAAAAGACATGTCGGCGCGGCAGCAAACCTCACCGTTGACGCTCGCAATACCCGTCGCAAAGCGGAACGGCCCGCGCGCACGCGTGATGGAGCACACCAGATCCACCGTATCGCCCGGGCGCACCGGACGCTTAAAGCGCACCTTGTCCAGACTCGTGTAGAACGGCGTCGCACCGCGCGCTTCCTCATCGCCCATCAGCAGCACGCAGCAGTTCTGGGCGAGCATCTCGCACTGGATCACGCCGGGGACGACCGGGTTTCCCGGAAAATGCCCCTGCAAAAAGTACTCGTCGCCCGTAATCGTGATCTTGCCGTGGGCCTCGTCGCCCACCAGCTCGGCTTCGTCGAGCAAAAGCATCGGCTCGCGATGCGGCAACAGTTCTTTAAGCTCTTCTTTGTTCATGGATATCACCTATCCGATCCTCATGAGGCAGCTGCCAAACTCCACGAGGTCGCCGTCGGCCACGCAGATCTCGAGCACCTCACCGTCTGCCTCAGCCGTCACCTCGTTGAGAACCTTCATGGCCTCGATGATGCAGAGGGTCTCGCCGGCCTTGACCTTGGAGCCCACGTGCACAAACGGCTCGTCGCCCGGCGCCGGGGCAGCATAGAAAACGCCAACCATGGGAGCGGTCACCTCGGTGCCCTTGGGCTCCGGTGCGGCGGCAGGCGCCTGCGCGGTGGGCTCCGGTGCGGCAGGCGCGACTGTGGGAGCTGCAACTGGAGCGGCCATAGCGCTCGGCATGGGCATGGGCACGGCAACCGGCTGTGCGGCGCTCGCGCGTTCGAGTTCGACCGCGGTGCCATCGGGCTCCTCAACGCGCACGCGCGTGAGGCCGCGGTCCTCCATAACATCGGCTATCTCGGCAAGTCTTTTGGAATCCATGCTCTAGCTCCTCGTATATCTACGCAGCGCGATGGCGGCGTTGTGTCCGCCAAAGCCCAGGTTGGTCGAAAGCGCCCAGGTAAGGTCGGCGCGAACCGCGCGATTGGGCGTGTAGTCAAGATCGCAGGCGGGATCGGGCGTGTGGTAGTTAATGGTCGGCGGCACCACGCCCTGCTCGAGCGCCATGGCGCAGGCCATGACCTCGATGGCACCCGTGGCACCGATCATATGGCCGGTCATCGACTTGGTCGACGAGACGTGCGCGGCTCGTGCCGCGTCCTCGCCGAGCGCACGCTTAATGCCCGCCGTCTCGGACGAATCGTTGAGCTTGGTCGAGGTGCCGTGAGCGTTGATGTAGAGGCCCTCGGAAGGCTTAACGTCGCCCTCGGCAACCGCCAGCGATATCGCGCGGGCAATGCCGGCAGCCTCGGGATCGGGGCTCGTAATGTGATAGGCATCATCGGTGTTGCCGTAGCCCACGACCTCGGCATAAATGTGCGCACCGCGCGCCTGCGCATGCTCCACGCTCTCGAGAACCAGCACGCAGGCGCCCTCGCCCATCACAAAGCCGTCGCGGTCTGCATCGAACGGACGGCATGCCGTCGACGGGTCAGGATTAGTGGTGAGAGCACGACAGGATGTAAAGCCCGCAACGGCATCGGGGATGATTGCGGCCTCGGCACCGCCGGCCAGGATTGCATCGGCATAGCCATGCTTGATGGCGCGGAACGCCTCGCCCACGGCATGGGCCGAGGTCGCGCAGGCGGTCACCACGGGCAGGGTCGGGCCCTTTGCCTTGTGACGAATCGCGATATTGCCCGACGCCATGTTGGGAATCATCATCGCAATCATATAGGGCGATGCACGGCGAGGCCCCCGATCGGCAATCGTGTGGACGTTGTCGACGAGTGTCTGCATGCCACCCACGCCTGAACCCACGTAGACGCCCAGGCGCTCGCGATCGATGGCGCCCTCGACATCAAAGCCCGCATCGTGCATGGCCTCGTCCGACGCTGCCAGGGCAAACTGAACGCAGGGGTCCAGGTGCTTGGCGTCACGCTTGCCAAAGTACTCGTTGCCGTCAAAACCCTTGACCTCGGCTGCCACTTTGACGGCAAATGCATCGGTATCGAAGTGCGTGATCGGACCGATGCCACACGTTCCGGCACACATGGCCGCCCAGGTGGCAAGCGCGGTGTTGCCGAGCGGCGACACGGCACCGATACCGGTGATTGCAACTCTCTGTTCCATCATGGTCTCCTCATCCAAGCCGCTTACCCGGCTTGCTTTCTACATCGCCATTCCGCCGTCGACGCGTATGACTTCGCCCGTAATGTAGGCAGCCGCATCGCCCGCCAAAAAGCGCACCACACCGGCCACCTCCTCGGGCTGCGCCATACGCTTTAGGGGAATCTGCTCCTCGGTTGCCGCGCGAACCTTATCCGATAGCTTTGCCGTCATATCGGTCTCGACAAACCCGGGGGCGACCGCGTTCACTCGTACGCCGCGTGGCGCAAGCTCGCGCGCCACCGCCTTGGTCAGACCGATGACGCCCGCCTTGGAGGCGGCGTAGTTGGCCTGCCCGGCATTGCCCATCAGGCCCACAACCGAGCTCATGTTGATGACGCAACCGCCGCGCTGGCGCATAAAGGTCTTGGTGAGCGCGCGCGTCGTATTGAACGTGCCCTTGAGATTGACATCGAGCACGCGGTCGAAGGCGTCATCGCCCATGCGCATGAGCAGGCCATCGCGGGTGATGCCAGCGTTGTTGACGAGCGCCCAAATGGAGCCAAAGTCGTTGAGGACCGCTTCCACGCACGCGTTGACGGCAGCGGGGTCGGCCACGTCGCATTGATATGCGCGTGCCGCGGCGCCAGCCGCCTCGCAGGCTTCGCACGTCTCGCGCGCCGCATCGACGCTGCCGGCATAGACGACGGCGATATCAAAGCCGTCCTCCGCCAGACCGACAGCGCAGGCGCGGCCGATACCACGCGAGCCGCCCGTGACCAGTGCCGCGCGACGTGAGTCGTTGCGCTCGAGCGTGCCGTTGTTCAAGTTGCCCATGTCATTCCTTTCGGGTTACAGCCCTGTGGACTATGCGAGCTCGTCGGCAATAGCTGCGACCTGCTCGGCCGTCTCGCACGAATACACGCGAACGTCGCTCAGCGTACGCTTGACCAGGCCGGACAGCGTTTTGCCAGGGCCGACCTCAATAAATGTGTCGATGCCTTGATCCTGCAGAGCATGCAGCGTATCGACCCAGCGCACGGTATGGCTCACCTGATTGGCCAAGACATCCGATGCCGTCTGGGGGTCCGCCGGATAGGGCGCCGCTGTCATGTTTGCCATAACCGGAATTAGCAGCGAAGACGGAACGTGGCCGTCTTGGATATACGTCGCCAGCCCCTCAGTCGCCTCTGCCATATAGGGGCTATGAAATGCACCCGACACCGCGACTTTCATAGCGCGGCCGCCAGCCTCTTTTACTAGGACGTCGAGCTCCTGCAGCGCCTCGGGCGCTCCGGCCACAACCGTCTGCTGCGGGCTGTTGTAGTTGACTGGCCAGCAGTCCTCGCCGGCCTGTTTTGCCAGGCCCTCGACTTGCGCCGCATCGAGCTTGATGACGGCGCGCATGCCGCCCGGATGGCGCTCGGCAGCCGCGGCCATCAGCGCCGCGCGCTCGCACACAAGCCCAAAGCCCGCTCGCGTATCGAACGCCCCCGCAAAGGTGAGCGCGGCGACCTCGCCCAGCGAGAATCCCGCACAGGCGGCAGGTACCACGCCGCGCTCACGCAGGGCGGCAGCCGCTGCCAGGTCGTGAACGAACACGCACGGCTGCGTGTTCTCGGTCTGCGAGAGCTCCTCCTTGGAGGCACTCCGGCACTGCTCGCTGGTCCCCGGGCGCACCTCGTCGGCAATGGTGAACACCTCGGCGGCCGCCGGCGATGTCTCGATCAGGTCGACGCCCATCGCGGTGTGTTGGGCACCCTGGCCGGCAAACAGAAACGCTACGCTACCCATGCGGACGCACCCTTCAGGACGCGCTCGGCGCCATCGACCAGATCGTCAACGATTTCGCGTGCGCTCTGGCGCTCGCTAACCATGCCGGCAATCTGTCCACACAAAAACGAACCCTCTTCGTAATTGCCGTCCTTGGCGGCCTTGCGAAGGGCGCCCGTGCCCATGGCCCCGAGCTCCTCGACACTTACGCCCGCCGCCTCGCTCTTGGCGTAGGCGTTGGTGAAGGGGCTCTTGAGGGCGCGCACCGGATGTCCCGTCGAGCGGCCGGTCGCACGCGTCGAAGTGTCGTTGGCCTTCAGGACCATCTCCTTGTACTGCTCCGAGACGGTGCACTCATTTGCAACGAGAAAGCGCGTACCCACCTGGACGCCGGCAGCGCCCAGCATAAAGGCGGCCGCCACGCCACGGCCGTCGGCAATACCGCCGGCAGCCACTACGGGAATGTCGACCGCATCGACGACCTGCGGCACCAGTGCCATCGTCGAGGTCTCGCCAATATGGCCGCCCGATTCGGTGCCCTCGGCAACAACCGCCGTGGCTCCACGACGTGCCACGAGGCGCGCCAACGCCACCGAGGCAACGACCGGGATGACCTTGATGCCCGCCTCGTTCCACGCCTTCATGTACTTGGCGGGATTGCCGGCGCCCGTCACGACGACCGGCACCTGCTCATCGATCACAACCTGTGCAACCTCGTCGGCAAACGGGCTCATGAGCATGACGTTAACGCCAAAGGGCTTATCCGTCTTGGTGCGCAGCTCATGAATCTGGTCGCGAAGCCAGTCGGCGTCGGCATTCATAGCCGCGATGACGCCTAGGCCGCCCGCCTCGGATACGGCCGATGCCAGTGAGGCGTCGGCAATCCAGGCCATGCCGCCCTGGAACACGGGCTTTTCGATGCCGAGCAGATCGCAGAGAGGAGTCTTGAGCATCTCTACTTCTCCAATGCCGCCTCGACCGTATCGGCGAACTCGCCGACCGTCTTGGGGTTCTCCTCGGTATCAAGCTGGATGCCAAACTCGTCCTCGACGGCGACGAGAATCTCGACGGTACCCAGGCTGTCGAGGCCAATCTCCTCGAGCGTGGACTCGGGCTTCATCTCGACGTCGTCAAGGCCAGCGGTCTCGCGGATAACGTCGCAAACGCGCTCGAAGGTCTTCTGATCTGCCATGGTAGTTCTCCTTTGTTTGTGCCCTAGGGGCGTTTTCATTTCCTATGTGCGACTACTTCCAACGAAGCAGATAGCCACCTATATCCAGACCGGCGCCAAATCCAACCAAGGCGATGGTGTCGCCTGTGTGAAGTGCACCGGCGTTTGCCAGCCGGTCGAGGGCAAGCGGAATGCATGCGCTCGAAATGTTGCCGGTCTCGCGCAACGTGCGAACCACGCGCTCGTCCGGCACGCCCAGGCGCTTGACCGCCTGGCTCAGGATTCGTTCGTTAGCCTGATGGAATACAAAATGATCGATGTCTTCGACCGAAATGCCCGCATCGATTGCAAGCTTATGGACCGTGTCGCAGATGGCGTTGACGCCGAACTTGAACACGCGGCGGCCATTCATGGACAGCACACTCGCGCTATCTGCGGAGGCCTTAAACGGCGACGTACCGACCAGACCGGGAACGTGCAACGTCACGACGTCGGGCGCCGTCGAAAGCTCAACGGCAAGGGGGTTGTCTCCCCCAGCCTCTATCACAGCGGCGCCTGCCCCATCGCCAAAGAGCACGCAGGTGGCGCGGTCTGTCCAGTCAAGCGCGCGCGTCATCTGCTCGGCCGCAACGACAAGCGCATGCTCGGCTCGTCCTCGGGCGATATAGCCCTCGGCGACATCGAGCGCAAATACGAAGCCGGCACAAGCCGCCGAGACATCGAAGGCAGGGCACGTCGCGCCTAGTCGCTCAGCAACGGCACACGCCTCGGCGGGAACAAGGTGGTCACCCGTCGTCGTCGAGCAGACGATCAGATCCAGCTGGCTCGCGTCGATTCCGGACACCTGGAGTGCCCGCTCGCTCGCTGCTACGGCAAGGTCGTCAAGTGACTCGGTGGTGCAGACGTGGCGGCTCTTGATACCTGTGCGAGTAAAAATCCACTCATCCGAGGTATCGAGGAACTCAGACAGCTCGTCATTGGAAACACTGCGCTCAGGAAGTGCCGAACCTGTTCCAAGAATCGTGAAACCCATCACTAACCTCCTTTGAGTTGTTGACGTGTTTACATCGACCAAGAGAGGATAACGCATTTCAGTCTTTGTTGACGTGTTAACATTAAATTGTCCAAATGCGACAAAGGCTTCACATTGTGTCTATCTCTCGACACCATTGCGCGATTGCCTTATTAACTTAGGAGGTAGCAGCCGTTTTGGATGCCAAATTAACGATAGTCGACGTAACCGGATCGACCAACGATGACCTGCTCGAAGCAGGAAAACAGGGAGCGCCGCACGGCACAGGACTTGCCGCCCGGGCTCAAACAGCAGGACGCGGCCGGCGCGGGCACAAGTGGGATTCAACCGCCGGCAACCTATTGCTTTCGATTGTCCTTCGTCCATGCGTTAATCCTGCAAAGTTCTCTGGTCTTGCCGCCGTCAGCGGCCTAGCGGTGCTCGAAGCACTCGAAAAGCAGGGTCTTGCAAACGAGATTCGCCTTAAATGGCCCAACGACCTTGTCGCGCGAGGACGCAAGCTCGGCGGCATTCTGGTCGAGGCCGCACGCGATAACGAAGGCAACCCCTTTGAGGTCTGTGGCATCGGCGTTAACGTGAACTATGTGCCCGCGGAGGTTCCCGATGGCGGCCTGCCAGCAATCGGCCTGTCAGACCTCAACGAGAGCGTTCCCGCCGTCGACATGCTCCTCGATGAGGTCTATCACGCAGTTATAGACGCTGTAGATGCTTGGGCAGAGCGCCTCAACGCCAAGGAAGAAGACGCCGGCCCGCTCGCGCCCGTCCGCGGCGAATATATCGCTCACCTCAATTGGATCGGGGAGCACGTTATCGCCCGCTCCCCCGCTGGAGACGAGCTGACGCGAGGCATTTTTAAAACCGTCGATGCCTTTGGTCGCGCGTGTATCGAAACGGAAGACGACTTGCGATCCTTCCATTTTGAGGAGGCATCGCTGCGCCCCTTGAGCGAATAGGACGCCGCAGCCACCTACTCGGCAGCATTGCCCGACAGTCCAAACCATCATTCAAAAGAAAAGAGCCCCGCTACCAAGATGGCAGCGGGGCTCTGTAAGCTATGAGCGATATCGCTTAGAGCTTGATGTCGATGTCGACGCCAGCGGGGAGGTCGAGACGCATAAGCGAATCAACGGTGCCCGAGGTGGGGTCGAGGATGTCGATGAGGCGCTTGTGCGTGCGCATCTCGAACTGCTCGCGCGAGTCCTTGTTGACGTGCGGCGAGCGGATGACGGTGTACAGGTTACGCTCGGTCGGCAGCGGGATGGGGCCGCTGATACGCGCACCGGTCTTGGCTGCGGTCTCGACGATGAGCTTGGTCGACTTGTCGACGATCTCGTGATCGTAGCCCTTGAGCCTGATGCGAATCTTTTGCTTCTTGTTGGCCACTTAACTCAAACCTCCATATATCAAGCGGATTCGCGCTACTCGGCGCTGCCGCCAGCCTTCTTGATGATCTCCTCGGACACGCTCTTGGGAACGGGACGATAGGAGTCGAACTGCATGTTGTAGGACGCACGGCCCTGCGTGGCAGAACGCAGGTCGGTTGCGTAGCCAAACATCTCGGACAGCGGAACAAGCGCGGTGATGGCAGTTGCGGTACCACGCTCCTCCTGGCCCTGAATCTGGCCGCGACGGGAGTTCAGGTTGCCCAGGACATCGCCCATGTACTCCTTGGGCGTCTCGACCTCGACGCTCTCGACGGGCTCGAGCAGAATCGGATCGGACTTGCGCAGGGCCTCCTTGATGGCCATGGAACCGGCGACCTTGAACGCAGCCTCGGAGGAGTCGACATCGTGGTAGGAACCATCGACGAGCTCGACGGCAACGTCGAGGACGGGGTAGCCGGCGATGACACCGCTCTGCAGGGCCTCTTCGATACCCTTCTCGACGGACGGGATGTATTCCTTGGGAATCGCACCGCCGACGATCTTGTTCTCGAAGGTGAAGCCACTTCCCGGCTCGCCCGGACGCATGTTGATGATAGCGTCGCCGTACTGACCGCGACCACCGGACTGGCGGACGAACTTGCCCTGGACGTTGAGGACCTCGTGACCCGGCTTCTCGCGATAGGCGACGCGCGGCTTGCCGACGTTTGCCTCGACCTTGAACTCGCGGGTCAGACGGTCGATGATGATCTCGAGGTGCAGCTCGCCCATGCCGGCGATGATGGTCTGGCCGGTCTCCTCGTCGGTGTGGACTTGGAAGGTCGGGTCCTCCTCGGCGAGCTTCTGCAGACCCATGGCGAGCTTGTCCTGCTCGGCCTTGGTCTTGGGCTCGACGGCGATGTCGATAACGGGATCGGGGAAGTCCATGGACTCGAGGATGATGGGATGGCCCTCGTCGCACAGGGACTCGCCGGTCGTCGTGTTCTTGAGGCCGACGGCCGCGACGATGTCGCCCGTGGAGCAATAGTCGACATCATGCTGCTCGTTGGAATGCATCTCGAGGATGCGACCAATGCGCTCCTTCTTGCCGTTGTTGGCATTGACGACATAGGAACCGGAGTCCAGACGACCCGAATAGACGCGCAGGTAGGTGAGCTTGCCAACGTAGGGATCGGTCATGATCTTGAAGGCCAGGGACGAGAACGGCTCCTTGTTGGACGGCTTGCGCTCCTCCTCCTGGTCGGTATCGGGATTGATGCCGGTGACGGGCGGCACGTCGAGCGGGCTGGGCAGGTAGTCGACGACGGCGTCAAGCAGCTCCTGGACACCCTTGTTCTTGTAGGCGGAGCCCACGAACACGAGGTTGAGATCGTTGGCGAGAACGCCAGCGCGCAGGGCCTTCTTCAGCAGGTCGACGGTAATCTCCTCGTCCATGAGGACGAGCTCCATGAGCTCGTCGTCGTAATCGGCGGCAGCCTCGAGCAGCTCGGCGCGACGCTCCTCGACGATGTCGACGAACTCGTCGGGGATAGGGTCCCTGGGCTCGGGCTAGGCCATGCCCTTGTCCTCGGCCCTGAAGGCCCATCCAGTCCTGGTGGCCAGG
>JAUMOL010000033.1 GCA_031295385.1 Collinsella sp.
GCGGCAGATTTATACCCGTGCCCGAGCTCGAAGAGCCCTATGGCCGCCTTCCTGGCCTCGACATCATGCTTCACCCTCAAATCAACGCGCATAAAGAAAGCCTCCCATTTCTCATGTCCAAGAAATGGGAGGCAGTTCACAGGGGCAGCGGGCTCAAACACTACTCGTATCCTACCCTAAAGATGCCTATGACCAGCGCTTATAGTTGGCGCACGACACGCCGACGGCCTCGAGTGCCTTGGCGGCGATGTGATGCACCGCCTCATCGAGCGTGACGGGGCCGTTGTAAAACGTGAGCATGGGCGGCATGAGCATGACGCCCGGCACGCGCGCCAGGCGTGCCATGTTGTCGACATGAATCGCACTGAAGGGCGTCTCGCGCACCATAAGCACCAGGCGGCGCTGCTCTTTCATCTGCACATCGGCCGCACGCAGCAACAGGTTTTCGCTGTAGCCGCTCGCGATGCCGGCGAGCGTCTTCATGGAGCAGGGAGCCACGATCATGCCGTCGACCGGATAGGTGCCGCTTGCGATGGCAGCGCCAATGTTCTTGTTGTCGTAGACCACATCGGCATAGCACGCAAACTCGTCGAGCGTCATGCCGAGCTCCTGCTCGATGGTGATCTCTCCCCCGCGCGTGACGACAAGCGCCGACTCAGCGCCGGCCTGGCGCAGGCATTTGAGGCATTCAAGGCCCAGTGCCGCACCGCTGGCGCCAGACACGCCAACGACAATGCGACGGGGACGAACAGAAGACTCAGGCATGACAACTCCTTAACTACTTGGTAGGGCTACTTACTAGAAGGCGAGCTCGGCGGCCCACTTGTCCTTGTCGATCTCCATGAACTGCGAGCGGATGAAGTTCTTCTTGAGGTTAAACGGAACCGTGCAGTCGAAGATGGCCTTGCAGGCGATACCGTGCTCGCGGATCGAAGGATCGAACGCGGGGTCGTTGGACGGATCGAGCACGTGGCAGTGGCAACCGGGGATGGTGATGAGGTCCACGTCGGCCTGGAAGCGCGTGGTCATGGCCCACATCACGTCGCTCATATCGAAGATGTCGACATCCTCGTCGACAAGGATGACGTGCTTGAGCTCGGAGAACGCCGAGAAGGCGAGCATGGCGGCGTTGCGCTGACGGCCCTCGTCATTTTTGCTCGACTTCTTGAACTGCATGATGGCAACGAACTTGCCGCCACCGCAGGGAGCGGCGTGAACGTTGAGCAGGCGGCCCGGGATAGCGGTCTCGACCATCTTGTAGATGGAGGCCTCGGTGGGGATACCGGCCATGGACACGTGCTCGTGCGAAGGGCCGATGCAGCTCTCCATAATGGGGTTGACGCGCGTGGTGACGGCGGTGATCTTGATCACCGGGCAGACCTTGGCGCCACCGGTGTAGCCGGGGAACTCGGGCATGGCGTAGCCGTGGCCGTTGACATCCTCGTTGATGGTCTCGTCGTGCATGAGGTAGCCCTCGAGCACGTACTCGGCATTGGCAATGCACTTCTGCGGAACGGTGACGCAGTCGGCAAGCTCGACGGCGCGGCCGCGCAGGGCGCCGGCGATCTGCAGCTCGTTGAAGCCGAGCGGCGTGGTGGGAGCCTCGAAGCCGCAGCACATGTACACGGCGGGGTCCAGGCCGATGGAGATGGAGATGGGCATATCCTCGCCGCGCTGGCAGTACTCGTCAAAGAACGCACCCAGGTGACGGCTGCCCGGGGTGATCCACATGGCGAGCTTGTCCTTGTCGACGCAGGAGAAGCGGTGGATGGTTACGTCGGACTGGGTGCCATCGGGGCTCGTGCCATAGGCGAGGCCCATGGTGATGTAGGGGCCGCCGTCAACGGGCGTGTTGGTGGGAGCGGGAACGATCTTGCGCAGGTCAAAGCCCTCGTCGGTCGCCTTGTACACGACCTCCTGGCAGTCGACGTGCTTGCCCTCGGCGATCTGCTCAGGGGCGATCAGGTTCTCGAAGCGCTTGCCGATCTCGAGACCCAGGTGCTCCTCGTCCAGGTCGAGCAGGGCGGCAACGCGCTTGCGGCTGGCAAGCATACCGATGCAAACCTTGGCGTCGTCAAAGCCCTTGACGTTGTTGAAGACCATCGCCGGACCCTCTTTGGTCGGGCGCATGACGGTGCCGCCAGCACCGACGTGACGGTAGACGCCCGAGACCTCGGCATCGGGATCGACCTGGGTGTCGGTCTCGAGCAGCTGGCCCGGCATCTCACGCAAAAAGTCGAGCGCGGAACGCAGGTCGTGAATCTGGGAAGCATCGGTAGTGGACATGGCGTACTCCTTTCGGGAGAGTGTCCGGCGACGGGGTGCCGCCGGACGGGGTAACGTAATGGGGCCGCGGCGCTCACAAATGGAGCGCTCGACCACTCGAAGTTCAAGCGCTTGGCTGCTTACAGCCGGGGCGCTCGACCGCTTACATCAGGCCAAAGAGGTGGAACCAGGCGGCCTCGACCAGCACGACGACAAAGACGACCGCGGTGAGGGGGATGCCCATGCGCATAGCCTCTTTGGAGGTGTAGCCGCCGGCGTCCTTGCCTTCGCCGATAAGGATCGGCAGGTTATGGAACGGCAGGATGTAGTGGATGTTGATGGACGTGAAGACGATGAGCGCCACGGCGAGTGGGCTCACGCTGGAGCCGGCGGCAAAGCTGATAAATGCCGGCACGCACACGCCGAGCACGGCCATGACCGAGCCCATGAACATGTGGATGATCATGGAAAGCGCGGCGACGAGCAGGGCGAACAGGAAGATGTTCTCAGGCACGGAGCTGGGGAGCACGACGTCGGCGATCCAGGCGTTCATGCCGGTGGCACCGCCCACGGAGCCCACGGCCATGGCGGCCGTCAGGAACATGAGGGACTTGATGTCGACAGCGTTCCAGCTGGCGGGAGTGAGGACTTCGCCGATGATGGGCATGGCGAGAGCAACGCCAATGGCCAGGGTGACCCAGCCGATATAGTCGCCCGAGACGGTGAGCCACAGCGCGATGGCGATGACAAGCCACACGATGGTGCGGATCTCCTTGACGGAGAGCTTGCCGAGCGCGGCCTGCTTGGCCACGATCTGCTCGCGATCGTAGACGAGCTCCTTGCTGGGCTTAAAGAGGAAAAGGCCCAGGAACAGGGTGCACAGCAGCGCAACCAGCATAGGCACGCTCATGTACAGGAACCAGTCGACGAAGGACGGGCTCATGCCGCCGGCCTCGGCACTGTACTGCGCAACGAGCGGGTTAAGCGTGGAGTCGCCCGTCAGGAAGAACATGGAACCCGGGGCGGCAGCGGCAAACACGAGGAAGCCGAGCTTGCCCTTGTCGTCGTCACCGTAGCCGGCGGACTCGGCGATGACCGAGACGACGGCGAGGATGAGGAAGGCGCGGGGGAACGGATGCGGGATCAGCAGCGACAGCACAAAGGTGAGCGCGAAGATCGAGATGATGAGCGACTTGGCGTCGCGCACGAACTTGAGCATGAACGCGTAGGCGATGCGCTCGCCCAGGCCCGACTCCTTGACCGCGCTGGCGATGAGGTAGGCGCCGATGACGAGCCACATGGTGGCCTTGGTCCACGAGCTAAACGTGGAGGCGACCGTCGCCGAGATGCTCGCGGCGCCCGTGTCGTCCACGCACACCTTGAACAGGACGAGCAGTGCGCAGTAGAGCAGGCCCACAAAGCCCGGCTGTGCCACGCCGCATGCCCAGAACACCACCGTGGCGAGCGTCAGTGCCAGACAGGTCTGACCGCCGACCGTGAGCTCGACCGTCGAGCTCAGCTCCGCCAAAGGAAGAAACTTCACCAGCAAAAAGACAACGATACCCAGCACAAAGCCAATTTCGCGCTTGGTGATCTTAAACGCCTTCTTTTCCGCTTCCATCTCCCCACCTTTCTTGTTGGGGGCGCTCCGAATTCGCAGCCATGTTGCCGCTTAAAAAGGGGCGCCCGTTATCGGACACCCCTTACGTTGCGCTGTGTTGCGGCAATACAGTCAAGCGGATTTTTTGGATGAGAAGCGATTCCCTAGACAAAAACCGTCACAACATTCGACGCTTTTCCTCGTTTTCGAGATTTTCGCCGAATGTTGTGACGGTTTGGATGTGGCAAAGGGACTGTCTTTTTTACATAGCGAGGGCCGTGCGGATGAATGGGTCGCCGAGGGCCTCGCGGAGCCAGGGGGCCAGCTGCTCGGGGTGACCCTGCAGGTAGCCTTTGAGCTCGGACGGAGCCACGCGACGCACTTCCGAGATCTCCTCTTGGTTGATATGCAGCTCGCCCGGCTCAACATGGGCAAGGTAGACCTCGCACCATTCGCACTCGCAGCGACCGTCGCCGTGGTCCTCGCGGTACACCACGTGTCCGAGGTGCTTGAGCTGATCGGGCTCGCGCGTAATGCCGAGCTCTTCGTTGATGCGGCGCGCCGTGGCGGCCGCGACGTCTTCCCCGGGGAGCGGATGGCCGGCGCAGCTATCGGCCAGCACCCCGCCCCACAGGCGCTTGAGCGGACTGCGGCGACAGAGCAGCAGGCGCGCGTCTTCGCCCCGGCCCTCGACCAAAAGCGTCAGAAATGCCTGATGCAGGATGCCCTCACCAGCATGGGCCTCGATGCGGTCGACGGGGCCAAGCGCCTCGCCGGTCGCAGCATCGACCGCCACGACCTCGGCGCCCGCACCGCCCTCATCCCAGCCGGCGCGCAGAATGCGGGCTGCGGCTTCCTCGAGCGCGGCGATGAGCTCCTTGGTGGTGTCGAGCACGCGCTGCAGGTCGTCACCGCTCGCTTGTTCAACATGAAAACCCGTGCTTGCAACTACCGGCACGCCAAAGCGCGTGGCCAGCGCCGCCGCGATATCGTGCGCCGGGATCTCGTCTCGATGGCACGGAACGGCCAGGATGCTCACCGTTGCCGTACGGCCGGGCTCGGGGCGCGGAATGGCCTGCGCCGTGGCGCCCAGGTGCGCAAACTCCGGCGAGCAGGCGTACACCGCCATGCCTCGCGGCGTCACCGTCAGCTGGGCCTCGAGCGCAAACTTGCCCTCGCCCACTGCAACCTTTGTCGTGTGCATACCCATGGGATCTCCTGCCGCCCGCGATGTACCTGAGACCATCTTCGCCTGTATTGCGACTATACAGGCAAGCCCTCCATGTGACAAAGGGACTGCCCCTTTGTCACATTCTGTTAGAGTTGCAGGGATTGAATCCCGCTTATTCATGCGACATTGGAGTGACAACCTTGACCGCCGCAACCACGCCTAAAAGTAAGCCAACCGCCGCCGCGCTCTCCCCCGCGCGCACCAAGCTCTGCCTGGCGCTGCTCGTGCTGTTGGGATTCTCGCTCGGCTGCTCCGAGTTCGTGGTCATCGGCATCGAAAGCGACTTGGCAACGGAACTCGGCATATCACTTGCCACTGCGGGCCAGCTCATCAGCGTGTTTGCGCTCGTCTACGCTATCGCGACGCCGGTGCTCGCGCTCAGCACGGGGCGATTCCGCCGCTACCAGCTGCTCGTGTGCTATAGCGTCGTCTTTGTGCTCGGCAACCTGGTCATGGCGTTGGCTCCCAACTTCCAGGTGCTGTTTATCTCACGCATTGTCCTGGGCTCTGTCTCGGGTGCGCTGCTCGCCGTGGGCGTGACGTACATCCCTGAGCTGCTATCCCCGCAGCAAACCTCACTTGCCATCTCGGTCGTGTACGGCGCGTTTTCCGTGGCGATGGTCTTTGTGACCTCGATTGGCAAGTTTGTGGCCGACACACTCGATTGGCACGTGGCCATGTACGGCACGCTGACCTTTGCCGTTTTGATCTGTAACGCGCTCGTGGCGTTTATGCCTCGCGCCGGGCAGACCGATGAGCCCGCCACCTTCCGCGAGCAGGCGGGGCTACTACGCGAGCCGAGTATCATCACCGGCATGCTCATCTTCTTGTTTGGCGTGGGCTCGGTCTACGTATTCTACGGCTACGTGACGCCTTATCTGGAGCAGGTGCTGGGCATGGATACCGTTCAGGCGAGCACCACACTTATGGCCTATGGCGCGTTCTGCCTGATCTCGAACATCCTGGGCGGATGGATCGATGCGCGTTTTGGCATGAAGGCGCTGCTGGTTACGTTTGTGCTGCAGGCGGCGGCACTGCTCGGGCTGTTTGCCGTGGGCGCCGCCATGCCGCTCGCGCTGGTCTTTGTCTTTAGCCTGGCGATGCTCATGTACCTGTTCTCGGTATCGTGCATCACGCACTTTATGGATGTGGCACGCAGCCGCCATCCCAAGTCGATGGTACTCGCAAGTTCGGTTGAGCCCATGGCGTTTAACGTCGGCATCTCGTTTGGCACCGCAGTGGGCGGCGCCGTGGTAAGCAGCGTTGGCATTGCATATGTAGGCGCAGTGGGTGCCGCGTTCTCGCTTGTGGCCTGGGTGCTTACGCTGGTGACGATTAAGTTGGCTCGCTGGGAACGCAAGAGGGCGATGGCGCAGGCGTAGATGCGATACTCGAGCTCGATGATGGCGATCGAAAGGAAACCGCATATGCAACGTGTACTGTTCATCTGCTATGGAAACATCTGCCGCTCGACGATGGCCGAGTCGGTGTTTACCGAGCTCGTGCGCCGCGCTGGGCGCGAGGCGGAGTTTGCCATCGATTCCGCGGCGACCTCGACCGAGGAGATCGGCAACCCGCCACACCACGGTACCGTTGCCAAGCTACGCGAGGTCGGGATTCCCGTCGTCGCACATCGCGCACGTCAGGTGCGTCGCGCGGAGTATGGCGACTGGGACCACATTGTCTATATGGACGACGAGAACGCCCGCGCCCTGTACCGAATTTTTAGGAAGGACCCCGATGGCAAGATCTCGCGCCTGCTCGATTGGACCGATCGCCCCGGCGACGTGGCCGACCCCTGGTACACCGGCAATTTCGACGCCACCTACCGCGATGTACTCGCCGGTTGCACCGCCATGCTCGAGCAGCTGTAGGCGCTCGGGCGGCGCGGGCACACGGGCCACGCCATCGGCATAAAACGAGCGTGGATTTTCTCCCACTTTGAGCGTTCGAGTGCGCTCTAAACGGGAGAAAATCCACGCTCGTTATCTCGGTGGGAGAAAATCCACACTCATGAATGTGACAAAGGGACTGTCCCTTTGCCACATCCGGGACCGGCCCTAGACCGGCTTGACCTCCAGCTTTATCCCCTCGGCGCAGGAGTCGCCCAAAACATCCGAAAGGGCCCAGGTCGCATATAGCGGCAAATAGAGAACCGCTCCGTTGCGCTCAACGTTGCCTCTCGAGAAAACAATCCCGAGCCTTACGCCATATTCAGCCGTATCAAGCACATGACCGAGCGCAGCGTGCGCGTGGTAATAGGAGCCCGATTTAACCTCGATCGGAACAGCCGTCCCATCCGGTCCGTCGACCACAAAGTCCACTTCACCGCGCTTTTTTGTCTGATAGTAGTAAAGCTGGCGATTTTGGGCAGCCAGCTGCTGGGCCACCACGTTTTCGTAAATGCCGCCCAGATTGGGCTCCTTGCTATCAAGATACGCCGCTTGGGCGACTCCAACGGGGTAGCGCGCCATCAACATGCCCGTATCCGATTGGTATAGCTTGAACTGCGATGGCCGTGCCGTCTTGAGCAGGGGCGACTTTGGCTCGGTTACGATATCGGCTTTGAGAGCAACGCCGGCATCGACAAGCCAGACAAAATCTCGCTGGTACTTCTCATAATGCGCCTTGGGGTCAATGGAATTGAGCACGAAACGCTTGTGTTCGCCCTCAAGCATAATGGGGAGCTGATCGTAGATGCTCTGCACCTGAAGGGCACGCCCGCTTGCATACTTGGAAATATCCCGTCGGTACTGTTCGTTGAGCTCTGACTGTAGCTGACGAACAGAGGCAAGGTCGCCCTGCGTGTCAAGGAAACGCTGCACGACCTCCGGCATTCCGCCGACAACGGTATAGGTCCTGAAGTTTGCCATCATCGCGTCATGAATGTAATCAGGAATGGGCCTCTCGCTGATACACGCGTTACGTATCGTTTGGCGAGCCCCCTCGCTCACCCCGGTTGCCCAGCAAAACTCCTCAAAATCGAGCGGGAACATCCTAAGCTCGTGGACATACCCCACGGGATAGGACCTGACGCCCTTGAACTGAGTCCCGAGCATTGACCCCGAAAACGCCCAGCGGCACCTCCCGTCCTCAACAAGGAACTTTGCCATCGTCATGATGTCGGGGGCCTCTTGGACCTCATCGATAAACACGAGCGTTTTGCCTGGTGCAATCGACTTTCCCGAAAGAAGCGTCACCCTGCTGATGAAATCATCGGCATCCCGCGCCTCGAGAAGAGCATCTTTTGCCTGGCGATTTTCCATGAGGTTAAGCTCGATGTAGGTTGCATGGTTGGCTTTGCCAAATGCGCGAATCGAATAGCTTTTGCCAATCTGGCGAGAACCCGTAATGAATAAGGCCTTTTGCTCGGCAGACTTCAGCCAACGCTCCAGCTCTACCGCTATTTTCCTGCGCAGCATAGGCTCTCCCCTCAGTGTCATCAAATTAAATGCAAAGTTTTATACGCTTGATTATCGATGAAACGCAAAATTTTTAGAACCTAAAATCGGATGAAATGCAGAGATTTGAGATTACAAGCACAATAGAAGGAACACCACCGGCGAATGTGACAAAAGAACTGTCCCTATGTCACATTGCGCTCAACTACTCGTCGACGATCTCAGCAAGCCAGACGTTGAGGGTGTCGACCTCGGGACAGCAGAACTTTGCCGTGCCTGGCTCGTTGCCGGGCACGGTTCCGCCATAGCGCAGGATATCGATATAGGGAAATCCCACATGGCAGGCCATGGCGCACATCTTGCCGCGATCTCGGTCGAAGTCGAAGACGTCACCCGGCTTGTGCCCGTGATGGCAGCGGCATGTGCCCAGCTGGTCCACGCAGCTAATGCGAATACGTGGGCGCCTGCCGCGCGGGGCACCGAGCGGCTTGTTCTCGCCCGCCGCCTCGGTGCTGCTCTCGTCGGCGTTACTCATGGTCGATCACATCCAGGCAGGCCTCGATGGGAAGGCCGGCAGACTTGTCCTCTTGGTCGGCATTGCGCTCGATAAGCTCGGCCACCACGCGCATGGCATCGGACGTCGCGCGCTGAAGACTCCAACCTGCCATAACGCGGCCAACGAGCACCGCCGAGAACGTGTCGCCCGTGCCCGGGAAGTAGACCGGGATCAGGTCGAAGGGAATCGTGAAGTACTCCCCCGCCACATGGTCGTAACCGATGACGACATTCGCACCGTCGACCACAGCGCTCGTAATGACCACCGACTTGGCGCCCAGGGCACGCACGGCATCCACAAGAGTGCGGCCCTCATCGGGCGTGATTTGCTCGGCAATGGGCGTATCGGTGAGCAGGCACGCCTCGGTGTAGTTTGGCACCGCATAGTCGGCGCACTCGAGCAGGCTGCGCATAAGACCGATCGTGGACTCGGGCACGCCGGCGTAGAGCTTGCCGTTGTCGCCCATGATGGGGTCGACGAACACCTTGGTACCCTTTTGCGCGCGACGGTGGCAGAAGTCCGAAATGATGCGCGTCTCTTCCTCGGTCACGATAAAGCCGGTCGAGATGGCGTCGAACTCAAAGCCGAGCTCCTCCCAGATGGCGAGGCTTTGGCGCACGTACTCCGTGGTGTCGTGGATGTAGAACTTGGGATAGTTGAGCGTATCGGACACAAGTGCCGTCGGCAGGTTGTGGATGCGGTAGCCCATGTGCGACAGCACCGGCAGCATGGCGGAAAGCGCGACCTTGCCGTAGCCGCACATATCGTTGATCAGCAGCAGCTGAGTATTCTTCATGAGGGTCTCCCTTGGTTCGGGCACGGCGCAGCAGCGCCACAGTGCGACTAAGTGTAGCGCAGGGGACGTTATGAGCGGTCGGTACGGTCGCGAAGAGCGCATTGTTGCGAAAAGGTTTCGGAAAATGATCCCTTTTCCTCCGTCCCCAAGGGATCACATGCACCGAAGCGGACCGTGGCGGAATCACAGGTTGAGGACGGACAGCGAAAGCGTTCCTAAGCGAGCAAGGTGACGTGAAAGAGGAGGGCATAGGCCTTGTGGCCATGCCCGACGATTGAACGTCAGATTGCCGCTTAGGAACGCTTGCAGCGTCGAGCGGTTACGGCGTTTGGTAAAGCGCCGTAACTTAATAAGTTTGGTACCTTGACATTCATTTCTCATGCTCCTAGATTGGTTAGGCACAAAACAATTCCACTACCTAACTAAAGAAAGGAGCAACACTAATTCATGTGCGATGAACCTCTTAACCTTTGTTCGCACGAGCCCGGCGGCGACCCGTCACAGCCGGCGGATGCACCCGAAGCGGTTAGCTCAGAAGACAAGCTTGCCAAGCGCATCCTCAATGGCCTGGGCTTTTGCGGCCATTACATGCATTTTCATGGCGGAGGCGTGTCCGGCAAGGCGCCCATCATCTGCCTGCTGGCCAAGCAACCCGGCGGCGAGATGTCGCAGCAGGAACTCGGCATGCACTTTGACCTCAAGCCGGGGTCGCTTTCCGAGATCCTGTCCAAACTCGAGCTCAACGGCCTCATCGAGCGCAGCCGTAACCCCAAGGATCGACGGCAGCTCACCATTCGCCTGACCGAAACCGGCCGGGAAAACGCCCGCATCGACCAGGCAGCCCGCATTCGCTTTAGAGAGCAGGCCTTTGGTGCCCTCACCCACGACGAGCGCGAGCAGCTCGCCGAAATGCTCGAGAAAATCCGTGTAACCTGGGAGGAACTGGATGATTAAAACCCTCATGGGCAGCATCCGCGACTATATAAAAGTCACCGTTGCCACGCCGTTGCTCGTGCTTGGCGAGGTGCTCTGCGAGATGCTGATTCCATTTATCACCGCCAACCTGATCGACGCCATCAAAGATGGCACCACCGTAGCTGAGATGCTTCCCACCGCGGGCTTTTTGGTGCTCATCGCGCTGACGTCGCTTGCTTTTGGCGCCGCTGCCGGCGTCACCTGCAGCCATGCAAGCTGCGGGTTCGCCAAGAACCTGCGTCACGACCTGTTCTACAAGATCCAGACGTTCAGCTTTGCCAACATCGATGAGTTCTCGAGCTCCTCGCTCGTCACGCGCCTGACCACCGATATCAACAACGTACAGCAGGCCTTTATGATGATCATCCGTATCGCCGTGCGCGCGCCGCTGGTCTTGATCTTCGCCTTTACCATGGCGTTTATCATGGGCGGCAGCGTCGCCATGGTCTACCTGGTCATCATTCCGCTGCTGGGCTTTGGACTGTTCTTTATCATCTTTAAGGTGCGCCCCATCTTCTCGCGCGTGTTCCACAAGTACGACGCCCTTAACGAGTCCGTCGAGGAAAACGTCACCGGCATGCGCGTGGTCAAGAGCTATGTGCGCGAAGACTTTGAGAAGGAGAAGTTCGCGACCGCCGCACGCGACGTCCAGATGGACTTCACCCGCGCCGAGAAGCTGCTCGCCTTTAACAACCCCATGATGAACATCTGCGTCAACGGCGCATTTGTCGTCATCATCTACCTGGGCTCCAAGCTCATCATCACGAGCCAGGGCACGCTGTTCGACGTGGGCCAGCTCTCCTCGATCTTTACCTATGGTTTCCAGATCCTCATGAGCCTGATGCAGCTGTCGATGATCTTTGTCATGGTGACCATGGCCGACGAATCGGCGCACCGCATTACCGAGGTGCTTGCTGCCGAGCCCACGATCGCCGATCCCGCCGAGCCCGTGCTCGAGGTGGCCGACGGTTCCATCGACTTTGACCACGTGAGCTTTAAGTACTCCGCGCATGCGAAGCGCCAGGCGCTCGACGATATCGACCTGCACATTAAGAGCGGCGAGACCATCGGCATCATCGGCGGCACCGGCTCGGCCAAGTCCACGCTCGTAAACCTCATCGCCCGCCTGTACGACGCCACCGAGGGCACCGTGCGCGTGGGCGGCGTAGATGTGCGCGACTACGACTTGGACGCTCTGCGCCACCAGGTCGCCATGGTGCTGCAGAAAAACGTGCTGTTTAGCGGCACCATCGCCGAGAACCTGCGTTGGGGCGACCCGAATGCCACCGACGAAGAGGTTCACGAGGCCGCGCACCTGGCCTGCGCCGACGAGTTTGTCGACGGCTTCCCCAAGGGCTATGACACCTGGATCGAACAGGGCGGCTCCAATGTTTCCGGCGGTCAGAAGCAGCGCCTGTGCATTGCGCGTGCCCTGCTGCGTCGCCCCAAGATCTTGATCCTGGACGACTCCACCAGCGCCGTCGACACCAAGACCGACGCCAAGATTCGCGCAGGACTGGCAAGCTATCTGCCCAACACGACCAAGCTCATCATCGCCCAGCGCATTAGCTCCGTGCAGGACGCCGACCGCATCATCGTCATGGAGGGTGGCCACATCGCGCAGATCGGCAACCATGATGAGCTGCTTAAGACAAGCGAGATCTACCGAGAGACCTTTACCTCGCAGAACAAGATGTCTGCCGAGGGCGAGGAGAACGCCGGCGACGTCTCCGGCAACACGGCCACGGCGGCAGACAACACCGATACGACCGTAACGCAAGCTCAGACCCAGGAAGGAGGCGAGGCACATGAGTAAGGCAACGACCGCCGAGCGCGCGCTCAACCGCAAGGGCGGCACCATGTCGCGCCTCATCAAGACGCTCTTTGGCTTCTACCCCGTGCTTTTGCCCCTCGTCGTCCTCGGCGTGGTGCTCTGCGCCATCATCAACTCCATCGGCGCGACCTTCCTTCAGAGCGCCCTGCAGATTATTAGCGAATCGTGGCAGTCGGGCGATTGGGAAGCCGCAGAGCCCAAGATTGCACAGCTCGTGACCACCCTCGCCTGCATCTACGGCGTCGGCATCCTGTCCTCGCTCTTCTGGAACCGCGCCATGGCCATCGTCACGCAGGGCTCGCTGGAGAAGCTGCGCGAGAAGATGTTCAACCGCATGCAGGACCTGCCGATCCGCTACTTCGACACGCACCAGCGCGGCGACATCATGAGCCACTACACAAACGACATCGACACGCTGCGCCAAATGATCAGCCAGTCGCTGCCCAACCTGCTCATGACGACCATCGTCATCGTCACGGTGTTCTTTATCATGCTGTACTACAGCGTTTGGATGTGCCTGGTCATTGTGGCAGGCGTCGCCTTTATGACCTTTATGACCAAGCTGCTCGGCTCCAACTCCGCGCGCTTCTTCATTGCGCAGCAGACCGAGCTCGGCGTTGTCGAGGGCCATATCGAGGAAGTCATGAACGGCCAGAAGGTCGTCAAGGCATTCTGCCACGAGTCTGCCGCCGAGGCCGATTTTGACGAGCGCAACGAAAAGCTCTTCGAGGTCTCGCAGAAGGCCAACATGTACGCCAACATCCTCATGCCTATCCTTATGAACCTGGGCAACCTGCTCTACGTGCTGGTCGCACTGGCAGGCGGCATTTTCCTGGCGCTGGGCGTGCCCAACCTGAGCATCTCGGGCATGGCGCTGTCCATCGCCGTCGTGGTGCCGTTCCTCAACATGACCAAGCAGTTCTGCGGACAGATCGGTCAGATCTCGCAGCAGATCAACGCCGTGGTCATGGGCCTCGCCGGCGCCGACCGTATCTTTGAACTCATCGACGAGGAGCCCGAGGCCGACGAAGGCTATGTGACGCTCGTCAACGCGCAGGTGAACCCCGATACCTGGCAGCTCGAGGAGGCCGACCACCACACCGGCATGTGGGCATGGAAACATCCGCACCGCGCAACCGGCGAGATCGAGTACGTGCCGCTGCGCGGCGACCTGGTCATGGACAACGTCGACTTTGGCTACACGCCCGACCACGAGGTGCTGCACGGCGTGTCTGTGTTTGCCAAGCCGGGCCAGAAGGTCGCGTTTGTCGGCGCCACCGGTGCCGGTAAGACGACCATCACCAACCTCATCAACCGCTTCTACGACATCGCCGACGGCAAGATTCGCTACGACGGCATCAACGTCAATAAGATTCGCAAGGCCGATCTGCGCCGCTCGCTGGGCGTGGTGCTGCAGGACGTGAACCTGTTCACCGGCACCGTGATGGATAACATCCGCTACGGCAACTTGGATGCCACCGACGAGGAGTGCATCGCGGCGGCCAAGCTCGCGGGCGCGGACGACTTTATCACCCGCCTGCCCGACGGCTACGACACGATGCTCACCGGCAACGGCGCCCAGCTGTCGCAAGGCCAGCGCCAGCTGATTTCGATTGCACGCGCTGCCGTCGCCGATCCGCCGGCGATGATCCTGGACGAGGCCACGAGCTCCATCGACACCCGCACCGAGGCTATCGTGCAAGCCGGCATGGACAAGCTTATGGAGGGCCGCACGACATTTGTCATCGCACACCGCCTGTCCACCGTGCGCAACTCCGACGCGATCATCTGCCTGGACCACGGCCGCATCATTGAGCGCGGCAACCACGACGAGTTGATCGCCAAGCGCGGGTATTACTACCAGCTCTATACCGGAGCGTTTGAGCTGGAGTAGTTCGGCTCGCCGAGATGGCCGATTTGCCGCTCATTCGTCGGGCATGACCCTAAGGTCAATGCCCTCCTCTTTCGGGGCAAATCGGCTCATCTCAACGACCCAAACACAATGCACCGCAACGAATAAAGCCTCCGCAGCCACACGAGCTGCGGAGGCTTTTTTCATGCCGGCCGGAAACCGTATCCCACTTTTCGGGCCCAAAATGGGATGCCGTTTCCCGCTGGACCCCCTCCGGGAAACGGCATCCCATTTCAAGGGAGTAAACCGGGATGTGATTTCCCCTAACGGCACCTTTGGGAAGCCGCATCCCACTCTAGACGCACAAAACGGGATGAGCTTTCCCATGGTGATCCAAGACCAGAAGCATGTCCGATAGCGCGGCCAGGTCAAGAACAACAAGGCAAGCGTCACGCCAATTTGGACGAGCGTCTGCTGCAGTTTGAGGCTGCTGGCCCATATGGTAGAGTTAACCACCCATGAATTTCAGCACACTGCGTGCTACCTGTTCTTTTGTCATTTAGGGGAGTGAACTTGTGAATACTTCTGTCGCCAAGAAGGCCGGCCAGGCGGTGCGCCTGCTCATGATGGTGCTCACGGCAGTTCTCATCTTCTTCTTCATCAATGTTATGCTACTCGTCTCCGATATCCAGGGCACGGCGCGTGTGGTCAACTACGCCGGTCTGGTGCGCGGTACCACGCAGCGAATCGTTAAGCTCGAGGATGCGGGCCAGCCTCAAGATGACCTGCTCAAAGCCGTGGATTCATACATCAACGGTTTGCGTTACGGAAGTGACGACCTCAACCTCGTCCGTCTCGACGACGATGAGTATCAGGCAAAAATGACCGAGCTTGCAAATTATTTTGATGAGCTTTGCACCGAGATCATCCGCGTGCGCGAAGTCGGCTATGAGAACACCGACATCATCTCCATGAGCGAGGAGTTCTTTGGCATTTGCGACGATGCTACGCGACTCGCAGAGGACTACTCTCAGGAGAAGGCGTCGGCGCTCAACTATCTCGAGGGCCTGGTGATCATCGACATCATGGGCTTGGTGGCGACCTTTGCGGTCGAACTTGTTCGCGCGGTGCGAACTGCCGCGCTCAATCGCAAACTGCAGAGCAAAGTCTATCTCGACGAAGCCACAGGACTGCCCAACAAGAACAAGTGCGAGGAGGTCTTGGGGCAGGAGCAGCCTGTCTCCGCGGAGGCGCCCGTTGCGGTGTGCGTCTTCGACCTTAACAATCTGCATATGGTCAATAACAACTTCGGCCACGAGAAGGGCGACGAATACATCCGCTCTTTTGCCCAGCAACTGGGAAGTGTGGCGTCGGCGACGTGCTTTGTGGGTCGCGACGGCGGCGATGAGTTTATCGCGGTACTGCGGGATGCCAACCGAGCCACTGTGGAATCTTGTCTCGCTCGGATTCGCGCGAACGTGGACGAGTATTCCGAAGTCCACCCCAATATGCCCATCAGCTACGCGGTGGGCTATACGCTTTCCAGCGATTTTGACGAGCCGCCTACCATGCGCGAACTCTTTTCCCGGGCCGACAAGAACATGTACGTCGATAAGAACCGCGTAAAGGCAGCCGAGACGGCCGTGCCGCAACGCGAGAAACGGTAAACCCGTAGCAAAGGGTAGCTAATTTGGGACGGGGCTCGGTCAAGCTAACGGAACGCCGTAGCTAAAAATCCCCATCCCGGAAAAATCATTGCGCAGGTAGGACGGCAAAGGTAGCTAGAAAAGCCCCATCCTAAATGAGCTACAAGATTTCGGCTAGGAGCGCTCGGCGCCCATTTGTTTTATCACTGCAGGTAGAAAGCGCGATAATGCGTGCATCGAGGCCAGCGCCGTCCATGTTCGCATGCACCGCCGTCTGCGAGATATGCGCGAGCAGCGTCTGCATTGAGGCCTGGTCCAGGTTTCCCGGCCCAAAGATAATGTCATCACTCGCAGCAAACGAGCACACGGCAACAATGCGCAGGCGGAACGCCCCATCCTTTGTGTAGAGCGTGCCCGTGCGGTGCAGGTCAAAGAAGCCCCTGTCTAAAAACCGATCGACATCGCCAAACATCGCGCCGTTATCCATGTGGTGCGCATAGAGCAGATTGTAGGAATCGGTCATCGCGCGACTGTTGCGCGTATCCAAAAACACCGCTCCCGAAACCGCGGACTCCCCCAACACGTTTTTGTTGAGGTATTCCTGGTTATCTTTTCCCTGAACAAAGGGATAGTCGATGTTGGTGCCATCGATGGTAACCCATCCGACCACGTCGGGATTTTTGGCCATCAGTTCCTGCAGGCGTGCGCAATCGTTGGCCCCGGTGGGTTTGTAGTGCAGCAGCTCATCGCTGATGAACCCACCGTTCATAACGTTGTTTGTGTCCCACAGCGAATAGCCCCCGTACAGCAGCATGAGCAGCACGAGAAAGCCGGCAAACCACGTAAGCACGCGGTCGCCGGCTCTCGCCAGCCGAGCCATGCGTTTAAGCTCCATCGGCTGTAATCCTCGCTGTTTTAATGGCGGTTACGACGAGGACGGAAGAAGACCACGCCCATCACGGCAGCAAACGCGACGATTGCCGCATAGGGAACGACCGTCCGAATAACATCGGTGGGAACGGTAGCCTCTTTGGTGTTGGTAAAGGTCACCGTGGTGTCAGAAGTACCGATACCCTTCTCGGCAATAGAGTTACCTTCTGTCGAACTGGTGTCATCACCAATCTTGTACGACGTCTTATAACCTTCGCTATGATAATCCGCCTCAGTTACGGCGAATTTATCCTCCGATGAGAGACCGTAAAAGATGACGGATTCTCCGTTCTTAAGGCTCACGCTAATCGCAGTTCCCGACGCGGCCTTAACTTCGTTCGGGGTAGTAGTCCCGTCTTTCACAGTGGCGTACTTATAAGTCTCCCCGTCAGCGCCTTTAATCGTGACGGTAAAGTCAAAGTCCTTATTCTTGTCACCCTGGTTGCCGGCAACGACCTTTTTGATGGTCAACTTTTGGGTGACATATTTGTTCTCAAAGCCTGAGGTCTTGTCGCCCGATCCCGCCGCTGTGCTAAGAGTGCAGCCCTTAGCAACTAAGCCTGAGTCGCCATTTTCTACGTAAACATCCAGGAACAGCTCCTTATACTCAACGTCGTTGAGGCCATCCAGCTCTGGCGGCGTCTGCGTAATTTTGTATCGATAGATGCCCGGAGCCGCGAACTTTGAGGTATCAAGGCTGACGCTCACTGGGGCGGTTATTGTCTTAGTAACGCCGTCGGTATTATCTTCGCTAGAAAGACCTTTGGCAGAATAATTTACGGAAGACGGCGAAAGCGAAACGGCCCCTTCCACTCCAGCAGTAACGGGCATACCCGTGTTCGTAAGCTCGCTCGTCTCCGCCGGCGAGATCGAATACTTAAACTGCGCATTCGGCTCCACAGCATCCTTGTTCATGGTAAGCGTCGAGGTGATCGTAACCTTGTTGCCAGTTACCGGCAGATGCGGAGTAGTAGATCCCCCCTCCGCCCACGCGGGCGTGACAACTCCCACCAAAGCCAGCAGCATCGTGGCAGCCACAACTGCAAACGCCGCCAGTCGCCTCTTTCCAGTTTTCATGTTGTATCCTTCCTCTCGGGCACATGCCCTTAATAAAACCAATCTCCGTGCCTACAGGTTCGACCTGCGCAGCACGCTGATCACGCTGCCTTTGATCTGCGAACGGGCAATCGGCCCATACAGGCGGCTGTCATGCCCACCCTCGCGCAGATCGGCCAGCACAAAGAACTCATCCGCTGCCAGGTGTACGGGATAGTCCACAGCAGACTCGTAGCGCGGCGTCGGCGTGGTGATATCGCTTTCCACCACAACAGCCCCGTTAACCATGAGCTCGCCCGACTCGGTAATCGTGACCTCATCACCGGGGCGGGCAACCACGCGACCCAGGCGCTCTTCGCCATCCGCGGTGTATACCACCACGTCACCCTCGTTGAAGCCCTGGCTGAGCCTCCAGTAGAGCATGACGTCACCCGAACAGATACGCGGGGCCATCTCGCCGGTCGTGACCGCACCCACGCCCAGGACCACGCCAAAGAGCAGCCAGAGCGTCACGACAAAAAATGCCAGGCGCGCCAGAAAGCCCACGATATCTCGCCGGTCGTCTGCTTCCCTTAGATCTGGCGCCGCGTGTGCGCCTATCTTCGCGCTCGACACGATCGGGCACCCCGCGCCACAGGACCTCCCCCGCGGAGCGGCAGGTGTGGGCGCCCCGCCACCAGCATTGCTGGCGCCATGTCTTCTCATAGGCGCCCGCCCCTCCTGGAGCCGCGATGTAAACGCAGCGCAACCATGCCCGTGACCAGCAGCACGCCGGCGGCCAAAATCGCCAGGGCATAGATGGGATTGCGCGTGATACCCGTAGGCACTGCGGCCTGTCGGGAATTGGTGGCCTTAGCTTCAACGGCAACGGTCACACGCGGACCGTTGAGCGTGCCGCTCGCACCCGTAAGCTCAGCGTGATAGCCCAACGAAGAGTAATCGTCTTCGCTCACGGTATAGGTCGCGTTGTAATCAAGCGTTTTAATCGAAACGGTCAGGTCGTCCTTAACGGCAAACGGCACGATCGCCCTGCCCTGGCCATCGGCCGTAAAGGCCGTCTTGTTTTCCACGGTTTCGGCCTGATCATTCGGTCGCGCCACGAGCGTATGGCTGCCCTGGGCAGGCGCATCCGAATACTCGATGGCGTAGGTCTGACCAGCCTTGAGACCCGTAAAGGTCACCGTCATCTTAAAGTAGGCACGCTTGTCGCCCATATTGCCCGTAACGCTCTTGGAAACCTTGAGCGTGTAGGTGCGCGGGGTGAATCGTGCGTATACGCATCCCGTATGGCGGTCCTTCACGTTGTACGTATAGGTGGGTGAAGACGACAGCAGCTCCGGGGCGTCTGGATTCGATAGGTCATACCAGCCCTCAAAGTGATAGCCCTCCTTGGGAGCGGCCACCGCCTCCACAAACGTGCCGTCATCCACAAAGTAGGCAACGCCCGATTTTTCGTACGCGTCGGCGTCCTTGCCCGAGCCATCCCCGGCATCGATAGAGCCCTTTGCCCCCTTAAGCTTGGAGCTGACCGTGCCGCCCGTCGTTACGTTGCTCCACGTGCCATCGGCATTTTTAAGCTGGGCAACAAAGGCCTGACGATACTTCCATTGCGCCACAAATGTCGCGCCCTGACTCTCAGGGATGTTTTCGACCGTTACCGTATCGCCCGCAGCGCCGGTATCAGGATTGACCTTCTTGCCCCTAATGGTAAGAGTGCCGGAATCCGTGGTGCCCTCGGGTGCCGTATGGGTCACGGTGTGCTCCGCGCTAAAACAAACGGCTTTTCCCGAGCCCGCGTACTCCCAGCCCATAAACTTCCAGCCGTCGTTTTGTCCTTCGGCGGCATGGGAGGTATAGCTCGCTCCAGCGCCAGAAAGCTGCACGAAATCGCCCGTGGACTCATTGGACGGATCATAGTGATACGCTTTGCCGCCGTTCACATCGTATTGAACGCCTGCCTTGGAAAACACGAGGTGCACTTTATAGTGCTTTGTGACCTTGTCGACCCTAAAGTGATAGGTGCCATCGTTCAATTCGGTCCAGTGCGCCGCATCGTTCGCGGAATAGAACTCGCCGTTGACAAAAGCACCGATAAAGACTGCCCCGTCATCGCGCTTGGCATCGACCATAAAGTAGGAGTTCTTTTCCTGTTTACCTACGTAGTTTTTGGCATAGGTAAAGTCGGCGGTCTTGGTATCGGAGTTATAAAAATACGTTCCGCTTCCGTTGGGCGTCGTGTACGTCTCTATGCGATAGAACTCCCTAAACGAGATATTGTCGAGGAAGTTGCCGGTCGAATTGCTCCCGTTGGCCGTGTTGTAGGCCACAAAAGCAAAGACGCTCTGGTTTTGGCCATCCGGAATGGTGTAGGTATAGTCGTAGTCGACCTTTTTATTGTACTCGAGCGCGTTGGAACCGTAGGAAGCCCACGCGTCGTTTTCGGACGCCATGATCCACACGCACCATTTTTCGGTATGTTCCGCATCGGCCGTCCATGAGAACGCGCTTCCGCTAGACGCACTGGCAAATCCACCCACTTTGTCAAATTTGGTCGAATACAGGATGATCTTTTTGCTGCAGCCCGATTGGGAAAAATTGGCCACATCCAAGCCGACATAGTTATCGACGCTTATTTGAATCCATTGAATAATTTGCTGGTACTGATCGAGTGCTTTTTGATTGTCCTTGTACGGCTCGTTTTCTTGTCGCGGACCGATGATAAGGGCCATGGCGTCTCGACCCGAGCGGCCGCGGTGGTCGAGCCCCCACTCGTACTGTTTTCCCGGCTCGGTCGTCACATATTGGTAGAGCGAACTCGCCTCGTGTGCGTTGAGCTCGGCTGCATAGTCACCATCGGAGGGCGTAAACGTAACAGAATGCCCAGCTGGGTCGATATAGTAGTCGTTCTGGGCAACGATCTCGATACGATGGTCTGTCTCGGTCGTACGCCAATGGGGCGAGCACAGCGTAAACTTGCTGGTGCTCTTGTTCCCTAGATGTATATCGTCTTCAAAACTGCCGTTAGCAATGTTCGTATTCTCGTTCTTAAGATTCGAGGTCGAGAACGCATAGCGCGTAAGCGTTGTCATGGTCTCGGACGAGTTTTCCTGATACACCTTGGCAAAGTCGCTATAGATGTCACGCGTGCCCTGCTTTTCCACGTGAACGTCGTTGACCAGATT
Organism: Collinsella sp.; assembly: GCA_031295385.1. Classification (GTDB taxonomy): domain Bacteria; phylum Actinomycetota; class Coriobacteriia; order Coriobacteriales; family Coriobacteriaceae; genus Collinsella. The sequence continues at coordinate 21,325 of JAUMOL010000033.1, forward strand.
GCCAAACCACTCCCGGTATTGTTCGTTCGCCCCCGTAAGATTTGAATCGTAGCAAGTCAGTGCAAGCATCGTCTTTTCGGACGCTGCGGTATAGTCAGCCTGATAGGCAAACTCATCGTCTTGTTCGGGAAACGCTCGATAATAGTGTGTACTGTTGGTGCCAAAGGAGAACCAGCCCTGTCCGTTAGAGCTTACGAGCCACACAGAAAGCGCAATGCGACCGTCGCTCTGCTCAAACGAGAAGTGGGATCCGTCGGCGCTGCTACCAGCAAAGCCGCCATTTGCAGCAAAGAGATCGCTGTAAACGGTGTACTGCTCAACGGTATTTCCCTGGGGCATCTTACCCTGCGCCTTAAGCCAAGTCCGCAGCTGCATGAGCTGGTCTTGGCCTGCGCTGTTAACCGACAGATTCTCCTGTTGAGGACCCATCGTGAGCATCAGCACGTCGTGTTCGGTTGCGGCGCGATGGTTGAGGCCCCACTCGTACGTGGAGCCGCTCTGGGTGGAAAAGGTGGTGTAGGTTGATCCGGGTTCAAAATAATAACTGGTACCCTGTGGCCTCAAATTCCATGCAAGCGCAAAATGATTACCGTTAGCTTCTTTGGTGTTCGTTTGGGGCTTGAGGAGCTGCGTAGGAAGCTCGACGCCCGTCATTTCACCGATTCTCTTGGCCGGAGAGGTCGTCGACCAACCAGTAGCTGGGCTAAGAAAGTTTGGGTTCGTTATAAGGTTGCCATCGTCACCGTACGCACGCGAGGGCACCCCCCCCCCCGACCATAACGAACGCGCATAAGACCGCTGCCAACATCGCAAAGCTGCGGCGCATCGACGCTATATGACCGAAAGGACCCTGCATGGGCGCATCCCCCCCAGCCGCAGCCCGAGCTTTCGCGCAAGCTACACAAGTAGTACGTTTGAGTTTTTTGATTTTACAACCAGCCCAGGGCAAAAGCAAAATCATGCGTAACCGATTTGCAGTCATTTTTCGAATTTTTCGCATTGCGCAGGTAGGACGCCAAAAGTGGCTAAAAAGGCCCCGTCCTAAATGAGCTACTTGAGGAGTTGGGCCATGGCGTTGACGAATTTTTGGACTTGGAGGGTTGGCTCGAGCGGATAGTGCAAAAAGACCGGCACCTCTCGCCCGCACAGGAACGGTACGCCCACAAAGGCCGGGTGCACGCCCGACCATGCGCCGCAGGTAAGCACCGCGTCGCCCTTTTCCTCGGCTTCGTTAAAGAGCGCAAAGTCGAAGCTATCCACATCGATCACGTCCACGCCGCCGTCGGCCAAAAGGTCGATGCGTAGGCTGTCCATAGCGTCGTTGCCGTGGCGCAGTACGCGCAGACGCATACCCTCCAAGTCGGCGACCGTAATGCGATTCTTGCGCGTCAACGGACTCGTGCGCGGCAGGTCGATATAAAACGGCACGTTGACAATGCGGAGCTTTTGGCAGGCATCACCCCAGCGTGGGGTAGAAAAACTCGACTGCACCACATCGACCTCGCGGCCCAAGCTGCGCATGACGGTCTCGCGCTCATCGTAGAGGTCGCTTACCGGCACGATCTCAAAGCGCAGCGACGGTTCCAGATCGTGAATGCCCGACCACATCGACAGCGTTTGGCGCCCCGGGCACATCATCGACACGCCCAGGCGCACGGCACCGCCATCGCCCGCGGCGCGTCGGGCACGGCGCAGCGCGTCCTCGGACTGCCGCATAATCGAGCGCGCGTCGTCCACCAGCAGAGCGCCTGCCGGCGTCACCTTAACACCCGAATGCGAGCGCTCGAACAGCGTGATGCCAAACTCGGCCTCGAAGCCCGACACCTGCTTGACGAGCGCCGGGGTCGAAACGCGCAATTTTGCCGCCGCACGCGAGAAGCTTCCCAGCTCCGCAGCGGCCGATATGGCCTCAAGTCGTCGATCGTACACGTCAATCTCCTGTTTTCGCGCCCGTGGCCAGATGGCGCCACAGGGGGTTGTTTTCGCAGGTCACGCGCTCAGTTAAGCATAAACTGCATTGCACAGTGTAAACCTACGGTTAACGCCATTCTAACAAATATGCAATTCACCTGCGCAAATGCAAAGCATACGATAACCTGCGAAAACCACGTGGGTCGGTTAATGAAAACGACCCACAGGGAGGCACAAGAAGGGAAGTTCCTATGAGCAACTGGCTTAAGCTCGAGGGCGATGTCTGCGCCGTGACCGGCGCACTCGGCGGTATGGGCGTCGAGATTTGCCGCGAGTTCGCCCGCAACGGCGCCAACGTCGTCCTGCTCGACCTGGACGAGGAGAAGGTCAAGGCTGCTGCCGCCGACCTCGCTGCCGAGTTTGGCATCCACGCCGAGGGTTACAAGATGAACGCCACCGACGAGGCCGAGGTTCAGGCCGCCGTCGACGCCACCATCGCCGACTTCGGTCGCGTCGACGTCCTCGTCAACACCGCCGGTATCCTGCGCTTCGCCGCCATGGAAGACCTGCCGCTGAGCGACTGGGAGCAGGTGCTCAACGTCAACCTCACCGGCTACTTCATCACCTCGCAGCGCTTTGGTCGCGAGATGATCAAGGCCGGCCAGGGCCGCCTGGTGCACATCTCGACCGTCGCCAGCCACTCCCCCGAGACGTTCTCGGGCGTGTACAGCTCCACCAAGGCCGGCGTCAACATGATGTCCAAGATGCTCGCTGCCGAGTGGGGCCCCTACGGCGTGCGCTCCAACTGCGTCGAGCCCTGCTTCGTTAAGACCCCCATGTCGGCCAATTTCTACGCCGACCCCGAGGTCGAGAAGAGCCGCAGCCGTCTGATCGCCACGCGTCGCATCGGCGAGGTCAGCGATATCGCCAACGCCGTCATGTTCCTGGCGTCCAAGCGCTCGGACTTTACCACCGGCGACGCCATCAAGGTCGACGGCGGCTTCTCCAACATGATGGGCGACCTCACCGCCAAGCCCGGCGGCCGTCGCGCCTATGCCGACAACTACCTTAAGAACAAGGGTGTCGAGCTCTGGTCCGATGAGTCCGGCATCACCAAGCCGACCGACCAGTAAACCAACCTGACAGGGAGGCCCCGCGGACACGCCCGCTCCTCCCCCGTATCGATTAGAAAGAGTCCAATGGCTTCCACCAACTCCAACAAGGGTCGCGCCGTCGTGCTTTCCGCCGCGTGCGTCACCATGTTCTTCATCAGCTCCATCGCGCTGTATTCCGTCGTGAGCAAGAACCTGCTCGCCGTCTACCCCGAGTGGTCGAGCGCCCTTACCTGGGCTTTCCCCGTCTTCCAGACCATCATGGCCGTAACGGGCATCTTCGCGGGCCGCATCTCCGATAAGATCGGCCCGCGCAACGTCGTGATCGCCGCCGCCGTGTGCTACGGCGTGGGCTGGTTCATGTCCGGCACCGTCACCGAGCCGTGGCAGTTCTACCTGTGGTTCTCACTCGTCGCCGCCGTCGGCAACGGTCTGGGCTATAACCCGGCGCTCACCACCGGCCAAAAATGGTTCATCGACAAGAAGGGTCTCGCCTCCGGCATCACCCTGGCCGCTTCGACCGCCGGCCCCGCCGTGCTGTCCCCGGTGCTCGCCTCGCTGCTCATCCCGAGCTTGGGCATCTTTGGCGCCCTTAAGGCGCTCGGCGTCATCTTCTTTGTGATGATCGCCGCCTCCGCCTTGTTCCTGAAGGCCCCCGAGGCCGGTTGGCTGCCCGAGGGCTTCGAGGCCCCCAAGGGTGGCGCGCATGCCGGCACCTTCGGTGACCTCACACCGGGCGAGATGGTCAAGACCCCGCGCTTCTGGGTCCTCATCGTCACCTTCGCCTTTGCCGCCACCGCGGGCACCCTGCTCGTGGGCAAGGTTGCCTCCATCGCCGCCGTCCAGCTCTTCGCCGACCCCACGAGCGCCGCGGCCGTCGCCCTCGGCGGCGTGGTGGTCTCCGTCAACACCTGCGCCAACCTGGTTGGCCGTCTGTCCTTTGGCCAGATCATCGACAAGCTCGGCGCCTACAAGTCGCTGCTCATCAGCCTTGTCGTCACCATCGTCGCCCTCGTCATCATGTCGATGAGCTTTACACAGGCCATGTTCTTTGTGGCGCTCGCCTTGCTCGGCTTTAGCTTTGGCGCCCTGCTCGTCATCTACCCGCCGCTCACCGGTGGCGCCTTTGGTACCAGCAACATCGGCGTCAACTACGGCATCATGTTTTTGGGCTATGCCGCTTCCACCTGGATCAGCCAGCCCATCACTGCCGTGCTGTATCACGCCGAGGCCGGAAGCGCCGCCTACCAGCAGTCCTTCTACGGCGCCATTGTGATCGCCGCCATCGCCGTCGTGCTCACCGTCTACATGATGGTCTCCGACAGCAAGAAGAAGTCCGCCTAGTTTTACCGATGCGACAAAGGGACAGCCCCTTTGTCGCATTCCACCGGTCACCAGTATTAAGGAGTCGAAATGTCTGAGCTCAACCCCGTCCGCATTGCCGTTATCGGCGCCGGCGCCATGGGCCGCAACCACATCCGCTTTGTCACCGAGGAGCCCGAGGCCGAGCTCGTCGCCATCGCCGACGCCTTTGAGGGCGCCCGCGCCACGGCCGAGGCCGCCGGCGTGCCGTTTTATACCGATCCCGCCCAGATGATGGACGAGGTCAAGCCCGAGGCCGTCATCATCGCCACCCCCAACGACCTGCACCTGGGCGTTGCCCGCGAGGCTGTGAAGCGCAACATCGTGCCGCTGGTCGAAAAGCCGATCTCCAACGATCTCGAGGATGCCCAGGCTTTCGCCGCCGAGGCCGAGACCGCCGGCGTGCCCGTGCTCGTGGGCCAGCATCGTCGCCACAATCCCTTCGTCAACAAGGCCAAGGAGATCATCGAGTCTGGCGAGCTGGGCAAGCTCACCGTGTCGAGCTTCCACTACATGATCTATAAGAATGACGAGTACTTCGACGTCGAGTGGCGCCGCAAGAAGGGCGCCGGCCCGATCCTGGTCAACCTGGTGCACGACGTCGACCTGCTCCGCTACCTGCTGGGCGAGCCCGTTGCCGTCCAGGGTATGCAGTCCAGCGCCGCCCGCGGTTTTGAGACCGAGGACTCCGCCGTGGTCAACGTCCGTTTTGCCGATGGCGCGCTCGCAAGCATGACCATCTCCGACGCCACCGCCAGCCCCTGGAACTGGGAGGCAACCGCTCGCGAGGATCCGCAGTACCGCCCCTTCGACGCCGACGCCTACTTTATCGGCGGAACCTTGGGCGCTCTGTCGCTGCCCCGCCTGCACCAGTTCTCCTACGACGGCGCCTCCAACTGGCACAAGCCGCTGCAGATGGAGATTCCGGCCGTGGACCCGGCGCTGCCGCACAAGATGCAGCTCAAGCACTTTGTGAAGGTTGTCCGCCGCGAGGTCGAGCCCGTCGTAACCCCCGCCGATAATGTCAAGACGCTCACGCTTCTCAACGCCATCAAGGAGGCCGCCGAGACCGGCCAGCTCGTCGAGCTGTAATGCCTTAAGAGCGACCGCGGCAAAACCCCATGCCGAGCCCCTCGGTCCGCCACAAACAAGCCCCTCTTCTTTGCCCCGCGAGCAGCCTCCTGCTCGCGGGGCATTTTGCTACCTTGCCGACGATTTTTCTGGGGCGAGGGCTATTTTGTACCTAAGTTTGATTCGTTTGCCACGAAATGCGCCTATCTACTACGTTTAACCAATCGCCCTCAACCATACCGAATTTCGCGAAATAAAAACCGCAGGTAAACGTCTTGCCGATTTTCGGAAAACCCAGGTATGGTCAGCCCCTACGGGTAAAACGTAGTAGAAAGGCCGTTTTCGTGGCGCGGTCCCAAAACAGCCTTTTGGGACGGGTGGTATCCTTGGTAGCTCTGTGCTGCAAACGCGCCTTAAACGCAAGGAGTCCCATGGATCTTATCGCCCAGCTCGCCCTCGAGCTCAACCTTAAGGCCGCCAACATCGAGGCGGCCGTCAAGCTCATCGACGAGGGCAACACCATCCCCTTTATCTCGCGCTACCGCAAGGAGGCCACGGGCGGCATGGACGATGTCGCCCTGCGCGCCCTCGACGAGCGCCTGTCCTACCTGCGCAATCTTGAGCAGCGTAAAGAGGACGTCATTCTGCTTATCGACGCCCAGAGCAAACTCACGCCCGAACTCGAGCAGCAGATTCGCGAGGCCACGCAGCTCCAGCGTGTCGAGGACCTCTACAAGCCCTACCGCAAAAAGCGCATGACCCGCGCGCAGAAGGCCCGCGAGGCAGGCCTGGAGCCACTCGCCAACATGATCATCATGCAGGCCTCGGCCAAGGGCAGCGCGCTCGACACCGCCGCGGCATACGTCAACGAGGAGGCCGGCTTCGACACACCCGAGAAGGCACTTGCCGGCGCCGCCGACATCGTTGCCGAGACGGTGGCCGAGGACCCCGAGAACGTCGCCGACCTGCGCGCCTTTACGCAAAACACCGCCGATATCGTCGTCGAGGCCACCGACCCCGCCGAAAAGACTCCCTACGAGCCCTACTACAACTTTGACGAGCCACTGCGCCGCATCCCCAACCACCGCGTGCTGGCCATCGACCGCGGCGAGCGCGAGGGCAAGCTCCGCGTGAGGGTGAACGTCGACAGCGCCGCCGCCACGGCACGCCTCGGCAGCCGTTGGCCCCGCCGCCAGGGCGTGTTTGCGCCCGTCTTTGACGCCGCCATCGCTGACGGTTACAAGCGCCTCATGGCTCCCTCGCTGGAGCGCGAGGCCCGCGCCAAACTCACCGTTCGCGCTCAGACCGAGGCCATCAACGTCTTTGCCAAGAATCTCGAGGGCCTGCTCTCGGCGCGCCCTGTGCGCGGCGCCCGCGTGCTCGCGCTCGATCCGGGCTACCGCACCGGCTGCAAGGTCGCCGTCATGGACGAGACCGGCAAGCTACTCGACCACGGCGTGGTCTACCCCACCAAGCCGCGCCACGACCTCGCCGGCACCAAGCGCGAGCTCGCCCGCCTCGTCAAGAAGGACGACGTCAACACCATCGTCATCGGCAACGGCACCGCCAGCCGCGAGACCGAGGAAGTCGTCTCGGAGTTCATCGCCGAGCAGGCACCCAGCCTTCGGTACACCATCGTCAACGAAGCCGGCGCGTCGGTGTACTCCGCCTCCGAGCTCGCCAGTCAGGAATACCCCGACCTGGACGTCACCGTGCGCGGCGCCATGAGCCTGGGCCGCCGCCTGCAGGACCCGCTGGCAGAGCTCGTCAAGATTCCGCCCCAGTCCATCGGCGTGGGCCAGTACCAGCACGACCTTGACCAGGCCGAGCTTTCGCGCACGTTGGGCCATGTGGTGGAAGACGTCGTCAACCGCGTGGGCGTCGACGTCAACACCGCGAGCGCGAGCCTGCTGGGATATGTATCGGGCATCACGCCGAGCGTGGCCAAAAACATCGTGGCCTACCGCGAGGAAAACGGCGCCTTTACCGATCGCCGCCAGCTTAAGAAGGTCCCCAAGCTGGGACCCAAGGCATATCTCAACGCCGCGGGCTTCCTGCGCATTAGCGGCGGCAAGAACCCGCTCGACGCGACAAGCGTCCACCCCGAAAGCTACGAGGTGGCCACGTCCGCCCTGGAACGCGCCGGCGTTAAAGCCAGCGAGCTCAGCCGCGGCGGCGTGCCCGATATCGAGCGACGCCTGGGCAGCATCTCGGCGCTGGCAAGCGACCTGGACTGCGGCACCCTCACGCTCATCGACATTGTCAACGAGCTCAAAAAGCCCGGCCGCGACCCGCGCGACGACGCGCCCGAGGTGGTCTTTAGCCGCTCGGCGCTTTCCATCGACGACCTGGAGCCCGGCATGGAACTCAAGGGCACGGTGCGCAACGTCGTCGACTTTGGCGCCTTTGTCGACGTGGGCGTGCACCAGGACGGCCTCGTGCACATCTCCAAGCTAGCCAACCGCTTCGTCAAGCACCCGAGCGACGTGGTGCGCGTCGGCGACACGGTCAAGGTGTGGGTAGAAAAGGTCGATCGCGACCGCAAGAAGATCTCGCTCACCATGGTGCAGGGAAAGTAAACCGCCAAAGCAAAGGTACCCCCTGTAGCGATGTGCAAAATCGCGAGTATTCTGCAAATTCCACCGTTCCGGATGCCCCTCAGAGACGAAAAAGCAAAAAACAGCCCCCGTTTTAGCGTCGTCAGAGCCAAAACGGGGGCCGTTCCATGCTTCGGTCAACTGATAAAGACCTTTACCTTGCTGAATACTCGCGATTTTGCACGTCGCTACAGGGGGTACCCTTGCTTACGGCAGAATATGAAAGCCGAGCGAGGCGATATCCTTGGCAAAGCCGCGGACGGTGTCGAGCGAGACCTCGTACGGGTCGCGGCCGATGTTCTTGCGCTTGGCCAGGATGCCGTTGGGCACCGTGATGATCTGGCAACCGCAGGCCTCGGCCTGGTAAATATTGATGAGCTCGCGCGTGGACGCCCACAGGACCTCACAGTTGGGCTTGGCGGCGGCCTTCTTGACCGACTCCGTCACAAACGGAATGGGGTCGACGCCGGTGTCGGCAATGCGGCCGGCAAAGAGCGAGATGATGGACGGCGTCTCGGCGTCAACGGCCTCGACCATCTCATCGACCTGCGTAGGCGTAAAGATGGTGGTGACGTTGACCTTGATGGCGTCGGCCGAAAGCTTGCGCACCAGCTCGGCGGTGGACTCGCCCTTGGTGGTCACGCACGGAATCTTGACGTAGACGTTCTCGGCCCAGGTAGCAATCTCGCGCGCCTCGACCTCCATGGTCTCGACGTCGTCGGCAAAGACCTCAAACGAGACGGACACATCGGTGATGTGGGTCAAGACCTCTTTGGCAAACGCGCGGTAATCTGTCACGCCGCCCTTCTTCATAAGGGACGGGTTGGTCGTGAAACCCTGAACGTTGCCGTTCTCGTACATGTCGAGCATGCCCTCGAGGTTTGCACCGTCAGCGAACACCTTGATTGCCATCTGCCTGATTCCTTTCGTTAGCATACGGCCGATAAACTGCTAAACACTTTACCTACGTTTATCAAGGCGTGAGCTGCGGTTTTTTATCTTCTCGGCGAACGGTATAAACACCTCAGTGTTTGGATTGATAAATCGATTGAGCATGCAAAAGCAAAGAGTCGCAGTTTGAGCAAACGTCAGAACGCGAGATTCATTAGATGAGGCCGAAATGCTGCATCGCTGTGACGGTACCGTCGTGTGCGACATCGTCGGTCACGTAGTCGGCGACTGCTTTGACCTCGGGCATGGCGTTACCCATGGCCACGGCTGTCTCGACGGCGGCGAGCATGCCCAGGTCGTTGCCCGAATCGCCAAAGCCAAAGGTGCGCGCATTTCCCTCGCGGCCCAGATACGCCAGCGCTCGCGCCACGCCCACGCCCTTGTCAATGCCCTTGGGGCTCAGCTCGCGATTCTGACCACCGGTGTTGCACAGCTCAAACTCGCGATCGATAAAGCCGTCATCGTTGGCTACGCGAGCCAGGTAGCTCGCGACGATGCACACCTTGCCCACGCGCAGACGGCCGTCGACGCGCATCTCCTCGGCGCTGTGCACCACAGAAGTGCCGATCAGAGACGGCTGCTCAACACCCGCGGGTTCCAGGGCAAAGGTAGCCACGTTGGTCTCGAAAAAGGCCTCAATCCCTGCCGCGGCCATACGGCGTGCAAGCTCCGCGATAACGCCCTCGTCAAAGCAGTCCTCGTGTACCACGCGGCCCTCGACCTCGAGCGTCGCTCCCGCCATGGCAACGACACCCGCCGGGTTCAGCGCGCGCAGGCCATCGGCAATCAGCCACAAGGGACGACCCGTGCAGATAAATGCCTGGTGTCCCGCGTCGCGCAGACGATGAAACGCCTCGACGACCGCCTGCGAGGGGTGAACCGCCGAAAAGTCCTTGTCGGTCATGTTGTCGGGATCGAACGACGTCAGCGTGCCGTCCACGTCAAAAAAGAGCACGGCGGAATCGGGGCACGCATCAATCATATGGGTTCCTTTCGGGGGCGAGAGTAAACGAAGTATCCATCATATAATGGAGCGACGCAACCAGAGAGGTCACCCATGGAATTTTACGCAAGCTGCCCCGAGGGCTTTGAGTCCGCACTCGCCGATGAGCTTAAACGCCTCGGGCTTTCGCATGTTCGCCGGCTGAAGGGCCGCGCTACATTTGAGGGCGAGCTCGAAGAAGGCTACCGCGCCTGTCTGTGGTCGCGCCTGGCGAGCCGTGTGTTCGTGGTACTCGGGCGCTTTGAGGCGCAGGATGCCGATGAACTGTACGATAGCGTTTACGACATCGCCTGGGAGAACATCGTCCGCCCCGGCGCCACCATTGCCATCACCGCCCGCGGCGTGACCGAGCAGCTGCGCAACACGCGCTTCTCGGCCCTGCGCGCCAAAGACGCGCTGTGCGACCGTCTGGCCGAGACCACGGGCCGTCGCGCCGACGTCGATGCCGCCGACCCCGATGTTCACCTGTTGCTTTCGCTGCGTCAGCGCCGCGCGAGCATCAGCCTGGACCTTTCGGGCGACCCGCTGTTCAAGCGTCTGCCGCCCGCTGCGACTCGTGCCGGCGAGGGCGCACACGTGTTGCGCCCCGACTACGCCGCCCTGGTGCTGGCGCAGGTCGGCTGGACCGCACTATGCGAGCGCGAGCTGACGGCCGACGATTACGAAAACGAAGCCCTTCCCACGCTGATCGATGCCTCGTGCGCCGGCGGCGGTCTGCTGCTGGAGGCCGTGAACATTCTGACCGACCGCGCCCCGGGCGCCGCACGCGAGCGCTGGGGCTTTGAGGGCTGGCAGCTGCACGACGCTGTCCTGTGGGAGCAGCTGCTTGCCGAGGCGCGCGAGCGCGAGGCGGCAGCGCGCGAGCGCCAGGCGCGCATCGTGGCCGTAGACATCGACCCCGCCGCCCGCAAGACTGCCGAGCGCATGGTCAAGTGCGCCGGCTACAAGCGTTTTGTCGACTTTTGTGCCGCCAAGCCCGCCACCGTGCTGGACCATGCGGGCGCCGTCGCCGGTGCCGCCCTGGTCGCGGACACGACCGAGACCCCGCTTTCGCTCATGCACGATGCCATGACGCTCATCGGCGAGCTGCGCCGCGCCCCCGAGCTCGCTTCGGCGCCGGTCGCCGCTCTCACCCGCGACGGCTTGCTGGCCCGCGCGCTCCACGCCGAGCCCGAGCGCTCGATCGCCGTCATGCCCAATAACGAGGAGGCGGCTCTTGAGGTTTGGCCCTCACTCGACCACGCCGCTGCAGCGTTTGAGGCTGCGACCAGCGCGGATGCCGAGGCCGAGGTTGCGGATGCCAACGAAGCCAACGACGAAGCCGCCGCTTCCTCCATGCCCGAACCTGCCGCCACGCTCGACCTGGGTGACGGCAAGCCGTTGCCCGTGCTCATTCCCGAGTCCGAGCAGTTCGCCAACCGCCTGCGCAAGAATGCCCGCCTGCGCCGCAAGTGGGCAAAGCGCGAGGGCGTGAGCTGCTACCGCGTCTACGATGCCGACCTGCCCGATTACTCCGCCGCCATCGACCTGTACGAGGGTTGCCCGCAGACGCCGGGCCGCTGGCTCGTCATCGCCGAATACGCCGCGCCCAAGACCATCGACCCCGCGCTAGCCCAGGCCCGCATGCTCGACATTTTGGCCATCGCGCCGCGCATCCTAGATGTTCCCGCCGAGCATGTGCACGCCAAGGCCCGCATGCGTTCGCGCGGCGGCTCGCAGTACGGCAAGCAGGGCGCCGGCAAGGGCGGCTCGGGCGAGCGCGCCAACATCGCGCGCCGTCGCCTGCCGCTCATCGAAGAGGGCGGACTCACCTTTGCCGTCAACTTTGATGACTACCTGGATGTGGGCATCTTCTTGGATCACCGCGTCACCCGCAACCTGGTGCGCGAGCATGCCAAACAGGCACGCCGCTTCCTCAACCTGTTCGCCTACACCGGCACCGCCACCTGCTATGCGGCCGACGGCGGCGTCGAGGAAACCGTGACAGTCGACCTTTCCAACACCTACCTGGACTGGGCCGAGCGCAATATGCGCCAGAACGGCTTTGTTGGTCCGCAGCATCACTTTGTGCGCGACGACGTGCTTGCCTGGATTCGCGACCAGCGCCAGACGCGCAACCGCTGGGACCTGATTTTTGTCGACCCGCCCACGTTTTCGAACTCGTCCAAGATGGGCCGCCGTACCTGGGATGTCCAACGCGACCATGTTGAGCTTTTGGCCGGCGTATCGCGCCTGCTTGCACAGGGCGGACATGCCATCTTTAGCTGTAACCTGCGCGGCTTCCGCCCCGAGACGCGCAAGCTCGCGCGCGCGGGCGTCGTGCTGGAGGACATTACGGCGCAGACCATCCCCGAGGATTTCGCGCGCAACCAGAAGGTGCACCACTGCTACATCGTGCGTCGCCTGCCCATCGAGGACGCCATGGCCGAGGTCGGCTTTAGCGCCGAGGAGATTGCCGAGCGTGTCGAGGAGCTGCGCAACCCCGAGGCCCGCAAGCCTCGCGCGGCAGTGCCCGCGCACGCGCAGACCGGCAACGGCAAGTCGAACTTTGCCGGCAAACCCTCTCCTGCCGGCAAGCCCAAAAAGAAGAAGTTCTACGCCAGCAAGCCCAAGGGCAAATAACAAAGTTGCGGTGGAATAGTTCCTAAAAAGCCTGGTAGGGGGTGCGGACGATTTCTTGGACCGCGTCTAGGCGTATCCAAGCTTCCTGCGGTACTCCATCGGGCTGAGCCACCCGAGGGACTTCTTGATCCGCTCCTCACGATAGTACACGAGGTAGGCCTCGAGCCTGCCCATGAAC
>JAUMOL010000010.1 GCA_031295385.1 Collinsella sp.
GGCCGCCGACAGGTCGGCGGAGGCGTCCACGCGCTCGCCGCGCCTGGCCTTCGGCGCCGTCACGAACCTGTGCGACGCCACCTCGGCGCTCACCGTCGAGGGCGACCTGCCCAGCTCCCTCGCGATCTCCCTGCACGACGCTCTGCACTCCAGCATCCTCTGGACCGTGTCCCGCTCGTGCCTCGTGAGCCTTCCGTAGGCCCTCGGGACCGCCTTTGCGGAGCCACTTTTCTTCTTTCCGGACATGCCGTCCTCCGATCTCCCGGGGCCGGCCGGCCCGGCCCTCAGGGTATCGGGTTCCCACATTCATCCGTACATGTACGGATGAATGTGGGAGGTGTTCGGATGAAGTCGATAATCAAGGCTTCGATAGCAAACGCAATTTGGTTTTTGAAATATGGACGAATTCCTCGTCAGGAGGGTAAAATGGTGCCGACGGCAGCCCAAGTTGTAGAGAGCTGGGCAGAGCCGTTGCTTAATGAAGTTGGGTCATCGTCTTAGCGACGGTGGCCTTTCTTTTTGGGCTTCGAACCCTGCTTGAGTGCCTTGGAAAGGACGACAAGGGCCGTGAGGAGCGAGACCATAGCAGTCAGGAGCTTCACGAGCTCAGTGAAATCGGTCATGGGCATCACCTCCCATCGGATGGAGGGCTCTGCCCGGCACGAGGGCTGCCGACAGCAAGGACGATTCTATCAGAGCGGCTGACTCCCGCCCGATTATTACCATCCCACCGCGCCTGTGCAAAAAAGAGGGCCGCCAAACAGCGACCCTCCAGCGAAAGTGCATGTTATTTAGGACAGTCAAATTCTTTGAAAAACAAATGGATGCTGTAGAATTACAAATAAGAGTCACCCGGAAGGAGCGATCGATGAAAAGCAAACGATTTGTCCTGAATGCACTTCTGGTAGTAGCAATATTGACGCTCTTCGTCTTTTCGTACTCATACATGAATCAGCCAAGATTTGGATATGCTTTATACGCTGTTTTTTCCGGCGAAACAACTTACAACACTATAGGCTTCATTGACGCAATCTTTTTCTATGTAGTCGGCCCCGTATCAAGCGAACTGGTCGCTTTTGTTGTCAGCTACAACCTGAATCAACAAAGCCAAACTCACTCAGCGACTTCGGCCAAACAAGGAATCAATCTCTTCGCAATAATGATAATTCTGCAAATTGCGACCGTGTTGATTATCGCCCTGACCGCAACAAACGTTTTGAAGTATGAGTTCGGATTCATCGCGAGCTGTCTCATGGCAATTGCCGCGGGTATAGCGGTTTCGTATACGACACCGGCAAAGAAGTAGATAAACTAACAGGGCCTATTTGGAATCCGAATCGTCCATGGAACCGTCGATGCCGGTTTTGGTGTCGTCATCCGTATTGGAATCGTCATCCTTGGGGCTTATAGGACACACATTTTGTCCTATAAGCCCCGATCAATTCATACTCCTCATCCTCGCCGAATTGCGAGTATGGCAGAATCGGCACTGGATGGCAGCGCGCTAGGCCGTGTCCGCGGAGTTACCCCCCCCCCCCGTTTTTATTGTAACAGCTGATTCTAGGGACGCTTCAAAAAGTCAACCGAGGGTTTTGTCCCGTCAAGACGCCGAACGAGAATTACGTACCGCCAAGAGCCTCAAAACACGCCCCTCGCGGAACAGAATCCGCACTCGATTTCCATGCGGAGTAAAAACGTCAATCAATCATCCTCCGCAACGTCTATCCACCAAAAAGGCCGCCCCACGTGGAGCGGCCTTTGCTCGCAGCTTTTTACTGATAGTTACTCAAAAATTATTCCAACACATCCACAGAAGAGCAGCGAATCGTATTTTTCTTCCGGGAATCGAGAAAATAGCCTACCTTGACTTTAGACCCAACGCTCACGGGGCTATCGCTTACATAGCGCGTATGTTCTGAATCAACCAGAATGGTCAGACGATCAGACCCGTCGTTATATGGATCTTCGCTTTCGACCGACATGGTAAAATCGCCAGAGCTGTCAACGTTCAACACCAATCCGCTCACGAACCACAAATGTGAATAGTCACCTCCGCTATCTTTTTGGCAACGCTCCACTTTTAGAAATAGCGCAGAGAATGCGAACACGGCAACTGATATAGCGATGAAAACCTTAACGCCACTCCCCTTGCCATAAAATACAAATTAATTCGCCAAAGAAAAATACCCCTGCCTTATCCGTGTAATTAGCATAGTACTACGTTAACGTGCTCATGGCTGTGGGTTGGTTTAACCTACAGCCATGCTAAAGTTGCCAAAAGGGGCACAAAGGCCAATACGTTTGCGCCATGCCGGCACAGCGACCTGGCATCGTATGCACCGGCGGGATCATCGCTGGCCTGCAAGGAGGGCATATCCACGCGCTCATGGTCGCCGGAGGCCTCGTGATGCAGCACGCGCCGGGCGGCGACTGGAAGCGCGTCGATTGGGACGTGCTTGCCGCCTGGCTCGACAGATACGGTTACAAGGTCGCTGATTGCGAGACGGAGACCCTTCCGACCGCCGACGCGGCGAGTGGGAACGCGAGGGTAAAAACGCATCGTCGCTGAACCAGTGAGTCAGTATTCTTTAGTTGGATGATGGATATTGAAATTGATTAGCGAGATAATGTGCATATCTCATAATGTATGCGTTGCACCATGAGAGAGGGGTCTTTCATGAGCTGGAAACCGAGAAAATGCGTTATCGCCGGTCTCGTGACAACCGGTCCTGACGGCGGCTTGTTTGCAACCGCAATGACATCGTACCGACTTTTCACTTGCATGTTCTGAAAGGCAGTTGCCATGCTGTCGCAAAATCAATCGAGATACTTGGTCACAATCGGCTTTGCCCTGCTTGCATTACTCTTTGCTAGCGACCTTTTGCTGAAACCGACCAAGGAACTCGTTTTGCTTGCCATAGACTGCATTTCCGCCCTTTACTTTACGGCAACCCTATTCGTCGGACTAAAGGAGAGGAAAAAAGGCGCAGTCGTTGCGTCCGCCGTAGGCGTGATCACAGCCATTGCCTCATTCTTTATCTGACACATTGGTGATCTAGGGGCGATATCGTAGGAATACGACCGGGAGAGCCAGGACCAGATTGCCCGGGTTGCCCGGTCGGCTCGCGCGACGGCGCGGCGGTTCGACAGAAAGCTCTCCGGACTTCACGCCGTTTCTGATCGCATTGTAGACAGCCAACTCGTCTTCGCAGTCGGCGAGCACGCGGTGTGCGTCGTCGTTTTGGATGTACAGTAAATCTCGAAGGTCCTCCATGCACCAGCGTCCGAGATCTGGCCATGCGCGTCGCGCGAGCTGATAAGTGTCGATCGCGATGTTGTAGTTAAAGTCCAGACCAAAGCCGTCCCAGGCAGAACGGCATTGTTTCCTTGATTATCAACTTCATCCGGACACTTCCCGCATTCATCCGTGTGTGTACGGATGAATGCGGGGTTCGATACCCCGGCGGCCTGATCGGCAGACCGCCGGGAGTTCTCACTCCTCGATAAAAGCCGGCACTCGGTTAGTCCTGCGCATCTTGAAATCGCCAGTCTCGTGGGAGACGTAGAGAATGCCGTCCATCCCGTCTCGTGATGCATACGACAGGTGAACTGAACCGCAATCCGATCCATCATTGTCGAGAAGATCGAACGAATTCGGGTCGCTCGTTGCGGCCAAACGACCACTCAGACAAGAGCCATCGTCATTACAGATTTGCCATTCCATGTCTTCGCCTGCAAGAATCGCCATAGACGGCCTGGTCGCGCCATCGTTGACATACATCCCGTCTATGCCAAAACCGTTTTCAGCGCCATCGATGAACGACTGCTCGGACCTATACCTCGCAAATGATGCACATAGCACCATTGCAAGACAAAGTGCAGAGCCAACAATAACGATCTTTACGTAGCTCTTGGCCGTCATGCCATCCCTCTTTTCGCTTGCCTAAAGAAATGCGGAAGAAGCTGTTCGTCGCGGCTTGTTTGTAGGCCCTTCTGCCCCGGTTCGGTTACTAAGGTTACTTGAGGGATCCTATAAATGATTGTTACCCATATACGTAATATGAATTTCGGACATGTCGAAATCAATCAATGGTTGCGGGAGTTTCCGACCTTAGTGAAATGCCACCCTATACCCACAGAATCAGTCTGGCTGACATGTGCCAATGGCCGCTAACGGCACTTGGTCGGCAACGGTCTTAGCCCATCGGCCACAACAGTGTCTCCTTCTGTCGCGCCGAGGGCCAGACACACAGCGGTGGCGCCGTGCCGCGGCAGCTGGACGACCGCGTCGTCGACCGTGGCGATTGCACTCGCGACGACACACCTCGCCAGTTTGCCTCGCCCTATTGGCCCCAGCGCGTTGCAGTTCAATCAGCTGTTACAATTACCCACCCACAAAAAGCCCATCTAGCAGGTGCTTTGCTGTTATAGAGTCCTGGAAAGAAAGGGCCAAACCGAAGTGTCTGGCCGGACGCCAATTGTCTGGGAACTGCTTCGGATTCGACCCTCTTTTACTTTCGCCCACTCGGTGGACTTCGGGTTTAATGCTTAGGGGCAGGGATTTAACAAAGTGAAATTTTAATGAAAAGAAACCCAGCTGCCACAATTGCCATGGTGAGGGCTCGAATTGGCCATATAGATCTAAAATAGTCACGATACCTTCTCTTTTGCTGGAACGATATATCTATACAAGGTTGTGAGCGGAAAACAAAAATACGTCGATTGCTATCCGACAAACGGGTCTGGAATTGCATTCTCCGGCATTTCGGGGAGATTGATACACATGTACGAAAGGGAACCTATGTGGTGCGTTGGGTTAGAGCTGCTGCAGGCCCGATATGGATTGCGGTCTTGCGCCCCGATGTCCAAATAGGTTTCTCTCTCTAGACGGGAAGTTGCTCATGGACGCCATATATGACGGAGATGACTGGGTCGATCATTATACTTGGCGCCTGGTCGGCTCGGATGACAATGGGGATGTGGTGTTTGATGGACTATGTCCAAAGCATCTCCATCCTTTTGTCTCGTCGTTAATTGAGAGTTCCGCTCGTGTTGCCCCCTACAGCTCGGCATCGCTTCATGATACGGACGTTTTGAAGACCATAAGGGAGTCAATTGACGAGGGCACGATGAGCGGCCCGCTGTTTTCTCGGCTTGTGGGGCTAGATGAGATTGGCTCGAAACGACTGCTTGCGGGCGAAAAGGTGGAACTCACTTATCGGTCGATGATTTCAATCCTGCGGCTAGCCGATGTTCTTCGCAAATAAATGAGGCTTCCATGGCCATGTGGCAGCTTGTCTCACCGATGGGTGGGAGCCGAGTACTTTTCGGACGATTTGCTTGGCCTCGGCGTAGTCTTGGACGGGATCTGCCGGATCATCGAAATCCTCGACGAGATATTTCAAAGCGGCACCTTCTTAAACGGCGAACGTGACAGCGGTCCTCCCTGAATTCTATAAAATCACGGCCTGACTTGGGCGGCGAATTGGCGGAGCTCGTCATCGTCCATATCGTCGAAGTGCGGCAACTACGCCAGCGCGGCCCTCTGCTCCATCAGGTACCTACCGCTCGGAGACCTGCGAATCGTCTGCAAGATGTCCTCGGGGGCGAGGGCTGGGAAATCCATGCCCTCGGGAGCGGCCAAAGAGATGGATTCACCTGCCCCTCCCATGTGTTGGGACCTCATTCAGGGCATCGGCTGCATCCGGCCTTTCGCATTCGCCGCCCGGCCCTCCGGTCCCGCGCGGCTCTCCGGTCCCGCCCGGCCGACGGGTTTCCCATCTACGGCAAAACGATCGCACTTATATATATGCATTCCCGGATTGGGAATATGTTTCAGCCCACGCGAGCAAAGCCTCGGCGTACTCCGTGGTATCTCCGCTGCGCGGCTTTGCACCCTGCAATGCCGCGCAGCGGAGATACCACCTGAGACGGATGTCGATGCATCGAACCCGAGACCGGGCGCTGCGGCGGGAAGCCTCTCGCACGGACAATCTGCTCGATCTTGCTGCACCCGTCTTAAAAGGTTAGACAAACTTTTAATCGTACGACATCCGTCGAACAGTCGGGGGTACACACCACTACAGAAGGCCCACGGAACGGGGGGCGAGATGGTCGGCGACGGGTTCAAGGCACTCTCCGGCCCCACGCTCCGCCAGGGAGGGCGTCGGGAGGGAGGCCGTAATGGGTGAGAAGGACGAGCGGCCGGAGCGGGTGTTCCCCGGCAGGACAGACCCGTGGTTCATAGCGGCCATGGTGATTGTGGCGGGCGGTTTATCCGCGGCGTGTATCGCGTGTTTCCTGAGCTCGAGTCCCGCGCTCCTATGGGGCTGGCTCGCGCTGCTGCCCGTCCCGGCCCTCGTGGCCCTGGCCGCCCTTCCCGTCCGCAGCAACCGCCTCGAGCTCTACGGCGACCGCCTCGTCGTCGTGTACGCTGGGACGCGTTCGGTGATACCCTACGCCCACGTGCGGAGCGTCCGGCGCACCAGGACGCTCTGGGCGGGGACGGCCAACTCGCTCGACCGCGTCTACATCGAGGCGCCCTACGACGGCGACGCCATCGTCTCGGTGACCGACAACGATGCCCTCGTGGCGGAGCTGGGGCACAGGTGCGGCCTCGGGCCATACTCCCATTTTTGAGAGAGGTGCCGTCGGGCCCCCCGAAAGCCGTCTGCATTTGCAGGCCTTTATTCGAAATCGGGCGGCGCGGCTGAAAATCCCCGGCCTGAACCGCGGGGCTTCATCTACATTCGCGCAGGCGTATTCACAATCATAAAAAGATAGGCACGGGCATCCGCGTTCGCGGAAACCCGTGCCGCATTTGCGTCACCGAGATGACCGGGTAGAATATATCTGAACGCTATTCCACATTCCCGTACTTGCGCTACGGATTTGGGAAAGCGCATGTCTCAGCCTCTACTCGACCACGGTCGCCTCGGTCGGGATGGCCCCCAGCACTGCCGCGTACTCGGTGGGGTAGAGGCGGCTTATCGTCTGAACGTCGCGGATGAGGACGTTGCGGTCGTCAGGCTCGGAGATGCCGTAGCCGAACGCCTCGAGCGTCTCGATCGCCTCGCGGATCTTCTGCTGGAACATGGGGCCGGGGTCCACCCTCAGGCCGAGGTAGCCTCGCCACAGGCTCGGCAACACGCGCAGCATGTTCTGGATCTTGGACATCGGCTCGATGTCGGCGTAGACGTTGAGCGTGACCATGGCGTCCTTGTGCACGAAGATCGACTGCAGCGCCTTGATGTCGCCGCCGTGGCGGATCCACTGCTTCGCGAAGGTGTGGCGCAGGCCGTGGAACGTGATCAGCTCGTCGTTGGTGCCCATGAGGCCGTTGGTCTCCGAGAACGTCTTGAACGCCCTGCGGATGTAACTGGTGGTGGCGAAGGAGCCGTCCGGCCGCGACACGACGTAGCTGTCCGCGAGGTCGCGCAGGCCGAGGGCCGATGCCTCCCGGAGCCTCTGCGAATCGATCTCGTGGATCTCTTTCGGGAAGGGGAGCAGGCCCACCGGGTCGACGGGGATCGTCCTCAAGTCGTGGTTCTTGGTGTCCTTGATGAAGGAGCCCCTGTCCTTGACGTAGGCCACCGAGTGCCTGACCGTGATGAGCCCCGACTCGAAGTCGACGTCACACCAGCGCAGGCCGCAGACCTCGCCGATGCGCATCCCGGTGTGCAGGGCGAGCACGACCGCCCGCCTGAAGGTCGAGTCCGGCATCATCGAGGTCACCGAGTTGAGCTTCGGCACGAGGTCGGAGCGCAGCGCGTTCCTGGGCCTGGCAATGACCCTGGGCGCGAGGGCGCCGTCGAACGGGTTCCTCCCGATCGTGTCGTTGCTGCGCTTCAGCAGGACGGCGTAGAGCCGCTTGCCGAGCTTGAATGACTTGTTGAGCGTGTCCGGCGCCGTGCCCAGGGCGATCCTGCGCCTCGACCACGCGTTGACGTCGTCGGTCGTCACCTCGTTCACGGGGACCAGACCCAGCTCGTCTCGCTCGATGTGCAGGGCGCTGTAGTGGTAGTCGTCGCGGGTCGTCGGGGTGATCCTGTTCATCTCCAGGCAGAAGTCGATGAACTTCTCGAGCGCCTCGGAAAGCGGCAGCGCGGCGTAGTCATCCCGCTGTTCGGCGGGAAGCCCGGCGCCGATAGCGGCCCTCGCCTCCTCGGCCTCGGCGAGTTCCAGCTCGACCTCCGACCTGAATTCCGCGAGGACGCGCATCGCCGCCGCCTTTCCCCGCGCGCTCTGCTTCAGGCAGGGCACGCGGGTGTTCCTGGTCCTCTGGACCTTCTTCCCGGTCATCTCGTCGGCCACCGTCACGACAGCCTGCCATTTGCCCTTGTTCTTCCTCACGCCGCCGGCTCCGCATACGCGTAAGGTTTTATTGCTGCATTTCTCGTTCTGCATGTCTGCTCCTAAATCCGCAGTTGATTAGAAACAGGCGGGCCCACCTGCGGGAACCCGGAGAGGCGACGATTCGGGGCTCCTACCCCCGTTGATTAAATCATCGGCTGCACCGCGCTCCTCGAAGCCGAAAATATGCTATCTGGACAGACCGCGCTGAGCTGGTAAAATTTGCAAATGCGGAAATGCGCTACTTGCGCTATCTGCGCGTGTTTTAACAAAATAAGCACAGGTCAGGGTCATTCTGACCTCGCTGGGGGTCAAGGGGTCGCTGGTTCGAATCCAGTCGTCCCGACCAGAAGTTTGCAGGTCAGGCACCTAGTGCCTGACCTTTTTTGTTTTAATCACCATGATTATTTTGCTTAAAGCAACAACGTTCCCGCTCGATGTAATCACCGAATCAAAACGTGTACATCAGCCACCAAAATCGACATTTTTCGACATGTTTGGAGGCTGATGTACACGAATGCGAAATCCCCGCCGCCTAAAAGCGCCCTCCACATGTCTGGACTCTCTATGCTTACGCTGGATAGACATCGCCGGAACGGGTATAGTATCGAAAGTTTTGTCGTTAACCAGCGGGGGAGTCCTGTGGGCATCAAAAAGAAGATCAAAAAGGAGCTTATCGGCACTTCCGATTACCCGTCGAATAAGATCTTTACGATCTCCAATTTCATCACCTTTACGCGCCTGATCCTCACCCTGGTATTTCTGTACCTGTTTGTGACGGACAACAACCGCGTCATCGCCATCGTTATCTACGCCGTTGCCGCCTCCACCGACTGGATGGACGGTCAGATCGCCCGCATGACTAAGACGGTCTCATGGCTCGGCAAGGTCATGGATCCCATTTGCGACCGTGCGCTGCTGTTCACCGGCGTACTTGGACTGGTGGTCCGCGGAGAGCTGCCCATCTGGGTCTGCGTGCTCATTATTGGCCGCGACATCTATCTGGGCATCGGCACGCTTATCGTGCGCCATTATCACCGTCGCCCCATCGATGTTGTCTTCCCCGGAAAGATTGCCACAGCGCTGCTCATGACCGGCTTCTCGCTCATGCTGCTCGGGTTCCCCGTTATTGACGGCCTGCATCTTTTACCTTCAGCCCTTACGGCCTTCCCGGGCCTCAACGGAAGCTCGATGCCCCTCGGCATCTTCTTTGTGTACGGCGGCGTGATCTTCTCCATGCTCACCGCTGTCATCTACTCCATTAAGGGCGGAGCGGCCATTAAACAGGCTCTCACGCATCCCGAGGCCGAGGACATCGACTTTCTGAACCCTGAAATCGAAGACTGATTCGTTGGGGTATGATTACGTACGGTTCATTATTTGCGGCACGTCCGCGATAAGTTAGGGGTTGTCATGGACAACATGGTTAACAATATGCCTCAGAATGATAAGACTGCTGACGCTACCTGCGTATTCCGCGTGCCTTCAAGCGACGTCACCGTTCCCGACCTCATGGCCAACGTGCGCATCACCGCCCCCGTTCTGTCCATCGTCAAGGGTCCGCAGACTGGTGCCGCTTTTGAGCTCGAGGATGACGTGACCACCATTGGCCGCGATCCCGCGAACGGCATCTTCCTCAATGACATGACCGTTTCGCGCAGCCACGCGCGCATTATTCGCGAGGGCCTCGGCGCTCGCATCGAGGACTTGGGCTCGCTCAATGGCACCTGGGTCGACGGTGCCATCGTCAATGCAGCCCCGCTGCACGACGGTTCTTCCGTCCAGATCGGTACGTTTACGCTCATCTACCACGAGAGCACGCCGGAGCGCATCGAAACCGGTGAGTAGGGCATGGCCGAACGCAACTATCTGAGTATCGGCCAAGTCGTCAACCTACTTCGAGGCGCATACCCCGATCTTTCGAACTCAAAAATTAGATTTCTAGAGGATGAGGGGCTCATTACCCCTCATCGTACGCCTAAGGGATACCGTCAGTACTCCAAGGAGGACGTTGATCGCCTGGAGGTCATTCTGCACCTGCAGAAGACCCGCTATATGCCACTCAACGTGATTAAGCAGCGCTTGGAAAACGCCACGGACCTGTCAACGCTCGCTTACGAGGTGGGCTTGCTGTCCGATGTTCCGCTCAAGACGGAGCCCAAGGAGACTAAGCAAAAGCTGCATCCTATCGAGACCATTCCCGATATGCTGGGCGTCGAGATTTCGTTTATCCGCTCGCTCGCCGAGAACGACCTCATTCGCATCATCAAGAGTCCGCAAAATCGTGAGCTCGTCGATGGTCGCGATTTCCCGATCATCCGCTACTGCTCCGAGCTGTCACGCTTCCATATCGAGCCGCGCAACCTGCGTCAGTACGTGTCTTCCGCCAACCGCGAGTCCTCGATGTTTGAGCAGGTGCTCGTGAGCATGCTCGGCATGGACACCTCCGATGACGAGCGCGACGCCAAGCTCGAGCGTGCGTTTAAGAAGCTTCACGACCTGACGGAGGGCGTGCACACCGCGCTGCTCAAGAACCGCGTTTTTGAGTCGCTCAACGCCGTGGTCGAGGACGCCGACATCGATGCACTCGATGAGGAAATCACTCGCTCCGAGTCAACCAAGGCCAAAAACGAAGAGATAGGCGCGCCGGCTTCGCACGAGGATTCCCTCGTAAAGCCGCTCAAGGTCGTCACCCCTTCGCAATCCGGCACCGCCACCGCGGGCAAATAACAGCTGCCGCTTATCCGGCAACCCATTGAAAGGTCATGCAATGTACGACTTCGAATCTCAAATCGTCGACATCCCCGACTATCCCGAGCCCGGAGTCATCTTTAAAGACATCACGCCGCTCTTTGGCAATCCCGAGGCGCTCAAAGCCATGACCGATGCCCTCGCCGAGCACTTTGCCGGCATGGGAATCACCAAGGTCGTGGGTCCCGAGGCTCGCGGCTTTATGGTTGGCGTACCGGTGGCTGTAGCCCTTGGCGCCGGCTTTGTTCCCGCACGTAAACCTGGCAAGCTACCGCGCGAGACCGTAAGTCAGAGCTACGAGCTCGAATACGGCACCGATTCAATTGAGATCCATGCCGACGCTATCAGCTCTAAAGATACCGTGTTGATTCTGGACGACTTGGTCGCGACGGGCGGAACCGTCGAGGCAACAGGTAAACTGGTGCGAGATATGGGCGCAAAGCTTGTCGGTTACGGTTGTATCCTTGAGCTTGCGTTTCTCAACCCGCGCGAGAAGCTCACACCGTCTAATGACGATGTGGAGCTCTTTAGCCTGGTGACGGTGGACTAGCCGTTACCCTTAGTTACTGGAAAGGAAGCTACATGCGCACAGCAAACACGCACAAAAACATGGCACGCTGCGCTGCTACGGCAACCCTCGCTTGTGTTTTGGGCTTGGGCCTCGCGGCTCCTGCCTACGCCGATACCGCATCCGACCTTGCCGCTGCTCGTACGAAGCTCGAGCAGATCGGTACCCAAACTCAGCAGATTTACGATGAGCTCGCCACGCAGACGCAGGCGCTCGATCAGACTGCCGGCGAGATCACGCAAAAGCAGCAGGAGATCGCCGATGGTCAGGCCAAGCTCTCGACCTATGTCGCCGGCGAGTACAAAACCGGCGGTCTGAGCCTGCTTCAGGTTCTGACGGGTGTCGATGACCTGAGTGATATGCTCAACCGTCTGTTCTACTACGGCAAAGTCTCCGATAAGCAAGCTCAGACCATTCAAGAGGTCAAGGAGCTTAAGCAGCAGCTCACCGATAAGCAGTCCGAGCAGGAAAAGAACGTCGCAGCCACGCAAAAGAAGGTCGACGAGCTTAACGCCCAGCAGGCTGAAGCCCAGAACGTCGTAAACTCCCTGGATTCGCAGCTGCAGGCCGAACTAGCCGCAGAGGCCGAGGCCAACGCTGCGCTGCAAGCCGGCATCAACGCCAGCACCGCCGAGAAGGCCACGGTGAGCAACGAGACTGCCGGTACGACCGAGAACACCAACAACGGTGGCCAGACCAGCAATAACAACAACCAGGGCGGCAACACTCCGGCTCCTACGCCGGCACCCGCTCCGACGCCGCAGCCCTCCACGCCTGCTCCGGCTCCGACGCCTTCTGCTCCGAGCCAGTCCGTCGACGGCGGTTCCGTTGTTTCGCGTGCATACAGCAAGCTTGGTTGCGCTTATTCTTGGGGCGGAATTGGCCCGAACAGCTTCGACTGCTCTGGTTTTGTTAGCTATTGCCTCACTGGTCGCTATTGCCGCCTGGGCACCACGGGCACCTTTATGGGCTGGACGCGTGTGTCCGATCCGCAGCCCGGTGACGTTGTGGTCAACTCGTACCACACCGGCATTTACATCGGTGGTGGTCAGATGATTCATGCTTCCGACTACAACACGGGTGTTATCATCAGCTCCGTTGCCGCCGGCATGAACAATAACTATATCTTCGTGCGCTACTAAGTTATCCTACACAGCGTGTGAATGTGGACCTCGTGGCTTTAAGTCGCGAGGTCCACTCTTTTCTCTCTCATCTTAGACGGCTATCTAGTATTCAAAACTAGATAGCCGTCCATTTGGTTTGCAAGAAGGCTATAATTGTTGATGAACAATTAGAAAGGACCCTCTATGAGCTGGGCACTTATCTCCGATTCAAGCTGCAACCTCCGTGATTGGCAACCGGCCGCGCCCCATACCACCTTTGCATTTGCGCCCCTCAAAATTCGAGTGGGGGAGCGTGAATTCGTCGATGACCTTTCGCTCGATGTTCATGAGCTCAACTGCGCTGTTCAGGCGGAGACGAATGCCTCTTCGAGCGCTTGTCCCAGCGTAGGGGAGTGGGCCGAGCTCTTCAAATTGGCAGACAACACCATCTGCATGCCGATCTCTGAGGGCGTGTCGGGCAGCTACAACGCGGCAGCCACGGCTCGCGATATGGTTCTTGCCGAGGAGCCCGACCGACAGATTCATCTAGTCAATTCACGCGCAGCTGGCGGCAAAATGGACCTCATTTTCCTGCTGTTTGACCGCTATCTTGCAAGCAATCCGAATGTCTCATTCGAGGATGCTTGTGCATACTTCGATAGCCTTGAGCAGAACAGCAAAATCCTCTTCAGTTTGTGCAATTACGAAAACCTCGCCAAAGCCGGACGTATCCCTAAGGCAGCCGGCGTCATTGCTAACAAGCTCAATATCCGCATTTTGGGCACGGCGAGTGAGGCAGGTAAAATCGAACTCGTCGGGCACACGCGTGGCGAAAAGAAAATGCTTAACAAGATCATCGACACCATGGAAGCCGAGGGTTTTGCCGGCGGCGAGGTCATCATCGATCACGTTGAGAACGAAGCTGGAGCACAGGCGCTTACTGACCGCATAGTCGAACATTGGCCCGGCTCCAAGACCATCATCATGCCCTGCAACGGCCTGGATTCCTATTACGCCGAGATGCATGGCCTCATCATCGGCTACGGCATGGGCGTAGCTTCGGGCAAATAAAGTCCAACCAGCAAAATACGGGCGGGACAAAGCGACAGATGGCTCTTTGTCCCGCCCGTTTTATACGTCGGCTAGCTATTAAACCCGTTGAACTTGAGATAGCTCATCAAGTAAGCCTTCGAAACAAAGGATGAAACCGCGCTGCGCACAAGCAGCGACTCACGCGTTACCTGATGCGCCGTATCGGGAACCGGCGTCTGCTCGACAGAAAACGCCGAACGAATCGATGCCTCGAGCTGATCGACCACATAGTCGAAGGCCGTCGGGGCATCGTAGCTCAAACGCTGAATGTTAAAGAGCGCCTGCACCGCAGCAATAGGTAGCACCTGCTTAAAGATGCAGATAGCGATCAGGCGGGCAATCTGCTCGCGGCCATATTGCTTTTTGACCGGAGCAGGCACCAGGCCGACCTTCACGTAGTTATTGATCATCGATGGCGTAATGATAGGCTGCTCAACGCAAAGGGACAGCGGCTCCATCCACAGCGCAACATACTCAATGACCTGGTCGCGGTAGAGCGTCACATTGGGCAACTGGTCATAGCGCGGCAGGCTCAACGTATTGAGTTTGCGCACGATATCGGACTGAATAAATGCATCGGGCAGCACAGTGGGCTGAATATCCTCAGGCTTAATGCTGACCGATGTATCGGACATCGGGATAACGCGTTTGGCGTGGTTCATAAGGATCCTCCGTTCATTTATTTATTGTATTCTACGTTATCTAGTTTTGCATACCACATAGTCGCCAAGTAAAAGTGGTTGGACAGCACATTGGTACACCGTCCAACCACTTTGTTAAAAGATAACAACCTTACATAAGATATATTATCGTACTTATCGGCGTAGGAAAGCGTATGTGCTGGTAGCCGCTATGGCTCCGTCCGAAACGGCGGTCACAACCTGGCGTAAACGCTTGGAACGGATATCGCCGGCTGCGAATAAGCCGGGTGTACGGGTGGCCATCGAATCGTCGGTAACAATGCCGCCGTCCGTAGCCAGATCGACTAGGTGCTCAACGAGCTCGGTGTGTGGCTGCGTGCCCGCAAAGACAAAGATGCCAAAAGAGCCAGGTTCAAAGGACTCAGCGTGCATTTCACCAGTCGCATTGTCCTTAAATGTAATTGTCGTAGGCATCGCTTCACCAGAAAGCTCAACAATACTAGTTTGGTACCTAACTGAAATATTATCCTTAGCAAGTACCCTATTCACAACGCCCTCGGGTGCACGGAACTGATCGCGACGCAGCACAATGGTCACGCTGCTGGCAATGTCGGACAGGAACAGCGCCTCCTCGCATGCCGAATTGCCGCCTCCAATAACAAAGACCTGCTTGCCGCGGAAGAACATGCCGTCGCACGTCGCGCAATACGAAACGCCACGACCGCGATACATATCCTCGCCAACAAAACCAGCAGGACGCGGCGTGGCACCCATGCACGCAATGACGCTCTTGGCCGTCGTGTCGCCCATATCATGATGGATGGTAAATTGAGCCGCATCGGCATCGTAATCGACGCCTGTCACCATACTCCATTCAACCTGAGCTCCCAGGCCTTCAGCATGCTGTTGGAATCGCTCACCAAGTTCAACACCGCTCAGCAGCGGAATGCCAGGATAATTCTCAATCTCGTTGCTCGTAGCAATCTGTCCGCCAGACATGCCCTGCTCAAGGACAGTCGTCGTCAGGTTGGCGCGCGCCGCATAAATGGCGGCAGCATAGCCCGCTGGGCCGCCGCCGATAATCGCAACATCGATTGTCTGATCGGTAGTCATGAAGAGTCCTCTCGTCGAAACGTTGTCGTTCTTTGCGCTCATACCCAAATTTACGTGAACGTGACACTCATGCACTACAATGATAAATCCGTGTTACAACGTCGAAGGGGAGTTATCGATGGATCAAACGCAGACGAGCGACGACGCTCCCCTGCTCACGCACAGCACTCCCCAATCGAAGCAAACCACGCTCTTGGCTCAGCAAAAACCCCTCGTGACCATCGTGCACGCGTCGGTCGGCTCGGGCCACAAGGCCGCCGCAAATGCGATTGCGCAGGCATTCGACCTCATCCGCGGCACCAATGGCATCCCCGAGGATGTTGAGATTGAAGTGCTCGATATCCTTGATTTTGGACGAATTAAATTCGACGGCAATAAGACCGCGGCTTCTTTTACGGGAGCCACGCGCCCCATTTACGACCTGACCTGGCGATATACGCTTACGGGACATCTTCTCTGGGGCGGCGGCACAGCATGGTCACGAATTATGTTCCCCGCCTTCAACGAATACGTCCGGACCCGCAGGCCCATAGCCGTGGTCGCAACACACATTACGGCGGCCAACGTCGCTGTGGGCGCCCGCGTCATCACAGGTATCGATTACCCGGTCATCTGCGTGCCGACCGATTACGAAGTCGAAGGCTTTTGGCCCCACAAGGACACCGACCTATTCTGCGTAGCCAACGAGTTTATGGCCGAAACGCTGCGCCCGCGCAAGGTTCCCGAGTCAAAGATCCGCATAACGGGCATCCCCATCCGAACCGGTTTCGATTCAGATTACAAACGCGAAGATGAGCTCAACAAGTTCAATCTCCCCATAGACAAAACCGTCGTATTGGTGATGGCCGGCGCCAGTTTGCCCCAACCATACGTGCGTTTCCGTGCCGCGATGGACCACACGCTCCCCTTCTTACGCAGCTTTGAGGATATGCACTTTGTCTTTTTACCGGGCAAGGATAAAGAATACGCTACCCGACTCAAGACGCTCTTCGACGCCATGAAGCTCGAAAACGTCACGGTACTGGACTACGTGGACGACATGGCGGCCCTCATGCACGGCTGCGACCTGGCAATCCTCAAATCAGGCGGACTCACCGTCACCGAGTGCCTGTGCGCGTATCTGCCGATGATCCTACTGGGCAAATCATACGGCCAGGAAAAGGCCAACACCACGATGCTCACCGGCATGGGCGCCAGCATGCACGTCACCACCGCACGAGAACTCATCGTGACGCTTCGTCACCTGCACGACCACCCTGAGTCGCTCAAAGCCCTACTCATCAACGGCGAAGTCCTGCGCCGTCCACGCGCAGCGGAGGACATCGCCATCGCAACCATGGAGCTCGTAGGCAAACCCCAAAAACGCAAACGAGCCTTCTGCCGCTTCTACTGGGGCGGAAAACCCGCGCACATCCGCTAGTCGAATGTCCGCCGCTCTGTCGGAGCCGCCCTTATATCATTCCATGCTCAAACATTCTCGCTTCGCTGCGAAACTGCGCGTGGAACGATATAAGGGCGGCTCCGACAGAGCGGCTGCGTTTACTTACTAGCAGCTACTTCGGTATCCCCTCCATTAGAACCTGCAAAGGTAAAACAGGAAAATATAAATGCAGTAAGCCGATGCGACAAAGGAACAGTTCCGTTGTCGCATCGGCTTACTAGAAAGATTTTTTAATCTCAAGCATGTAGTCCTTTCGCCTGAGCCCCATACATATCGTCCCGCGCGCAGTTTCGCAGCGCAGCGAGAATGTTTGAGCACGGGATGATATGTATGGGGCTCAGGCGAAAGCGGGATACGAGCGCCCCTAGGCGACGCCGCTGGAGCCGAAGCCTCCGTTGCCTCGGTCGGTTTCGTCTAGTTCTTCTACTTCTACGAGGTTGACCGTGGGGACTTCTTGGATGACAAGTTGGGCTATGCGGTCGCCTTTGTTGATTTGGATGTTGTTGGAGGGGTCCAGGTTGATGAGGATAACCTTGAGTTCTCCTCGGTAGTGGGCGTCGATGAGGCCCGGCGTATTGACTATAGACAGGCCCTGCTTGATGGCCAAGCCGCTTCGGGGCTGGACGAAGCCGGCGTAGCCATCGGGCAAGGCGATGGCCAGACCAGTAGACACCAGACGGCGTTCGAAGGACTTCAGAACGCAGTCCTCGTTGGAGCGCAAATCCAAGCCGGCATCGGTGGGATGGGCGTATTTGGGAAGCTCGACGGTGGGATCGAGACGCTTTATGTTGAGGGTAATGTTGGACATGGGATCACCTTAGCTTGTCGAGCTCTTGCAGAAACTCATCGACGTCTTTGAAATCGCGGTAGACCGAGGCAAAACGGATGTACGCCACCTTGTCGATCTTGGCCAAGCGTTTGAGCACCATGTCACCCAACTCATGCGACGTGACGGCCGTCAGCGTGCGAGAGCGCAGCTCGACCTCGATGTCGTCGATAATCTCATTGAGCTTCTTAGTGTCGATATCACGCTTGATGGTGGCGCGCATCAAGCCGACGAGCAGCTTATTGCGATCGAACCGCTGCTTGGTTCCGTCTGACTTAATGACCTCGATTGGGTCTTCGCATCGCTCAAACGTTGTAAAGCGATAGTTACACGAGCAACATTCGCGACGGCGCTTAATGGTGTTATTTGACTCCTGCATACGGGAATCAACGACGCGGGTATGTGCCTTGCCACATTTGGGACAGCGCATGGTACCTCCTCTTAAACGATAACAAGGGTACCATGCGCAGCGCGATAATGATTACGAACGAGCAGGAACCTTAAGATGCGCACCGGCGGCGAGCGAACCATGCTCCAGATGATTGACGTTACGGATCATGTCGGAAGTCTCTTGCGTGGAAAGGCCTTCGATAGGATATTCCTCGGCAAGCGACCAAAGAGAATCACCAGGCTGAACGCGAATAGTCTCGTAGGTAACGTTGGAAACGGACTCGGCATACGCGGCGTGACGAGCGCTAAAGACCGACGTAGCAAGGACAAAGAAGAGCGTAAGCGCAACGGCAACGGCGACAATCGTCGGAACCTTCAGGGCAACGCGGGCCGGCGCAACTACAGCCTGCTGATTGCGAGCAGGCTTTACGGTCAAAGGCTGAAAACCGGAGCGGCCACCCTGAACAACCGTAAAAGTGGGTTCTGCAGGCGTCTCGAGTTTAAGGGCAAGGTTTCCCTGGACCATATCCGTTGCGTTCATCATGTTCTCCTCTCGCGTGTTTTGCTGAGAACAGTTTTATCAAGCCGCGCGGACAAAAATGTCTAGCGCGAGAACGAATGTTCGGTTATTATTATCTTCGAACAGTTGTTCCTGTCAAGCAAAATTCGAACATTTGTTTGACATGGGTAGAGAGGATGCCCTGATGGCTCGCAAAATCACCAAGCGTCAGCAGCAAATTTACGACTTCATCAAGGAATATCAGCAGGAGAAGGGTTATCCGCCCAGCGTGCGCGAGATGGCTTCTGCCGTGGGTCTTTCCTCCCCCAGCACCGTGCACGCCCATCTCTCTGCCCTGGAGGCGCGCGGGCTACTCAAGCGCGATGCTACCAAACCGCGCGCCCTGGAACTCTTTAACGAGGACGGTTCCTCGGTCTCAATTTCTAAATCTGACGAGCCCACCGCACCTCGCGGAACGGTCTCGCTGCCGCTCGTTGGTCGCGTCGCAGCTGGGATTCCCATTCTGGCCGAGCAGAATATCGAAGACACTTTTACTATCCCGACCGAAATCGCCACTGATCAGGGTTCCTTTATCCTTGAGGTACATGGGAGCTCAATGATCAATGTCGGCATCTTCAATGGCGATTACATCATCGTCCGCGAGCAAAAGAGTGCCATGAACGGCGAAATTGTCGTGGCCATGATTGATGGTTCAGCGACCGTCAAGACGTTCTACAAGGAGCAGGGACGTGTACGCCTGCAGCCTGAGAATGACACCATGGAGCCTATCTATGCAACGAATCCCGTTATCTTGGGCAAAGTCGTCGGCTTAATGCGCCGGTTCTCGTAATGCAAAAACGCATCACCATCTTTGATACCGTCCGCGGGTTTACGATGATTTCAATGGCAGGTTTTCACGCTTGCTACGATCTCGCCTACCTGTACGACTGGGATATGCCCTGGTTTACCCAGACCGTCTTTCAAGACATCTGGCGCGCCAGCATCAGCTGGGTATTTTTGTTTATCGCGGGTTGGATGTGCACCCTTTCGCGCAACAATATCAAACGTGCCGCCAAATACGCCTTAGCAGCACTCGTCGTCTGGCTGGCAACAACACTTGTCTCAGTCGACGATTCGGTTAATTTTGGCATCATCTACTGCATGGCCTCATGTACCGGCATCGTAGCGTTGACCGATCCCGTCCTTAAGAAGATTTCGGCGAGATGGGGCATGTCTCTATGCCTTGTGTTGTTCGCCCTCACCTGGAGCATCCCCAAAACGACCTACCCTGTCCCCTACCTGGCGTGGCTGGGATTTCCGAGCCCTGGGTTTGTCTCAGGTGATTACTACCCCATCATCCCGTTTATCTTTATGTATCTTGCAGGATACTTCGCCGCACACATAGCGCAGGGAATCGGTAAGAACGCCCCAAGATGGGCCTACGCCAACCCCCTGCCGGCGCTCGCCAGCCTTGGACGTCATGCACTCCCCTTTTATCTGCTGCATCAGCCCATCATTCTGGG
The DNA here is from genome assembly GCA_031295385.1 of Collinsella sp. GTDB lineage: Bacteria > Actinomycetota > Coriobacteriia > Coriobacteriales > Coriobacteriaceae > Collinsella. The sequence continues at coordinate 20,300 of JAUMOL010000010.1, forward strand.
CATTTTGGAGCTCGTCTACTCGGTGCGATAACGCTCGAGCCGCGGCGCGATACGGGCCGGCAGCTTCGCCACAATACGAACGCCGTCCTCAAGATATTCCTCGTGCAAAAGGGTTCCCTGCTCATGCACCAGCGTGATGAGGGCGCCCTCGCGATACGGAATATCAGCAGAGAACAACACATCGGTAGCAGCCGCCTCACGAGCAATACGGTCGACGAGATCGTCGAGTCCCTCGCCCGTCTGGGCCGAGAACAGCACGGCCTCGGGATAGCGACGACGGAAGCTCAGTCGATCAACGCTATCGAGAAGATCGATTTTATTGAATACGGTCAGAGTTAAACGCTCTCCAGCGCCGATCTCATCAAGCACGCGATCGACTGCCTCGAGCTGGCGCTCGTAGTCCTCGTCAGAGGCATCCACAACTTTAAGGATCAGATCGGCACCAAGAACCTCAGACAGCGTGGACTTAAAGGCATCAACGAGACCATGCGGTAGCTTTTGAATAAAGCCAACGGTATCGGTAATCGTCATGCCACGACCGCCGGGCAGGCGATACGAACGCGTCGTCGGGTCGAGCGTAGCAAACAGCTTGTCCTGCGAAAGTACCGTAGAGCCGGTCAGACGATTGAGCAACGTCGATTTTCCGGCATTGGTATAACCGGCTAACGCGACGCGAAACGCCGGTGACTCAATGCGACTCTTGGATTGAACATCGCGACGCTGTTCAACCTGCTTAAGCTCACGACGAAGCGCAGCGATCTTATTGCGAATGAGGCGACGGTCAACCTCGAGCTGACTTTCACCCTGACCAAAGCGTGAGCCGATGCCGCCGCGCGTCTGTTCCTTGGCAAGATGACTCCACATACCGCGCAAACGGGGCAACAGATACTGCAACTGTGCCAACTGCACCTGCAGACGACCCTCACGGGTCTGAGCGTGCAAGCCAAAGATATCGAGAATCAACGCCGTACGGTCGATAATCTTAACCGGTTCGCCCACGGCTTTCTCAAGATAAGACTGCTGCGAGGGCGTCAGGTCGTCGTCAAAAATAACGACATCGGCATCCATGCGATGCACCAGGCCGCACAGCTCTTCAACCTTACCGGAACCGATAAACGATTTAGGATACGGCTTAACCAGACGCTGTGACAAACGCGCCACGCACTGGGCGCCAGCCGTATGGGCCAGGCGCTCAAGCTCGTCAAGCGAACGATCGAGCGGCCACGCATTGTCGCGCCACTCAACACCAACTAATATGGCACGCTCGGGCTCGGGTGCCGTGGGAACAAGGGGGAAGCGGGCCATTAGGCAGCCTCAATACAATGCAGGATGTCCTCAACGACCTCATCGATCGTAAACTCGTCCATATCAAACCACACGATACGGTCATCGCGCTTAAACCACGAAAGCTGACGTTTGGCATAGCGACGCGAACGCATCTTGATGAGTTCGCGAGCCTCATCCATAGAAATCACGCCATTGAAAGCATCAATGATCTCTTTATAGCCAATTGCCTGCATCGAAGTCAGGGCATCACCCAGCCCCTGGTCCATAAGACCGCGAACCTCATCGACAAGACCCTGCTCAAACATCAGATCGACGCGCAGGTTAATGCGCTCGTAGAGCACCTCGCGATTACGCGTCAGACCAAACCATAGAGCATGATAATGCTCGCGCGGAAAACTAAACTGACTTTTTTGCTGTGCATAGGAGATACCATCATCATGCATCTCGAGCGCACGAATCACACGGCGCACATTATGGGGATGAATAACAGCAGCCGATTCTGGGTCGCGCTCGGCAAGCAGGGCATGCAGCTCTTCCTCGCCAATACGCTCGGCAAGCTCCTGATAGCCCATACGACGATCGTCCTCAAGTTCACCCGAAGGAAAGTCCATTTCATCGAGGGCGGCCTTGAGATACAGCCCCGTACCTCCGCAAAAAACCGGCAGGCAACCCGAACCAAGGAGACGTTCAACATGCGCGCGAGCGTCAGCCTGATAAAGCGCAGCAGAATATGCCACACCCGGCTCTACAATGTCGACGAGACGCAGCGGCACCGTACACTCATCGGGCGCCATCTTTGCGGTACCGATGTCCATGCCGCGATAGATTTGCATCGCATCGCACGACAGCACTTCGGACGAAAGATGAGCTGCCAAACGGTCGGCAACATCACTCTTACCAACCGCCGTCGGACCGACGATCGCAACGGCGGAAAGTCCTGCCCTGGGAGAAACCATTAGCGCGGCTCGCCCACAACGGAGCCGGACAAATACCAGGTCTTGGCAACGTCAACGTCAACATCAACGATCTTGCCAACAAGCTGATCGATGCTGTAACCCTCGGGGATAGGCGCATGCACGGTCTGATTCTTGGGACTCTTGCCCAGCAGGACCGCGTCGTTCTTTTTACTCGTTCCCTCAATGAGCGCCGGCACCACAGTATGAAGCTCACCCTGGTTATACTCGTGTGCCGTAGTCTCGATAACCTTAACCAGGCGGTTGAAACGCTCGAGAATAACCTCATGCGGCGTAGGATCGTCAATCTCTGCGGCCGGGGTACCGGCGCGCTTGGAATAGATGAAGGTATAGGCCTGAGCATAGCGGACCGTCTCGGCAAGTGAGAGCGTCTGCTCAAAGTCCTCTTCAGTCTCGCCCGGGAAGCCAACGATAATATCGGTCGAGAGCGCGATATCGGGCATGCGGTTGCGAATGCGATCGACCAGGCCCAGATAGTCCTCGCGTGTATAACGGCGATTCATCTCTTTGAGGATACGCGTGGAGCCCGACTGAACGGCCAAGTGAAGCTGCGGCATGACGGCGGGCGTCTCGGCCATGGCGTCGATGGTCTCGGGCAGCAGATCCTTAGGATGAGAAGAGGTAAAGAAGATGCGCTCCACACCCGTATCACCCACGGCACGCAGCAGATCGGCAAAACGCGGCTTGCCAAACAGATCGCGACCATATGAGTTAACGTTTTGGCCCAGCAGCGTAATCTCGCGCACGCCCTGGCGCACCAAACCGGTCACCTCGTCGACAATTTCCTCGAAGGGGCGGCTCTTTTCGCGACCGCGCACGTACGGCACGATGCAATAGGTACAGAAATTATTGCAGCCCGTCATAATGGGCACCCAGGCGTGATACTGGGTCTCGCGATGCCACGGCATGCTCATGGCATCCGTATCCTCATGCTCATTGGTGCGGATATGACGCTTGCCATCAAGGAACGCCTCGGCAATGAGCTCGGCCACATGTGCGATGGAATGCGTACCAAAGATGACATTGACGTTATCGACGTTGGTGAGCAGGCCCTCGCCATCGCGCTGCGCGATGCAACCACCAACGGCAACCACACGCTTACCCGAGGGTGAGGGCGGGAGGCTCTTACAAGAGTTGCACTGACCGTACAGGCGAGTATCGGCGGCCTCGCGCACGCAGCATGTCATGAAGACAACAATATCGGCATGCTCGGGATCGAGCGCCATGAGGCAACCATACGAATCGAGCAGACCGCTCACGCGCTCAGAGTCGTGCTGATTCATCTGGCAGCCAAAGGTGCGGATAAAGTAGGTTTTACCGGCAAGAATATCGCGTACGGAACGCTGGTCCATGTGCATAAGTCCTAACGATGGAGAGGGGGGGCGAATCGAGGCAAGCAGAAGCTATGCCACAGGCTTAACATCATCCATGACGACGTTATCCATAGCAGCTCGATTGATCTGGTGAACGTAAATAGAAAGACGGATGGCCGTGCGCGACTCCCCGTTAATAAGGATGTCGGAGAACACGGGCGCGCAGGAAATATCAAAACCGGTTGGAATCAAAAAACCGCGCGCGATAGCCACAGCCTTTATGGCCTGGTTGACCGCACCGGCGCCGACACACTGAATGTTGACGGGCACACCATCCTTGACCATGCCGGCGATGGCGCCGGCAACGGACGCGGGCGATGATTTGCTTGATACCTTCAGGCAATCCATGAAGAAACTCCTGCGTTTAAAAGTACGTTTTAACTGCAATAACTGTATCGTACCGAGTGGACTCGGTAAAGGCACTATTCCTCTTTGGCAAGATCGAAGGTCACAGTGATTCGATCACGCGAAACGCGAATCTTTGGGTCGCCGCAAAGGTTGAGATAGTACCGGGCGGCAAGGTCATTAAAGTCGCGCTCCACAGCACGCGAAAACTGTACCATGTCATCCTTGGCAATACGAAGCCCGCGACGATCCTTCGCGAGATCGACAGGAGCCGGCGCATGCGAGGACGAATCACGCTCGCGCAGCAGACGCGCGGTCACACCGCGAACGGGCTTAATCTGCCCTGCCAAAATGCGATGTGCCGTGCGCTCGGACATCTCAAGACCCAAACCCGAGCAGATACGAATAAAGTCCTCGGCATCGGAGGCAAGGCCTAAACGGTCGACAACCGGAAGCTCGCTCTCGTCGTCAATGAACAGGAGACGAGACGTATCGAGCCGACTTGTCGCCTGAGCATAAAGGGTCGCGGCAATCTCAGACGGAGAACCAAGATAGACATCGCAACCACGCAGCTCCTCGAGCGCAAACTCACAGGCAGCGCGAATAATATTATGCGGGCCGCGAGCACAGACATAACGTCCGTCCTCATCCTTGACGGCCTGGGGCCAGCTGGACTGATCGGCACGCTCGCTGAGGCGGTCGGCTGCAACGCTCACCTTAAAGGCTGAACCAAGATCGACGCCGGACGTGACCACACGGGCCTCGTCGGTGTTCTGCTTGATCGAAAACAATGCCATGCCACGACCGTGAACGCCCCAACGGTCCATCTTCATGCTCTCGAGCTTTGAGGTAACGCGAGCATCGAAGATTCGCTCTTGCATATCCTGCGGAACACCCGAGCCGTTATCCAGAAAGACAAGCGTGCGGACGCCATCTTCCTTGGTCGTGGCGAGATAGACCTTGTCGGCGCCGGCATCGCGAGCATTACGGAGCATTTCGATGACGATATCCTCGACATGCTGAATGTCGTGCTTCGCCTGGCGCCGCTCGGCCTCCGAAACGCGGAGACGGACATACCCCTCGCCAAGGTTCTCCTCGACGCGAAGGTTACCCTCCCCCGACATCGACGCGATAAATGAGATGAGCTCGTTCGCGTCGCTCATGTTATTTAGCGATATCGACAGCACGGCTCTCGCGAATCACGACGACGCGCACCTGACCGGGATACTCCATCTCTTCCTCGATCTGATGGGCGATATCGTGAGCCAGAACCGTGGACTGGGCATCGGAGATCTTGTCAGGCTGAACCATGACGTGGACCTCGCGACCAGCCTGCATGGCATAGGTACGCTCGACGCCGTCATGGGAGTTGGCGATCTCCTCGAGCTTCTCAAGGCGCTTGATGTAGTTCTCGGCAGACTCGCGACGGGCACCGGGGCGAGAAGCAGAGACGGCATCAGCGGCCTGTACCAGGACATCGAGCACCGTGTTGGGGTCAACATCGGCGTGGTGAGCTTCGATAGCGTGGACGATAACGGGCTTCTCGCCATAACGGCGGGCAAGCTCGGCGCCGATGACGGCATGCGGGCCCTCGACGTCGTGGTCGATTGCCTTGCCCAGGTCATGAAGCAGGCCGGCGCGCTTGGCGGTCACAACGTCCAGGCCAAGCTCGGAAGCCATCACGCCGCACAGATCAGAGACCTCGAGGGAGTGCTGAAGCACGTTCTGGCCAAACGAGGTACGGTAGCGCAGGGCACCAAGGGTCTTGACGATCTCGGGATGCAGGTCGTGGATGCCGGTATCGAAAGCAGCCTGCTCGCCAGCCTCGCGCACGCGCTGCTGAACCAGGTCGGCAGCCTTGTGATACATCTCCTCGATGCGGGCAGGGTGAATGCGGCCGTCCGCGATGAGGTTCTCGAGGGCGACACGGGCGGTCTCACGACGGACCGGGTCGAAGCTCGAAAGAACGACGGTCTCGGGCGTGTCGTCGATCACGAGGTTGACGCCGGAAACCTGCTCGAAGGTGCGGATGTTGCGACCCTCGCGACCGATGATACGGCCCTTGAGGTCATCAGAGGGAATGTGCACGGAGGTAACGGTGACCTCGGCAGTGTGGTCGGCAGCGCAGCGCTGAATCGCCAGGGAAAGAATCTCCTGGGCGGTCTTGTGGCACTCGGCGCGAACCTGCTGCTCGGACTCGCGAATGATCGTGGCAGCCTCGTGGGTGACCTCGCCGCGAACCTTATCGAGGAGCTCCTTGTGGGCGTCCTCGCGGGTCAGGTCGGCGATACGCTCGAGCTCAGAGGTCTGCTTGGCGCAGAGCTCCTCGAGCTCGCGGGAGCGCTTCTCGACCTGACCGGCCTGGCTGGACAGCTGGTGCTCACGCTTGTCGAGAGCGTCGTTTCGGCGATCAAGGGACTCCTCGCGCTGCATCACACGGTTCTCGAGCGTACGAATCTCGCTCTTACGCTGCTTGTCCTCGGCCTCGGCGGCCTGCTTGTTCTTGATGATCTCCTCTTTAGCCTCGAGCAGAGCCTCTTTTTTGAGGGTCTCGGCCTGACGCTTAGCATCACCGATCAGGGACTCAGCCTGTGCGTGTGCCGACTGGATCTTTTCGTCGGCCTCGTGAAGACTACCCTGCTTGGCGGTGCGCATGTAGGCAATGGCGGCGATGGCACCCAAAACGATGCCAACGAGCGCTGCGATGATAGGCATGCTCACTCCTTTATATGGATTCGTTACACAACAAAGCGAACCGTCCTTACGAACGGCTCGCGACATTTGAGTAATATGGGCGCAGCTTATGCGGGTCGGATACAGATAAACATATAAACAAACTCATCACAGATGAGCACATATCACAAAGCAAATGACAGTGTTTATCGTACGTTGAACCACAACAACTGTCAAATAAATGGCCCCGGCACGGCGGCTAAAACACGGTGAACGGCAGGGCCACAAAACACATACGCCTAAACCGCACATTCCTCGCGTTCGGCATCGAGACGTGCCTTAACGGCATCGGCGGCGACGTGATACGAGAAGCCCTTGCCCATCAAAAACCGAACCAGTTTTTCGAATGCGCGCGTCTCTGGAACACGCCGCTTGGCGAGCAGGGCTGACGCACGCGCCAAATCGTCTTCGACGGCAAAATAATCCTCGGGATAACCGGGAATGTCATCGAGCACGACATGACGGCGCTTGAGCTCGGTCTCGATTTTGCGCTGTCCCCAACCGCGCCGCTTGCGCTCCTCGATAAAGTACGAGCAAAAGCGGCTCTCGTCTAAAAAACGATACTCGGTGGCGCGCTCGACGGCGAAATCGATCGCAGGCTGGTGAAAGCCGTAGCGAGCCAGCTTGTCACGGACCTCACCCGTCGCATGGTCGCGGCGCGATAACATCTCGGTCACCATGGTAAGTGCACATTTACGCTCAATGAGCTGCACCGCCTCACGGAAGTTGTCCCAATCACAGGGAAGATCGGGGCGGTTTTTGACATACAGCCGCGCGACCCGCACGGGAATCCAAATGGACCGTTCAAAACCGCCCTCAAGCTCACAATCGATATGTGCGCAAGGCTTTTTGGACGCATACCCGTTCGAGAACGAGGAGGCCGCCTTCTTATCGGGAAAGACGACCGTGGCCTCGGTCACCGTATACGACATGAGCGTAACCGCTACTCGTCGTCATCATCGAGCATGGCGGAACCATCGATGGCGTAAAGCTCGTCAAACTCCTCAGGCGCAGGCTGATCGGTCAGCTCGACCTCGGACGGAGCATCGTCATCAAACTCAAGTCCACAGGCAAGGCGAACCTTATGCTCAATCTCGTCGGCACAATCGGGGTGTTCGCGCAGGAACGCCTTGGCGGCCTCGCGACCGTTGCCGAGCTTATCCTCGCCATAGGCAAACCAGGAGCCCATCTTCTTGCAAATGCCGCACTCGACAGCCATGTCCAGAATCGAGCCCTCCTTAGAGATGCCCGTACCGTACATGATGTCGAACTCAGCAGAACGGAACGGAGCTGCCACCTTGTTCTTAACGACCTTGGCGCGCACGCGGTTACCGATAACCTCGTCCTTAAGCTTAATACTGTCGATACGGCGAATGTCGATACGCACCGAAGAGAAGAACTTAAGGGCGCGGCCGCCCGTCGTAGTCTCGGGGTTGCCGAACATGACGCCGATCTTCTCACGCAGCTGGTTAATGAAGATGCACGTCGTGTTGGACTTGGACAGCGAGCCGGCGAGCTTGCGGAGCGCCTGGCTCATCAGGCGAGCCTGAAGACCGACCGTAGTATCGCCGATTTCTCCCTCGATCTCGGCACGCGGGGTCAGCGCGGCGACGGAGTCGACGACGATGGCATCGATGGCGCCGGAACGCACGAGCATGTCAACGATCTCGAGCGCCTGCTCACCCGTATCGGGCTGGGAAATCAGTACCTCGTCGATATCCACGCCGATGCGCGCGGCATACGTGGGATCGAGCGCGTGCTCGGCATCGATAAATGCCACAACGCCACCCATTGCCTGGGCCTCGGCCAGGATCTCGAGCGAAAGCGTCGTCTTACCGGAGGACTCAGGACCGTAAATCTCGACGATACGGCCGCGCGGCACGCCGCCGATACCCAGCGCGGCATCGAGTGCCAGAGCACCCGTGGGAATGGCCTCGACCTCGAGCTCGGGACCACCGTCGCCGTACCTCATGATGGAACCCTGGCCGAATTTCTTCTCAATCTCGGCCTTGGTGGTGGCGATCATCTCATCGCGCTCTTTACCCGTCGTGCGAGCATGAACGGTACGTACGGGACCTGAATTCTTGGCCATGAATAGCCCTCCTCTTAACAACCTGCATCGATAATAAACGAACGGCTGTTCGTGGTCAACCGTTCAGGCCAATCATATACAGGCAGTCTTTCCAAAACCCAACCAAACGCCGACCAAACACTGACCAAATGCTTGACCACAAAGGAACAAATAAGAGCAAGGAAGGCAAGAATACGTCTACAACCAGCGCAAACGCCAAATGAGCCTAAGGTCCCTATCTCCACAATTAAGGGGCCCAGAGGCCCCTTAAAACACGTCTATTCCATAGAGTTGAGCACAAGGGCAATGCGTCCCAATGCCTCCGCGACCGCATGGGCACGAACACACGAACGGTCGCCCTCATAGTGGCAGCGCACAGAGTCCACGACCGGCACGCCCCCATCGGCGGAACGATACGCCCAGCCAATATAGAAAGTGCCAGCCGGATCGTCCTCAGTGCCACCGCCGGGGCCGGCATAACCCGTTGCGCTCACTGCAATATCGCTCTGGTACAGCTCCAGCGAACCCACCGCCATCTCGCGCGCGGTCTGATGCGACACCGCGGTATAGCGGTCGAGCGTCTCCTGCTCAACACCAAGAACGCGATGCTTAATCTCATCGCAATAGGTCACCGCACCGCCACGCAGCACCGCCGAGGCGCCCGGGATATCGGCAATAGTCGAGGCGATCATACCCGCCGTCAGCGACTCAGCCGTCGAAACCGTCACGCCCCGAGCGCTCGCGCGCTCGACAATTTCGCGCGCCAGCTCCTCGTTATGTGCGGAAATCTGCTCAAAAGAGTCCGTCATACCCACCAGGACCTAGACCGAAAAGACGATCTTGCGGCAGTTCCAGAAGTACTGGGCGCCCGAGATAACGGTCAGGACAACGGCAACGGCGTACAGGAAGCGCGACACCGAGTAGATGCCGAGCGTCAGCGCCACCGGGCCAAGGTGCAAGCCGGCCATAGCAAAAACGCACAGGTAACCGCAGATGGAGACCATCGTGGTTGCCGTCTTGTACTTGCCGAGCTTATCGGCCGCAACGACCACGCCGGCCGCACTCGCAACCATGCGAAGGGCGCTCACCAGAAGCTCACGGAACAGGATAATGAACACGGACCACACGGTCACCGCGCCAAAATCCAAGAACAGCAGCAGGGCCGAGAACACGAGCAGCTTATCGGCGATGGGGTCCAAGAACTTACCGAAGTCGGTGATCTCGTTGCGCGAACGCGCCAGATAACCGTCGACCTTATCGGTGCACGACAGGATCACATACAGAATGAAGGCAGCAGCGGCGAGCGGGCCGTCGAAGGTGCTCCAATCCGTACCGGCAACACTCGTGTGAGAAAGCGCCGACACAATCATGAACACCGGGATAAAGACGATGCGAACGCACGTCACGATGTTGGCGGGCGTCCAGACACTCGTCAGTTCCTTATTGCTCTCGTTAGCCACGACGCTCTCCTACTCCACAACATGACCGATAAGCTCATAGCAGAAGCTATCGGTAAACTCGACGGTCAGAATATCGCCCACGGACGCCTCGCTGGCGTCCAGATGCACCGCGCCATCGGAATCGGGCGCCTGGAACCAGGCATGGCCGATCAGCTCGGCGCCATCCTCGGTCTCTTCGATACCGTCGACGATTACCTGGGCGCGCTCGCCCACATGTGCGGCGGTGGCGGCAAAACCGAGCGACTCGGCCAGGTCCCTGGCCTCCTGGGCGCGCTCGAGCTTGACCTCTTCGTCGACCTGACCCTCCATCTTAGCGGCCAGGCTGCCCTCCTCCTGCGAGTAGGCAAAGACACTCGTGTAGTCAAAGCCGACGGTGTCCATAAAGTCGATAAGGTCGCGGAACTCGTCGTCGGTCTCGGTCGGGAAGCCGACCATGGCCGTGGAACGAATCACGATGCCGGGGATACGCTCGCGAAGGTCGCGGAACAGATCCTCAAGCTCCTGGCGCGAACCGGAGCGACGCATGGCCTTGAGAATGCGCGCGTCGCAGTGCTGCACGGGGATATCGATATAGGGCAGCACCTCGGGCGTATCGCGAATCGTCTCGATGAGTTCGTCAGTCATGCCCTCGGGCTGCAGATAGAGCACGCGGACCCAGACGTTGTGCGGGCGCACGGCCTCGGCGACGGCACGCAGCAGCTGCGCCAGATTGCGCGGCGAGCCATCGGCGACGTCCTCGTCGGCAAAGTCGGTACCCCAGATGCCCGTGTCCTGGCCGATCAGCACGATCTCGCGCACACCGCCGGCAACCAGGTCGCGCACCTCGGAGATGATGCTCTCGGCATTGCGCGAATGATAGCGACCGCGGATATAGGGAATCATGCAGAAGCTGCAGAAGCGGTTGCAGCCATCGGAAATCTTGACGTAGGCGACAGCACCCTCGACGGTACGTTTGACCTGCGGGATATAGGCTGCAATCTCACGCTCGACACCCAGCACGCCATCGATGACCGCCACGATGCCGTCTTCCTCGTCGGCCTTCACAAAGGCAGCGACCTCGGGCAGCTCGTCAGGCAGGTCATCGCCATAGCGCGACGGCACGCAGCCGCACATAACGATGGGGCAAGAACGAACACCGTCCTGAACCTCGTTGGCGAGCTCGAGCGTGGTCTCGATGCTCTCGGACGTTGCGGAGGCGAGGAACGAGCATGTATTGACGATGACGATATCGGCATCCTGCGGGTCGAATGCCTCCTCGTAGCCCGCGGCGGTCAAAAGAGAACGCATGCGGTCGGTGTCAACCTCGTTCTTAGCGCACCCGAGGGTGATGTAGAGCACGGAGCCCAACGGTGTATCCATGTTGGAGAGCGGTCCTTTCGATTGATATTAGCGGTAGTTGGTGAACTGCAGCGGCTGGCCGTAGTCCTGGTCGCGCAGGAACTGGATCACGGTCTGCAACGCGTCCTTCGAAGCAGAGGAAACACGCAGCTTGTCGGCCTCGATGGTCACCTTGACCTTGAGCTTTTGGTCCTTGATGTCCTTGTTGATCTTCTTGGCGGTCGCCTGGTCGATACCCTCGACGATATGGCCGAGCACGCGCACGGTGCCGCCCGATGCCGCCTGCGGAGCATCCCACGAGACAGCCTTGAGGTCGATGCCGCGCTTGATGAGCTTGGAGCTCAGCACGTCGATAATCTGCTTGGAGACAAAATCGGCCGGGGCGTTAATCGTAAAGAGCCTGTCGCCCTTCGAAAGCTCGATCGTGGCGCCGGAATCCTTAAGGTCATAGCGCTGGGAAATCTCGCGCGTGGTCTGCTGGAAGGCGTTGTCGACCTCTTGCATGTTGACCTCGGACACGACGTCGAAGCTGGAATCTTTAGCCATGATGTTTCCTTTCGCGTACGAGCGGCCTAGTAGCTATCGTACGAATTGTCGGTAGAATCGGTGGGTGTCTGACCGTCAGTTGCGGTATCGGCGCCATCCGTGGACTGGGCATCGGTACCGTCGGTGGTATCGGTACCATCGGTGGTGTCGGTACCATCAGAACTTTCACCATTCTCGGAATCAGACGTCTCCTTCTTGGGAACGGTGATCGTCACACGCGCCACGCCCGAGGTCTTAGTATCGTAACGAACCTTTTCACCGTTCTTGGTAACGGTGACATCGGAAGGCTTGGACGTGGTGATCTCGATCGAGGACTCGGGCGTGTACTCCTGCTCAAAGGGGCCAGTCGCCTGGGCGCCATAGACCGACTTGCCGTCAACCTTGACCTCAATCCACGCGGTCTTTCCCTTGGCAACGGAGACTTTGACCTTCGTGACCTCGTTCTCTTCCTTCTTGGCCGTCGTCTTAGTAGCGTCCGAATCAGTCGACTCATCCGTCGCCTCATCGGTGTCTTCGTCCTCGTCGACCGTTTCGGACTTCTTAGAAGACTTCTTGGTCGTCGTCTTGGTAGCAGCGGGCGTCTCGGGCGTGGTCTCGGGCGTCGAAGATGCGCAGCCGCGCAGAAGCACCACGATGAGCACAATCAGCAGAAACACCACGGCACCGATGCCGGCGTAGACGATACGCGGATCGAGCCCGTTGTTTTGAGGAGTACGTGATCCGCCGCGTCCACGACTGGAACTGTTGCGGCCGCCTCCCTGAGGCATACGACCACGATTGCTATCGGAACGGCCGCGATAGCCACCCTGGCCCTGAAGGCTGCGCTGACCCGAGCGGGGCGCAAGTTCACCGCGGCCTTGATAGCCACGCTGGCCCGAACGCGGAGCCGAAGAGCGCTGGCCATACGGCTGTGATTGAGAGCGAAGACGCGGCGTTACCTGCGTGGTATCGGCATCCGCATAGCCACCGCGAGAGCGTCCCGTAGAGGCACCACGGTAACCGCGATCGGAATAGCCGCCGTCGCCGTAGCCGGCACGAGGGTCACGCGCCACGCCGCGGGCAGCGGGAAGCGCACGGTCCTCAGGCATCGGCGTACTGCGGAACCGGTCACGCTGTGAGCGAATCTCCTCGCCCGAACCCGTCTCGGTAATATAACCGGCCTGCTGAGGACGCTGTCCATAGCGGGTCGAACGACCGCCCTGAACCATCAGGAAGCGCCCGTTATCGACCGAGGAGCGCGAATTGACGTAGCCAGCGGCGTCCTGAAAACGACCGCCCTGCTGGGACGTCTCGCGTTCGTATGCCATCAGGTCGTCAAAGTAGGCATTGACGACCTCGCGCGGATTGAGGCCCAAAAAGCGAGCATAGCTCGAAATCATGCCCTGCGCATAGCCGCGCGGCGGCATCGAAGCAAAGTTACCGGTCTCGAAAAACTCGATGATCTGCGGCCTGATTTTGATGGTGTTGGCGACCTGCTGAATGGAAAGGCCCATTCGGCGACGCTGCTCGAGCAGCATGTCACCAAAGCGTGCAGCCATCAGAATCCTCCAAACTCACGATCTTCACGTGCCATCTCGGCGTCGACAGATTCCAGCGCGGCAAGCCCCTCCTCGTCCAACAGGACCTCGCGCGGCTTGGAACCGTCGGGCGGGCCGACGACACCCTTTTCTTCCAGCATGTCCATAATACGCCCGGCACGCGCATAGCCAACCTTCAGGCGGCGTTGCAGGCCAGATGTGGAGCCAAGCTGCGAATCCACCACAATATGGGCGGCTTCCCAGATGAGCGGATCATCGTCTTGCGGCTCGGCGACTCCGGTACGGACAATGCCGCCGCCACCCGCCATGGACATGGAAGCGGGCGCCACGGCAGACAGGATCTCCTCGTGGTAGTCGGGCTCGCTCTGCGACTTGACGAACTCGACAATCTCGTTGATTTCGTCATCCGAGACAAAGCAGCCCTGGATACGGCGGGGCTTGCCCCAGTCGACCTTGGAGAACAGCATGTCGCCCAAACCGGTGAGCTTTTCGGCACCCATCTGGTCGATGATGACGCGCGAGTCGATGCCCGTGGCGACGTTAAAGGCGATGCGGTTGGTGATGTTGGCCTTGATAAGGCCCGTCACCACATTGGAACTGGGGCGCTGCGTGGCCACGATAAGATGAATACCGGCGGCACGGCCCAGCTGGGCGATACGCACGATCGAGGCCTCGACATCCTTACCGGCGACCATCATCAGGTCCGAGAGCTCGTCAATGATGATGACCAAGTAGGGCATCTTTAGCGGCGGGTTGTCGTAATGCTCAAACTCGCCGGCGGCCTGCTTTTCGTTATAGGTCGAAATCTTACGAACGTTAAGGCGCTCGAAGACCTTCAGGCGACGCTCCATCTCGGACACGGCCCATTGCAGAGCGCTCGCGGCCTGCTTGGGCTCGGTCACCACGGGCACATAGAGATGCGGCAGACCGTTATAGCCCGCAAGCTCGACGCGCTTGGGGTCGACCATGATCAGGCGAACGTCCTCGGGAAGCGCGCGCATGAGCAAGGTCGTGATGATGGAGTTAATCATGACCGACTTACCGGAACCAGTGGTACCGGCGATCAGCAGGTGGGGCATCTTGGCAAGGTCGGCGACGACCGGCGTGCCCTCGGCATCGCGCCCGATTGCGAGCTCGAGCGGACCGCCCTTCACATAGGGCAGCACGTCGCCCAGGTTGACGTTCTGGCGCTTGCGATTGGGGATCTCGATGCCCACGAGCGAGGTGCCGGGGATCGGGGCAAAGATACGCACCGACTGGGCAGCGAGCGAAAGCGCGATATCGTCCTCGAGGCTCGAGATCTTGCTCACGCGCTCGCCCTCGCCAGGTTGCAGCTTAAAGGTCGTCACCGTGGGGCCGGCGATCCAGCCGACCACGCGGGCACTGCGGCCAAACTCAAGCAACGTGGACTGAAGCGACTCGGCAGTCTGTTCCAGCTCCTTGTCAGAAGACGCGGAGGACGCCGACTGCGGGTTGGCATGCAGGATTTCGAGTGGCGGAAGCTTAAGGCCATCCTCTTCTTCGCCCTCGTTATCTGCGGCGCCGCCGTCCGCTCCCCCATCCCTAGCCGCAGCCGATCCGACAGCACTCGAGGCAGGCGCATCGGCAACCTTGGGATGCTTCAAGAAGTCGGGAATCTGAGGTGCTGCCGAGACAGGATTCACGGCAAACGGCGGCTCGGACTCGTCAATCTTATCGGGGTCGTCTTCCATCGAAAGCTGGCCGGTTACCTGTTCGCGCTTGGCATGGCGACTCGGCAGCAAAGTTGTCTTTGCGGTCTCAATCGGCGCCTCGTCGTCCTCGTCATCGCCCTCAGTGAGCTCAATCTCGCTATCGGACCAAGACGGGTCGGGCTCACTCGTATTGAGCTTAGGCGCAGCCTTGCCCTTCTTGGCATGGCGGCGCGGCAGCAGCGTCGTCTTAGCGCGCTCGGCCTCCACGGCATCGGATACGTCGACAAACGGATCCTCGTCCTCGTCGTCATTGTCCAAAACCGGGTCCACATCGTTGCCCATGACCGTGGTCACTGCAGCATCGGAGCCCTTTTGACGAAGAATGCTCAGGTGCGGACGGGCAACGCCGGGCACCGACAGGGCTTCGTCGTCACCCCACGGACTCGCGTTAACATCGGCACGACGGCGCTCGGCAAAATCGGCCGCACGGTCGCGAGCAGAGCGCAGCACGCCGCCAACCGAAAAGCCGATGATGACCAAGCCCACGACGACAAGGCCCAACAGGACTACCATCGCGATAGGCTTACCCAGGGCATTCTGCAGCGCACTCGCAATAAACGCACCGATGTAGCCACCCGAGGCGGACAAATTTTGCGGCGTGAACATAAGGTCACACGAGACACTCGTACCCGGCACCATCAGCGAAAGAATGGAAACGACGGCGATAAAGACCACGGCGCCGCCCGCAACAGAGCGCACGTTGAGCGGCGAGTCCTCGCCTAAAAAGAGTGTGGCGGCAAACAGCAAAATGACGATCGGCAGCACGTAGGCGCCCAGACCAAAGCCCAGGTGGTAGAAACCAGCAACCGCAGCCGTAACGGGTGCGGTCGCCGGCGAAATCACGGCAATGAAGGACGCAATCGCCAAAACGGCGATGACCACGCCGGCGATATCGCGGTTGGCCGAGGGCTCGACCAAGGGCTCAAAATCGTCGAAGTCGGCCTCGTGGCCCTTATTGGCACGCAGATGGGAACCGGCACCCTTAGCAGATGCCGGTTGGTTATTGGCCTTATTGCCTTTGGCGTTTTGTGCAGATCCGCGCGCCAAACTAAACCTCCATGACGACCGGGATGATCATCGGACGGGTGCGCGTACGGCTCCAAATAAAGTTGGAGAGCGAATCGCGCACGGCCTTGCGAATGGCATCGGAGCCGCTGCTCGTAAAGCTAAACTTGCCCTTCTCGATCGTCTTCATAATGGATGCGGAGGCATCCTCGGAGAACTGGTCGTCGATGGCAAACGAGACACCGCGGCCCGAGAACTCGATGGCCTCGATCTTCTTGTGCTTGAGCGAGACGATGGCAACGGCCGTGACCATACCGTCATTGGCGAGCTTCTGGCGATCGCGCAGGACGATGGGGTCGGTATCGCCGATACGCAGGCCGTCGACGTAGACGACGCCGGACTCGACGGGCGTACCACGCTTGACGATACCACCGCGCATCTCGAGCGTGTCGCCGTTATCGAGGATAAAGATATGATCGTCCTTGATGCCCATCTTGCGGGCCAGCTGGGCATGGGCGCGCAGATGCACGGCCTCACCGTGAACCGGCATAAAGTACGTGGGCTTGGCCATGGCCATCAGGAGCTTAAGCTCCTCCTGGCTGCCGTGGCCCGAGACGTGGACAAGAGCGCGGTTCTTATCCCACACGTCGCAGCCGAGCTTGGCCAGGCTGTTGACGACCTGCTGGACGGCTTTCTCGTTGCCGGGAACAGGAGTTGCCGAGAGGATGACGGTATCGCCCTCGTGGATAGAGAGCGTCTTGTGCTCGCCATTGGCCATGCGGGACAGGGCCGACAGCGGCTCGCCCTGCGAACCGGTGCACATGACGACGATCTTGTCGTCGGGCAGGTTATCGATATCGAAGGCATCGATGATATCGGCATCGTCGATGTTGAGGTAGCCCAGCTCGCGCGCGACGCGGGTGTTGGTGAGCATGGAGCGACCGGTCACAACGACCTTACGGCCGCACTTGCGGGCGGCATCGCAGATCTGCTGCAGGCGATGAATGTGGCTCGAGAACGACGCGACGAACACGCGACCCGGGGCGTTCTTGATGGCGTGCAGCAGGTTGGGTCCAACCTCGGCCTCGGACTTAGTAAAGCCGGGAACCGTGGCGTTGGTGGAGTCGGACAGCAGCAGGTCGATGCCCTGCTTGGCAAAGCGGCTGATAGCGGCATAGTCGGGCGTGACACCATCGATGGGCGTCTGGTCGAGCTTAAAGTCGCCGGTGTGCATAACGGTGCCCTGGTTGGTGCGGATGAACACGCCCAGAGCGCCGGGGATGGAGTGCGTCATCGAGAAGAAGTCGAGCGAGATGCCACCCAAATTGACGTGGCTGCCGCCCTTGACCTCACGGAACTTGGGCGCGCGGATGCGGAACTCAGAAAGCTTGCCCTCGATAAAGCCAAGCGTCAGCTTGCTCGAAAAGATGGGCACCTTGTTGTTGAGGTCCTGCAGCAGGTACGGAAGCGAACCGGTGTGGTCCTCGTGGCCGTGGGTGACGACGATACCGCGGAGCTTCTCCTCGTTCTCCAGGACATAGGTGTAGTCGGGAAGAACCAGGTCGATACCGGGCTGGGAGTCATCCGGGAACATGAGACCGGCATCGACGAGCACCATGTCGTCGCCGCACTCGAAGACCGTCATGTTCTTGCCGATGCCGTCAAGGCCGCCGAGCGGAATGATCTTCAAGGGAGATGATTTTTTAGCTGCCATAGGTTAGTGTGGTTTCCTTTCTTCGAAACGGGTCTGGAACAACCGACGGGGCGCTTCTGGCAAACCGACCGCCGGGAACGTACAAACATGCATCATAGAGTCGACGCAGTAACCACAGTATGATACCCATTTGCACAACAACAGACCACCCATGCATCAAAGCCCCATCTGAACCTGTGTATCCCGCCGGTCAGGGCTCAGCGGCCCCGGCACGGGCTAAGTTTCCTGCTCTACAGTCCTGCTCACGACGGAGGCCACATTAAGTGGCCTCCTGTTCGTGCGGAACTCGCGATAAACTTAGCCCGTGCCGGGACCGCAGAGCCCTGACCTGCCAATATGAGATAGGTTTATTTTGGTAGGTTTTATCAGGGGAAATACTGCTGTGTCTATCTACTGATCTGAAATCTGACTACTGAATAGACTGTCTAACTAAATAGCGAGCGGCACTAACCAGCCCTTTTGCTTGCGCCCGGGAGGGACGCATATGACGTTTATCGCGAGTTCCGCACGCAAAGGAAAGCACATAATGTGCTTTCCTTCTTGCGCAGGACTGTAGAGCAGGAAACATCATATGCGGCCCTCCCGGGCGCAAGCAAAAGGGCGACCCCTGTCCGGAGTCGCCCTTGTTGAGCTGATTATGTACGGCTGTTACTCGGCGTCGTGGTGACGGCGGGGCTTGCGGCCTCCGTTGTCGCCGGGACGGCGCGGACGGTCGCTACGCTCGGAGCGCTCGCGACGCGGACGCTCACGACGCTGGAAGTGCTCGCCGTCGCCCTCGGAGGCACCCTCGGCGCGAGCCGGGGCCTCGGGCTTGTCAAGACGATCGAGCGAGATCTTGCCACGATCGTCGACCTCAATGACGACGACCTTGACCTCGTCGCCGACGTTGAGGACGTCCTCGACCTTCTCCACACGGCCCTTGGCGACGCGGGAGATGTGCAGCAGGCCATCCTTGCCGGGCAGCAGGTTAACGAAGGCGCCGAAGGGCTGGATGGAGACCACGCGACCGGTGTACTCCTCGCCCGGCTCGGGAACCTTGATGATGAGCTTGATACGCTCGACGGCCTGGTCCACGGACTCGCCGGTGCCGCCGACAAAGACGGTGCCGTCCTCCTGGATGTCGACCGAAGCGCCGGTCTCGTCCTGGATGCCGCGAATGACCTTACCGCCGGAACCGATGACGTCGCGGATCTTGTCGGTCGGAACCTGGATGGAGACGATACGCGGAGCGGTGCTGCGCGTGGTGTGACGCGGCTCGGGGATCACATCGAGCATCTTCTGCAGAATGAAGGCGCGACCCTCCTTGGCCTGCTGCAGGGCGCGGGCCAGGATGTCGAAGGTGAGGCCGGTGGCCTTGTTGTCCATCTGCAGGGCGGTGATGCCCTCGGTGGTGCCGGTGACCTTAAAGTCCATGTCGCCCAGGAAGTCCTCGAGACCCTGGATGTCGGACAGAACCACGGTCTTGCCCTCCTCCTGGATCAGGCCCATGGCGATACCGGAGACCGGGCGCTTAATGGGCACGCCGCCATCCATAAGGGCGAGCGTGGAGCCGCAAGTCGAAGCCATCGAAGAGGAGCCGTTGGACTCCATGACCTCGGAGACGACGCGGATGGCGTAGGGGAACTCGTTCTCGTCGGGAAGCACCGGAAGCAGAGCGCGCTCGGCCAGGTTGCCGTGACCGATCTCGCGGCGCTTGGGGCTGCCCATGCGGCCGGTCTCGCCGGTGCAGAACGGCGGGAAGTTGTAGTGGTGCATGTAGCGCTTGCCCTCGGTGGGCTCGATGGTATCCAGACGCTGGCCCTCGTTGAGCATGCCGAGCGACAGGACGGAAAGCACCTGCGTCTGGCCACGCTGGAACAGGCCGGAGCCGTGAACGAGCGGCAGGTAGTTGTCCTTCACCATGATGGGACGGATCTCGTCGGCGGCACGGCCGTCGACGCGCTCGCCGGTCTCGACGACCATGGTGCGCATGGCCTTCTTCTCGAGCTTCTTGAGCGCCACGGGGATCTCGCGCTCCCAAGCGGCCTGCTCCTCCTCGGTGAACTCGGCGCGGATGGACTCCTTCAGAGCCTCGACCTTACCGATACGGGAGAGCTTGTCGGCGTCGCGCAGGGCAGCTGCCATCTCGTCATAGTGAGCGAAGATGCGCTCCTGGACCTCCTCGACGGGCTGGTCGAGCGGGTACTCCTTCTTGACGATGGGGCCGTTGACCTGCTCCCACTCGGCGACAAACTCGTCCTGAGCCTGGCAGAAAGCAGCAAGGGCCTCCTGGCCAAACTTCATGGCGGCGAGCATGTCGTCCTCGGAGATCTCCTCGGCGCCGGCCTCGACCATCGAGATGAAGTCGGCGGATCCGCCCAGCTCCAGGTCCAGATCGGAGTTCTCGCGCTCCTCATAGGTGGGGTTGACGATAAACTCGCCGGTCTCCACGTTGCGGCCGATGCGCACGCAGGCAAGCGGGCCCTCGAAGGGCACGCCGCCGAGCGTCATGGCCAGGGAAGCACCCATGACGTTGATGACATCGAAGGGGTTGACCTGGTCGGCGACGAGCGAGGTGGCGACGATGTGCACCTCGTTGCGGAAGCCGTCCGGGAAGCTCGGGCGAATCGGACGGTCGATCATGCGAGCGGTGAGCGTGGCCTTCTCGCTGGGACGGCCCTCACGCTTGAGGTAGCCACCCGGGATGCGGCCGGCGGCGTACATCTTCTCGTTGAAGTCGACGGTCAGCGGGAAGAAGTCATAGTTCTTGCGCTCCTTGGAGACGACCACGGTGTCGAGCATCGTGGTGTCGCCCTGCTTGACCAGACAGGCGCCGGTGGCCTGCTTGGCAAGCTCGCCGGACTCAAAGGTGTAGGTCTTGCCGTACAGCTCAAAGGTCTTGGATACGAGTGTCATTGTTCTCCTTTACCCCACAGGCCCCTTGCCTGCGGGCTTCTCATGTGACGTGGGCCCCCTGCCCCCGCCACGCTTCAGAGCGTGATTGTTCACGCCCTTACACAAAAAGAGCGCCCCGCTGCGCAGGACGCTCTTAGCATGTACAAATCCTTACTGGATGTTGTCGCGGATGCCCAGAGCCTTGATGAGCTCACGGTACTCGACGATGTCGCTCTTCTTGATGTAGGAGAGAAGACGACGACGACGGCCGACGAGCATGAGCAGACCACGACGGGTGTGGAAGTCCTTCTGGTGGGACTTCATGTGCTCGGTCAGCTCCTTGATGCGCTCGGTCAGGATGGCGACCTGAACCTTGGGGTTGCCGGTGTCGACCGGGGTGTTACCGAACTGGGCAGTCAGCTCCGCCTTGCGCTCTTTGGAAACAGTCATTGTTTCACCTTTCGTTTTACGTCGCCCTCGGGCGACTCGATTCGCCTCGGACTGGGAAGCCGCCGGTGGAGCGAGCAACCAAGGTCGAGGTACCAACAGGTCGGTATGTTACCACAAGCAACCCGCGCCTGCGCATCATCACCGACCCAACATGAATTCCATCGCAGGGAGGCGCTGATCGGTGTGCGTCGCAGCCCAAACATGCGAAAGCCCCAACAAAAATGCAGCGGTATGGGGATCGATCCTCTCGGCCATGAGTGCATCGAAGGTCATGGACATGAGGGCGCGCAGCCACGCGACCTCGCCGGTCGACACCAGTTCGGCACCCGGAACGCTCGACGCGCACGACCCGCACATGAGACCGCCCGCCTGGGGCGAAAAATACGACAGCATGGGATCTCCGCACAGCACACAGGCCGAAAAATCGGGTCGGTAGCCAACGTGCGACAACAGCTTAAAGACATATGCCGCCACGAGTAGATCCATATGCGCCGTGTCGAGTCCGCTGCCCACCAGGGCAAGCGCTCGCTGCGTGATGGCAAAGGTAAACGGGTCCTCGGCATCCTCGAACGAGCACACGCGCGCGACCTCGGCGATTGCGCTTGCGGCGCAGGTCGTCTCGTAATCGGGCGCAGCGCCGAGCGGCGCCTCCATAAGCTCGGCCTGGGAAACCACGTCGAGCGACCGTCCATGCGCGAGCAGCATATCGACGGTACAGAACAGCTCGCAGCGCGCCGCCAACCGCCCGCCGGGCTTACGCGCACCCTTTGCCACGGCACGAACCTGCCGACCCCGCTCGTCAAGCATCGTCAGGATCAGGTCCGTCTCTTTGAGCTTCGTCTTGTCGAGGACGAGCACCTTGGTGCGATAAGTCCGGGAGCCTGCCATGCGCGCCGCTCGCCCTTAATCCTCGGCGTTATAGCCAAAACGGCGAATCTGGGCCTCGTCGTCGCGCCAGCCGGCCTTGACCTTCACGTCCAGCTCCAAAAAGACCTGCGTGCCAAAGATACGCTCAAGATCGCGACGGGCGTCGATGCCGATATGCTTGATCATCTCGCCGCCCTTGCCGATGATGATGCCCTTCTGGCCCTCGCGCTCGACGTAAATGGTGGCGTGCACGCGCAGCACCTTCTTAGTCTGCTCGAGCGCATCGCAAATCACGCCAACGGAGTGCGGAATCTCATCACGGGTGCGGCGCAAGACCTTCTCGCGCACAAACTCGGCAACGAGGGTCTCGTCGGAAGCGTCGGTACCCATGTCCTCGGGGAACCAACGCGGACCCTCGGGCAAAAAGTGAGCGACGGTCTCGATAAAGGCATCGACGTTGAAGTTCTTGACCGACGACGTCACGATCTCGTCGTCATATTCCATGAGCTCGTGGGCGGCCTTAAGCTGCTCCATGACCTGTGCGGGGTCGGCTTCATCGGCCTTGGTGAGCACCAGAACCTTCTTGGAACGGGCATTCTTGACGCGCTCGGCAACCCAGGCGTCTCCCCTGCCGATCGGCTTGGTGGCATCAATCAAAAACGCGACGACATCGACATCGTTCAGCTCGAACAGCGCGCTCTTGTTGAGCTCGGATCCCAAACCATCCTTGGGTTTGTGAATACCCGGGGTATCGACAAAGACCAGTTGGTAACCGGGACGATTGACCACGGCGCGCATGCGGCGGCGGGTCGTCTGGGCCACCGGCGAGGTGATGGCAACCTTTTTGCCATAGCAGGCGTTGAGCAGCGTGGACTTACCGGCATTGGGGCGGCCGACCAGGGCCACGAAGCCGCTGCGGAAACCGGGCTCAACGTCGCCAAAGCCCGCGAGGCTATCGTCCTCGTCGCACAGGGCGTCGAGCTCCTCGTCGCTCATGCCCTCAAACGGGTCGAACTCCTCGACATCCTCGAGCTCCTCGGTATCCACCGCGTCCAGGGACTCGTCGTCCAAAATCTCATCGGTAGGCTGCATATTGTCGGACATGGGAATCCCTTTCTAAATAAAGCCGAGCGCGTGGGCAAATACCAGCAAGCCCACAATCGCGGCGGTGATGGAAAGAACGTATACAGAGGCGGCGGCAATGTCCTTCGCACGCTTGGCCAGCGGATGGAGCTCCTGGGTCGCCAGGTCGACGATGGCCTCCATGGCGGTGTTACACAGCTCGCCATGAATCACCAAGCCACAGCAGATGATAATCGTGGCCCACTCGGCAATGTCGAGCCCCACGATGCAGCCGGCAATGACGGTACACACGCCCGCAACGAGCATGACCTTAATGTTGCGCTCGGTCTTTACTGCGGTGACGAAGCCCTCCATGGCGTAGGAAAACGACTTTAAGAAGGACGGATGGTCCTTGTTAGATCCGGGAATCATAGACGGCTCCTAGTCGTGGGCGTGGTTGGTGATGGGGCCGACATGGACTAGCTTGGGGTCCTCGCCGCGCTCGAGCGCCAGATCGCGCAGGATGGCGTCCTCGCGGGCCTCCATGACCTCGGCCTCGTCGTCCTCGATATGGTCATAGCCCAGCAGGTGCAGCATGCCGTGAACGAGCATCAGACGGCACTCGTCAGCGGGGCTATTGCCAAAACCGGGGGCCTGACGGGCAATGACCTCCGGGGCCAAGATGATATCGCCGAGCTCGAGCGTCTCATCGGCGGGAATGTCACCGTCAAAGGCCGAGTCGCATTCAAACGAGAGCACATCGGTAGTGCGGTCGATGCCGCGCCACTCGTGGTTGAGCTCGTGCATCTCGTCCTCGTCGACATACGAAAGGGAAATCTCGACTTCACGCTCAACGCTCTCGGCGGCAAGCACAACCTCGCAGATGTGCTCCACCTCCTGCGCGTCGAGCAGCGTATCGAGCTCGGCATCGTTGCTGATCAATACACTCAACGGGACTCCTTTCGGTCACGTGCGCGTTTCTCGCGCACATCATCATAAGTATCGTATGCCTCGACGATACGTCCCACCAAGGCATGGCGCACCACGTCGGCACGCTCGAGGTGCGAAAATGCGACATCGTCGACACGGCCTAAAATCTGCTCAACGTCAGCAAGACCGCCGCGACGACCAACCAGGTCGCGCTGACTCAGGTCGCCGGTAATCACGAACTTGGAGTTGAAGCCCAGGCGCGTCAGGAACATCTTCATCTGCTCGGGCGTGGTATTTTGCGCCTCGTCGAGCACCACGAAGGCATCACTCAGCGTGCGGCCGCGCATGTAGGCAAGCGGGGCGATCTCGATCACGCCGCGCTCCATAAGCTCATCGGTGCGCTCGCGATCCATCATGTCAAAAAGGGCGTCGTAAAGCGGACGCATGTAGGGATCGATCTTTTCCTCGAGGGTGCCGGGCAAAAAGCCCAGATTCTCCCCCGCCTCGACAACCGGACGCGTCAAGATCAGACGGCCCACCTCGTGACGCTTGAGCGCGGCAACGGCGAGCGCCATGGCCAGATAGGTCTTACCGGTACCGGCAGGACCCAAGCCAAACGTGATGGTATGCGAGCGGATGGCATCCACATAGCGCTTTTGCCCGAGCGTCTTGGGGCGAATGACGCGGCCGCGATACGAAAGCAGCACGTCATCGCGAAGCGACGTAGCCTCGTGCTCACCGTCGCGCAAGACGGCCAGGCAGCGAGAGACATCGTCGGCAGACAGCGTGCGCCCGGCGGCCGCCTCGCGAAAAGCGTGCTCGAAAAAGCGCGCCACGAGTTCGACCTCGTCCGGGTCGCCGCTCACGGAGATGCTATCGCCACGGGCGACCACATGGGCGCGAACCAAGCTCTCGAGCGCACGAAGGACGCCGTCGCCGGCGCCCAAAACGCGCGAGGGATCAATCCCCTCGGGAACGGTAAGTCTAATCTTCGAGGCTTCCATGAACCTCCCTGCGTGCATGGACCAAGCCGGAATCATCGACTCCGATGATAGCAACATCGAGCAGGCACGGGGCTGTAAGTCCACAGGTATCGTCAAGACGGGCATGATGGAACGAGCCGAGCGTCAGGTTGTCGCCATACTCGAGCACGGCACGCTCGACCGTGCCCACGCGACGGCGAGCGTCGGCAATAGCGAGCTCCTGTGCGGCGGCCCGCATACGGCGGCTGCGCTCGGCCATAACCTCGGGCGGAACCTGGTCGGGCATGTCGGCAGCAAGGGTACCGGGACGCTTGCTGTAGCGGAACACGTGCATACGCGAGAAACCCACACGGCGGCACAGCGCCAGCGACTCCTCGAACTCCTCGTCCGTCTCGCCAGGGAAGCCGACAATAACGTCGCAAGAAAGTGACGCCTGCGTCAGATTGGCGCGAATCATACGCACCGTGTCCTCAAAGGCCTCCGCACTATAGGGACGGCCCATGCGATGCAGGGTCGCCGTGCAGCCGGACTGCACGGGCAGGTGCAAAAACGGGGCGATACGCTGCGGATAGCGCGCCATAACCTTAAGCAGGCGCTCAGAGATATCCATGGGCTCAACCGAGGAAATGCGCACATGCGGGATAGACGTGCACTCCATGATGGCCTCGAGCAGCTCATCGATTTCGACATGCTCGTCGGTCGCGCTCTTGCCATCGTAGGTGCCCAGGTTCACACCGGTCAGCACCACCTCGGGCACGCCGGCCTCCTGGGCCTCGCGAACTTGCTCGAGCACGGACTCAACGGGCACGGAGCGCTCGGGGCCGCGTGCCTTCCACACAATGCAATAGGTGCAGCGATGGTTGCAGCCATCCTGAATCTTCACGCCCAGGCGAGAGCGACCGAGCGCATCGACCACCTCGCCATCGCTGCAGGCGGGAACGCTATCGGACTCAACGCCCAACACCTCGCAGACACGTTCGGCGACATCGATCTTGGACGGCTCGGCGATCACGCGATCCGAAAGCTCCAGCAGCTCCTCGGGATGTAAATTGACCACGCAACCGGTCACAAGCACATAGGGCTCGTTAGGATGGGCCAGCGCATGACGGACGGCCTTACGGGTCTTGGCCTCGGCCTCGCCCGTAACGGCACAGGTGTTAATGACGATCAGATCGGCATCCTGGGGATCCACAATAGCAAAGCCCAGACGCATAAGATCGGCAGTGATACGGTCAGACTCAACCCGGTTAACGCGGCAGCCGAGGTTGACGACGGAAATATGGGGTGCGAGCACGCGGGCTCCTTAATCGAGGATATCGTCGAGGGCACTCTTGATACGGTCGGTCACCGACTTCTTACCAGAAGCGACGTCATCGCCCATCTCATCGGCAAAAGCACGGAGCAGTTCGCGTTGCTTATTGGAAAGATTGGTGGGAACGACCACGCGCAGTTGCACGATCAGGCGGCCACGCGAACCGCCACCGCCAATGCGCGGCATGCCGTAATTATTGACGCTCACGGTGTCGCCGTACTGGGCGCCGGCGGGAACCGTCACCTTAACGACCTCGTCGGGCATAATGCCCTCGACCTCGATCTCGCAGCCGAGCGCAGCCTGCGCAATCGAGATATCGCTCACCAGGTACAGGTCGTCACCGTTGCGCTTAAAGCGCTCATGGTCGGCAACGCGCACGTTGACAATCAGGTCGCCCGAGGGCTCGCCGCGAAGGCCGGCCTCGCCAAAGCCGCTCACGCGCAGCTGGCGACCGGTCGAAACGCCGGCGGGAATATCGATGTCGATCTTTTCGTGCGAAGGCGTGCGGCCCTGACCGTCGCAGGTCTCGCAGGGATGGTCGATAACCGTACCCTCGCCATGGCAGTCGGGGCAAGGCGAGGAAGACTGAACCTGGCCCAGGAACGAACGCTGAACCGTCGTGACATAGCCCGTACCGTGGCAGCGGCCGCACTGCTTTTCCTGTGCGCCCTCTGCCCTACCGGTGCCATTACAGTCCTCGCAAGGAGCAAGGCGGTCATAGCTGATCGTCTTTTTGCAGCCGAGCGCCGCCTCCTCAAGGGTCACCGAAAGCGAGATGGCCATGTCACGTCCGCGACGACGCTCACGACGGCTGCGGGCGCCACCGCCGGCACCGCCGCCAAAGAACGACGAGAACAAGTCGTCCATGCCCATGCCACCAAAGATATCGTTGATATCGACGTAACCCGAACCACCAGGGCCGTCAGCAGTGCCGTAACGGTCGTAGTTAGCACGCTTCTGCTCATCGGAAAGAACGGAATAGGCCTCGTTGAGCTCCTTGAACTTGGCCTCGGCCTCGGGGTCGTCCGAAACATCCGGATGTACGGTACGGGCCTTCTTTAGAAACGCACGCTTAATCGTCCGCGCGTCGGCATCCTTGTCGACGCCAAGCACCTCGTAGTAATCCCTATTTTCCGACACGACCGAATCCTTCCGACTTTCATTATTGTCACAGTGCGTCCTATACCCAAGCTGGGCCGACCGCAAACAGAGGGTTTGATGTTATTGCATTGCGTAGGGCGAAAGCATGGCACGTTGCGAGCAGCTCGCGAACCAAACCGACACGAGCGCGAACATGAAGCCGTTGGCAAAACCGTTGGCAAACTGCATCGCACCGCGCTTCCACCACAGCAGACTACGATGAAGCACACCGTCCGAAAGCACCATAAACAGGCCCATGGTAAACGGAATAAAGCACATCACGGCAAAGGCCGAGAACACGCCCGAAATGGCCGACAGCACCAAAAACGGCGCCACGATGCCCATCAGGTAAAAACCGGTACGAGCTTTGCCTTCCAAGCGCTCGGCTTCAACATGGGCGCGGCCGACCAGGTCGCCGCCCGCGGCACCGTTGGTGCCAGCATGCCCCATGCCGCTAATGCGGACCTCGTCGCCATCGTGCGTGCCGGCAGGAAACTCAATTGTCTGCTCGGAGGTCACACGGGTCCGCCCGCTGCCGCCGCAATCGGGGCAGGGGTCGGCGACGACCTTACCGGAACCGCCGCACTCGGGGCAGACTGACTGAAACGTGCCCGCACCAAACAGGAAGGACAGGTCGACGTCGATGTGGCCGCGGCCGCCGCAGCTCGGGCAGGTATGGGCATGCTCGGAGGAGACAGAACCCGAGCCGCCGCAATGTCCGCATGTATCGAAACGCGTGTAGCGGACGGTCTTGCGGGCACCGCCCTTGGCCTCCTTGGCGTCAAGTTTGATATCGACGACCACATTGGCGCCGTTCTCGGGATTGTAGGCAGCCTGGCCGCGACGCTGCTGGCCCCAGGCGCCACCAAAGGGAAAGCCGCCCTCAAAGGGATTGCCATAACCCGTGCTGCCGGCGTAGCTGCCACCATAGGGCGAAGCCGTAGGAGCACCGGCAAAGGGATTGCCAGAACGCATGGCGTCGTAGCGCGCACGTTTTTGCTCATCCGAAAGCACGGCGTAGGCCTCGGAAACCTCTTTAAACTTTTCCTCGGCATCCGGCTCTTTGTTGACGTCCGGATGGAGCTTGCGGGCCTTTTGCTGGAAGGCCTTTTGAATATCACGCGAGGTGGCGTCCTTGGAGACACCCAAAATCTCGTAGTAATCTTTTTCGTTCATCGTCGCCATGCGCGGCAACCTCCTGCTCACAGCAGCGTATATATTCCGGTAATTCTACCCGAGCGGCCTAAGCTAGATCCCAAAACAGCTCGAACAGAACATTTCCATCGAGCCAGCCCAGGTGTGTCGGCGCCAGACGAGCTCGAACATGGCCCGCGACGACATCTGCCGAAGTGAAGGGTCCCTCATGGACCCCGAGCGTCTCGGGCACCCAAGTGGCAAGACCCAATTCGAGCGCGCGATCGCAGGCAGCTGCCAGCTCGCCCGTTGGGATCACACGAACCGCGCGAACCAACAGGTCGGACGCGACACCGCGCGTCATGCGGCAAGCAAGCATCAGGTCTTCGGCCGCGGCCTCGCGCTGCGAGAGATATTCGGCCTCGAACGCCATCGCGTCATCGTCACGTTGCACCAGACGCACGCGGTACGAATCGCCTCGAGAAGACACGCCGGGGAACAAACCTGCAAGACGGTCGAAATCCTCGGCGTCGAGCATGCCCGCGGCAGAGCGACCCAGGCCCAGGTATCCCCGTCCGGTCCAGTAGGCAATGTTATGGGCGCACTCATGGCCGTCGAGCGCATAGCTTGCCACCTCATACGGGTGATAGCCGGCGGCACTCAGGAGTTCGCGTGCCACGTCCATGCAGGCAGCCTGAAAATCCTCATCAGGCTCGAGCAACTCGTCGCGGCACGCCATGCGATAAAGGGGCGTCCCCTCCTCAAGCGTGAGCGGGTAGACCGACACATGATGCGGAGCCGCCGCCAGCACGCCATCGAGCGTGCGCTTCCAACTCGCTGCGGTCTGCCCGGGAAGTCCGCACATAAGGTCGCACGACACGTCAAGCCCAGCGTTCTTGACCGTCGCGATGGCGGCGAGCGCCCGATCGGCATCGTGAATACGGCCGATGGCGGTAAGTTCGGTGTTATCGAGCGTTTGCACGCCCAGAGAGACGCGTGTGACACCAACCTTGGCAAGCGCAGCGGCAAGCTCGGCGGTCAGCGACTCAGGATTGGCCTCGCAGGTAAACTCAACAGGGGCGCACGACGCACGAATACGCCGCGCCAGCTCCACCAAGCGCTCCCCCGCCAGCGACGGCGTACCGCCGCCAACATAGACGGTGCGGATCTGGTCAAGGGCCCCAGCTTTGCCGAAAGCATCGAGGCGCGCGAACAACTGCTCAAAATAGGCATCGAGCGCAACGCTCAGGTCGTACGGAGCAAAACTGCGCGAGTCAAAGTCGCAGTACCGGCACTTTTGGGCGCAAAACGGCACATGCACGTACAGCGCGGTAACGGCCACCCTTAAGCCTCCAGCGGATGAGGGGGCACCGATTCGCCGGCGGCAAGTGCGGCCTCGCAGGCCACCACATCGCGCTCGATCTCATCGACCAGCACCATAAACTCCTCGTATGTGGAACAGCGCACCACATGGGCACGCCAAGCGGCGGCATGGGGCATGCCTTTTAAGTACCAGCTTGCGTACGTGCGGGCACGCGACATGAGCGGCAGAAGCTCGTGCGTCAGCGTTAGGTGTTCACGCAGGGCGTCCAGGCGCTCGGCGGAGCTGCGCGCCGGCACCGGTATGCCATCGAGCGCAAGGGCGCGAGCATCACCGAACACCCAGGGATTACCGTAGATGCCGCGCGCGATAAACACCGCGCTGGCACCAGAACTGCGCAGATGCTCCGCGGCATCCTCGGCGCAGAACACATCGCCCGAACCAATCACGGGAATCTCGACAGCATCTGCGACCTCATCGACGACAGACCAATCGGCCTGCCCCGTATAGAGCTGCGTGGCACAACGACCGTGCACGGCAACTGCGGAGGCGCCCGCCCCTTCGAGCATCTGGGCAAACGTTGCGGCATTACGGTCCTCGGCGTAAAAGCCCTTGCGGATCTTTACGGTCACGGGCACGTGAGCCGCGCCCACCGTGGCCTCGACGATCTTCTCGGACAAATCGGGCGTGCGCATAAGGGCCGAGCCCTCGCCCTTGGTGACAACCTTGCGGGCAGGACAGGCCATGTTGATGTCGATGAGCGACAGGCGATCGCCAACGCGCTCCTCGACGGCGGCGACGGCGCTCGCAAACTGATCGGGCTTGGAGCCAAAGAGCTGCACGCAAATCTGCTGCTCCTCGTCGGCCGGTAGCACCAGGCGCCAGGTCTTGTTGCTGGCATAGGCAAGGCCCGCCACGCTCACCATCTCGCTGTAGGCAAGGTTGGCACCGCGGCGGCGGCACATGATGCGGTAGGCAGGGTCGGTCACGCCCGCCATGGGAGCCATAAGGAACGGCTGCTCGGCATAAGCGCCCAGCAGCCGCTTGCTGTATTCAGAAAGCGCCATAGACCTACTCGTCCACCTTGAGGATCGCCATAAAGGCCTCCTGCGGGACCTCGACCGATCCGATGGCCTTCATGCGCTTCTTGCCCTCTTTCTGCTTCTCGAGCAGCTTGCGCTTACGCGAGATATCGCCGCCGTAGCACTTGGCAAGCACGTCCTTGCGACGCGCCTTGACGGTGGAGCGGGCAATGATCTTGTTGCCGATAGCACCCTGGATGGGCACCTCGAACAGCTGACGCGGGATGATCTCCTTAAGTTTGTCGCACAGACCACGGGCCAGGCCATAAGCCTTGTCCTTATGGACGATAAACGACAGCGCGTCCACCTCGTCGCCCGAAAGCAAGATATCGAGCTTCACAAGCTCGGAGGGACGGTACTCGTTGAACTCGTAGTCGAGCGAGGCATAGCCCTTGGTACGGCTCTTGAGCTGGTCAAAGAAGTCCAAGATGAGCTCGGCGAGCGGCATATCGAAGCGCATCTCGACCGATTTGCTCGTCAGGTGGATCATGTCGGTCGTAACGCCGCGGTGCTCGATGGCGAGCTGCATGACGGCACCCGTGTACTCAGGCGGGCAGATGATCTTTGCCTTGAGGTAGGGTTCCTCGATACGCTCGATGCGCGTGGCCTCGGGCAGATCCTGCGGGCTGCGGACATCAATCATCTCGCCGTCAGTCTTGTAGACGTGATAGTCCACCGAAGGGCTCGTGGCAATGAGGTCAAGATTGAACTCGCGCTCCAGGCGTTCCTTGACGACTTCCATGTGCAGCAGGCCCAGGAAGCCCACGCGGAAACCAAAGCCGAGCGCCACCGAGGTCTCGGGCTCCCACACCAACGACGGGTCGTTGACGTGCAGCTTATCGAGCGCGTCACGCAGGTTCTCGTAGTCCTTGTTATCGATCGGGAACAGGCCCGTATAGACCATGGGCTTGGCCTCGCGGTAGCCGGGAAGCGGCTCGGGGCAGGGATTCGACGCCCACGTGAGGGTATCGCCCACGCGAACGGCCTCGGGGTCCTTCAGGCCCGTGACCACGTAACCGACCTCGCCGACCGTCAGCGCGTCAACCGGAGTCTCGGCGGGACGCTTGACGCCCACGCCATCGACCAAAAAGTCGCCCTTTGCCTGCATCATGCGCAGGGTATCGCCCTTTTTGATGGAGCCGTCAAAGATGCGCACCGTGGCGACGACGCCACGATACTCGTCGAAGTATGAATCTAAAATGAGTGCCTTGAGCGGTGCATTCGCATCGCCCTTGGGCGGAGAGATCAGAAAGACAATGGACTCCAGCAGATCGTGGATGCCCTCGCCGGTCTTGCCCGAGACACACACGGCATCATCGGCAGGGATCGCCAGGTCATCCTCGATCTCGGTCTTAACCTCGTCGGGATGGGCCGAGGGCAGGTCGATCTTGTTGATGGCCGGCACAATGTCCAGATTGGCGTTCATGGCGAGCGTCGCGTTAGAGACGGTCTGCGCCTCAACGCCCTGCGTGGCGTCGACAACGAGCACCGCGCCCTCACAGGCTGCCAGCGAGCGCGAGACCTCATAGGTAAAGTCCACGTGGCCCGGCGTATCGATCAGATTGAACTGATACGTCTCGCCATCGTCGGCGTCATAGGACACGCGAACGGCATTGGACTTGATTGTGATGCCGCGCTCGCGCTCGATATCCATGGTGTCGAGCAGCTGCGACTCCATGTCGCGTTCGTCGACTGTATGGGTGAGTTCGAGGATACGGTCACTGATCGTGGACTTGCCATGGTCGATGTGCGCAACGATTGAGAAGTTGCGGATGTGGGAAATGTCAATTGAAGTATTCATGCGGACTATCTTACCCGAGCGGTACAAAAAATGGAGCCTGTTCCATAAAACAGGCTCCATTTATGCGCGTAATCTGTTTGGTGTGAAATTTACAACTTAGGCGTTGATGCTGTTCACGAGCTTGGCAAGACCGGACTTGCGGTTGGAAGCCTGATTCTTGTGGATAACATGCTTGGCGGCAGCCATGTCGAGACGCTTGGTGACGGTCTTGAGGGCAGCCTGGGCCTTCTCGGCGTCGCCCTCGGCGACGGCGGACTGGACGTGCTTGGTCAGCGTCTTGAGCTCGGACTTGACAGCCTTGTTACGCATGCGAGCTGCCTCATTGGTGCGGATACGCTTCTTCTGAGACTTGATGTTTGCCACTTCTGGAGTTCCTTTCGAGTTCCTTGCAAAAAATGTATGACACCTCTGAGACACGGTGAGGTCATGCAATCGCCTACTATAGCACGCTCCCCCTCAAAGGGATAGAACGAATTTGTCAAATAGGCAGGTATCATCACGATTTTCTCAAGATGTTCGTAATCCAGAGCAAAAGCGCGGTCTCAGAATCGGCCGAACCCTTGAGCGCGAGCTCCACATCAACAGCACCCTCGAGCGCTGCGACGAGCTCTGCCATCGAAAAGCGACGTGCCCAGGTCAGGTGATTCTTGACCTGCCAGGACTGGAGTTTGAGCGTTGCGGCCAGCTCACGACCCTGTCCGCGCGCATCGAGCGCCTTGGCAACGATAAGCTCGCGAATGCGGCCGCACAACAATGTGTACGTCCACACGTAGCTCTTGGCGGGCAGTAGATTGAAGAGCTCGAGCGAGCGGCGCATGTCACGGGCCGAGACTGCATTGAGAAAGTCCCAGGGTTGAACCTCGGCCGTACGTACAATCCAGCGCTCCACATCGGCAAGCTCAATCTGGGGCGCCTCGACCATCTGGACAAGCTTAGCCAAGTCGTTATCGAGCATGCGCGTGTTTTCACCCGAACGCGAGACGAGCTCCTCGGCGGCCGCCGTCGAGATCGACTTGCCGTGCTGCGTCGCCATCTGTTGCACGCGGCGCGGTAGCTCCCAGCGTTTGGTGCCGGAGCAATCGATCACGGCCTTCTTGTCGATTTTGGCGATCGCCTTATACAGGCGCGTGTTCTTGGCAAGCGAGTCGGCGATGATGAGGCAGACCGTCGTGGGGCTGGGACTCGCCAAATACTCGACAAGCGGCTCCGAGACCGCCTTAGCAAGCTTTGAGCAGCCATCAAGGATTACCAAGCGAAACTCGCTGCCCATCGGAAAGGTGTTAAGCGATCCGATAATCGACTCGATATCGGGGTCTTTGGTCATATCGCGCTCGTCGAGGTTGAATTCGACCATGCCCGTCTTTTCCAGACGCGCCTTCATACGTGAGACAGCATGGTCGCGTTTGACTCCGTCGGTACCGACGATCAGATATGCCGGCAACAGACCGGTTTCGGACATCGCGCTCCCCTCCCGCAGACCTTCGTATTCGTTCCGTGCCATTCTAGCCCAGGGGCCCACCACACGCCAACGACGTCCTCACGGTCGCTGGCATCGCATCGCAAAGCCATTCGCAGTCGGCATGACGGTAATGTCGCCGTGTTCGATAGTGCACGCGAACACGCCGCCCGCATCCTTAACGGCATCGATGCAGGCATCGGACGGATGGCCGTATCGATTCCCCTCGCCCGCGCTCGCGAGGGAAAGCTCGGGCTTCAAGACGTCCAGCAACTCACCATCGACTGAAACCTTAGAGCCGTGATGCCCAAGTTTAAGGACATCGATATCCCCCACCTCCTGCACGAATTCCCGTTCTTGGTCGAGCTCGGCATCGCCGGTGAGGAGCATACGCAGGCCCTTGCCTTCCTGAACATAAGAGAGCAGCAGGACAAGCGAGTCATCATTTCCCTCGCCATCCACGGACTCGAATGGCCACATCACGCGGGCGCAAAATGAGCCGATGTCGACCGTATCCCCAAGGCGCACCTGCCGATACTCAACGCCAGGTCGGTTCAATACCTCGGCAGGAGCATCCTCCAGCGCATCCGCCGCCACGGCAATCGTTCCGACCGAAAACCGTCCGAGCACGGCAGGCAGACCACCCCAGTGGTCCTCATCCCAATGCGTCACAAAGACGGCATCGATATGGTGCACGTTATTGCGAACCAACGCCGCTACCACGCGCTCGTCGAGCCCGCAGTCGACGAGTGCTACCGCGCCGCCCTGGCGGATAAGAATCGCATCCGCCTGGCCCACATCGAGCACCGTCACCGAAGGCGGAGCGAATCGATCCCAGTAGACGTACGGAATCGCAGCCAAGAGCACCAGGCATGCAAGCCCCACCGCCATAGGACGTGCACGGGGACGCGGCCACCAGACCAGCAGAACCGCCAGCAAACACGGCACTAGGTAAATCCACACGCTATCGGGCGACACACTCACGGATGCACCCGGCACGGCGGCAAACAGCTGCTCGAAGAACAGCGCTCAGCGGGCGGCAATCATGGGCACAATGAGCGCCCAAGTCCGCAAAGGTGCCACGAGCGAAAAGGGAACCATCACGATCGACACAGCAAGCAGTACGCTCACCACCGGGCCGATGACCGCATTTGCCAGCGGAGCAATGAGCGAGAACGTACCGAAGGCAGGAATGGTAATGGGAAGTGTTGCCAGTTGCGAGCACAGCGTGACGGAAAGTATGTTGGCAACGCCCGATGGCACACCCAGCTCACCCAAAGCGTAGGTCGCATAGGGGCAAAAGCACAGAATGGCTAAGACGCTGGCACACGAGAGCTGAAAGCCCATCTCGAACAGCACCGTCGGCCGCAGTAGCACAAAGATGGACATGGTTACGAAGAGTGCCGATGCGCCGTGCCGGCGACGCCCCGCGCCGTTTACGACAAGCGTCGCGAACACCATGCAGCACGCGCGCACGGCCGAGGGAGACGCGCCCGTAAAGGCAGTGTAGCCCACAAGCGCCATCGCCAATATCGCCCGCTGAACACCACGTGAGCAGCGAGTCTTTTGCAATACACCCTCGATTACAAATCCCACGATAGCCAAATGGCTGCCCGAGACGGCGATAAGATGCGCCGTTCCCGTTACCGAAAACCAGTCGCCCGCCGGCTGGGCGCGCAGTTCGGCCGAACGACCGCAGACGACACCGGCTATGAGTGCACGCGCCGGGTCGGTCGCAGGCGCGATGGACGCAAGCAGCCCATTTCGCAGCCGAAGCAGCGGTCCCGGAGAGCCCTCATCGGCCGACACAATCCGAACGACTTTAACCTTGCGCACCTCGCCTCGGAGCACGCGCGATCGTCCATACGCATCGTTCTCAAAACGTGAAACGCGACCGATAACACGCACGTACGCCCCGACCTTGAGCTCGCGGTCGCACGATAGGCGAACCGTTGCCAAGTTCTTACCGTCCGCGCGTGCCTCGCAGGTATAGGAATACACGTCGTCGTTTATGGATGGATCGCCATGCACGACAAACTCGAGGCTGCTTGCCGCTCGACCGTCGAGCGCCTTCGAGGCGCTGAGCGCGCCCACAGCCCACCACGCCGAGACGACCGCTCCCGCCACGAGACCGACGGACGCGGCATACAGCCACCGCTTCCAAGGGGCAAGCCGCGCACAAGATTGAGCCAGCACAACGAAGACCGCCGCCGCAACGGGAATGGCCCATAGCGGCCCGACCGCCGGCACCCGCTCCCTCAGCAGCGCATCAGCGGCCACGTTGAGCACCAAGGCGCAGCTCACGCACATGCCGGCACACAGGGCCATCGTCCACGGCATCAGGGGCCGCGGAGGCATCACATGCTCACGCTCGGTCGCACTCATACGCAGATGCAATTTTTGATTTTGGCAAGCTTCTTCTCGCCGATTCCCGACACACGCATCAGATCGTCAACCGAGGCAAAAGCACCGTTCTTTGTCCGCTCATCGATAATCGACTGCGCCATGGAGGGACCGATGCCCGAGAGCGTCTGCAGCTCTGCCGCGCTTGCCGTATTGATGTTTACTAGGCCTGTTGCGCCACTCACGCCCGATGATGCGGAAGCCCCACCATCAACACCAGCTTCCGCAATGGACGCCTGCTGCTCCCCTACCGTTGGAACGTGGATTTTTTGTCCATCAGTGACCTTAGATGCCCGATTGAGCCCCGTAACGTCTGCCTCGGGCGCCAGCCCGCCGGCGGCATCAATCGCCTGAGCCACCCGCGCGCCGTCCTTGAGACGATATACGCCGGGCGACACAACGGCGCCATCGACATCGACATAGACCTCTGCCGCGGCAGAAGCCTTAGTCGAAGAACCTTCGGATGTCTTTCCGCTCGAGGCATCACCGGATCCTGGCTCCACCAACGAGCCCGAACCGTCAGTGCGCTCAAACGACACGCCACCGGCACCGCCGCCAAGGTTCGCCATCGCCAGTCCACTCGCCATCGCAATGACGACCAGTATCGCCATCACCACTGCCTTATGACCGAACAGCTTGTCCGCCAAGCGGTCCATCCGTTTGACTCGTTCGTGTTGTTCGCGCTGCGCCATAGCAAAACCTCCCAACACCATCGTGTCAGGAAAGGAGCCCCGCAACAGCCACGCCCCAAAACCGGTTTTAGCGGTCAAACCAAAAGCCGACCAAAACCTTGCACAAATCTGTCCATTTATTCAGGCACACGTCAGCAAATGAACACTTAGCCGCAAAATGCCCAGATAGCAAAAGACCGACGATGCAGGCGCATCGTCGGTCTATGCACAAAATTACTCGTGATCTTGGTAAATCTCACGCGGAGCAAGCTCCGAATGTTTGCGTTTTAAGGTCTTAGGGGCCTTATACGTGTTGCTCTCGAAGTCGATGTACTCGGTCTGCTTGAGCAGGCGCTCGATCATCTCCTCGTGATCGAACAACTCCCAGGCCTCATGAACGGCATCGAGTTTAGCGTGCGTCTCGGGGCGGCGCGGCATAAAGAGCGTGCAGCAGTCGGGAGCGGCCTCGGTCGAGATATCGAACGTACCGATCTCCTCGGCGCGCGCGATGATCTCCGGCTTGTCCGAACCGATGAGAGGACGGAACACGGGAATCTTCACAGCCTCGTTGACGGCCATGATGTTCTCAAGCGTTTGGGAGGCAACCTGCCCAAGCGATTCGCCCGTAACGATGGCCTTGGCGCCCTCGATGTGTGCAATGCGCTCGGCAACCGAATACATAATGCGGCGATACATGATCACGCGCAGATTGCTGGGACAGGTGACCGAAATCTCACGCTGGCAGTCGCCAAACGGCACCACGTACAGGCGGCCGATCTGGACACCCGGCTCAAGCGCACGGATGATGTCCTGCACCAAATACTCGCTCGTATCGGGCGTCTGCGGACGACCAGAGAAATGTACCGGCACGCACACCGCGCCGCGACGCGCGAGCATCCAGGTCGCCACCGGAGAATCGATACCCGACGACAGCAGCGTCACGACCTTGCCGGCAGAACCCACCGGCAGACCGCCCACGCCGCGCTCAGAGCGCGCGTACACATAAACGCTACCCTGGACCACCAGTACGTGCACCATCGCATCGGGGTCGTGCATTTGAACCTTTTTATCGGGGAAGGCCTCGCACAGCACCTCGCCCACCTGACGATTGATGTCAATCGAGGTGAGCTCATAATCGGTATTGGAGCGCTTGGCGTGCACCTTAAACGAATCAAAGGAACCAAACTCGCGCAGCGCCTTCACGGCGGCGGCACAGTACTCCTGAGGGTCGCGATTGGTGTGATACGCCAAAGACACACGAGCAACGCCGGGAACGGTGCGAATGACACGCGCCGCCTCGTCGGCCTGATGCTCGTTAAAGGTCACGAGGATATAACCGGAAATTCGAGACACGGCATTCACGGAAAAGGCGGCCAAGGCCGCCTTGATGTTATCCATGAGGATATGCTCAAAATGTGCGCGGTTCTTACCCTTCAGTCCAACCTCGTGATAGTGGACCAGGCAGACGCGAGCCGCCATTTAGGCTTCAGCAACCTTGTGGCCGAGCGCCTTCTCGTAACGGGCCTCGTCGTAAGAGATGTCGCCGTCGACAATC
Organism: Collinsella sp.; assembly: GCA_031295385.1. Lineage (GTDB taxonomy): Bacteria > Actinomycetota > Coriobacteriia > Coriobacteriales > Coriobacteriaceae > Collinsella. Next base: position 59,458 of record JAUMOL010000010.1, read on the forward strand.
TCGTCCATAGCCATCGAGATGGTGTCGGCACCGGAAAGCCCGATGGTGATGTCATCGACATCCTGGACGGCAAGCACGCGGTTGTGCTGGCCACGCAGCATGCTATTGATATCGCAGGCGCGCTTGGAGGCAAGCGAAGCGAGCAGGAAGCGGTTGTGATCGGTCTTCTCCAGAAGATCGTCAATGCAAGGCTTTACAACGGACACGGACCTCAGATCCTTTCATGCATATCGAGAACGCGAACGAGCTCATCGGTCGCGCGGTCGAGATCGTCATTAACCACGACGTCGTCGTAGCGGTCGGCAAGGGCAAGCTCATCGGCGGCGTTTGCCACACGCAGCTCAATCGTCTCGGGCGTCTCGGTACCGCGACCGACTAGACGCTCGCGGAGCACCTCAAGCGAAGGCGGCTTGATAAAGATCAGCACGGCCTCGGGGAAACGCTCCTTCACCTGCAGGGCGCCCTGGACATCGATCTCCAAAATCAGAGATGCGCCAGAGGCGAGCTTGGATGTGACCTCGCTCACCAACGTGCCGTAGCAGTTACCGTGGACCTCGGCCCACTCAACAAACTCACCGTTTGCCACGCGGCGGTCGAACTCCTCGCGCGTCAGAAAAAAGTAGTTGACGCCGTCGACCTCACCTTTGCGTGGTGCTCGCGTGGTAGCCGAAACCGTCAGGCCCAGGTTCGAGCGGCGCTCGCGCACACGAGTGACGAGCGTACCCTTCCCTGCGCCTGACGGTCCAGAAATCACAAAGAGCTTGGAATCCTGAGCGCTCACTTATTTGGTCAGCTGCTCGAGGAGCTGCTCGCGCTGACGGACGCCGAGGCCCTGGACGCGACGGGTAGCGGAGATACCGAGCTCCTCCATGATCTTGGCGGCCTTGGCCTTGCCATAACCAGGAAGAGACTCGATGAGGGTGGAAACCTTCATGCGGGAAGCGATGGGGTCATCGGAGTTGAGCACGGACTCGAGGGACTTCTCGCCCTTCTTGATCTGCTCGCGAAGCTCAGCGCGGGCGTGACGTGCGGCAGCAGCCTTCTCAAGAGCCTGCTTACGCTGCTCATCGGTAAGCTGAGGGAGTGCCATTCGTACCTCCAAATAGTTGGGTTATATCTGATTCAATAATTGGCATTTTAGCACGTAGAACGTACAAAATGCCCAATCGCGGCTCCATAGGTTAGACGATACCCGCAAAAAGTGCAATATACTGCGCCCAAAGTTAAGCCCCTGACCTGCGATTCCACACAAAGGATGGGAAAGTTTACGCAGGCACAGGGGCTATTTTGTGCTAATGAGATCCAAAAGTGGTGACTTAGGGGAATCTTTTACGCGACGTTTTCGACCAGCTCGGCGACGATGGCGTCAAAGGCGGCAACCGGATCGTCGGCGCCGGTGATGGGACGGCCCACCACAATGTGGCTTGCGCCGCGCTCGATAGCCTGGGAAGGCGTCGCCACGCGGGACTGGTCACCAAGGGCGGCACCCACCGGACGCACGCCCGGAGTCACGATCAGGGCATCAGGACCCAGCAGCTCACGCATGTCGTGAGCCTCCATCGGCGAGCACACGATGCCATCGATGCCGTTGGCCTGAGCGAGCTTTGCCAGGCGGGCGGCCTCCTCGGCCACGGGCGACTCGACGCCGATCTCGCTCAAGGCATCCTGATTCATGCTCGTGAGCACGGTGATGGCGACGAGCTTGGCGCGGTCCTCGCGCGCCTCCTCGGCACCCTCGCGGCAGGCAGCGAGCATGGCGCCCGAACCCAAGCCGTGAACCGAGAGCAGGTCGGCACCGGCAAGCGAGGCCGAACGGGCGGCACCGCGAACCTGATGCGGAATATCATGGAACTTAAGGTCAAGGAAGACCTTAAAGCCCAGGTCCTTGAACGTCTTGACGATCTCAGGACCCTCGGCGTAATAGAGCGTCATGCCAACCTTGAGCCAGGCGGCATGGCCCGAAAGCTCGTGGGCAAGCTCGAGCGCACGCTCACGATCGCAGTCGAGAGCGACGATAACGCGGTCGCGGGCATCGGTCTCTAGCATTCGAAAGCACCTACCAGTTCGTTGATGTCCTTCACGCCCTGGGACTCCGCCCAGGCCTCGAGCTCGTGCGCGATCTTGAGCGAAGCGCACGGATCGACGAAGTTGGCCATGCCGACCGACACGCAGGTGGCGCCAGCCAGGATAAACTCGGCCGCATCTTCGCCGGTCATGACGCCGCCGACACCGTTGATGGGGATATCGACGGCCTGGGCAACCTCCCAGACCATGCGCACGGCGATGTGGTGGCACAGCGGGCCCGAAAGGCCGCCCTTGGGCTTGGCCACGCGGGACTTGCGGGTATGGACGTCGATGGCCATGCCCTGGATGGAGTTGATGACCGAAAGGCCGTCGGCGCCGGCAGCCTCGAGGGCCTTGGCGATCTCAGCGACGTTGACCGGCGCCATCTTCACGAACAGCGGCTTATCGGTCACCTTGCGGCAGGCAGCCATAACGGAAGAGGCGCCCTCGGGCGTGGAGCCCATGGCGGCACCGCCGGCGGCGATATTGGGGCAGCTCACGTTGATCTCGTAGCCGGCAGCCCAGGGGCACAGCTCGACATACATCTCGAGTGCGCGGACAAACTCGTCAACGGAGTGGCCGGCAACCTGACAGATGACCTGGCAGCCGTCCTTGGACAGCTGTTCGAGCCACGGACCGGACTCGCGGGCAAAGGCGGCCACGCCGGGGTTCTGAAGGCCCACGGAGTTGATCATACCGCCGGGAATCTCGGCCATGCGGGGCGCGGGATTTCCGGGCCAGGGCTCGGCAGCGCAACCCTTGGTGGTGATGGCGCCCAGCTGGGAAACATCAAAGAAGTTCTGGAACTGCCAACCGTAGCCAAAGGTACCGGCTGCGGTGTTGATGGGGTTCTGCATCTTGACGCCGCCGAAATCGACGGCCATGTTCACGGTACCCACTAGAAGACCACCACCTTGGAAGCATCGAACACGGGGCCGCACATGCAAGCACCCTTCATACCGTCGACCGTCTCGACATTGCAGGTGTTGCAGGCGCCAAAGCCACAGCTCATCATGCGCTCGAGCGACACCTCGCAGTACGCACCGGCCTCGGCGGCAGCGGCGGCGACTTTCTTCATCATGACGGCGGGGCCGCAGCTGGCGACGTAGTCGTAGCCGCCCTCGCCGAGCAGCTCGGCTGCCGGGTCGGTGCAAAAACCGTGCGAGCCCAGCGAGCCGTCGTCGGTGCACACGTTGACCGTGGCGCCCAGCGCGCGGAACTCATCGACACCCACGGCCTTGGAAGCGGTGCCAAAGCCCAGGCACACGTCGACATCCACGCCCTGCTCGGCAAGCATGCCAGCGAGGCAGAGCACGGGCGGAACACCGATGCCGCCTGCCACGAGCAACGCCTTCCTGGTGCCCTCGGGAACAAGCCAGCCGCGACCGCCAGGGCCCAACAGGTTGGACTTGGAGCCGGGGGTCATCTGCGACAGGCGACGGGTGTCGTCGCCCACGACGGCGTACCACAGCTCGACGGTACCGGCCTCGGCGTCGGCGCGATAGAAGCTCAAGGGCACGCGAAGCAGCGAGGAGGCATCGCCGGGCACGGCGATGTTCACAAACTGACCGGGCTTGAGCGCACTTGCAAGCTTGGGGGCCGAAATAACGAGCGAGAAGATGCCGTCGGCGATCTCCTGGTTCGAGACGACCTCGAAGTCGTGCATGCGTGCAGTGGAAGGTGTGGGCATAGACGCTCCAATCCCCCATGCGATTGCATGGTCAAAACGAACAGAAAGCGCGGCACCGCAAGGGCACCGCGCACAAAAGCGATAAGGCTATGCTAGCAGATGCAGCCGTCGGCGAGCGTCTGCTTACCGCCGACAAACACATCGGTGGCACGACCGGTAAGCGTGCGGCCGGCAAAACCGGAGTTCTCGGCGCGCGACTCGTAACCGTCCTCGCCGACCGTCCAGGTGGCAGAGGGGTCGAACACGGTCAGGTCGGCAACGGAGCCCGCCTTGACCTGAACCTGGTCGAGGCCCAGAATCTCACGAGGCTTGATAGCCATGAGCTCAACCATGCGGCCCACGCTCATCTTGCCCGTGTTGACCAGCTCGGTGAGTACGAGCGACAGGGAGGTCTCGAGGCCGATCATGCCAAAGGGCGCAAGCTCGAACTCGCGGGCCTTCTCCCACGGGGTGTGGGGAGCGTGATCGGTGACGATAGCGTCGACGGTGCCGTCGATGACGCCCTGACGGATGGCCTCGGCATCTTCCTCGGTACGCAGCGGCGGATTGACCTTGAGCGAGGTGTTGTAGGTCTCGTCCAGGTCGTTCTCGGTCAGGAACATGTGGTGCGGGGTAGCCTCGCAGGTAACCTGAACGCCAGCAGCCTTACCGGCACGCACGATCTCCAGACCATGGGCGGTGGAGATGTGCTGGATGTGCAGCTTGGCACCGGTCAGCTTGGCGATCTCGATGTCGCGGGCGATCTGGAGCTCCTCGCCGGCAGCCGGCCAGCCCTCGAGGGCCAGACGGGTCGAGACCTTGCCCTCGTTGATCTGGCCGTGACCGACCAGGTCCTCGTCCTGGCAGTGGCTCATAAAGACCTTGCCGAACATCTTGCCGTAGTCCATGCAGCGACGGAGCATGCCTGCGCCCTGCACGCCGCGGCCGTCGTCGGTGAAGGCGACGGCGCCGTGGGCGACCATATCGCCCATCTCGGACATGGCCTCGCCCTTAAGACCGCGGGTCATGGCGCCCGACGGATAGACGCGGCAGTGGCCGACCTCGGCAGCGCGGGACTTGACGAACTCCACGACAGTGCCGTTATCGGTGACGGGATCGGTGTTGGGCATGGCGCACACGCCGGTAAAGCCGCCCTTGGCAGCTGCGCGGGTACCGCTCTCGATGTCCTCTTTGACCTCGTAGCCGGGCTCGCGAAGGTGAACGTGCATATCCACCAGGCCGGGGACGAGGTACTTGCCGGAAAGGTCGCGGACCTCGGCTCCCTCGACGGCGAGATTCTCGCCGACCTCGGCGATCTTGTCGCCGTCAATCAGGACGTCAACGACACCGTCAAGCTCGACGGACGGGTCGACGACGTGGGCATTCTTAAGAAGCAAGGCCATTATCGGCACCTCCAAGCAGCAGATACAGGATAGCCATACGCACGCAGATACCGGCGTAGACCTGCTCCAGGATGACGGAGCGTTGCGGGTGGTCGGCCATATAGGAGTCGAACTCGACGCCGCGGTTGATGGGACCCGGGTGGCAGATGATCGCATCGGGCTTCATGAGCTTCTCGCGGTCCTTGGTCAGGCCGAAGAGCCTGTGGTACTCGCGAATGGTCGGGAACGGGGCACCCTCGAGGCGCTCCTGCTGCACGCGCAGCATGTAGACGACGTCCAGCTCGGGCAGGACGGAATCGAGGTCGCTCGTCACGTGGTCGCAGCCCAGAACCTCGGGCGCCGGCGGCAGCAGCGTGCCGGGGGCGACGGCGTAGGTCTCGCAGCCCATGATCTTAAGGGCGGGGATCAGCGAGCCGCAGACGCGGGAGTGCGCGATATCGCCGACGACAGCGACCTTCAGACCGTGGAAGTCACCCTTGTGCTCCCAGATGGTGTACAGGTCGAGAAGGGCCTGCGTGGGATGGTTGTGCTTGCCGTCGCCGGCGCAGATGACGCTCGCGGGCGAGTTCTGCGTGACGATGTAGGGAGCACCGGCGTGCTTATCGCGCACGACGATGCAGTCGATCTTGTAGGCGTTGAGGGTCTCGACGGTGTCGACGAGGCTCTCACCCTTGACCGTGGAGGTCGAGGAGCCGCCAAAGTTAAGGCTATCGGCCGAAAGACGCTTCTCGGCGAGCTCGAAGGAGCTGCGGGTGCGCGTCGAGGGCTCGTTGAACATGTTGACGATGGTCTTGCCCTTGAGCGTGGGGACCTTCTTGATCGCACGCTCGTTGACCTCGGAGAACGCCTTGGCGGTCTCGAGGATGAGCTTGATGTCCTCTTCGGAGTACTCGGTAATGTCGATCAGGTGCTTATGGTTGAACGCCACGGTACTACTCACCTCCCAGCGGCGCGGAGCCCACGTGGGAACCCGGCGCGACGTCGTTAATCTCGACGGCGGTGTGGCCGTCGACTTCCTTCATATATAGGTGCACGTTCTCCTCATGCGACGAGGGAACGTTCTTGCCGACAAAGTCCGGCGAGATGGGGAGCTCGCGGTGACCGCGGTCAACGAGAACTGCCAGCTCAATACGGCTCGGACGGCCCAGGTCCATGACGGCGTCCAGAGCGGCGCGGATGGTACGGCCCGTGTACAGGATGTCGTCCACCAGCACGACGCGCTTGCCGTCGACGCTAAAGGGAATGTTGGTGGCGTGGATCGCGGGAGCGAAATTGGTAGCGTAGTCATCACGGTAGAAGCTGATGTCGAGGCTGCCGAGCGGAACTTCGACGCCCTCGATCTCCTTGATCTCCTCGGCGAGTTTCTTTGCCAGAAGGTCGCCGCGCGTGACGATGCCGACCAGAGCGAGGTCTTCACAGCCCTCGTTGCGCTCGAGAATCTCGTGCGCGATGCGGGTCATCGCTCGATTGACGGCGGTCTCGTCCATGATGACCGCCTTGGGGGAAGTCGTGCCCATCGATCTCCTTCCTCACATGTCTTGACTGCTGACACAGTCAAAAAAATAGATGCCCGACCGCTTAAAGCGGACCAGACACCCACAGGAAAGGCTGCTCTTTGGCAGCTATGTAATTCCATGTGGGTATCTCGTACCCCTTTAATGGTCAAGGGATAGTGTAGCCAACCTCGAGCTTAATTGCGAGCGTAAATACAGAGCAATCCGTAAACGGAGCCCAATGCTCCATAAACCTATATATATTTGTGGGACGAGCTTGAAAACGCACGCACGAGCTGGCATAATCCCCTCTGCTGCACGCAAATCGGATCTACGTCCAGGGCCGTAGCGTGGGCACTATCGCCAAAAGAGGAATATCTCTGTGTAGATTGCGCACAGGGAGCGACTTCTGTGCTATAGTTCAGGCTTGTTTGTTAACGCGACATGTTCGTTTGTCGCCCAAGGAGGGTCAGTTATGTCCAAAGTTTGCGAAGTTTGCGGTAAGCACCCCGTTGCCGGTCGCTCCATCAGCCACTCTCACCGCGTCACCAACCGTAAGTTCCGCCCCAACATCCAGCGCGTCTACGTCGTCGTCGATGGTCACCGTCGCAAGATGAACGTTTGCTCCACCTGCCTCAAGTCCGGCAAGGTTGCGCGCTCCTAAATAAGGTCTTACCAACAAGTACCTCGGACTCTCCGGGTCAAAGACCTCGCGTTCACATAGAACTTACCAAAGGCGCCCTCCCCTACGGAGGGCGCCTTTTTGCACTCATTGGGGACAGGCTTACATGAGTGCTTTCACGCATTGGGGACAGACTTAGATGAGTGCTTTCCAAAGCTCACAGTGCATCGACGAACTCACGGCGCTTCGATCGCCACCAGTACGTACCTCACGCCGCCTCGTTCCAGCCCGCGGTGGCCTTGGTTACGCTTGTGGCGCCGATGCCGGTGATACGGGCAATTTGCTTGACCGTGAGATGCGCCCGCCTGAGCCTCAGCAGACAGGCATCGCGATCGGGGCGTGGCAGGGCCTTGAGCATCGCAGGATCTATGCTCGGAAGCACTTCGCGCGCAATGGAAAGGACCTCCTCATCGGGGATCCGCCGGCGTGGAAGAACCTCCACTGACCAGATGCGCTCGGCAACTTCCTTGAGATGCTCGCAATAGCAACGGGAGCCTCCGACAATATCGAGCATAGGGGCCGCATCACAGATGTCAAAGGGATCATAGCCCAGCTCATATGCCTTGTAGCTTGACCAGCGGTACGCCTCGAGTGAGTCGAGCGCACCTTTCACGGGATTGAGATGGATATAGTCGAGCAGTTGCACCGCTTGCGTGTCCGACTCAACAGCGACCCGCGAATAGCGATTATCAAAGAGATGCCCCGTTCTCCCCGTTTTCCCATTGAAATACTTAGCATATGCCGTCAATGCGCACTGCATCGCCTTTGAAAGATTGTCGAACGGATCATCAACCATCAAATGAAAGTGGTTGTCCATAAGGCACCAAGCCAAAACCGCCACTTCATGGCGCGCAAACCTGTCCGAGATATCCGATAGGAAACGATAGCGGTCGGAGTCATCTTCAAAAATAATCTGTTTAGAGTTACCACGGTCAAAGACGTGGTAATAGCCGGTGAGCGAAACGGCGCGGGCGCATCGGGGCATAATCTCTCCTTTCAAAAACTGAACAGGCAACACCTAAAAGGAGAGAAGGAACGCGAAATGCTGAGCCTGTGACCTATTTATATCCAATGAGCGGCAAAAATAGGTCAAGAACGGCAAAATGGCAAATCGATGTCTGTCCCCAATGAGTGAAAGCACTCATGTAAGTCTGTCCCCAATGAGCGGGGCGATGCAGCAGGCAGATAGTTATATTTAAAGCGTTTCAGTTTATTGAAGCGTTTTAGTGTGCCTTTTACGGGAATCTTACCGTTCACCGAATAATTTCTTGCTATCATGCAAGGCGTAGGGTAAATCTCCGATCGCAAGGAGACACAAATGGTGAAAAAGTCACCGGAAAACACTACTCCCGCAATTGTGGACAACGTAGAGGCGCTTGAGGCTAAGCTCGCTCAGATGCGAGAGGCCCAGGCGCTTTTTGCTACGTACACGCAGGAGCAGGTCGACAAGATCTTCTATGAGGCCGCCATGGCCGCCAACAAGGCTCGTATCCCGTTGGCGAAGATGGCCATCGAGGAGACCGGCCGCGGCGTTCTTGAGGACAAGGTCATCAAGAACCACTACGCCGCAGAGTACATCTACAACGCTTACAAGAACACCAAGACCTGTGGTGTCCTGGAGCGCGACGAGGCTTACGGCATCACCAAGATCGCCGAGCCCATCGGCATCGTGGGCGCCGTCATCCCGACGACCAACCCCACCTCCACCGCGATCTTCAAGACGCTGATCTGCCTGAAGACCCGCAACGCCATCATCATCTCCCCGCACCCGGCTGCCGCCAAGTGCACCATCGCCGCCGCCAAGCTCGTGCTTGACGCCGCCGTCAAGGCCGGCGCCCCCGAGGGCATCATCGGCTGGGTCGATGTCCCCTCCATCGAGCTGACCAACATGGTCATGCGCGACGTCGACATCATCCTCGCCACCGGTGGCCCGGGCATGGTCAAGGCCGCTTACTCCTCGGGCAAGCCCGCCCTGGGCGTTGGCGCCGGTAACACCCCGGTCGTCATCGACGACACCGCCGACGTGCTGCTCGCCGTCAACTCCATCATCCACTCCAAGACCTTCGACAACGGCATGATCTGCGCTTCCGAGCAGTCCGTGACTGTCATCGACAGCATCTATGACCAGGTTAAGGCCGAGTTCCAGAAGCGCGGCTGCTACTTCGTCAAGCAGGGTGCCGAGATGGAGGCCCTGCGTGCCGCCATGTTCAAGAACGGCGCTCTCGATCACCGCATCCCCGGCATGGCTGCTGCCAAGATCGCCGAGCTCGCCGGCATCGAGGTTCCCGCCAAGACCAAGATCCTGATCGCCGAGGTCACCTCCACCGACCCCGCCAAGGAGGAGTTCTCCCACGAGAAGCTCTCCCCGGTCCTGGCCATGTACCACGCCAAGGACTTCCAGGAGGCCGTCGACAAGGCCGAGCACCTGGTGCTCGCCGGTGGCCCGGGCCACACCGCCTCTCTGTACGTGCACCCCGCTCAGGCCGAGAAGATCAGCCTGTTCGAGCACGTCATGAAGGCCTGCCGTATCGTCATCAACACCCCGTCCTCGCACGGCGGCATCGGTGACCTGTACAACTTTGGCATGAAGCCGTCTCTGACCCTGGGCTGCGGCTCCTGGGGCGGCAACTCCGTCTCCGAGAACGTTGGGGTGAAGCACTTGATCAACGTTAAGACTGTGGCCGAGCGCCGTGAGAACATGCTGTGGTTCCGCGCTCCCGAGAAGGTCTACTTCAAGAAGGGTTCCACGCCCGTCGCCCTCGACGAGCTGGGCAACGTCATGGGCAAGAAGCGTGCCTTCATCGTCACCGACCAGTTCCTCTTCAAGAATGGCAACACCCGCGCCATCGAGGCCAAGCTCGACGAGATGGGCATCGCCCACGACTGCTTCTACGACGTCGAGCCCGATCCGTCGCTGCAGTGCGCACGTCGCGGCGCCAAGCAGATGGCTCTCTTTGAGCCGGACGTCATCATCGCCGTCGGCGGTGGCTCCGCTATGGACGCCGGCAAGATCATGTGGATGATGTACGAGCACCCCGAGTGCAAGTTTGAGGACATGGCCATGGACTTCATGGACATCCGCAAGCGTATCTTCACCTTCCCCGAGATGGGCAAGAAGGCCTACTTCGTCGCCGTCCCGACCTCCTCGGGTACCGGCTCCGAGTGCACGCCGTTCGCCATCATCACCGACAAGGAGACCGGCATCAAGTGGCCGCTCGCCGACTACGCGCTGCTCCCCAACATGGCTATCGTCGACGCCGACAACTGCATGACCGCCCCGCGCGGCCTGACCGCTGCCTCCGGCATCGACGTCATGACCCACGCCATCGAGTCCTACGTCTCCATCATGGCTTCCGACTACACCAAGGGCCTCTCCGAGCGCGCTGCCAAGCTCGTCTTCGAGAACCTGCCCTCCAGCTTCACGAACGGCGCCAAGGACCCGCACGCCCGCGAGGAGATGCACAACGCCTCCTGCATGGCCGGTATGGCCTTCGCCAACGCCTTCCTGGGCCTCAACCACTCCATGGCCCACAAGCTCGGCGCTTTCCATCACCTGCCCCACGGCCTCGCAAACGCTGTCATCCTGACCCGCGTCATGCGCTACAACGCCGCCGAGGCTCCCGTCAAGATGGGTACCTTCTCCCAGTATCCTTACCCCAACGCGCTGCACAACTACGCCGAGATGGCCAAGTACTGCGGCATCGAGGGCAAGGACGACAAGGAGGTCTTCGAGAACTTCATCACGAAGCTCGAGGAGCTCAAGGACTTCATCGGCGTCAAGAAGACCATCGCCGACTACGGTGTTGACGAGCAGTACTTCCTCGACACCCTCGACGAAATGACCGAGCAGGCATTCAACGACCAGTGCACCGGCGCCAACCCGCGCTACCCGCTCATGAGCGAGATCAAGGAGCTCTACCTGGACGCCTACTACGGCCGCGAGCCCCAGGATTACGCCGTCTGCTAGTTTTAGCACGGTTTTTAACGGCGGGGGTGCACGGGTGTTTCACACACCCCCGCCGTCGCTTCTATCGCATCGTTGAAAGGATGCAACCATGCTGCTACCCGATTCCAAGACCGAGCTCGTCCGCCGTGGCAACAAGGTCGTTTACGACCTGGGCGACAAGATTGTCAAGGTCTTTAACGAGACCAAGCCTGTCTCCGACGTGTTCAACGAGGCTTTGAATCTTGCCCGCATCAATGAGTGCGGCATCCGCAGCCCCAAGGCGCTCGAGGTTTCCCAGCTCGAGAACGCCAACGGCTGGGCGCTCGTGACCGAGAAGGTTCCGGGCACCACCCTTGCCGAGAAGATGACTGCCGAGCCCCAGCGCTTTGGTGAGTACCTCGAGATGTTCGTCGACCTCCAGATCGAGATCCACGGCTACACCTCCCCGCTGCTCAACCGTCAGCGCGACAAGTACGCCCGCATGATCGACAGCCTTGATCAGCTCAATGCCACCACGCGCTACAACCTTCAGGAGCGTCTGGACGGCATGACCAAGGAATTCAAGGTCTGCCACGGCGACTTCAACCCCTCCAACGTCATCGTCGGCGACGACGGCCAGCTCTATGTGTGCGACTGGGCACACGCCACCCAGGGCTCCCCTGCTGCCGACGTTGCCACCACCTACCTGCTCTTTGCCCTCAACAGCAAGGATCAGGCTGAGGCCTACCTGGAGCTCTACTGCGACCGCGCCGACATGCCCATGCAGGTCGTGCGTCAGTGGACGAGCATCGTCGCCGCTTCCGAGCTCGCTCGTAAGCGCAACGTGAACGATGAGTTCCTGAAGAACTGGATCGACGTCGTCGATTATCAGTAATATCTGAGCGATTTATTTCGCATCGGAGGCACAAGGAAAACCCCGAAGCTCATATGGGCTGCGGGGTTTTCCTTTTTAGATATCGAGGATGCCACAAGATAAAAGGACGGCCCGCATCTCCCCGATCTGGAGAAATGCGGGGCCGCCCCACATATCGAACTACAAGCGAAATCGTCGATTAACGGCGGGCCACCTTAACAAGCTCGGCAACCTTGGCGACGATCTCGTCGATCGCCACGTCCTCGCGCTCGCCCGTAGCACGGTCCTTGAGCTCAACCGTGCCATTCTTGAGGCCACGCTTACCCAGAATAACCTGATACGGGAAGCCCATGAGGTCGTTATCAGCAAACTTAAAGCCGGGGCGCTCGTCGCGGTCATCCACGACAACCTCGATACCCTCGGCGCACAGGCCATCAACAATCTGTTCGCAGACGGTTGCGCACTCCTCCTTCTTGGGATCGAGCGGAATTACCGCGACCTCATACGGGGCAACGGAGACCGGCCAGACGATGCCGTGCTCGTCATTGTGCTGCTCCACGACGGCAGCGAGCGAGCGGGACACGCCCACGCCGTAGCAACCCATGATAAGCGGCTTCTCCTTGCCGTCCTCATCCATAAAGGTTGCACCCATGGCCTCGGAGTACTTGGTACCCAGCTGGAAGACCTGAGAGACCTCGATGCCACGGGCAGCGGAAAGCGGCTTGCCGCAGTGCGGGCAGGGATCGCCAGCGACAACGGTGACCAGGTCGGCCCACTCATCGACGGTAAAGTCGCGCTCGGGGCAGGCGCCGGTAAAGTGATAATCGACCTCGTTGGCACCGCAAGCCCACTGCTTGGACTCGCGCAGACTCTCGTCGCAGACCAGACGGATGCCGTCAGGCAGGTTAACCGGCCCGATAAAGCCCTTATGCAGACCGTAGGTCTGAAGCTCCTCGTCGGTCATCATGCGATAGCCCTTGCCAAAGACATGCTCGGCCTTGCAGTCGTTGAGCTCATGATCGCCCGGGACGATGGCCACGACGGGCTTACCCTCGGCATCGATAAGCGCCAGGGACTTACGGGTACCGTTCTCGGGGAACCCAAAGAACTTGGCAACAGCCTCGATGGTGCCCATGCCCGGAGTCTCAACCTTGGTGAGCGTACCGTCACCGGGGCCCTCAGTCACGACGACCTTGGTGCTTGCCGCCTCGTCATCGGCAGCAAAGCCGCAATCGTCGCAGTAGACCAGCGAGGCCTCGCCAGCGTCGGCCAAAGCCATGTACTCGACGGAGGTATCGCCACCGATCTCGCCGGAGTCGGCAACGACGGGCAGGGCCTTGATGTAGCAGCGCTCGCAGATGTTAGCGTAGGCCTGCTTCATCTTGTCGTACTCCACCTGCAGGCTCTCCTGCGTGGCGGAGAAGCTGTAGGCGTCCTTCATGATAAACTCACGACCGCGCATCAGACCAAAGCGGGGGCGGAACTCATCGCGGAACTTATCCTGGATGTGATAGAGGTTGACGGGCAGCTGCTTATAGGAGCGCAGTTCATTGCGCACCAGGGCGGTCACCGTCTCCTCGTGGGTGGGGCCCAGCACGAACTCACGGCCGTGACGGTCATCAAAGCGCACGAGCTCCTTGCCATAGGCGTCGATGCGGCCGGACTCGCGCCACAGCTCAGCGTCGACCATAATGGGCATCATGAGCTCCTGGGCACCGGCGGCATCCATTTCGTCGCGCACGATGTTCTCGATCTTGCGGATCGAGCGCCATGCGAGCGGCAAATAAGAATACAGGCCGGCGGCCTCCTTGCGGATCATGCCGGCGCGAAGCAGCAGACGGTGGCTCGCAAGCTCGGCGTCCGCCGGATCCTCTTTAAGCGTCGGCGCATAGAGCTTAGACATATACATTGCTCGGGTCATTTATTTCTCCTCAATAAGCTTGTCGACCTCTGCCATAAGCGCGTCGACAATTTGGTCCTCAGCTACTTTACCAATGATCTGGCCATGCGAAAAGAGCAGAGCCTGACCACGTCCGCAGGCAACGCCCAGGTCGGCATCAGAAGCCTCACCGGGGCCATTAACGGCACATCCCATGACGGCAATCGAAAGCGGCGCGGCATAGTTCTTAAGCCGCTCGGTGACCTCCTCGGCGATGGGAATCAGGTTAACCTGGCAGCGGGCGCACGTGGGGCACGAGACAATCTCGGGACCACGGCGACGCAGGCCCAGCGACTGCAAAATTCCCCAGGCGACCGGCGGCTCCTCAACCGGATCGGCCGTGAGAGAGACGCGCATGGTGTCACCGATACCCTCAGACAGCAGAATACCAAGGCCCACCGAGCTCTTAATGGTGCCCTGAAGCTTGGTACCCGCCTCGGTTACGCCCAGGTGAAGCGGAACGTGGGGAATCTCACGCGACAGGGCTCGATAGGTATCGAGCGTCGTTTGCACGCTATGGGCCTTGGCCGAAAGCACAATGTTCGTAAAGCCGCGGTCCTCAAAGTGCTTGACGAAGCGCTCGCTCGACATCACGAGCTTTTCGGGCTGCGTGAGGTCTTCGCGCTCGGCGATATCCTGCTCAAGCGAGCCCGCGTTCACGCCAATGCGAATCGCACAGCCCGCAGCGCCGGCGGCGTCGATGACGGCATCGACCTTAGCCCAATCGCCGATATTGCCGGGATTGATGCGGAGCTTGGCGGCACCGGCCTCCACAGCGCCAATGGCCAGCTTGTGGTTAAAGTGGATATCGGCAACGATTGGCACCGGAGACTCGGCACAGATGGTGCGGAAACCCTCAAGCGCGGCCTCAGTGGGCGCGCTCACACGCACGATATCGCAGCCAGCCTGCGCCAACGCGCACACTTGCGCAAGTGTTGCCTGGGCATCAGCGGTATCGGTGCAGGTCATGGATTGGACCACCACCGGCGCACCGCCACCGATCTGCACACCGCCCACATGCACGGGGCGCGTCAAATCGCGAGGCAAAGGATGGGATAAAGACAATCCAAACACTCCCCTACAGAATAAATCGAAGGATGTCGGAACGAAGCATATAGACAAACAGCAGCGCAAAGAGCGCGATGCCCACATAGCTCACAATCGTCTGGACCTTGAGCGGAAGCTCGCGGCCAGCAATCTTTTGAATGATCTCGATGACCAGCTTGCCGCCATCGAGTGGTGGGATGGGCAGCAGGTTCATAAAGCCAAGCGAGAACGAAATGAGGGCGGCAAACGAAAGGAACGTGGCAGGGCCGGCAGCAGCAGCCTGTGAAGACATAACGCTAATGCCCACAATCGAAGAAGACTGATCGAGAATCTCCATCGTATGCTGCGGCTGGAGCAGGCGCATCACGCCCTCCGCTGTCTGCACGACATAGGAGAACGAAAGGCGAGCCGACGTGATGGGGTCTAAACGGACCACCTGCGTAGAGGCATACACACCTAGGCGCTCGTCCTCTTTGAGCGCAACCGAGGTCGAATGCTGCTTGCCGTCGCGCTCATACTCAATGGCGATATCGTCCTTACCGGCGGCCTTGCCGATGGCATCGTAAACGTCCATCCAGGTAGAGCACGATACTCCGTCAACCGAAAGGATCGCGTCGCCGCCCTCGATACCCGCCTTGGCGGCAATAGACCCCTCGTCAACCTGACCAATCACGTTGGTATCCATCGGCACGGTGACACCCGCAATAGAGTAGATGCTCATAAGCAGCAAAAAGCCCGTCAGGATATTGACGAGAATGCCCGCGAGCAGCATAAAGGCGCGCTTGAGAAAACCCTGGCCCAGATAAGTGTGCGAGCGCTCTTGCGCCAAGAAATCAGCCTCGCCGCACGGCAGCTCCCACACATCGCCCTCGGTAGTCGCATGCTCTCGATCGAAACGGCGGCCGTCAAAGGTGGTGTAACCCGCCGCGTCTCGCGGCAGCGTCTGATACTTGGTGGGATAGTAGCTCGGCGAGGGCTTCTCCCCTTCCTCATACCAAGGCGCGATAGAGCCCCAACCCAAGAGCAAGGCGCATGCCTCGAGCACAACCTCCTCGGATAGCTCGAGCTCGACAGCAAGGTCGGCCACGGTCACGCGACCATGACGATAGATAGCCGCGAGCACGCGATCGGCGCAGGAGACGTCGGTCGGATCCATACCGCAGATGGCAGCGTAGCCACCCAGCAGCAGCGGGGTCACGCCAAACTTGGTTCCAATGCGACGCGACGTGTAATGGATGTCAAAGCGGCACGGCAGGCCCAAAAAGAACTCGGTCACACGGACGCCGCAGGCACGCGCCGCCAAAAAGTGGCCGCCCTCGTGCAAAAACACGAGGACGGAAAGCATCAGCAGGCCCCAAAAGACCGATGAGAGAACGCTCAGAACAGTATCCATAAAACGAAAAAGCAATCCTTATGGGTTAGGAACGGGTTGCGGCGAGCACCTGCGCAGCCTTTTCACGCGCCCACGCATCGATGTCGCGAAGCTGCTCAAACGAATCGACCGCCTGCATATCGTGGGCATCCATGCAGGATTCTACAATGCGATCGATATCGGTAAAGCTGCAGCCATCGTGCAGGAAGGCATCGACAGCGACCTCGTTGGCGGCATTGAGCACGCACGGCATGGTGCCACCCGTCTTGCCGGCACGCTCGGCCAGTGCCAGACAGCGGAAGGTATCCATGTCGGCAGCATCAAACGTGAGCTGCCCCAGCTCGCGGAAATCGATACGAGGCGCCGGGGTATCCCAACGCTCGGAATACGAGAACGCGAACTGGATGGGAATACGCATGTCGGAAGCACCGAGATGCGCCATCACGGAGCCGTCGGCAAACTCGACCATAGAGTGAATCTTGGACTGACGCTGCACGACCACGTTAATGAAATCGAGGTCGCAGTTAAACAGATGCATGGCCTCAATGCGCTCTAGGCCCTTGTTCATGAGGGTGGCGGAGTCGATGGTGATCTTGGCACCCATGGCCCACGTGGGATGTGCGAGGGCATCGGCACGCGTCACGCGATTGAGCTCGTCGCGCGTACGGCCAAAGAACGGACCGCCCGAGCAGGTAAGCCAAATACAATGAGCCTCGCGTGGGTCCTCCCCCAGATAGCACTGGTAGATGGCGGAGTGCTCAGAGTCGACTGGAATAAGCTGGCCCGGTTGTGCCAACGGCATAAGCAAGTCGCCACCGACGACGAGGGACTCCTTGTTGGCAAGGGCAAGGCGCTTATTAGAGGTCAAGGCCGCATGGCTCGCCTCGAGACCGGCGGCGCCCACAATAGCAACGAGCACGCAGTCGACATCGTCGCGACGCGCGAGCTCGCAAACCGCCTGCGCGCCAACGCCGAGCTTCGTTCCCTCGGGCAACTCCTGCAGCACGGCGTCATCGCCGTGAGCGACATCGGCCACGGCAACCGCCGGAACCGAGAACTCGCGGGCAGCGGCAACGAGCTCGGAGGTACTGGAGTTAACGGACAGCGCCGTCACCTGCAGGCGATCGGCATGCTGACGGCATACATCGAGCGCCTGGGTGCCGATAGATCCCGTACAACCCAGGATGGCAACACGGAGGCGTCCATCGGGGCCATACGTCGTCTGGAAGGACATTACAGCACGCCTCCGATCATCAAAAGCAGCTGCGCGGTAATGCAGCCAAAGATAAGCGAATCGCTACGATCGAGCATGCCGCCGTGGCCCGGGATAAGGTTGCCGGAATCCTTGACGCCCACACCGCGCTTGATGCGCGACTCGATGAGGTCGCCGATAACGCCCAGGACGGACACGACCACGCCGCACAGCAGCGCATAGGGCAGGCTGAGCTTGTAAAAGTGCGTCGCCCACAGGATGAGCCAAATCAAAACCGAGCCCAGGATGCCGCCGACAAACCCCTCCCAGCTCTTTTTGGGAGAGATCTTGGGAACCATCTTGTGCTTACCGATACGGCTGCCCACGATGTAGGCAAACGAATCGGAGACCCAAAGGGACGCGCAAACGCCCACCGAAAGCAGGGCGCCGGCAAATCCGGGCACGGCATCGCGCAGCAGCACGATAGCCGACAGCATAAAGCCAGTGTAGATGGGACCCAAGAGCGTCACGGCCACATCAGAGATGCGGGTACGCGGCGACCAAACATACCAAATGCCCACAGCGAGCATCAGGGCAAAAAGCAGGGCATTCAGCAACATCGAATCGCCCAACGCCGACAGCGGAAAGAGTACGGCGGCAGCGATACCCATGCGCTCGTTAGCCATCTTGCCATCGAGCCTCGTCATACGGAAAAACTCATAGCAGCACAGGCCGCTCATGACAGAAACAAAGATGGCCGTGGGCACAATACCCAAAACCAGGCACAGGATAAAGACAACGGCATAGACGATACCGGCGGCGGCACGGGTGATAAAGCCGGCAAGCCACGAACCGGTGCCATTCTTCGCTGCGGGCGCTCCCGCAGCGACAGCCTTGCGCTCAGATGTCTTGGGAGCAATTGCCTTGGGACGATCGGACACGATTAAGCCTCCTCGGTCTTGCTCAGACCACCAAACCTACGGTCACGGCCCTGATAGGCCAAAATGGCGTCGACAAGGCCCCAACGATCAAAGTCGGGCCAATAGGTATCGGTGACGTAGAACTCGGAATAAGCCACCTGCCACAGCAGATAGTTCGAAAGGCGCAGCTCACCAGAGGTGCGAATCACAAGCTCAGGATCGGGAAGACCGGCGGTATAAAGGTGAGAAGCCACCATGTCGTCATCAATTGCGGCAGGATCAATCTTACCGGCGGCAACGTCGAGCGCGATCTGACGGACAGCGCGGGTAATCTCGGCACGCGCGCCGTAGTTGACGGCAAGCGCCAGCGTCATACCGGTGTGATCGGCGCACTCGGCAAGACCGCGTTCAAAAACGTCGCGGGTCTTCTTGGGCAGCGCGGAAATATCACCCAAAAAGACAACGCGCACGTTTTCGCGCTTCAGAAGCGGCAACTCGTCGATGAACGTCTTGGCAAACAAGTGCATCAAAACGTTGACCTCGTGCTGCGGACGATTCCAGTTTTCGGTGGAAAACGCATAGGCCGAAAGGACGTCGACACCCAAGCGCACGCAGGCGGTAATGATCTCGCGCAGCGAGACGATACCCGCCTTGTGGCCCTCAGTGCGTGCAAGACCGCGCGACGTGGCCCAACGACCGTTGCCGTCCATGATGCACGAGATATGGTGCGGAATGTTATTGAGGTCAAGGTCGGAAAAACCGACGCCCGCAGGGGCGTCGGCAAAGTACTCGACCAGATTATGCTCGTCGTATTGCACCTTAGATCTCCATGACCTCAGCTTCTTTTTCCTTCAGAAGCTCCTCGACCTTGGCGACATACTCATCAGTGTGCTTCTGGACCTTGGCCTGCTCGCGACGGACATCGTCCTCGGTGAGCTCCTCATCGCGCTCGAGCTTGTTGTTGAAGTCGCGACGGATGTTACGGATAGACACCTTGGCCTGCTCGGCGTACTCGCGGCACTCCTTGACGAGCTCGCGACGGCGCTCCTCAGTGGGAGCCGGGAACGGAAGACGAACGACGGTGCCATCGGAGTTGGGGGTAATACCCAGATCGGAAGCGCCGATGGCCTTGACGATAGCATTGATGAGTGCCTTGTCCCACGGCTCGATGAGCAGCATGTGGGCCTCGGGGGTCTTGACGGCGGCAACCTGCGTGACCGGCGTGGGAACACCGTAATAATCGACGGTGATGTCGGACAGAATGATGGCATTGGCGCGGCCGGTACGGACCTTGGAGAAGTTATGCTTGAGGGACTCGAGCGACTTGTCCATATGGGCGGTGATGTTCTCTGCCATGCTTAATCCTCCTGATAGACGAGCGTGCCGACGGGCTCACCCGAAAGCGCGCGCTTGACGGTGTCCTCGCCATCGATGTTGAGGACCAAAATCGGCATACGGTTGTCCTGGCACAGTGCCGTAGCCGTGGAATCCATAACCTGCAGACCGCGGACGAGAACCTCGTGATAGGTAATCTTGTCAAAACGGACGGCATCAGCGCACTTGACGGGATCCTTATCATAGATGCCGTCAACCTTGGTGGCTTTAATCAGAATCTCGGCGCCGATCTCACACGCACGAAGAGCCGCGGCGGTGTCGGTCGTAAAGTACGGATTGCCCGAACCGGCGGCAAAAATAACGACGTTGCCCTTGGAAAGGTGGTTGATGGCGCGACGGCGAATATAGGGCTCGCAGATCTCGTTCATCTGGATAGCGCTCATCACGCGGCAGGGAACATCGTTATGCTCGAAGGCATCCTGCAGGGCGAGCGCGTTCATAACGGTTGCCAGCATGCCCATGTAGTCGGCCTGAGCACGCTCCATGCCACCGGCAGCGCCTGCCATGCCGCGGAAAATATTGCCGCCGCCGACAACGACGCCGACCTCATGGCCAACGGCGAGCAGCTCCTTAACCTGCTTAGCAAGATGGTCGGTAACCTTGGGGTCGATGCCATATTGGCCGTCGCTCATCAGCGCTTCGCCGGAAAGCTTAAGAAGCACGCGTTTATATCGGATGTCGGACAAAGCGATCCTCCTTTAGATTGAACTTTCAACATTCTATCAAAGGCTCTAAGAAGAGCCATGAAAAAGCAGGCTGTGAGTAAAACCCACAGCCTGCTCATTACCAGCTACAAGAGCTTATTTACTCGCCACGGACCAGACGGTCAAAGGCAACGACGGTAATGGTGTCGCCGAGCTCCTTGGAGACCTGCTCAGCGTACTTCTTGATGGTGAGGGAGCTGTCCTTGATGAACTCCTGCTCGGTGAGCACGGACTGCTTGTAGAACTTCTCCAGACGGCCGACAGCCATCTTCTCCTGGATAGCCTCGGGCTTACCGGACTCGGCAGCCTGAGCCATGTAGATCTGCTTCTCGTGCTCGACGGTCTCGACCGGAACCTGATCGCGGGTAGCGCAGATCGGGGCGACGGCGGCAACCTGAAGGGCAACGTCGTGAGCGAAGGTCTTGAAGGATTCAGCCTGAGCGGTCTCAGCCTTCTCGAAGGCGAACTCGACGAGGACGCCGATCTTACCACCCATGTGGATGTAAGAAGCGAGCGCGCCGTTCTCAGCCTTGCGGGCAGCGAAGCGGGAGATCTTCATGTTCTCGCCCATGATGTGAATCATCTCGGTGAGCTCGGAGGAAACGGTCTCCTCGCCCATCGGCTTCTCGAGCAGAGCGTCGACGTCAGCAGGCTCGGTGGTAGCGACAACCTCAGCGACCTTGGAAGCAAAGCCGGTGAACTTGGCGTTAGAGCCAACGAAGTCGGTCTCGCAGGAGAGCTCGAGCAGAGCGCCGGTCTTGCCATCCTCGGAGACGAACGCGGCGACAGCGCCCTCGTTGGTCTCACGGCCAGCCTTCTTGGCAGCCTTGGCAAGGCCGTTCTTACGCAGAACGTCGACAGCGGCGTCCATGTCGCCGTCAGCCTCGACGAGAGCCTTCTTGCACTCCATCATCGGGGAGTCGGTCATCTCGCGGAGCTGCTTGACCATAGCGGCGGTAATCTGGGCCATTGTGGTTCCTTTCAAAGAGATGAAAAAGAATTAACTAAGACTGATTTACTCGGCCTTGGGCTCAGCGGCCATCTCGGCCTCGGAGACCTGCTCCTTGCCGGAGCCAGCGAGGCAGGCGTCAGCCATGAGCTCGCACATAAGGGTGACAGCGGAGATAGCGTCATCGTTGCAGGGGATGCCGTGCTCGACCTCGTCGGGATCGGAGTTGGTGTCGATCAGGGCGACGACGGGGATGTTCAGGCGCTGGGCCTCCTTGATGGCGTTCTCCTCGCGCTTGGTGTCGATGACGAAGAGAGCCTGGGGCAGACCCTTCATGTCGCGGGCGCCACCGAGGTTGGTCTGGAGCTTAGTGAGCTCCTTGCCGAGAACAGCCTGCTCCTTCTTGGGCAGAACAGCCATGCGGCCGTCCTCGACCATGGCCTCGAGCTCCTCCATGCGGTTGATGCGGGAGCGGATGGTGACGAAGTTGGTCAGCATACCGCCGAGCCAACGCTGGTTGATGTAAGGCATGTTGGCGCGCTCAGCAGCGTTCTTGACGGCCTCCTGAGCCTGCTTCTTGGTGCCGACGAACAGCACGTTGCCACCCTTGGCGACGTTCTTGACGAAGGTGTAGGCCTGGTCGGCGTCGAGGATGGTCTGCTTGAGGTCGAGGATGTAGATGCCGTTGCGCTCACCGAAGATGAACGGCTTCATCTTGGGGTTCCAGCGACGGGTCTGGTGACCGAAGTGGCAGCCGGCCTCGAGCAGGGTGCGGATATTAATCTTGGTAGCCATGTTAAACCTCCTGTGGTTTGCCTCCGCGCGGGGTCATCCTCCAAAACCAACCCGGACATGTGCTACCAAAGCCCGGGCACCACGGTATGAAGTAGCCGCGCGTGCGTGATAAAAACATGTTGCCGTGAAGCAACCCGATGAATGATAGCAGGAATGCTTCTTCCTGCCAACCCGCAATCAAAACCACACACCTCGGTGCGGCGCGGGACGTCCCAGCCACTATTCGCCGCGGGGATGGGCTTGAGCCACGGCACGTTTGAGCCGATCGGGTGTGAGATGCGTGTAAATCTGCGTCGTGGACAGGCTCGCATGGCCCAGCAGCTCTTGAACCGAGCGCAGGTCCGCACCCCCCTCGAGCAAGTCGGTCGCAAAGGTATGGCGCATCGCATGCGGGGCGATGTCAGCCGGAATGCCGGCGAGCGTCGCCAGCGTATGGAACCGCCGCCGGAGCATCGCGGCGCTCATGCGATTGCCGCGCGCCGATATAAGCAGCGGATGCGGCCCGGTAGCGAGGTCGCGGCGCTTTGCCCGAGCGAGCAACTCCGGCCTCCCCTCTTCAATATAGAGACGCGTCACATCGAGCGCACGACGATACAGAGGAACGATGCGCTCCTTGCTTCCCTTGCCCCACAGGCGCAGCGTGCGCTCGGACCATGAGATGGATTCCACATTGAGCGCCGCAAGCTCTGAGATGCGGGCACCCGAGGCATAGAGCAACTCGAGCATCGCCGCATCGCGCAGTCCCGCGGGCGTCGAGGTATCAGGCGTCTTGAGCAGCGCCTCGACCTGCTGGGTCGTAAGGACGCCCGGCAGGTCACGCGGCAGCTTGGGCGACGCGATCGCCGAGACCGCATCGCCCTCGACAATCCCCTCGGCAGCCATCCAGCGATAGAGAGATCGGATAGCCGACAGGTGCGCCGCAAGCGTTCGGGGAGCCACCTGCTCACGCGAAAGCTCAGCAAGATAGCGACGAATGGTGCGCACGTCGGCAGCGAAAGCATCAATATCCTCGCGCTCGCACCAGGCAGCAAAGCGCTCCAGTCTCGAGCCATAGGCCGTCACCGTATTGGGAGAAAGCCCCTCAACGCGTGCGATATAGGCGATAAAAGAGTCGACGGTGTCGTACAGGTCAAAGGCTATGACCGGTCGCCTCCAAACAAGTCGGAACGTGTGGCCAAGTAGGCATCGAGGGCCTCGAGCGCACGGTCCGCATAGGCCTGATAGCGGTCGCGCTTGCTGCGGCGCTTACCGTCCTCGAGCGGCGGCACCAGGCCAAAATTAACATGCATGGGCTGATAGCCCACGGTGGCAGGATCGGTCGCATAGCCCACGAGCGCACCCAGGGCGCCCACGCGGGGCAACTCGACGGAATCGGCGCCGATAGCCTCTGCATAGGTGTTGAGCGCCGCGAGCAGACCGGTCGCCACGGCTTCCATGTACCCCTCGGTGCCGGTGATCTGACCGGCCAGGCGCACGCCGGTACCGGGCACGGCAAAGGTGCCATCGAGCACGTGCGGGGCGTCGACAAAGGTATTGCGGTGCATGACACCGTAGCGGAAGAACTCAGCGTTCTCCAGGCCCGGCACCATATGGAAGACGCGCTTCTGCTCGCCAAAGGTCAGGTTGGTCTGGAAGCCCACCAGGTTATAGGCGGTCTTCTCCTTGTTCTCGGCACGCAGCTGAATCGCCGCCCAAGGGCGACGTCCGGTACGCGGGTCGGTGAGGCCGACGGGCTTCATGGCGCCAAAGCGAATGGCGTCCTTGCCGGTGCGCGCAACCTCCTCGGCAGGCTGGCAGGCCTGGAACAGATCGCCGCCCTCAAAGTCCTTGAGCACCACGCGGTCGGCCGTGGTGAGCGCCTCGATAAAGGCCTCGTACTCCTCCTTGTTGAGCGGAGCGTTGAGATAGTCGCCGCTCCCCTGCTCCTCGTAGCGCGACTGCGAGAACAGCACGTCCATATCGAGCGTGGAGGCATCGACGATCGGCGCCGCCGCATCAAAGAATGCCAGGGCATCGCCACCGACGAGCTTCATAACCTCTTCGCTCAGCGCCGGTGAACACAGCGGGCCCGCGGCAATGACCACGTGACCCTCGGGAATCTGCGTGACCTCACCGTGCACGACCTCGATATTGGGACGGGCGGCAACCTCGGCCTCGACAAGCTCGGAAAACTTGACGCGGTCGACCGCCAGGGCGCCGCCGGCGGGAACGGCCGCACGATGGGCGCAGTCAAGCAGCACCGAGCCCATACGCTCAAGCTCGGCCTTCAGCAGGCCGGCGGCGGAATCGGGACGAGTCGACTTAAACGAATTGGAGCAGACGAGCTCTGCCAGGTGATCGGTATGGTGGGCAGGAGAGCTCACCTGCGGACGCATCTCGCACAGCTTCACGGCGAACCCGCGATCTGCCAGCTGAATCGCACATTCGGATCCCGCCAGACCGCCACCGATAACCGTCACCTGATCAAACAGCATCTGCAAACACCTTTCTAATTGACACGTTTTCCATTGTGACCGAAGGGCGTCTGGGCGTGAAGGGCAAACTTGGAGGGCGCATACCTTCCATCCATCATGCGCTCGATGAGGCCCTCGAGTTCGAGCGATCCCAGGAGCTTGAGCACGCCGACGGCATCGAGGGAAACGAGTGCGGCGATGTCTTCGACCTTGAGCGGCGAGGCGATGAGCGCATGCATCACGGTCTGCTGCGTGGCATCAAGGTCGGCGATACCGGGCGCATCAGGGCGCGAGTAGCGCAGGGTGCCGTATATGCGAGAAATAGCCATCTCGATAGACTCCTCGTCAATAATGCAGCAAGCCCCGTTGGCGATGAGATAGTTGGTCCCGCGCGACTCGGGTGACAAAATGGAGCCCGGTACTGCAAGCAGTTCGCGCCCCAGGTCCATGGCGGCCTCCGCCGTCGAGAACGTGCCCGAGGGCATGCCAGCCTCCGACACGAAGAGCGCCTGCGAAAGCGCGGCAATCACCCGGTTACGCCGCGGGAAGGCAAACTTACGCGGCCCCATACCCCACGGCGAGATGGACACGACTGCGCCTCCCGTATCGATCGTGCGCGCGATAAGCCCCGCACTCGAGCGGGGGTAAACCACATCGGCGCCTGTCCCCAACACCACGACATGTTTGCCGCCGGCATTGACCGCGGCCCAACCCGAGGCCTGGTCGCAGCCGACCGCGCCTCCCGAAACCACCGTCACTCCTGCCTCGACCGCAACTTTCGCGGCAAGCTCTGCCACGGCAAGGCCGTACGGCGAGGCCTTGCGAGCGCCGATAATGGAGAGCGCGGGAGTCGACAGTGCGGCGGGGTCGCCACGCACATAGAGCGTCTGGGGTACATCAGAGAGCTCCAAAACGGTATCTGGATACAACGCATCACCGGGATGCAGCTCAAAAGTCTCCTCACCCATCACTGATCCCTCCGTCCCTGATACATGGCGGCCTCGAGCACATGATCTTGCGTTACCCGCTCACTTTCGGCGACATCGGCAATCGTGCGCGCGATGCGCACCAGGCGCACGATGCCGCGCCCCGTGAGATGCGTGCGCTTAGACAGGCCG
This sequence comes from Collinsella sp., assembly GCA_031295385.1. GTDB lineage: Bacteria > Actinomycetota > Coriobacteriia > Coriobacteriales > Coriobacteriaceae > Collinsella. The sequence continues at coordinate 85,452 of JAUMOL010000010.1, forward strand.
AGTACGCATTTCTCGGCGGCCTCGTCGAGTGCAAAGGTCGACACGACACCGTCAATGGACCGTGACTCATCGTCCTCGGCCTCGGCATCCGCATCGTCCATACGGGACTCGCGCCAGGCACGAAAAGCCCTACCGCGGACAACGTAGTCGCGCAGCTCGGCCGACGACATGCCCTCGGCGCCCTCGATAATCACCTGCGGATCGGGGCGAGTCACGTCGATCATCAGGTCGATACGGTCGGCCAAAGGACCGCGCAGTTTAGACCGATAGCGCTCGACCATCGCCGCCGAGCAGCGACACGGCACCTCGCGATCGCCCAAAAAGCCGCAGGGGCAGGGATTGCTCGCAGCCAGCAGCTGAAAGCGCGACGGGAAGGTAAAGGCCCCGTCGACGCGCACGATCCTGACGTAGCCGCGTTCGATGGGCTGACGCAGTGTCTGCAGCACACCGGTGGGAAACTCGGCAAGCTCGTCCAAAAAGAGCACGCCGCCATGAGCAAGGCTGATCTCACCCGGGTGCACCGGGCGCCCACCGCCAATGAGGCCCGCCGTTGAAATGCTGTGATGGGGGCTTCGAAACGGCCGATGACCTGCCAATAAGCCATCGATGTTCTCGCCCAAGACCGAATGAATGCACAGCGCCTCCTGCTGATCCTCAACAGAAAGCTCGGGCAGAATGCCGGCCATACGGCGCGCGAGCATGGTCTTGCCCGAACCGGGCGAGCCGATCATGAGCAGGCCGAGCTCGCCGGCTGCCGCAAGCGCCATGCCGCGTTTAGCGACTTCCTGCCCCAGTACGTCGGCATAGTCGAGCTCGGGCTCAAAGGTCGCCTCGACGCCCTCGGAATCCAAGTAGTGCCGGGCGGCATCGCCCATACCATGAGCAAGCTGAGACAAATGATCGATAAAGCCGCAATCCACGCCCGCGAGTGGCACATGCTGGTCGGACCTGCCGGCGATAAAAGACAGCCCCATGTCGCGAGCCAGCAGCTGGAACGCCACCTCGCCCTTGACGGGCAGCACGGTGCCGTCCAGACCAAGCTCACCTGCGATAAGGCAGCGATCGAGGTTGTCACGGGGAATCTGCCCATCGGCCGCTAGAACCGCGATGGCGATGGGCAGGTCAAAGCCGCTACCGGTCTTGCGGATATCGCCGGGTGCCAGGTTAACGGTAATGCCCGAGCGCGGGATCTCGAACCCGGCGGAGCGCATCGCGCAGCGAATACGACCGCGTGACTCCATCACCTCCATACTCGGGATGCCGAGCATCTGGATGCCCGGGATGCCACCGGCAAGCGAGACCTCAACCGTGACGTGAATCGCCTCGACGCCGCGGATGCAGGCCGCGTGAACGGCAAACGTCTCGAACGCCATCACGACACCTGCCAATCGAACGCGTTGTACTGGTGCTCGATCTCGGCGATATGCCCGCCGCGAATGGTGACGCCCACGGCATCGAAGCGAATCGCCTTGAGCGGATAGTGCTCCATGAGATAGCAACTCGCGATGCGGCGGTAGCGGCGTTGCTTTTGGGCGTCCACGGCCTCCTCGGGAAAAACCCGCGTGTTGCAATCCAGTGCGACGCGCCTGGTCTTGACCTCCGCCATAGCCACGACATCGTCGAGCTCATCGAGCAGCACCAGGTCGGCCTCGCCCTCTGAGCATCGATAGCCTTGTTCCAGCAATGCATAGCCGCGCTCGTTAAAGTAATCGATTGCGATAAGCTCGCCCAGCATGCCCAGCTCGCGGGGACTGAGCCCCTTGATAAACTCGGGCGTCATCGCCCCGCAGTCGAGCTCGCCGTTTTCCCAACGCTCCTTGAGCTGCTGCGTCTTGCTCTTTTTGCTTGCGGCACTCATGGGGTCTCCTTTCCCGCACACTGCATTGCCCCGATGATGAGGGCACCTTTCATGCGGGTAAGTACCGGAAGCAAACCAAAAGCTGACCAAATGCCTTCAAAAAACGGGCCGTACGCAGCAATGGTGCTGCATACGGCCCGCTACCAGCAGGTTTATAAAACCCCAGAGGTCCCTGTCTCCACAATTGGCCTAGAAAAGGCGCTCAGTCTGCAGAAAGTTTCCGCAAAAGCTCACGCGATGCAGCGGACAAAGTCCATGTTTGCGAATGGCCTCGATGTGCTCGAGGCTCGCATAGCCCTTCGACTCGGCCAGATGGTACTCGGGGTACTCGGCGTCGTACTCGACCATCATCTCGTCACGCGTGACCTTGGCCATGATGGATGCCGCAGCGATACAGGCGATCTTGGCATCGCCCTTCACCACATCGCGCTCGTTGGGAACGGCGCCCAGGGGGTTGCCGTCCATGAGGACGCAATCGGGCTCGAGCCCCGTATCGGCCACCGCACCCGCGACGGCAGCGCGGATGGCGCGGGCCATGCCCATATCATCGATATCCTTAGGCGCGATATGGCAAAAACCGATCGCCGTCGCCACCTCGGCAATCTTCACTGAGAGCAGCTCGCGGCGCGCCGGCGTGAGCTTTTTGGAATCGTTGATGCCCCAGACGCGCGGCTCCATAGGAAGGCAGACGGCGCATACCGTCAAAGGACCAGCCACCGATCCGCGACCCACCTCGTCGACGCCAACGACCACCCCATCGCCGCCAAGCTCATGCATAAGCTCGTACATGTCATTGACGCGCTCGCGCTCGGCAAGTTCCTTGGCATGGCGCTTAAGGGCACGCTCGCAAGCCTTGATCACCTGCTGGCGCGGGTCCTCGCGATAATGCTCCACGAGGGCGGGGATCTCCTCAAACGTTGCGCTCGCCAGTTCTCCGGCAACCTGCGATGCCGAAACCGAGCTCGTCATATTGGCCATACCAGGCCCTCCTTGCATGCAAATCAGATAAAAAGAAGGGCCACCCGAAGGTGACCCTTGTGTCCAAACGAGTGGACAGACGCTGCGATCTTCTTAGCGCTTCTCGGGGATGCGAGCAGCCTTGCCCACCTTGTCGCGGAGGTAGTACAGCTTGGCGCGACGGACGCGACCATGACGAACGACCTCGAGCTTGGCGATCTTGGGGCTGTGAAGCGGGAAGGTACGCTCAACACCGACACCGAAGGACATCTTGCGGACGGTGAAGGTCTCGCGGGCACCGGCGCCGGCCATGCGGATGACGTCGCCCTGGAAGACCTGGATGCGCTCGCGGTCGCCTTCCTTAATGCGGTAGTGAACCTTGACGTTGTCGGCGACGCGAACCTGAGGAATGTCCTCGCGGATCTGCTGACGCTCGATTGCGCGGATGTAATCCATGTGCAATTCCTTACTCTTCTAGAGGTGCCGTACCACCTTGGCCGGCACGTAGTTGAACAAACGTATTCGAGTATACACGCGCGGGTTTGCGCTGCAAGAACAATTTTTTACGCAGACAAAAAGACAAAACCCGCACATGATAACCACCCGCCTCACGAAATGAGACGGGCGGCATGAAGGGGGCACGCCAGGCGTCTAAACCCAAAACGTTAGGCGGAACGCTTGGCCTCGAGCTTGGCCTGAGCGGCGGCCAGGCGCGCGAGGGGCACGCGGTAGGGCGAGCAGGACACGTAGTCCACGTCGGCCACGTTAAACAGGCCCTTGATGGACTTGGGGTCGCCGCCGTGCTCGCCGCACACGCCAAAGTGCATGTCGGGATTGGTGGCGCGACCCTTCTCGACGGCCATGCGCACCAGCTCGAGTACCGCCGAGTCGATGGTCTCGAAGGGGTTGTTCTTCAAGATCTTCTTGTGCATGTACAGCGGGATGAACTTGGCCTCGGCGTCGTCGCGGGAGAAGCCGAAGGTCGTCTGCGTGAGGTCGTTGGTGCCAAAGCAGAAGAAGTCGGCATGATGGGCGATCTCGTCGGCAACCATGCAGGCACGCGGCAGCTCGAGCATCGTGCCCACGGGAATGTTGAGCTCGACGCCCTCCTCGGCGGATACCTCGGCGATGACACGCTCGATGACCTCGCGCGTCTGGACATGCTCGGCCGTGATGGAAACGAGCGGAACCATGATCTCGGGGCGCGGGTCGACGCCTTCCTTGATGAGGCGGGCAGCAGCCGTGGCGACGGCGCGAACCTGCATGAGCGGCAGATCGCTAAAGACGACGGACAGGCGCACACCGCGCAGGCCGAGCATCGGGTTGGACTCGACCATGCCGTCGATACGACGCAGGCGGGCGCGCAGGACGGCAAGCTCTTCCTCGCTGGCGCCAGCGGCTTCCTTCTTGGTGATGGCGACCTCAAGCTCGCGAGGATTATCCAGGAACTCATGAAGCGGCGGATCGAGCAGGCGAACGACCACATCGCGACCGGACATGGTCTTAAACATCGCCAGGAAGTCCTCGGTCTGAACCTTGAGCAGGTCGGCCAGGGCCTGCTGCTTCACGGCCTCATCGTCAGAAAGGATAAAGCTCTGGATGATGTTCTTGCGATCGCCCAGGAACATGTGCTCGGTGCGGCACAGGCCAATAGCCTCGGCGCCAAACTCGAGTGCGAGTGCAGCATCCTCGGGGTTGTCGGCGTTGACGCGCACATGGTTGGCATGGCCACAGGTCTCGTCCAGGCGAATCTCGTCGGCCCAGGACAGGATGGTGTCCAGGTCGCCGGTAAGCTCGGCGGAGACCAGGTCGACGGGACCGTCGACGACGATGCCCTGGGTGCCGTCGATGGAGATGACATCGCCCTCGTGCAGTACGCGGTCGCTGCCCTCGATGCGCACGACCTTCTCGGCGGCGTCGATGTGGAAGCGCTCAACGCCGCAGACGCAGGGCGTACCCATGCCGCGGGCGATAACGGCGGCATGGCTCGTCTTGCCACCGTGGCTGGTCAGGATGCCCTCGGCGGCGACCATGCCCTTCAGGTCGTCGGGGTTGGTCTCCCAACGAACCAGAATGACCTTGTGACCCTCGTTGGCGCGCGCGACGGCATCGTCGCTCGAGAACACGACCTCGCCCACAGCGGCACCAGGGCTGGCGTTCAGACCGCTGGCCAGAGCCTCGTACATCTTGGAGGCGTCGAACTGCGGGTGCAGGAGCTGGTCGAGCTGCGCGGGATCGATGCGGCTCACGGCCTCTTCGCGGGTGATCAGGTCTTCCTCGACCATTTCGATAGCGATGCGCAGGGCGGCGGTGGCGGTGCGCTTGCCCACGCGGGTCTGGAGCATCCAGAGCTTGCCCTGCTCGATGGTGAACTCGATATCGCACATATCGCGGTAATGATCCTCGAGCGTCAGGAACACGCGCTCGAGCCCCTCACCTGCGGACTCGAGGCCCGGGGTGGTCTTGAGGTCGGCAATGGGCTCGGTGTTGCGGATGCCGGCGACGACGTCCTCGCCCTGGGCGTTAACCAGAAAATCGCCGTAGAACTCCTTGGTGCCGTCGGCCGGGTTGCGCGTAAAGGCGACGCCGGTCGCAGAGGTCTCGCCCTTGTTGCCAAAGGCCATGGCCTGCACGTTGACGGCGGTGCCGAGGTCGTCGGAAATGCCATGCTGCTTGCGGTAGATGCAGGCACGCTCGTTCATCCAGCTGCCAAAGACGGCCTGGATGGCAAGGCGTAGCTGAAGCTCCGGGTCGTGCGGGAAGACGGGCTTGCCGTCAGCGACCTCGAGCTCGGGATACAGGGCGGCATCGACGTTCTCGGAGAAGATGCCCTTAAAGGTCTCGACGAGTTCCTGCAGGTCCTCGGCCGAAAGCTCGGAGTCGACGCGAACGCCGGCGACCAGGCGGGCCTGGGTCAGGGCGTTCTCGAACAGGTCGGCATCGACACCCATGACGACGTTTGAGAACATCTGGATAAAGCGGCGGTAGCTATCCCAGGCAAAACGCGGGTTTTGCGTCTGGGCAATGAGACCCTGAACGGAGTCGTCGTTGAGACCCAAGTTGAGGACCGTGTCCATCATACCGGGCATGGAGAACGGAGCGCCCGAACGAACCGACACAAGCAGCGGATCGGAGGCGTCGCCGAGCTTCTTGCCGCAGCGGGCCTCGAGGTCCGCCTCGGCGGCAACAATCTCATCGAGTGCGCCCTCGGGCCACACGTTGCCGGCGCCGGAGTACTCGACACAGGTCTGGCAGGTAATGGTAAAGCCACCGGGAACCGGCAGGCCGATACGGCTCATCTCGGCAAGGTTAGCGCCTTTGCCGCCAAGCACGAAGTTCATGGACTTGTCGCCCTCGGTGACACAGGTGCCCTGGGCGTCGGTTCCAAAACGGTAAACCCTCTTGCAATCGCTCACGATACTTCCCCTTCCATGCGCTTACGCGCACGACCGTGGTAACGAATCGACCCGTCAGATGCGGCCCGTGAGGGAACTATACGGCGGGTTTTGAGCGGGCTTGCGTAGAGGGCGCGGGGTTTGGTAAACGTGGTAAATGTGGCGGTAAACGGTAGGTAAAGGTGGTTACCTTATGAAGATACCAATGCAAGGGAATTGCAGGTCAAATGCAAGTTCTTTGCTAAATCGCTTTACCAATATCGTGCATTATTTTTAGGTAGTCTTTTAGAGACGGTGCATTTTTAGCTACCGACATGAGTTAACTTTGCTGGGCACGGCGGGCGGCACGGCGGGCACGGGCTTCCCGGATTTCCTCCAAGTGGCTAATGATCTCGGCAGCGCTTTCCTCGATGGCCTTGCCGTCGGTACGCACCACAAAGCAGCCTAGGCGCTTCATGAGGGTACGAGCTTCCTCAAGCTCGCTGCGCACGCTCTCGGGCTCGGCATAGGAGCCGGCAACGGCACGAGCGCAGTCATCGCCCAAGCGGCTATCGCGAATCTCAGAAATAACGTCGACGGTCGAAATCAAACCGAACAGGCGCATCGGGTCAACCTCGTAAATCGACTTGGGCGGCTCCATGCCGTGCGCCAGAGGGACGTTGGCCACCTTGTAACCCTGATAGGCCAAATACATCGACAGCGGTGTCTTGGACGTGCGCGATACGCCCAGCAGCACGATATCGGCACCCGACAGATCGTCGCAGCCGCGCCCGTCATCGTGCTCAACGAAATACTCCATGGCCTCGATACGATGGAAATAGCGATCATCGGTCTTGTGAATCACGCCCGCAACGCCCTTGGGCGGCACACCGATAAGCGACGACAGCACGGCAAGCGTCGGGCCAATCAGGTCGACCGAGCGAATGTGCAGCATACCCAGGTAATCGAGCACGCGGGCGCGAAGCGCCGGATCGACAATGGTGTGGAACACGGCAATATCGCGATGGTCCGCATCGACGCGCGGACCCACAAACGACTTGACCTGCTCCACCGAGCTCACCTTGGGCAGGCGCAAGAGACGAAAAGCCCCTTCATCAAATTGCCCGGACGCCGCAAGCACCACCTCACAAGCGGTATCGCCGAGCGAGTCGGAGATAACGATAACGGTGGGACGAGCGGTGACCGGGCAATCCATGCGGGGCTCCTTTTGCGCTTACGCGCAGGCTGGCTTACTTTTTGCGGGCAAGCTCACCGATGTTGGCGATACCGGAGAAAACAGCCTCGAAGCGGTTGAGCAACTTAAGGCGATTATCGCGGAGCTGCTCGTCCTTGCCCATGACCATAACCTCGTCGAAGAAACGGTCGATGGGGGCACGCAGGGCGGCAAGGGCGGTAAATGCGGCCGGGTAATCCTCGGCAGCAAGGGCGGCATCGACAGCGGTCTGAGCGGCCTCGGAGGCATCGGCAAGCGCGAGCTCGGCCTCGCCCATCAAGCTGCGGTCGTACTCCGCGCCCAGCTCGGGCTTGGAGATGTGCGCGGCACGGGCATAAGCGGTCGCAAGGTTGTCGAACGTCTCGGCGTCGTTCTTGCGGGCCTCGTCGAGGGCGGCGCAGCGGGCGAAGAAGACGGACGGAGCGATGATGTGCACCGCGGAGACGGCGGCAACGGTATCGGCCGGGATCTTTTCGTCGCGGGCCATGCTCACCAGGCGGCCATGGAAGAAGTCACGAACCTGCTGGGCGACCTCGGCGGCGTCGAACTCAATGCCCTGCTCGCTATAGAGCTCGAGGGCGAAGTCGATGAGCGATGTGGGGTCGATCGGCAGACGGTCGCGCAGGATGTTGATGATGCCGATAGCGGCACGACGCAGCGCGTAGGGGTCCGAAGAGCCGGTCGGGGGCTCGCCGATGGCAAAGATACCGGCGATGGTATCGAGCTTGTCGGCGCAGGCCACGATGCAGCCAGCGGTGCCCTCGGGCAGCTCGTCACCGGCAAAGCGGGGACGATAATGATCGCGAATGGCGTGGGCAACCTCGTCGTTCTCCCCCATCGCGGTGGCGTAGTAACCGCCCATCACGCCCTGCTGGCTCGTGAACTCGACGACGGCGTTGGATACCAAGTCGGCCTTGCACAGGTGCGCGGCGCGAGCGGCATCGGCGGCCAGGTGGGCGCCCAGATGGGCCTCGCGAGCGATGGCAAGCGCGAGTTGCTCAATGCGCTCGGACTTGGCGAGCACGCTACCGAGCTTCTCCTGGAAGGCAACCTTGGCCAGACGCTCACGGAACTCGTCGAGGGAGATCTTCAGGTCCTCCTCGTAGAAGAACTTTGCGTCGTCCAGACGGGCGCGCACGACGCGCTCGTTGCCGTCGATCACGCGCTCGGCGTTCTCGGGCTTGCTGTTGGAGACGACCACGAACTCACGCGTGAGCTTGCCCTCGCCGTCATAGATCGGGAAGTAGCGCTGGTTGGTGAGCATGGACTCGCAGATGATCTCGTGCGGGACCTTGAGGAACTCCTCATCGAAGGTACCGACGAGCACCGTCGGCCACTCGCAGAGGTTAATGACCTCCTCGAAGACCTTCTTGGGCGTGTCGACATGACAGCCGGGGCGAGCGGCCTCGACCTCGGCGATGCCGGCAAGGATGGCCTCGCGACGACGCTCGGCAGAAAGCACGCCGGCGTCCTCGAGCACCTGCTCGTAAACAGCGGGGCTGGCAACAACATGGTCGCCAGGGCCAAGTACGCGATGACCGCGCGTGGTGTTGCCGCTCGTCACGTCGGCAAACGACACGGGCACAACATCCTCGCCCAAAAGGCAGCAGATCCAGCGGACCGGACGAACAAAGGTCGCATGCTCGTGACCCCAGCGCTGGCTGCGGTAGTTGGGCCACTGCAGGCCGGCGATGGTCTTCTCGCACAGAGCGGTCAGAATCGGCGTAGCCGGTGCGGAGGGAATGTTCTTCTCGGCAAACACATACTCGCGACCGTCGGTGTCCTCGCGACGGACCAGGTCCTCGCCAGCCACACCGCACTTGCGGGCAAAGCCCTGGGCGGCCTTGGTGGCGTTACCGTCAGCGTCGAAGGCAATGTTGGCCGCGGGGCCACGCTTGACCTCATGGACCTCATCGGTCGCGGTGGCGACGTTGGCCACGAGCGCAGCCAGGCGACGCGGGCTCGAGATCACGCGGACCTCGCCATGGGCCAGACCGGCCTCGTCGAGACCCTTGGCGATCATGGTGCCAAGCTGCTTGACGGCATTGTTCAACGGTGCGGAGGGCATTTCCTCCGTACCGATCTCAAACAGGAAATCCTTAGCGTCTGCCATGGCTTACGCCACCTCGCCTTCCTGGTCGGCATTCTCGTTGACTCCGGCGACCTCGGCCATGTAGGCCTCGCAGCACGCCTTGGCGACGGCGCGGACGCGCAGGATGTAGTTGGCACGCTCGACCGCGGACAGGGCGCCGCGAGCATCGAGCAGGTTGAAAGCGTGGCTGCACTTCATGACGCAGTCATATGCCGGCAGCGGCAGCTTGCGCTCCAGGCAGGAATGGCACTCGGCCTCGTAGTCGTCAAACTTCTGACGCATCATCTCGACGTTGGCGACCTCAAAGTTATAGGCACTGAACTCGCGCTCGTTCTCGAGGAACACGTCGCCATAGGTCATGGGCGTGCCGTCGGGCAGGTAGCTCCACACCAAGTCGTAGACGGAATTGACGCCCTGCGCATACATGGCGATGCGCTCCAGGCCATAGGTGATCTCGACGGGCACGGGGTCGACCTCGATACCGCCCACCTGCTGGAAGTACGTAAACTGCGTGACCTCCATGCCATTGAGCCAGACCTCCCAGCCAAGGCCCCAGGCGCCGAGCGTCGGGCTCTCCCAGTCGTCCTCGACAAAGCGGACGTCATGGTCGTTGGGGTCCAGACCGATAGCGGCAAGAGACCCCAGGTAAAGCTCCTGGGCGTTGACCGGAGAGGGCTTGATGAGCACCTGGAACTGATAGTAGTGCTGCATGCGGTTGGGGTTTTCGCCGTAGCGGCCGTCGGCAGGACGGCGGCAAGGCTGAGCATAGCAGGTGCGCCACTCGGCGGGACCGAGCGAGCGCAGCGTGGTCGCGGTGTGGAAGGTACCGGCACCGACCTCGGAGTCATAGGGCTGCATAATGACGCAGCCCTGCTCGCCCCAGTACTGCTGGAGGCGCAGGATGATGTCTTGGAAGGAAAGCGATGAAGCGTTCATGCCTCTAATATCCCCTCGTCGAAACGATTACACGGTTAGGTACTGTACTATAGCGGTTTTTAGTCGATAGCGCCGATGCGGTTGAGCGGCCAGTAGCGAACGAGTGCCACGGCAACCAGATCCGAGCTTTTGACCGGACCAAATATACGGGAATCAGCGGAGTTCTCACGATTGTCACCCATCATCCACACGCAATCATCTGGAACGGTGTAAGGAAAGGTAATGTTCTCGGACAAGGGCCAGCTCATACCAGCTGTATAGCCCTCGTCGAGCACTTGTCCGTCGACAACCACCTTGCCATCTTGCAAGTCAACGGTCTGGCCCGCAGTTGCTATCACGCGCTTCACAAGCAAGTCATGCCCAGTAGTCTTATCGGGGTTGTGGAACACCACAATATCGCCCTGCCTAACGGGCATACCGAGCTCAAGCGTCACCTTCTGCGCCAAGATCTGATCGTGTTCTTCAATCGTATGCTCCATGGAGCCGGTGGGCACCACAAAGGGTTCAATCACAAACGAGCGAATCAAGAAGGTGGCGGCGAGCGCGATTAGAATGACCAAAACCCATTCCAAGGCGCCACGCAAAGTGAAAACGGACCTCTCGCCAAAATCATGTTCAAGATGAACTCGTTGGCGGCCTTTATTGTCCTCCATGTTATTCACCTCTTCCAGAAAGCAAATCCTGCGCGTATGCACGCTCCTCGGGCGTGAGCCGCGCCGTCTCGATCAAGTCGGGACGCCAGCGGCAGGTGCGCTCGATGGCGTTCTTGCGACGCCAGGCATCGACCTTGGCGTGATCGCCGCTCACAAGCACCGGAGGCACGCCCTCGCCGTTGAACTCGGCAGGACGGGTGTACTGCGCGTACTCGAGCAGGCCTCCGTCCTCGGCGGTCGAGAACGACTCGTCGACGTTGCTCATCTCGTCACCAAGGGCGCCGGGAATGAGGCGTACGACGGCATCGGCAACGACCATAGCGGGAAGCTCGCCGCCCGTGAGCACGTAGTCGCCGATCGACAGACGCTCATCGGCATACGCATACGCGCGCTCGTCGACGCCCTCGTAGCGACTGCACACAAACAACAGGCGCTCACTTTTGAGCAGGCGCTCGGCCACATGCTGCGTAAAGGGCTCGCCACAGGGGGTAAAGAACACCACAGTGGGCTTGGGACCCTCTGCGCTAATGGCCTCGATGGCCTCTGCGATAGGCTCGACCTTCATGAGCATGCCCTGCCCGCCGCCGTACGGCTCGTCATCGACGGTACGATGGCGGTCGTGCGTCCAGTCACGCAGGTTATACGCCTTAAAATCAAAAAGGCCGGCCTTGCGGGCGCGGCCCAAAATCGACGTGGACATGACGGGCTCAAACATCTCGGGAAAGACCGAAAGGGTCTCAATCAGCATGTTGTCCTCCCTACTTGTCCATATCGATCAGGCCGTCCATCACGTGGACGGAAATTGTTCCTGTGTCGGGAAGATCGAGCACAACCTGCTCGATCACGGGAATCAGTACCTCGCCGTATCGATCACCCTCGACAACCCAAACATCGTTAGCGGGCGTCGACATGATCTCGACAATCGTGCCGAGCGAACCGAAGCGCTCGTCGACCACCTCGCGACCCATCAGGTCGGTATAGGCAGCGTCGAGCGAATCGAGCTCAAAGTCGTCACGATTTGCCAGCACGTAGCATCCCGTGATGCCCTCGGCGGCCGTCAAGTCGTCAATGCCCTCAAACGAGACCAGATCGCCATCGCCCGTATCGGTGACGGACACGACCGTGCAAAAGCGGTCGCGCTTGAGCGCCGGCGGCGTCAGGGCGACGCGCATACCCGGCTCTAATACAGAAGGAAGCCCCCGCAGCGGCTGCGCGAGGACCTCCCCCTTCCTTCCGTGCGGCTTGACCACACGGGCGATGTTTTTGTACTGGGACCTCAAGGTCCTAGCCCAGAACCTCTACCTCGACAGCAGTGTCGAGGCGAGCGGCCAATGCACGGGCGAGCGTGCGAATGGCCTTGATGGTACGGCCACGACGGCCGATGACCTTAGCGACGTCATCCTCGGCGACCGAAACCTCAATCGTAGAGGCGTCGTCACCATCGATGACCTCAAGGCTCACGGAATCCGGGTCGTCGACGATCTGAACAACGAGATATTCGACGAGATCGGCGATGCGATCTGAGAGCATTGCCTCACCCTCGAGCTGTGCAGCGTCAACCTCAGGCACGATTTACTCCTCGGCGCCCTCAGCGGCCTCAGCGGCAGCCTTAGCGGCCTCGGCCTCTTTGGCGAGCTGCTTCTTGGACTTCTTGACGACGGTCTCGGTCTTCTCGCCCTCGTTGGCGGCCTTGACCAGAGCGGCGACGGCGTCGGTGAGCTGAGCGCCCTTGGACTGCCAGTCGGCGATCTTCTCGAGGTCGAGGTTGATGGTCTTGGGGGCGGTCATCGGGTTGTAGCGGCCAACCTCCTCGATGATACGACCGTCACGCGGGGCGCGGGAATCGGCGACGACGACACGGTAGTACGGACGCTTCTTAGCGCCGTGACGAGCAAGGCGAATCTTGACTGCCAAAGGAAACTCCTCCAACCAAGCAGCTTTAGGCTGCAACTACAAACAAACAGTTGAACATAATACGCCATCGACGCGGGCAGGTGAAGTCCGTGAGACCAACTTCTTCGGTGTAGTCGAGGGCAAATCCATATCTTAGACAAGAATTCGGGATTTGCAAGCACATACACGCACCCCACATGAGCTGCGCGGTATACTCATGACATGGAAAGACGCGAACATACATACGGTTATGAGGATGCCATGGGCGTCACGCCGCCTCCCTGGACGGGTCCGGCGGTGGGCCTCATGGACCTCGATGCGTTTTTTGCGAGCGTGGAGATGCTCGACCATCCCGAATGGCGCGGAAAACCGCTCATCGTGGGCGGAGACGCCGATTCGCGTGGCGTCGTGTCCACGTGTTCATATGAGGCACGTCGCTTTGGCGTGCACTCTGCCATGGCCTCGGCCGAGGCGCAGCGCTTGTGCCCGCAAGCCATTTGGACGCATGGGCATTTTGATCGCTATCGTGAGATCAGCGCGCAGGTCATGGCAATTCTCGCTGACGAGACCCCGCGCGTTGAACGCGTATCCATCGACGAAGCCTTTATCGATATCACACCGGGTCGCTTTGCGCCCGAAGACCCGCTGCTGGTTGCGCGGCGTATAAGCGACCGCGTGGCAGGGCTGGGAGTGACCTGCTCCATTGGCGTGGGCTGCAACAAGACGGTCGCAAAGATCGCAAGCGAGCGGGATAAGCCGTTTGGGCTGACCATCGTGCGCCCCGGAACCGAGCAGCGCTTTTTGGCCGCGCTGCCGGTATCTGCCATGAGCGGCATCGGACGCTCGGCCGAGGAGCGACTGCGCCGCATGCGCATCTACACCCTCGGCGAGCTTTCGCGCGCGCCTGAGTCCACACTGGCCTCTATTTTTGGCGTCAACGGCGAACGCATGCGCCAGCGTGCGCTGGGACTCGAAATCTCTGAAGTCACGAGTCTCGACGAAGAGCGCGAGGTCAAGTCGGTCAGCAATGAACGCACCTTTGCGAAAGATTTGACTGAGCGTAGGGATATTGAGGCGGCGATTGCACTGTTGGGAGAGTCAGTGGGACGCCGTCTGCGCCGTCAGGGGCTGACGGGTGCCACGGTAACGCTCAAGCTTAAGTATTCGTATGGAAGCGGTCGCTCGGCACAGCGCCGACTGCTTCATCCGACCGACGATGAGAACATCTTCGTGGCGGTTGCGCTCGAACTGCTCGACAACATCTGGCAGGAAGGCATGCATGTTCGCTTAGCAGGCATCGGCATGAGCGATTTCGACCACCAAGGCGGGATCCAAACCGACCTGTTCTGCGAAGTCGACGACCGCGGAGCCCAATCCAGCGACCGACGCGACCTCTCCGTCGCCATCGACGCCGTCCGAGACAAATTCGGCGACACCGCCCTATCCTTCGGCCGCCAATCCCGCTTCAACGATTAACCGCCTTTGGGCAAAAAGAAAGCCGGGCAGGTGCGGAAAACCGCACCTGCCCGGCGATATGCGTGAGGATAGCTAAAACCCCGTCTCAAATGAGCTACTAGAGGAGGTTGAGGGGGAGCTGGGGGGCGTCTCCCCAGAGTTTCTCGAGGCGGTAGAAGTCGCGGGCTTCGGGAGTGAAGACGTGGACGACAACCGAACCGTAGTCCATGAGCATCCAAGTCTTCTGCTCGCGGCCCTCGATGGAGAACGGGTGCTCGCCGCAAGCCTCGGCGACCTTCTCCTCGATCTCGTCGACGATAGAATCGACCTGGCGGTTATTGGTACCGGTGGCAAGCACAAAGTAGTCGCATACGTCGGAAAGCTCGGTCAGGTCGAGCACCTGAACGTCCTCGCCCTTCTTGTCGTAGGCGGCCTGCGCGGCGGCGCGGGCGACATCCTCGGCGGCGACACCGCTCGCGGACAGCGAGGCGGCAGTGCGGTCGGACGTGGCGGCGAAGCTCTTGTGCTCCACATGTTCAAGAATCTGCTCGCCGGTCATGGTCTCGTCGGCCATGGAATACCTCTTTCTAGACAGCCCGAGCTAGCGCAGCTGGGCGTAATGGTTGTAAATCGTAATAGCCGTGGGATAAAGATAGCGCCCGGACTGGATCACATAGACCAGACCCTGCGCAAAACAGGAGAAGAACAACTCATCGAGCGTCGACTCCCCCACCATCTCGCGCAGGGCATGCGCATAGTCGCCGTGGCGGTTGGGCTCGATGGCATCGGCCACAAAGACCACCATATCGAGCGGCGTCATGGCACAGGCACCCACGGTATGACGGTCGACAGCCTGGAAAACGGACGGCGACAGCTCGGGAAAAAGCTGCGGAAGCTCATAGGCGGCAACCGGGCCATGCAAAAGCGGCGTCGCGGCAGACGGAGAGCCGGCAACCTTAATGCCGTAGTGCAACGCGCGGGCCACGAGCTCGTCATCGGAGAGTACCTTATCCCAGTCGTGAATCAGACCGGCGGCAGCGGCATCAAAGCGGTCAACGCCGTAGACCTCGGCCAGATGAAGCGCGGTCTCGGCAACACCCAGCGAATGCACATAGCGCTTGCGCTTATCCTTCATACGCACATTGAGCAGCTCTTGAATGCGCTTGAGCAGCGCGCGCTCATCACCCTCAAACTGATCCTCTACCGACAACGTAGACCCCCATCACTCAAAATCTTCTTGACCCAAATCGGCATATAATCTGCGTTTGCGAATATAGCCGAGCACGGACTCGCTCGTAAGATAGCGCACGCTCATACCGCGAGCAACTCGCTTACGAATATTCGTCGAGCTGATCGCCAGCGCCGGAATCTGAATATAGCGCACGTCGAACGGCAGCCCCGACTCTTTGATTCGGGCACGCGCCGTATCGATATCAAAGCCCGGTCGTGTTGCCGCAATAAAGGTAGCAAGCTCGGCAATTCGGTCGGCATCATGCCAGGTCACAATATCGATAATCGCGTCAGCGCCCGTAATAAAGTAGAGCTTTACCTGAGGCGGGTAAAAGTCACGAAGGGCATGAAGCGTATCGGCCGTATAGGTCACGCCCGGACGGTCGATCTCGAAACGGCTCGCCAAAAAAGCCGGATTCGCAGCAGTGGCGAGGACCGTCATGGCATAACGGTCCTCGGCAGGTGTCACCGGTTTGTCGAGCTTAAAGGCGGGAGAGCCGGCCGGCATAAAGAGCACGGCGTCCAAGTCGAGCGACTCGCGCGCCTGCTCGGCGGTCACCAGGTGCCCGTAATGGATGGGATCAAAGGTGCCACCCATAATGCCGAGCCTAAACTCCTGCCCGTCCTCTAGAGGAAGCTCGGGCAGACCAATTCCACCGCGCAGCGACATGGCTTACTCGCCCTCCGAGGGCTCGACATCGTCCGCGACTTCTGCCGCATCGACAAACTCGACACCCTCGTCCGCAGCATCGTCTAAGTCAAAAACCTCAACGGCAACGTCCTCGCCTGCGTCATCAAGCTCCTCCTCGAACTCCGAGAAGTCCTCGGCGCCCTCAAAGTCAAAGGCGCGCTGGCAAATGCGGACCTCGTCGCCCGCACGGCAGCCGGCCTTCTCGAGCGCATCGTCAACACCCATGCGCGCAAACTTATGCTGCAGGTAGATGACAGCCTCCTCGTTTTCCCAATCGGTCTGGATAACCATGCGCTCGATGGCACGACCGACCACGCGGAAGGCATGGGGCTCTTCCTGAACAATGCGGAAACGCTTCTCACGCTGCAGGCGACGGCGCTCCCACTCATCGTCGCGCAGATCGACCGGCTCATCACAGACAGCCAACTCGGCGCGCAGCTTGGCCACCTGCTCGCCCACGGCAAGCATCAGCGTGTTGAGGCCGGCGCCCGTCACAGCAGACACGGCGAAGAACATATGCCCATCGTCGAGCGCAGCGCGTTTGAGGTCGGCAATCTTGTCAGCCGTGCCCGGCGCGTCGCACTTGTTGGCAACGACGATCTGCGGACGCTCCGAAAGCTCGGCGCCATACTGCTCGAGCTCACGGTTGATGATGCGATAATCCTCGACCGGATCACGATCCTCAAAACCGCCCGTCATATCGACGACGTGCATAATCAAAGCAGTGCGCTCGATATGGCGCAGGAACTGATGGCCCAGGCCACGGCCCTCGCTCGCACCCTCAATAAGGCCGGGGACGTCGGCAACGACATAGGAGTACTCGCCGGCACGCACCATACCCAGGTTGGGCACGAGCGTGGTAAACGGATAGTCGGCGATCTTGGGTCGGGCGGCACTCATGCGCGCGATAAGCGAGGACTTGCCGACCGAGGGAAAGCCCACGAGCGCGGCATCGGCCATGAGCTTCATCTCGAGCTCAATCCAGTGCTCCTCGGCCGGCTCGCCCAGCTGGGCGAACGCAGGCGCGCGGCGTACCGACGTCACAAAGTGCGTATTGCCCAGGCCACCGGCGCCACCAGGGGCCACGACAACGCGCTCGCCATCGTGCACCAGATCGGCAATCTCGAACATCGGGGTCTGCGTCTCGGGGTCGAGCTCGCGCACCACGGTACCCATGGGAACCTTCAAGATAAGGTCCTCGCCGCTCTTGCCGTTGCGGCGAGCGCCCTGACCGTGCGTTCCGCGTTCGGCACGAAAGTGATGCTTAAAGCGGTAATCGATCAGCGAAGACAGCTGAGCATCGGCCTGGATGACGACATTGCCGCCACGACCGCCGTCGCCGCCATCGGGACCACCCTTGGGGACAAAGGCCTCGCGCCTAAACGACATGCATCCGGCACCGCCGTCGCCGCCGCACACGTTAATGCGGCTGATATCGGTGAACTGTGACAACAGAATCGCCTCCTACAAAAAGAGGGAGACCCTTGAATCCTAAAACTCAAGTGCCTCCCACATATGTGCTCTATGAAGGGTGAATTACGCGTTCGCGAGCGGGCGTACGCTGACCCTGTGCTTGATACCCTTGTGGAACTCAACGGTACCGTCGACCAGCGCGAACAGCGTGTCGTCCTTGCCACGGCCAACGTTCTCACCCGGGTGGATGTGCGTGCCGTGCTGACGGACGAGAATCGTGCCCGTGGTTACCGTCTGGCCGGCGAAGCGCTTCGTGCCAAGGCGCTGACCGCGGGAGTCACGGCCATTACGGGAGGAACCGAGTCCTTTTTTGTGTGCCATTGTGTATACCTACTCTTTCGTTACGAGTGTAATCTACTCGGCGACGGGAGCCTCGGCAACAGCCTCGGCCTCTGCCTTGACAGCCTTCTTGGCGCGGGACGTAGCCTGGACCTTCACGATCTTCAGCTTGGTGAGCTGCTGACGGTGACCCTTCAGACGACGATAGCGCTTACGCTTGTGGAACTTGAAGACCAGCTGCTTCTCGCCCTTGAACTGCTCAACGATCTGAGCGGTAACCTTGGCCTTGGCCAGCTTGTCGGGATCGGTGACGATCTTCTTGCCATCGTTGAGGAAGATGACCGGCAGGGTGACCTTGTCGCCCTCATTGCCCTCGATCTTCTCGACGGTGATGACATCGTCGGTGGCGACCTTGTACTGCTTGCCGCCCGTGTTAACGATTGCGTACATGTTTACTTGCCCTTCATGCATCAGTTAGTGCAACAGCCGAATATAGTAGCAGGCGATAATACCCCCGTCAACGAGTATGTGGAGCAAATCCACAAGTTCGCACAGGTATGGGGCTGACGAGTCGGCCCTCGTCGTCCTCGCATGCTTGATTCTGACGCTCGACATCGTAGGAGCAGATGGTCACGAGGTCTTGCATACCGGTGGAAACAATAGGTGCATCGACGCCCGGGGTCAAGCCCTGCAACAAAACATCAGCAGCAGAAAGCAAAATCTCCGGACGCATGGAGCCCTCGTTGTCGGCATGGGTGTCGAGCATGAGCACCAGATGGTCCGGCCGGTCCCCAGCCGCGAGCTCATAGCCAACGAGCGTATGGTCCAGATCAAGGCGCTTGCTCTTTTTGCCGCGTGCGTAGTCGATGCCATGGCCTGCATGCAACATATCGATCGCGGCGCGTACCTCGTCGGCGCTCACGGGGGCCTCGGGGTCCAGGTGCAAGTCGATGCGGTACGACAGACGCGTAAGCTGAGCCGTCAACGCAGGCGTGCGCACGTCGATGTAAGCGGCCTCGATGGGCGCCAAATCGGCCGGGGACGCCGCGGCCAGGCGCTCAAAGGCCTCGTCAAGCGC
Organism: Collinsella sp.; assembly: GCA_031295385.1. Lineage (GTDB taxonomy): Bacteria > Actinomycetota > Coriobacteriia > Coriobacteriales > Coriobacteriaceae > Collinsella. The sequence goes on from JAUMOL010000010.1 coordinate 104,655, forward strand.
GACAAACTCGGTCATAAACAGGTCATACCACTCGCAGGTCGACGACGTGCCCACGGGCAGCGCCGACGAAAAGCCCACGCGCATATGCGGCGAGAAACCCTGCGTCACGGCATAGGGCAGGCCCGCACGGCGCACGATGCGCTCAATGGTATGGATCAGTTCCAGATGGCCCAGGTACTTAAGGCGATCACGCTTGCCGTAGCGAACGCGCAACCTAAAGAGCGTGGAATTGTCGGTCAGGCGCTCACTCATGCGCGATCACCCATCAATACGTTCTTGGCGTGGAGCATGGGACAGATTCCGCAGCCGGTGCACGACGTGCGGGTGCAATCGGGCGTCGTGACGCCCTCCAGCGAGCGGCGGTATTCGCGCTCGAGGAAGCCACGCGAACAGCCGGGGCTCACGTGCTCCCAAGGCAGGCGCCAGTCCAGCTCGTAGGGCAGGTGCACCAGCTCGTTGAGGTCGATGCCGTTTTTGGCAGCGGCCTCCTTCCAGTTGTCGAGTGAAAAGTGCTCCACCCAGGCGTCGAAGCGCGAGCCCGCACGCCAGGCATCGATGATGACCGGCGTCATATCGCGGCCGGCACGGGAGAGCGCAGCCTCGATAAGCGAGGTCTCCGCATCGTGGTAATGCACGCGGACGGCGCGGTTGCGCACGCTCGTGATGAGCAGCTTCTGGCGGCGCTTGACGTCGTCGTAATCGAGCTGCGGGCACCACTGAAAGGGCGTTGCCGCCTTGGGGATGAACACCGAAACCGAGATAGACACCGAGATGGACCCGCGGCGCGCCTTGGGCACCACGGAGCGGCCGAGCTCCAGCACGTGATCGGCCAGGTTGGCGATAGCCACGATGTCCTCGTCGCGCTCACCGGGAAGGCCCATCATGAAGTAGAGCTTCATACGGTTCCAGCCGGCCTCGAAGGCTGCCTTGGCCGCGCGATCCAAGTCCTCCTCGGTCACATTCTTGTTGATGATGTCGCGCATACGCTGGCTGCCCGCCTCGGGCGCGAACGTCAGGCCGCCCTTCTTTTCGCCGGCGACCGACTCGGCCATATCAACGCCAAACGAATCCAAGCGCTGCGACGGAATGGACACGCGAATGCCCGTGTCCTCCAGACGGCGGTTGAGCCTACCGAGCACGTCGCGGATGCAGGAGTGGTCGGTCGTCGAAAGCGAGGTCAGCGACACCTCGTCATAGCCAGTCTTTTCCAAGCCCTGGATCACCGATGACACGATCTGGTCAGCCGAGCGCTCGCGCACCGGGCGATACGTCATGCCGGCCTGGCAAAAACGACAGCCGCGGGCGCAGCCGCGCAGGATCTCGATAGACAGGCGGTCGTGAACCAGCTGCGCATAGGGCACGCACGACTGCGACAGCGGATTCGTGGCGCCGAAATCCTCGACGACGCGCTTGTAGACCACGGTCGGCGCATCCTTGCCTTCACGCGGCACGGTGTAGCCATGCGGCGAGCAGGGCTCGTCGTGACAAACCTCATAGAGCGATGGCACGTAGTTGCCGGCAATGGATGCAAGCTGCTCGACAATCTGCGCGCGCGGGACCCCTTCGTCACGCAGGCGGCGATGCAGCTGGCAGGTCTCGAGCAGCGATTCCTCGCCCTCACCGATGAGGATGGCATCGAAGAAGGCCGCGTACGGCTCGGGGTTGTACACCGAGGGGCCGCCGGCGATGATGATAGGGTCGTCTTCGCCTCGGTCGGCCGCCAACAGTGGAATGCCAGCGAGGTCGAGTGCCTCGAGGAAGTTCGTCACCGCCATCTCGTGCGGCACATGCAGACCGACGATATCAAACGAAGCGACCGGCGCTGCACCCTCAAGCGAGAGCAGCGGAATGCCCGCCTCGCGCATAGCGTCACCCATATCGGGCCACGGCACATAGCCACGCTCGCAGGAGATGCCCTCGGCCTGGTTAAGGATGTTGTAGAGGATGGCGATGCCCTGGTTGGGCAGACCGACCTCGTACACATCCGGATAGATCAGGCAGCAACGGTAGTCGGCATCGGCCTTGGAAAGCGTGCCCCACTCGTGATCGATATAGCGACTCGGCTTCTCGACCTTGGCGAGCAACGGCTCGATTAAATGAAAACAATCTTGGTATGCAACGCGCAACGGAAAACCCCTAAGCAGCGAGATCTGATGCGTCCTGATAGGACGCCATAGGACGGGTAGCGCCCGCGACCGTGGTCACCAGATCGCGAACGCGGGAGAACGTGGCAGTGACCACCTCGTTGGCACGGCTGTAGTCGACATCGCGCTCGTAGAGCGAAACGAGCGCGCGGCCCATGCCATAGGTGCCCGCGGCAGCAGTGAGCGCCTTGACGGCAAACCCAATATGCGGCGTCTGCTTGACAAGTGCGCGGGTGACCGCTCGGATCACAAGACCGCCGGCAAGCACGCCCGCGACCTCGTAGCCGCGCTCAGGCTTAATGCCGCGTCCAAAGACGGCAGCGAGCTCAAAGAGCATGCCCACCTGCGCCAGCGCCATAACGGGATAATCGGCGCCCGGCAAAAACACCAGCGCACCGGTCGCCATATTGGTGAGCGCGCACGAGGTGATGATACGATTGGCCGCCGCGATGCGCATGAAGGCAAAGTTCGCCGCAAAAGCCGTTTCCTTGTCGGTGCGATCGAGAATCCAGCGGGCAAGCGTCTCGAGCAGATACGTCTTATCGGTTGCCGCTACCACGCCGAGCATGGGCGTGGACTCCTCGATAAACGGCACCTCCACAGCAGACTCGGCAAGTACGCACACGGGCGCGCCGGCGATCACGAGCTCCTGCACGGCACTCTCCAAGCGGTCGGAACCACACGAGAGCACCAGCACCACATCGGTATCGGTCTTTGGAGCTATTCGCTCCTCCCCCAGACGCTCGACGCGCACAATGCCCGAGGTCGTCTGCGGCACAAAGGCGTCACGCACCGTCTCGGCCAGAAAGCGCGAGGCGGACGAATCCAGATAGACCGAGATGCGCACCGGCGTATCGGAATCCTTCTTAACGGACGCGCCCATCTTAAAAGCGCGGGTCAGCTTATCTACGGGAATTTTCATAGCAAACCCCTCCAGCGGTTACGCGGCGCCCGAACGATGCCGCCATATGGATTGTACGATACCCACCGTCAGCAGCTGAATCATCATCGAAGACGAACCGAAGCTAATAAACGGTAGCGGAATACCGGTAATCGGCATCATGCCGATGCACATGCCGATGTTTTCGAAGGTCTGGAACGCCCACATGCCGACGATACCTACGCATGATAAGCGTAGGAACAGAGACTCGCACTTAAAGGCAACGCGGATCGTCGAGAAGATGAGCAGTACGTACAAGCACAGCAGCAAAAAGGAGCCGCAGAAGCCAAAGGTCTCGGACAAAAAGGCGAAGACGAAGTCGGTGTGGAACTCAGGCAGAAAGCCGCCGGCCGACTGCGTCGCATGCCCCAGGCCCTTACCAAAGAAGCCGCCCGAGCCGACCGCGATCAACGACTGCTGCAGATTGTACGCATCGTCCGAATCGGCATTATCGGGGTCGATAAAGACCGTCAGACGGTTCATCTGATACTGTTTGATGAGCACATCGTGGCCGAGCAACGAATCAAAGACAGAATCGAGCGCCAGGACGAGGGCCACCAGGCCCACGAGCAGGGCCAGGGTCGACAGCACCCATTCGCGGCGTGCACCGCTCATACAGATGACGATGGCGCCCGAAACCAGCACGACCAGGCCCGAGCCCAGGTCGCCCATGGCAACGACGGCCAAAAACGGAATGGACAGCATGCCGCAGAGCTTGACGTAGTCGCGAACGGTATCGATGCGACCGTTATACTGCGAGCCAAGCGTAGCAATAAAGAAGATGGTGATGAGCTTGGCAAGCTCAACCGGCTGGAATGTCAAGCCGATACCGGGAATCTTGATCCAGCCCGTCATGCCCAGACCGCCCGTATAGGACAGACCCGGAATCTTGGGCGAGAGGATCACGATCAGGTCGATGACGAGCAACGCCGTCGAGAAATTGGAAATACCGCGCAGGTCGGAGCGCCAGACCAGCACCGCCAGCACCGTGCCGATGCCAATTCCCAGCAGATGGCGCGAGAACGAAGCATCGGCCTTAAACTGCGAAGCCGACCAGATAATGATGGCACCGTAGGCGACGAGCGCCACAGTAGCCACGAGCACACCGATATGCACTTTTTGGCGAAACGTGCCACGCGAGGCCGAAAGTTGCTTGTTGACGCGGTCCAGGCTGCTGCGAGAGCCGGTCTTGGTTGAACGGAACAGATCCGCCGGAGAAAAATCCATCGCAACCTCCTATCGAACCGAAGAATCGCCCGAGGCCGAAGAGGTATCGGGCTCGTCATAAATCACGCCGAGCACGTCGCGCACGACATGCATCGCGGTATCTGAGCCGCCGCCGCCCTGCTCCAGGACAGTAGCGATGACATACTTGGGGTCATCGGCCGGTGCATAGGCGCAGAACCACGCATATTCGTCCTCGCCGCTTTTCTCGCCCGTGCCCGACTTGCCGTATACCTGCGGCGTCAGGGTGCCAAAGTGAGCCGCCAGGGACGTCGATGCCGTGTAAATCACATCGTGCATGCCGTTGCGAACAAGAGCCAAATCCGAATCGCTGTTGATCTTGGCCTCCAGGCGCTTCTTCTTGCCCTTGCCGTTGTACTTATAGGCATCGCCGTCGCCATCGCGCGACACGGCAGACAAAAACACGTGAGGCACGTACTGTTTGCCGCCGTTGGCAAGACCCATATAGGCGCACGCCATCTGCAGGGGCGTCACCAGGATGTCGCCCTGACCGATGGCAATGTTGGTCATATCGCCGGCATTCCACTTGCGGTCCTCGGCAGATGCGTCGGTGAAGTACGACTCTTTCCACTCGGCATCGGGAATACGGCCCGCGCCCTCACTCGGCAGATCGATACCGCAGGTCTTGCCTAGACCCCAGCGACGAAAGACCTCCTGCAGACCCTCGGGATGTTGCTCGTCATAAAAGAACGCCTTGCCCATGTCGTAGAAGACAGGGTCGCACGAGTTGGCGATACCCGACTGCAGCGTCATGGTGCCGTGGCCGGAATGCAGCCAGCAGTACTTGCCCCACGACTTGCCCAGACCCGTCCAATAACCCGTGCAGTTGGTCGTCTGCCCCGACGTGTAGGTTCCAAACTCAAGACCGGCCAGTGCCGAGAGCGGCTTGATGGTCGAGGCCGACATGTACTGTCCGCTAATGGCGCGGTTGAGCAGCGGGTGCGAACCCTTGTCATCATTGAGCTCGGTCCACACGTCATTTGAGACGCCGCCGATAAAGACGGACGGATCAAACTTGGGCTCGCTCGCCATGCCCAGGATCTCGCCATTGTTGGGATCGAGACACACCACAGCGCCGTTGCCGGCATTGCTGTAGCCGGTGGTCTTGGCAAGCTCGATAGCGCTCGCCAGCGCCGTCTCACAGGCCTGCTGGATCTTAAGGTCGAGCGTGAGCTTAATGTCGGAGCCGGCCTTCGCGGGCACAGCGCCGGCCTGACCGGTCACATTGCCCGATGCATCGACCTTGACGGTCTGCTCGCCACGAATACCCTGCAGCAAGTTTTCGTAGTAGCTCTCAACGCCCGCCTGGCCCACGATATCGCCCGACTGGTACGTAATCTTGCCAGCAGAAGCATCATCATCGCCAGAGGTTTTCTTATTCTGGGCCTCGAGCTGCTCGGAGGTAATGGTGCCGGTATAGCCCAAGATATGGCATGCCGTCTCGCCATATGGATACTGACGCTCGGTACGCTCGGCAATCTTGACGCCCGGGAACTCGCCGGCATGCTCCTGAATATAGGCAACCGTGGAGCGACGGACGTCCGTCGCGATGGTATGCAGGCTCTGAGCGCCCTCTGTATTGTCCTGAATATTGCGAAGGACCGCCACGTAAGGCATTCCAAGCACGTTGGCAAGATGGCGAACCAGAACCTCATCCTCGGCAAGGTCGCGGTAGGCCACGACAGCAAGTGAGGGACGGTTCTGGACAAGCGCCACGCCATTGCGGTCGAGGATGCGACCGCGCACAGCGGGTGTTGTAACGGTGCGAGTCTGATTACTATTGGCCTGCTTCTCGTAATAGTCCGATGAGACCATCTGCATGCCCCACAGCTTGACGGCAAGCGCCGCAAACATCGCGCCCACACCCGTGGTGAGGATGGAAAAGCGGCCCTTAAAGGCGGTCGCCGCGGTATTGCCCTCGCCCTCGGTGGCGCGCGGGGCCGTTCCATGCTGCGTATCGTAGGTAAAACGGGAATCGCCACGACGCATGATGACCAGCGCGACCACGATGGCCACAACCAGCACGATACCGGCGATAATAACCGTCAACTGGGAAGACATCTACGGGCCTCCCCTATTTGAGCTTGCGGGTCTTGGGCTTAAAGCGCATACCCGCCTGGCGTCCGCCACGTGCGGAGAATCCATAGCCGGACTGCGGCACGACGCCGGACATCAAAAACGGAATGGCAACCAGACCCGTCAGGATCGAGGACGGCAGCGCATGGCCGAAGATCGCCACGACAAAGCTCGTCTCCAAACCCATAAACAGCAAGATGATGCTGTAGATCACATTAATGACGAGCGCAAAGGCGCCCACAGTGACGCCGCGCGCGCTCGGGGTACCGCCCGTCTGACCGACGGCGCTGTGCACCAGGGCAAAAGAACCCACGGTCAGCAGGAGCGACATAACGCCCACCGGCACGGCAGCGGACAGGTCATAAAACAAGCCGCTGCAAAAACCGCACACGACGGCACGGGTCGGGTCGCCCGAGAACACGCTTAGGCACACCAGGATAATCATGAAGTTGACGCGACCGCCCGCAATGGAGATCTGCGGTGCCAGGCCTGCCTGCAGCAGCACGCACACGATGGCGGCGATTACAAACGTACGGGAGCTCATCCCCTGCTCGTGTAGATCCATGGACATGCCCCCTATTCGCTCGAGCCGGAATCGGTCGTCTCGGACGTGTCGGAACTGTCATCCGAACTCTCGTCCTTCGTCTTGGTCGCAGCATCGCGCGACGTTCCCTGCGGCGTGCTGTTGGCCGTACTCACGTCCTCATCCGAGGCCGACTGTTCGTCGGTCAGCGAGGTAATGACCAGCACTTCCTCGTTGTTCTCGGCCGTCGTCTGAGCGCGCACCACAATGGTGTAGTACACATCGTTTGCCGATTTCTCAACCGACGAGACGGTGCCGAGCGGTAGACCCTTGGGGAACACGCCACCGATGCCCGAGGTCACGATGATGTCGCCAACCTTAACATCGGAGTCGACGCTCACGTACTCAAGACGCAGCGTGCCGTCAGCCTGACCCTGCAGCATGCCCTGGGCGCGCGTGTCCTGCACCATGGCGGATACGCCGGAGTTCTCGTCGCCAATCAGGCGCACGGTGGACGTTTTGGCCGAGACTTCGATGATCTGGCCGATAACACCGGCCGAACTCGTCACAGGCATGTTGATGGTAAGCCCGTCGGCAGAACCCTTATCAATCGTGACGGTCGAGGTCCAGGCATCGCCCGAGGCACCAACGATACGAGCTGCGGTCGATTTAAGGTTGTAGGTCGACTGCAGGCCGACCAGCCCCTCCAGACGCTCAGCGGTCTTTTGAGCCTCGGAGAGCTCAGCAACCTTAGAGGTCAGCTCCTCGTTTTGTTTCTTGAGCTCGTCGAGCGTGTCCTGCGACGCCGTTAGGTTAGAGAACACGTTGCCGATCGCATTGAAGGGAGCCGCCACGGCCGAACCCACAAAGCGCACCGGCGAGGTAATCGTCGTCACGCCCGAGCGCACGGCATGAATCGGTCCTGCCTCGCCCTCGCGGATGTAAAACGTGAGCAGCAACACCGAAATCAGGCTGAAAACAATCAACGGGCGCATACCCGTTGATTGTCGCTTGGTATTCAGATTTGTGGAGAAACCCGAAGATCGTGCCAAATGGAATCCACCTTTTGGAAATTAAGCATTGGTCTGGACGAAGCCGCCATCAAACGCATTGGCCTCGAGCACGCGGGCACAGCCGTTAACGACGTTATCGAGCGCCGTGGGGCTGACGTTGACCGAAACGCCGGTCTCATCGCGCAGGCGCACGTCGAGACCGCGCAGCAGCGCGCCGCCACCGGTCAGCAAAATGCCGTAGTACATAAGGTCCGAGGCGAGATCGGGAGGTGTAGCGTCGAGTGCGTCCTTGACAGCCTTGGCCATCTCGTCGAGCGGCTTGTTGAGCGCGCGACGAATCTCCTCGCTCTCGATGCGCACGGTCTTGGGCAGACCCGTGATCACGTCGCGGCCGTTGACCTCGACGTCGAGCTCGTCCTTGAGCGGCACGGCGGAGCCGACCTTGATCTTGATGTCCTCTGCCGTACGCTCACCGATGGCCAAGTTGTAGGCATCACGAACGTGCGTGAGGATGGCCTGATCGAACTCGTCGCCGGCAATACGGATGGACTGCGAGACGACGATACCGCCCATAGCGATAACGGCAACCTCGGTGGTACCGCCACCGATGTCGATGACCATAGAGCCGGTGGGTTCCTCGACGGGCAGGTCGGCGCCGATAGCGGCGGCCATGGGCTCTTCGATCAGATAGGCCTGGCGGGCGCCGGCCTGGATCGTGGCCTCAAAGACGGCACGCTTCTCGACCGACGTGACACCGGAGGGAACGCAGACGACAACGCGCGGACGCGGGGTCCACGGATAGCGCTTCTCGGACGCCTTGTCGATAAAGTAGCGGAGCATGGCCTCGGTAACATCGAAGTCGGCGATGACGCCGTCCTTCAGGGGACGAACGGCCACGATGTTGCCGGGCGTACGGCCGAGCATGCGCTTTGCCTCGATACCGACCGCCAGGATGCGCTCGTCGTTCTTGTCGATGGCGACGACGGAGGGCTCGCGAATGACGATACCCTTGCCGCGCACGGAGACAAGCGTATTTGCGGTGCCGAGGTCGATGGCAAGATCGCCCGCATAGCTACCGAAGAACATATCCATCAAAGAAAACAACGCAACTCCTGATGTGTTGGATGATTGCTGGAAAACTACTAGTTCATGATACTAGCGCAAGCCCGGCACCTCACTTGCGGTGAAGCACCGGGCAAAACTAAATCCCATAAGGTCACTACTGGTTGTCAGCAGCCGAGAAATCCATATCGAGCGAGGAAACGGCCCAGCCGATATGGTTGTCGGAGCGCACGAATTGGACGGTGTACTCCTGCTCGCCGCCCTTGGACAGCGACGCCTTAACCTTGGCGGTCGTCTCGGTCATGGACTGATCCATGCCCTCGACGGACACGGTGGCACCCTGCGGAATCGAGGAGATGATCATCGACTTAGCGTCCTCGGACAGGCTCGAGGCCAGGCAAGACTCGGCCTTTGCGGTGTCACCGTCGCCGGCAGCCTGGAACAGATCGGTAACCACAGATTCCTGAGACGGGAAGCCAAAGCCGCGCGTGTAGGCAAAGCCCAGACCGCCCGCGGCGATCAAAATGAGCAGAAGCAGCACAATGAAGACTTTGAGACCCGTGTGGCGATGGCGACGACGGACCTTGGCCTGCTTACGATCCTGACGGTCCTGCTGGACCATCTCGGACTCGGACAGCGTAAAGAAACCGGTGTCCGAGGGATCGGGCATAAACTGACCGGTCGCGCCCGTAGGATCGAGCGGATCGACGGCAGGAGCGTCCATCGCGGGCGCCGGAGCCGTGGCCATAGCCGTCTGGGCGGATAGCGCGGCAAGCGAATCGTGAACGCGGGCAAGCTCATCGGCCTGCTCGGAGGTGAGCTGGTAGATGCCATCGGCAGTAGCGGCGTTAAAGGCGTCGAGTGCGTCGGAGGGGCGGCCGGCGGCAGAAAGTGCCTGACCCATGCCGGCGTTGAGCGCACGCGTGTCGTCGCGGGGGCCGGCAAAGTCGATAGCCGTGCGGTAGGTCTCCACGGCATCCGCCGGACGGCCGAGTTTAATGAAGCAACGACCAAGCTCGCCGAGTGCGGCGGCAGGAGCCGGATTGGCGCCGTCGATGGCAGCCTGACGGAAGGCAGTACCCGCGTTGGCATAGTCGCCCGACTGGAACAGCGCGTTACCCAGGCCCAGATAGGCCTTGAACGGCGTGGCATAGGAAGCATCCTGCGTAGCAGCAGAGAACGCCTGGGCGGCCGTCGTGTAGTCGCCCACGGCGGCGAGCGCCTTGCCGCGGTTGGTGAGCAGTGCGCCGCGCTTGCCGTAGGTGCCGTCGTTGAGAGCGGCGGCATAGGCCTCGGCGGCCTCGGCATACATGCCCAGGTGCATCAAGGCGTTACCACGAAGGTGATCGGCCTCGCCCATAATCTCATCGGGAGTTTTTGCCGCCCCAAGCATCTGGGCTGCAGCGGAAAAATCACCCGCGCGGTAAGCGGCGCGGCCCTGTTGGATCAGCTGGCTATTCAAGGAAGTCCCCTTTACTCGTGAACGATCTCGACATGGACGATCTCGTCGCCGGCACGCAGCTGCGAAATCACATCAAGACCCTCGACCGTGGTACCAAAGACGGTGTAACCGGAATCGAGGTTATGCTGGGCGCCCAGGCAGAAGTAGAACTGCGAACCCGCGGAATCGGGGTCCATGGAGCGTGCCATTGCAAGGGCACCATCGACATGGCTGTTGCGCGGATTGGTGGCAAACTCGCCCTTAATGCAGTAGCCGGGGCCACCGGTACCGGGCATGCCGTCGGGGCCCTCAAGACCGGCAGCGACGTCGGCGCCGGACATATCGCGGGTATTGGGGTCGCCGCCCTGAATGACAAAGCCGGGCACATAGCGATGGAACTTAAGGCCATCATAGAAGCCCATCGTGGAAAGCTCGCAGAAGTTCGCGACATGAATGGGAGCGCCCTCGCCGTCAAACTTGACCTTGATGGTACCCTTCGACGTCTCGATAACGGCGCACTCGTCGCCGGCAAGCTGATACTCGGGCGTGTAGAGCTCTTTCTTAAAACCAAACATGTGGTTCCTTCCTCGTGCGTTTAAAGCATATTTGTACGAATTGTAGCAATAAGCATGCGCTTACATCAATTGCGCACGTAGGTTATGCCGACTATGGCGAACTAATTTTAGGAACGCTGCTGCGGCTTCCAGGAGCCCACGTTGGCGTCGTACTGATTAAGCGCGCTGTTGCCACTCTGCGCGATGGGCGCCAGGATCTCGCTTTGGTGGGAACTCATCGACTCGCCATCGGGAATGGCCAGCGAGATGTCCCAACTCTGGCAGATCACGTCGACGCGCTCATACATCCACTCGGCAAGCTGCTTTAAGTGGGCGATGTCGTCCGCATAGACCGTATCGTCTTGGTACTTAAGGTTGTTAAGCTCATCTTGCGTCTTTTTGATCTGGTCGCGCAGGGCGTAGGCACTCTGCGACAGCTCCTGACGGGTGGACAGCGGCGTTCGGAGATAGCCGTTGTTAAAGGAATCGATGACCTCGCCGATCTGGTCCTCGTCACCGTAGGACACGATGGTCTGATACAGACCGTCGAGCCTGGTATAGAGCTGATCATCGGTGAGCACGGTTTCTTCCTGGACCACCTCGGCAGAATCGTCCTGCTTGGAATCGTCCTCAGTCGCCTCGCCCTTTTGGCGCGTGGGGAAGGTGGTCTGCGCGGCCTGGCCAAACTGGTCATAGAAGCCAGGCATGACACCCATGGGATCGGCCGTCACGAACCAATAGGCACCGCCGCAAAGGACGGCAAGGACCGCGATGACGATGAGCGGCTTGGGGATATGACGCTTGTGCTTGTGATAGGCGTCCTCGTCGGGATGCACCTTGCGCTTGGGTTTTTGAGCATCGTCATGCAGGGAAACGGGCGTGGGAATATCGACCTTGGGGATACCGAAATCCTTATCGAAAGCCGGCAGCACGCAGGTCTCGTTAGGATCGGCGGCGTCCGAAAGAACCGCGGCAGCCGAGGCGGGCGCATGCGGCACCTCGGTATCGATCTGCTCTTGCGTTAGGCGCGGAAAGCCCGCCGTGCGGCCCGCTGCCAGGTCGGATGCGGCCGCGTCCTCGGAGAGGATACCCGGAGCGGGGCGTCCGCATTTGGGGCACGTACGATCGTGCGGAGAAAGACGGGCACCGCAGCCCTCACAGAACACGAACTCGGTGTGCTCGGGACCATCGCCCGGACCCACATAGGCGTTGCAGTAGGGGCAGAACGAGGCGCCGTCCTCGATAGTCTTAAGGCAATGCGGGCAGATCACGGCATCCTCTTTTCGAAGCAATTCAAACAATCGAGGTTAGAGCATAACATCGCCACGGCCCCACAGGAACAAGGCACCAATTCAACATCGCCAGGGCGCGTAGCTACTTCTTCTTTTTGCTTGGCATCGAGACTTTGATGCCTTGGGCGGACTTGGTCACGCGGGAGCGCTTGGCTCCGGTACTCTTCTTTTTCTTGGGCTGGGCCTGGGCCACGCCCTCGAGTGCACGGGCCTCGGCATCGCGGGCAGTGCGCGCCTCACGGCGCTGCGCCATATCGGCGGCAACGCGCTTGGCAAAACGCTCGGCGGTCGATCCCGTCGAGCTCACCTTACCGCCGCCGCGACCCAGGCAAACGCGCACGGCACGGCCAAAGCCGGTGGCCGCATGACGGCGACGGGGCTTAAGCGAGTCCATCATCGTGGCAAGCTTAAAGAACACTGGGCAGGTAAAGACAACGATAACCGCCAAGATGACAATCTGACCCATCGACAGGTTGGCGATGGACAGCAGCCCCGGGAACCCGATAACGCCCGTCAAAATACCAGCGATGACAAACACGAAAAGCACCACGCGCAAGGGCGTGAGCGGCTGCGAGATGCGCCAAATCAGGCTGACACTCGCCGCGCACGACGTGAGCAGGCACATGGTCGAAAGCGTAAGCTGGCTAAAGCCAAATACGCGCGCCACAAAGATATCGAGCGCCGCGGCCAAAATGACCGCAACCGACGCCGGCAGCGCACGCTTGAGCACGTTGGTCAAGAACGACCCCTTCACGCGGGCGTTGTTGGGCTCAAGGCCCAGCACAAAGCCCGGCGCGCCGATGCAGAAGAAGTTGATGAGCGTCATCTGAATGGGCTCGAAGGGATACGGCGGCAGCGCGATGCACAGCGCCGCCAGGCCCATCGAGAAGAGCGTCTTGGTCAGAAAGAGCGCTGCAGAGCGCTGCAGGTTATTGATAGAGCGACGGCCCTCTGCCACCACAGCGGGCATCGAGGCAAAGTCGTTATCGACGAGCACGATCTCGGCCACATTGCGCGCGGCATCGGAGCCGGCGGCCATCGCCACGGAGCAGTCGGCCTCCTTGAGCGCCAGCACGTCGTTGACGCCATCGCCCGTCATGGCCACGGTGTGCCCGCGGCGCTTGAGCGCCTGTACGAGCTCGCGCTTCTGCTGCGGCGTCACGCGGCCAAAGACGTGATAGCGGTCCACCGCCGCATCGAGCTTGGCTGGCGTATCGAGGGTCGTGGCGTCCACATAAGCGTCGGCGCCCGGCACGCCCACCACGCGCGCGATCGACGACACCGTACGCGGGTCGTCGCCGCTGATCACGTTGAGGGTCACGCCCTGCTCGTTAAAGTAGCCGATAGTCTCGGCCGCCGAGGTGCGGATCTCGTCACGGATGGTCACAAAACCCACGGGCTCGGCCTCACCCACCATATCGCCGTCGGGCGTAAAGCCGTCCACACGGGCCACCACGAGCACGCGGCAGGTATCGGCAAGCTCGGCCACACGATTCTCGACCTGCGCAAATGCGCGATCAGAGAGCACAAACTGCGCGGCACCCATCACATAGGAGCCCTGCGCAAACGACGCGCCGCTCCACTTTTTGGACGACGAGAACGGAATGACCGACAGCGGGTCGGACACCTCAACAGGGCGATCGGCGTAGTAGTTGAGCAGCGCCTGGCAGGTCTCGTTGGCATCTGCCGAGGTCGCACGCGCCACGTTGGCGAGCGCAAAGTCGAGCACCGTGGTCTCGACGGGAACAGCAGCCTCGTCCGAGTCCGCGCCAAAGCCAACACCCTCAACAGGCAGCGGGTAGGTGCCCTCGACCTCCATACGGCCCGAGGTAATGGTGCCCGTCTTGTCCAGGCACAGCACGTCGACGCGCGCGAGCGTCTCGATGCAGTAGAGCTGCTGTGCCAGCACCTTGCGACGCGCCAGGCGCACCGTGGCAATCGCGAGCACCGACGAAGTCAGCAGCACCAGGCCCTGCGGAATCATGCCCAACAGGGCACCCACCGTGGACAGCAGCGCCGAAGAAGGCACACGACCGGCCAGCAGCTCGGAGAAGCACCAGGAAAGCGCGCTATCGCCCGGGGATCCCGCGGCATCCCACAGCTCGCTCACACTCGAGGACAAGAGCACCAGACCAAGCGGAATCATGATAATGCTCGCAAACCGCACGATGGCGTTCAGCGCGTTCATGATCTCGGAATTGACCTTTTTGACGTACTTGGCCTCGTTGTTGATCTTTGCCACGTAGTTATCGGCGCCGACATGGATCACGCGGGCGCGCAGCAGGCCCGAGTCGATAAAGCTGCCGCTCATGAGCTCGGAGCCTGGCTGTTTCTTAATGAGGTCGCTCTCGCCCGTCAGCAGGCTCTCGTTGACGAGCGCATCGCCCGACACCACCACGGCGTCGACGGGAATCTGGTCACCGCGCCCCAGGCGAATGATATCGTCGAGCACAATCTGGTCCAGGTCGAGCTCCACCTCGGCGCCGTCACGCACCGCGATGGCCTTCTTAGAGGTGAGCAGCGTAAGCTTGTCGACCATCCGCTTGGAACGCATGGACTGGATGACGCCAATTGCCGTGTTCAAGAACACCACGAACAGGAACGTCAGGTTCTTAAACGAACCGGTCAGCAACACCAAAATCGCCAAGACCACGTTGATCAAGTTAAACAGCGTGCAGAGGTTCTCGATGATGAGCTCTTTGACCGACTTGGTCTTGAGCTCCATGTTGCGGTTGATCTTACCGGCGGCGATGCGCTCCTCGACCTCGGTGGTCGAGAGTCCCCGTTCGATATCCGTTGCTGCCATACCACGTCCCATCACGTCGCGTCGGTATAAGAAAACCGCCCGGACCATGCGAGGTTCGGACGGTCTTACGTTCGATGGTGCCCCGTCTGCCTAGATTCTAGAACCGAGATCTGCGCCGTTGGGACCGTCGTGCTGCTCAGGATACCACGGGCGGCGTAGCGTCACCTTTTCTCGAGAAAAAAGCCGCCCGGGATAACCCGAGCGGGCTGCGGCTAATGCCGGTTGATGCTCACGAGACACAGGCCGATTGTCGCCACGGTGCCGCCGAAGAGCGAGCCGAGGACGAATGCCAACGCGACCATGCTAGTACGGGTTGCCGTCGGTGACGCAGACCTGGAGTCGGTCGAGCGGCTCGCCGTAGAAACCGGCGTAGTCGTCGCCGCCGTACGTGGAGCCATCGTCGCACACAGTGTCGAGCCATCCGGGGCGCGCGGTGGTCTGCGAGCGATACCACGCCTGCTTGTACTCCTCGCCGCCCGGGGTCACGTAGTACATGCGCACGCCGTCGATGGTGTGGCCGGCGATACCGGCGCAGCCGTTCACGGTGTCGTTGCGGTCGCCCTTGGTCACATAGCCGAGCCAGCCGTCCTCGATGGTATGCACCTGGTACTTCAGCGTGCCGCGGTCGACGCGTGCGCAAAGGAGGTCGTGCTGGCGGCACGGGTAGCCCGCGAAGCCGTTGTCCCCAGCGCCGAAGTCCGTCACCTCGTCCAGCCAGCCGCCGCCCTTGAGGTGGAGGGAGTAGTGGACGGGGATGCGCTTGCCAGATGCCTTTGAGAAGCCGCCGGATGCCGCCTGAGCTGGCTTTGCCGCGGCAGGCTTGGCGGCGGCGGAGGGGGCGGGCGCCTTGCCGCCCTTCATCGCGTCGTACCACGCCTGGGCGCGCTGCATGTAATGGTCGCGCTGGGAGCCCGCAAGCTCGCCGGGGCAGGCCGTGGCGCTCCAATAGCGGTGCGGGAAGACGTTCTTGCACCACTCGGGGCGACCGAGGTCGTAGTACAGGCACAGGGCCGCGACCAGATGCGCGCCGCTCTCGATTGCCTTCTCGTGCACCGTCCATGGGTTTGAGCCGCTGTTGGCGTGCTCAATCGAGATGGTCGTGTCGTTGCCGCGTCCGGTGCCGATTCCGTCGCCGCAGGCGTAGGCGCGGTCGAGATCGTTGACGTGCTGCACGATGTAGCCGTTGCGGTCGACCGAGTAGTGCGCCGAGCAGCCGTTGGCACCCCAGATGCCGTTGCACTGGCCGGCGTTGAGGTCGCCGTCCATGTGGTGGATGGTCACGCCCTTGATGCCGAACGGGCGGCCTGCGGAGAAGTTGCGCCCCAGAAGCTTGTACTCGTCCGGTTGGACGTTGGCGAAGTCTACCATGTTAGTCCTCCTTGATGTCGCCGAGCGCCAGCAGGGCGTCCAGCCATTTGTCCGTGATGCCGACTGATTTAAAGGCCGCATAGGCCACCTGCACGCCGCCGACGGCGGCGAAGATGGACGTAACCCATGCCGAGGGTTCGGTCGGGACGCCGCCCGACATGGCCGTGAGGGCGCCGCATCCCGCCGAGACGGCGATGGCCGTCCAGCGGGCGACATTGCCCGTCATCGCCTTCGTCTTGATGGCCTGCACGATGTACGGCACGACCAGCACCGTGCACACCGTGAGGCCCGCCTGGATCTCATCCATTCGATTGCTCCTATCTGTCGGATTCCTTGCTGTAGATCAGGTCGACGCGGTCGCAGATGTGGTCGACCTTCTCCGCCATTCCCTGGCTGCGCGCTTGGCTGTGGGCCAGGTCGTTGTGCAGGACCTCGTTGGACGCTACGACCGACTCCATGAGGGTCTTCATGGCCTCCATGAGCGAGTTGCTGCGCTCCATCTGCGCGGCGATGCGGCCCTCCATCTGCGAGCGTTCGCGGTCCCGCTGCGCGCGCTCGTCGACCTCGGCCTGCTTGCGCTCCTCGCGCTTCATGTCGATGCCGGCCTTGCGTTCGTTCTGCCTTTTGTATTCATCCAAAAACTGGCGGCCGAAGTAGAACGCTATGAGGCCGAGAAGGACGCCACCGAGCCATCCCGGACCATATGGCGCAAAGAGCTTGAGCACTTCCATCCTGAGCGCCCTCCTTCCGCCTATTCGGCCGTGTACTCCTCGCCGGTGATCTCCTTGTACTCGTCGGCGGTAATCCACTTGCACTCGACTGCCTTATGCACTCGTGCCTTGCTCCAAAGAGGTCGGTCGTAGTACTTCTTGACGAGCGCGAAGTGCTTGGAGTGCTCGTCGGTCTTCTTCGTCGGCATTACTGGTCACCTCCGACCGTCATGAGCAGGTAGTCGATGTTTGCCGTGTTCTGCTCGGACTGCGTCGGCTGCGACGCCCGCTCGCGCATCTGGTCGAGCAGCGCCGACACGTCGAGCGTCTCGCCGCTGTCGTAGGCGGCAAGCGCCGCGGTGTAGGCGAGCTTTCGCGCCTTCCGCTCAGCGTACTCGTCATCGTCGATAACGCCCGCGTCGTGCGCCGCGTCGGGGTCGCCGATCTGCGACAGCAGATCGCGCAGGGCGTTGACCTCGGCCATGGTGCCATCTTGAAGCTCGTTGGGGCGCGGCATGTCTTCCTCAGTGTCCATGCGGACTCCTCTCTTGTCGGGGAATGTGCCGCCATCGTAGTAGCGCCGTGAGATTGCCGAGCCGCTTTGATGGGCGCAAAGAAAGAAGGCGCGCAGCAGCACGCCTTCGATGCTTCTGTTATTTCGCAGCCGCTTCACTTAGGCCGCTGCTTTGAGTTGCCGGTTCTCCGCTATTGCGAGGTCTTGCTTCCGCTTGAATCGTCCCTCGGGTTGGCCTGCATTGAGCACCCCCCCCCTGCGCGAGATTTCCGAACAGGCTGCGGTACAGCGCGTCCATGGCCCGCACGCTGCGGTGCGCGTCCAGCCGTTTCATGCCTCCGCGCCAGCTCTGGTAGCTCTGCTCCACCTGCTCGAGGGTCATGACACCATCGGCGACCATGCTGGCCATCTTCTTGAGCTTGCGGCGCTCCCGCGTTATGGAGTCTCGGCACGGCTTCACGACTATGCGGCCCGTCTCCGTGTAGAAGATGCGCTTCTTCAGCCACGTGAATCCGCGCGACAGCTTCACCACGCGGGTCTTGCGCGGGTTCAGCTCTATGCCTAGCTCGGCGCACTTGCGCCCTATCAGCAGCAGGCACACCTGCAGGTACTCCTTGCTCTCGTGTATGAGGTAGAAGTCGTCCATATACCGCCCGTACGCCTCGGGGCGCAGCATCTCGGTCACATAGTGGTCGATGCGGTTGGGGTATGCCACCGCGCATATCTGGTTCGGCTCGCTGCCCAGCCCCAGGCCCACCTCGCCCTGCGCGTCGATCAGGCGGTGCTCAAGGGCGATTACTCGCGGATCGAGCAGCGCGGCAGCCACCTGCTCCTTGACGGGGCCGTGCGCTATGCGGGCGAAGTAGTCGGAAAAGTCGCCGAGCAGTATGTAGCCATCGCCGCCGTGCCTCCTCCAGTTGTCGGCCAGGTGGTGCTTGAGCAGTTTCAGGGCGTAGTCGGTGCCGCGCCCCTTTATGTTCGCTGAGTTGGCGGCTATGAGAGTGGGGACTATGGCGGGAACGAGCGCGTTTTGTGCCAGGGACTTCTGTACCACGCGCTCGGGGAAGTGTACGGCGCTGATATGGCGCAGCTTGCCGCGCTCCCACAGGTCGAACCGTATGAAGCCCCGGCATATGTCGCGCCCCTCCAAAAGGTCGCGGCGGGACAGGACGGCGTTGCGCAGGTAGCTTTTCATATATCGCTGCGTGGATGCCTTCCACATCACGCCGCGCGCGGCCTGCTTCGATGACTTGCACAGGCTGTTGAGGTCGGCCACGGTATCAAGCGTACACGCCTTGACGCGCTCGGCCTTGGCCTGCGCGCGCTTCTCCTCGCGGCGCTTGCGGCGCGCCGCCCGCCTTTGCTCGGAGTTCACAGGAGGCACCCCGCGCGGCTTGCAATGTGGCTCTGGCAGCCGCTTGAGGTATGGCCATGAAACGCGGCGAAGCCACGGAGCGCCGCGCCATGCAAGCAGCGTCCGGCCACCCTCGCGGGGTGCGTATTTACGGGCGCATGCCCGACGGTCGCGCCTTCCTTCCTCTTCGCGCTCTGCTTTCGGCCCTGGGGCCTACTCGGTCTGGCAATAAGGGAATCCGGGGCGGGGGCGAACCCAGACGTTCGTCGCCGAGTTGTAGTTGGCATTGCCGTTGTTGTTGACATAGCACACGTTGGACGCGGAGCCCGACGCAACGGAACGCAGCCACCAATTGTACCGATAAACAAGGCGCGACCGCCGTCCATTATAGCGAACGCAGGCGCTCTAGCTCGGCCTCGGCCTCGGCTATGCGCTCCTCGGTGGACTTCTTGCCGGTGACGCGCACGTTCTTGCGCGCGCCCTTCAGCAGCTTGATCTCCTCCTCGACCATGGCCGCCAGCTCCTCGAAGCGGTTGGCGTTCACGGGCAGACCGATATCCATGAGGCACTGCATGTCCAGCATAAGCTGCTCGCAGTCCGCTATGGCCAGCGTCAGGTAGCGCTTCCTCTCCAGCGCGTTGAACGAGCTGTTGGGATAGAAGCAGTCGGCGCGGTTGACGTTGTACACGATGCTGCGCGCCGTCTCCACGGTCGGCACCGCGTTCAGCAGCCTGTAGGCCTTGGGCACTACTGAGGAGGACGCCATCAGTTTATTAACCTCCACGCGGATGGCGATGGCCTGTGTGAAGAACTTGTACTCGGACACCTCGCGGTTGCGCTGATAGACGCCGCTCACGTGCACCTCCTGGGGAAACTGGCGAAAAAAACGGCCCGCTTCGCGGGCAGGAGGCGACCGCGCAAGGCGGTCGCCTAAAAGCAGAGTATAGAGCACACGGCTGGCTAGCCGACGAGGAAGCCGGGGCGGGGGCGAACCCAGACGTACGTCGCCGAGGAGCAGCTGGCAGAGCCACCGTCGGTGACATAGCACACGTTGGACGCGGAGCCCGACGCAACGGAACGCAGCCACCAATTGCACCGATTTCCGTTGACTCGGTGCGCCGTGTCTCGGAACAGGTCGAACTGGCAGTCGAAGCCGACCGACCAGCCTGGCGTGCCCCACACTGGGCAGCCGTACACCTCCATCTCCGACAGCGAGAACACCTTGCCGATATCCTGCCAGCTCCACGAGTTGGAGTCGTTGAGCGCGCCGCTGGCGCTGTACCGCTCCTCAAGCAGCACGCGCTGGGTAAGAAGGTACTTGGTCAGCCCCTCGGGCAGGCACGCCTCAAAGGCCGTCTCCCACGCCTTGAGGTTGCTGTTGAGGTAGGGGCATTTCTGATCGGCGGTGCCCTGGTTCGTGTTGGTGGTGTTCCACATCAGGAAGCTGTCGTTTGCCACGCCGGTCACGGTCTTGGCTACGGACACGGGAGCGGACGCCACGAACGCGATATGGTGTCCCTTGCTGTTGTCGCCGCAGTAGAGATACGGGTCGATGTGGGCAAGCAGGAACCGCATAGATTGCTGTGTGGTGACGGCGGATGCGCTCACAAGCGGCACGTCCAGGTAGTCGCCTACGCGCAGGCCTGCGAAGTTCGCGGCGGCGATGCGCTTATGCAGCGCGTCGTACACGCTGCCGCTGCCGATCTCTCCCGCCAGGATGGCGGCGATGTTCTGCCCGCCGTACTTGCCGATTTGGCCCTGGCGGTTGTACTCGGCGTTGTTGAGCGCCGTCTGCGCGTTGCTGCGCGCGGTATCGTCGATGACGTTGAGCGGCTGGCCGCCTACGACCAGCGTCTTTGCATTTGCCATTTATCCTCCTTAGGAAAGGGTTACCGTGCTGCCCGATACCGAGCACGTGCTGCCGAACGTCACCGTGTCCCCGGATACCGACGCCTTGCCGGCAGGGCAGTAGACCGTGCCGTCCATGTAGATGAACTTGTCCGTCGCGTCGGCGAGCATCGTCGCGAGCTGGCCGTTCTGGCGGCGCAGCTCGGCGATGTCGGACTCGCCGGCGGCGCCCTGCGCCGCCGCGTTCGCGATCTGCAATGCCGCGCTTGCCGCCGCATCGGCCCTCGACGCCGCACCGCTAGCGGCGGATGCCGCATCGAACGCGGATTGACCGAGCCGAGATAGCTCAGTGCTCCACTTCCTGTAGAGCTCGTCGAGCTCCTGGTCGTAGCTGACGGCAGGCCCTGTTGTCCCGTCCACATTTCCCAGGATGACGAGCGCGAAGTCCTCGGTCGTCTCGGAGGCCCCGTTGGCGCTGTAGAACTCGAAGTATGCCAGCCTACACCTGCCGGTGCCGTTGACCGCCTGCGGCGGGAGCGTGACGCCCACCGTGCCGTTGCCCACGGTCGCCGAGCAGCGAGCCCATGTGCCGTCGGTGTGGAGCACGCACAGCCGCGCGGACTGGTAGGTCGGCGTGTAGGCCGCGCCGTCCGTGGTGAGCGACGCCGTTATCTTCTGGGTCTGCGTCTCGCCCCTGCGCACGGTGACGCGCTGCGGGACGGTACCCGGGCGCTTGCGCATGTCGAGCGCTATCGCGTGGTTGATCATTCGGTCGCCTCCAGCGCCTTGAGGGCGGCGAGCGCGGCCCTGAAGGCCTCCACCGGGTCGACGGCCTCGGTTCCCTCCCCCGTCTCGTCGGCCGTTGCCGGCTGCGGGTCGACGATGGCCGACAGCGCGTCGAAACACGCCACGGTGGCGGCGGTGCGCTCATCAACGTACCCGGCGGTCGCCAGCGGGATGCCGTTGACCGTGGGGTCAGGCTTGCGGACGTCCGTGGCCTTGACGACCTCGCGCGTGCCGTCGTCGTACTGGGCGACGAAAACGAGGCCGGCGTCCTCGGCGCGCTGGAGCACGTCCGGGTCGTACTCCGTCAGGCACTGCTCGTTGTTGCCGATGATGTCGTGGACGGCGTAGCCCACGACGATTTTCTTGCTTGCTTCCATTCCTTCTTGTCCTTTCATCTCTTATCCGCTCCACCCGGACGGCATGGTCGACACGCCGATCAGCAGGCCGTTCCGGAACTCGAGTACCGACGATGTCTGGGACTGGTCGTTGAAATATTTCTTGCCGTTCTCCGTGTAAAGCGGGTGGTATGCCGCTCCGACCTTGGTCGTCAGGCCTGACCACGTCGTGACGCTCGTGTCGGCGCTGCCGCTCACGCTGAGCCTCGGGGTCGAGACTCGCACGACGCCCTGTCCCTGCAGCTGCAGTCCGTGGTAGATAATCGACGGATTGTCGATGTCATGTGACGTTGAGGAGCATTCGATGTATCCGTACTGCGTGCCGTCCTTGAACCCAGCCAGCTTTCCGCTCGAGTCGAGCTCCATGGCGTACCCGCTGCTGCGGTTTCCCCCGGTGAAGCTGCCGGTCGCCGTGATGTTCTTCGCCGTCATGTAGTTTGTCGTCAGCACGCCTTCCTTGAGGTTCCACGAGTTGCGCCCCTTTGCGTCCGCGAGAGTCCCGGTTGCGATGTATGTCGCGTTGACGTAGACCCTGTTGTTGCTCATGTAGAGCCCCTGGTCTGCGCCGTTGTTCGTCAGGCGGTCGAAGATGGCCTTCTGGTCCATCTGCTCGTCGTAGGCGCTCAGGATGCCGTCGGCGTAGTCCGACGCGTTCTTCTGCTCGATGGCGTGGCGCGCCCCGGTCGCGGCGTCGGCGTAGTCCCTCACGGCGGTCGAGTAGGCTCCGTATGCGGCGTCGTACTCGTACATGGCGGCCTTTAGCTCCTCGGCGGTCTTGCACATGAGCACCTTGTCGACCTTGTCGGTATAGGCGCCGTACGTGCCGCCCTCATCGGTCGTGCCGAAGGCCTTGGTGTAGCGCGGGGCAAGAACGGACGAGAGGAACTGGGCGCTGAGGGCCTTGTTCGACTTCAGCGCGTTGTATTGGCTCGTGAGCTCCTCGCGCTCCTTTTCGACGTCCTGCTTGGCCTTCTTGACCGCAGCCTTCTCCGCTTCTGTCACCACACCGTCTTTGGCAAGGTCCTGCACCGTCGTGTCGAGGCCATTGAGTGAGTCTGTGAGGTCGTGCGCGCTCTGGTAGGCCTTGTTGTACGCTGCCTCGAGGGCCGGCGCCGTGTGGGTCACGGTGCCGTCGCCGTAGGTGACGCGCTCCATCGACCAGACGAAGTATCCGTTCGACCATTGCGGGAGGTCCTCGGACCATCCCAGCTCTGGGTTCTGCGCAGTGATAGGCGGCACGCTGTCAGACTGGTTCTTGACGTAGAGCTTCACGCGCGAGGCGATGGCGCTGCCGGCCATCTGGTTGGAGCCGTTGATGGCCTTGGCGAGGCACGGCGCGGTATAGGTGACCGAGCCGTCCGTCCACGTGATCTTGCTGCGCGTCCAGATGTACTTGTCCTTCGCCCACGCGGGCTGAGCCTCCGACCAGCTGCCGCCGGACTGCGCCGTGGAACTCGTGGACAGGTAGTACTGCTCGACGATGCCGCGCACGCCGGTGCCGGTGGAGCCCTTATCCCCCTTGGCGCCGTCGATACCGCTGATGCACACGGGCTCGCTGTACTCGATGTCGCCGGACTGCATGGTGGTCTTGGTGCGCGTCCAGATGTACTTGCCCGACACCCATTGCGGCGCCGTGGTCTGCCATCCGCCCTGCGGCTCGGTGACGCGCGACGTTCCCTGGGCGTACTCGACGTCCACCGACGCTATCACGGCATCGGCGACGGCGATGTCCTTGCCGTCGAGCTTGGCGCCGGGGCCTAGATGGACCTCGCTCTCGTCGAGGTTCCAGTAGTTCTTGCCCGCCTTGTCCTGGATGGTTCCGGCCTTGATCAGGTCGCCGAGCATCGTGCCGAAGCAGATGAACTCGGCGAAGAAACCCTTTCCGGTGCCGAAGGTGCGCCAGTCCCACGAGCCGTCGGCCTTGCAGCCGCCGGCGATGCGGAAGCCCTGGGAACACAGCTGCATGGCCATGCCGTCGCCGGTCGTCGAGCGGCCGTCCGAGTCGAGGGGCACGGAGCCGAAGATCAGACCGCGCTCGAAGCTCGTGTGGACGTAGCTGTTGCCCGCGAGGTTGAACTGTGCATTCATGCTGTCCATGACCTGCTGGAGGTACGACGGCGGCGTGGATGCCGCTACGTCCCAGTTGGACGAGCGCTTCGACAGGCTGGACACTTTCTGCTGCTGCGCCAGCAACATGTCCGTGATTGTCTCGGTCACGTTCCCGAGCGTCACGCGCATGGAGCCGCCCAGCTCGTCGGTGACGAGCTTGGTCACGCGGCCCTCGCAGCGCAGCGCCGGGCTGAAGCACGTGTCGACGATCTGGACGTCGTCGCCCACGGCGACGCCCTCCCACTCGCGCCCGAACTGCACGAGGTCGACGACGTCGGCCTCGTAGGTCACCCCCGGCTCTTTGCGAGAGTTGAAGTATGCGCGGGTCTCGGCGAGCAGCGTCGCCGCGTCCTCGCAATTTGGATTTTCATATTGCCCGAACACGTGGGCGTGCCCGCCCCTGCCGTCGGGTCGCCCGTACAGCTTGAGCGCGGTCGCGTCCTCCACGTAGTTCTTGCCGTTGTTGATGTCGCCGAAGGTCAGCTTGCGGCCGTATCCGCCGGTATCCGTCTCAATTCCCTTGCCGTAGCCATAGCAGGCTGTTATCGCGCCGTAGTGCTCGGTGCGCGAGACTGACGCGAGGTCCTTGGTGTAGGTGAATCGGCGGTGACCGCCCTTCGCGCCGCGATGCGAGCGGATGCCCACCTTGCGAGAGGACACCTTGCCGCCGGATACCGCGATCTCCGTCTCCAGCTCGCCGCCGCACTCCAGGATGGACTTGAGCGACTCGCGTGAGTTGGTATGGTAGAAGGTCAGGCCCTTGTCGACGGTACCGGGCTGGTCGACAGTTCCGGCGGTCCAGCGGGTCGGCTCCAGGCAGACGTTCAGCGCCTGGAGGAAGCCGTAGCCGTAGGGTCTCTTGTCCTCGATGTAGTCGCCGTACGTCTCGCAGATGGAGTTGATCGCCGTGTCCGTGTAGACCGTCTCGCCTCCGGCGTGGAGGCCCTTGGGGTCTTGGCAGACGTGCTCGTGGACCTCTCCGAGGCGGTCGACCCACACGAGGCGGTAGCCCTGCTTGAGCGCGAAGGTCGTGGCGATGTCGACGCTGTCCTCGCCGTTGAGCTCGTCGGTATGGGTGAGGGCGAGCAGCTCCTCGGGGCCGATTGTCGCCACGTAGACGTCCTGCCACGTGTATACGTCAATTCGCACCTAGAGCCACCTCTCCTCCCATTCGAGCGTCGCGGTGCCGCCGCTCGTCTTAATCTGCTGCACGCCGTCGAGCGAGAAGAAGTCGCTCGCGACGGTCACGGGCCAGTCCGCGCCGTTGACCGTGCAGCGCTCAGCGCGCATGTCCAGCACGACGGTCTGCGCACCGGTGAAGCTCGCCTCGACGCGGACGAAGCGACCGGTCGAGACATTAGTGAATGTCCAGCTCGAGCCTGCCGGGGGCTTGCACGTGACCGTAGGGTAGGCCCTGTAGTTGCCCCCGGCGGCGACGGCGCGCTGGGATGCCGCCACCTGCTCGGAGCGCCGCTGCCCGTAGGCGGCGGGGTCTGCACAGTAGAACCCGAGCGTGAGATTCGGCATGTGCGCGTTGCGCCCCTGCTCCGCCCCTCCCATGTAGCGAGCGAGCATGTAGCGCTCGGGAGCGTCGTCGAGCACGAGGGCCTTCTCGCCGCCGGACAGCGCCGAGGCGAGCACGGCCCTTGCCTCGGCGACCTCGTCGAGGGAGCCGCCGACGATGTTGCAGTCAACCGCTATCTCGACGGGCTCGAGGCCCGTGGCGCGGACGTGTGTGCCGTCCATGCCGGGGACCTCGGTCTCATCGAGCCGCACCTTGGGGACAATCGGTCTCGTGACCTTGGTCACCAGCAGGTACGGCGTGAGGTCGATTCCGCCGAATATCATGCGAACCCCCTTGCGGCGAGCGTGTGCCTGCCGCGCATCGCGATGGCGGAGGAGACGCGCTCCGAGTCGATGTACAGGTTTCCGTCCTTGTCCCGGATCTGCTCGAGGACGGACAGGATGCCGGCGAGGGCGTCGCCGGAATCCTCCTCGGGACGCGCCGGAGTGTAGACCGCGGACGGGGCGACGGTCAGGCCCGTCGAGAGCATCCCCTGCGCGGTGTCCATGGCGCCGCTGATGGCGGAGACCACGGTGCCGGTGCCGGAGCCGATGCCCTGCGCCCAGCCCTGCATGAGGGCCTTGCCCGAGAAGGTCGTGTAGCCGTGCCCGGAGAAGGGGCCGACCTTTGCCGGCGAGAACGGGAAGAAGGAGCGGATTCTGGAGACTGCGCCGGAGACCGCCGAGGTCACCGAGCCGATAGCGGACATGATGCCGTCCTTCAGGCCGTTGAGTATCGACTTGCCGGAGTTGAAGAGCCAGTTGCGTGCACCCGAGAAGAACCCGGTGATCTTGCCCTTGATGCTCGTGACGGTCCTGTAGACGGAGTTGATTCCGTTGGACGCCGCGCTCTTGATGCCCTCCCAGATGGACGAGCAGGCGCTCTTGATGCTCCCCCACATGCTCGACCACGTGGAGCTGATGCTGTTGAGCACGGAGCTGATCACGCCGCTGACCTGATTTATCGCCGAGTTGACGGCGAACTTGATGCGTCCCCAGACCACCTCGGCGAAATCGCGGACGGTGTCCCACACGCTTGACCAAATCGAGCTGATTCCATCGAGCGTGGACGTTATCACGGACTCGACGACCCCGATGGCCGCCCGCACGGCGAACTCTATCTGAGACCAGACGAGCTCGGCTACCGACTTGATGGTGTTCCAGACCGTATCCCAGTCTCCGCTTATCGCGGCGGTGACCGTGGAGATGACTGTCTGCACCACGGCCATCGCGACCTGGACGGCAGTGGAGATTGCGTCCATCACGCCAGTCAGGACAGCGGAGATCACGGGCCAGACCGCGTTCCAGACGGCGGAGATGATGCCCATCGCCACCTGGATGGCACTTTGGATGAGCGGCATCGCAGCCAGCACCGCCGACAGCACGGACTGCACGGCGGGCATGGCGATGGCGACGAGCTGCGAGACGGTCGTCATCACGTCAGCGATGACGGTGACCAGGAAGCCGATGACCGGCGACAGCGCCTGCACGATGCCGAGCACCACCTGTATGCCAGTTGAGAGCACCGGCAGCACGGCCTGCGCGATGTTGAGCAGCGCCGTGCCGATTGGCGCGATGAGCGGCGCGATGAACCCGATTGCCGCCTTGATGCCGTTACCGACGGACGTGGCCACGCCAAGGATGGCCTGAAGCGCCGAGCAGATCTGCGAGGAGTCCACCTTCGGCAGCTTGATCCCGATGCCGGCGAGCGCCCCGACGGCGATGTTCCACGCCGTGGCGAGCGCCTCGGACACGATGGGCGTGAGCACCGACGCGATGCCGGAGAGCGCCGCGGGGAGCGCCTTGATGATGCCCTGCCCGATCTGCGCGACGCGCGGCGCGATGTTCTTGGCCACGGCGCCGACGGACGTGAGCAGCTGCTCGGTGAGCTGCGAGAAGTCCACGTCGTCTCGGCCCAGACCGGTGAGGAAGTTCTCCCATGATGCCTTGGCCATGCCGATAGAGCCGGAGATGGTCGTCGCGGCCTCCTTGGAGGTCGTGTCGGTGATGCCCATCTCGGACTGCACGGTGTGGATGGCCTCGACCACGTCGGCGTAGCTGTCGATGGTGAGGTCGGCGGTCTTGCCCTGCGCCGCGCGCAGCTTGTTGGCGTCCGCGATGAGTCGCTCCATCTCGGACTTCGTGCCGCCGTAGCCCAGCTTCAGGTTGTCCAGCATCGTGTAGTTTTGCTTGGCAAAACCCTGGTAGGCGTTCTGGACGTCGGCCATGTCCGAGCCCATTTTGTTGACGTTGTCCGCCATGTCGCCCATCGCCGTGTTGGCGGACTCGGCGGCCTTCGCCACGTCGCCGCCGCACGAGCTCACGAGCGATGCGGCGAAGCTGGTCGCCTGGGTCATGTATTGGTTTGCGCTCATGCCGCACGTCTCGTACGCATCCGCGGCGTATCCCTGCAGTTTGCCGGACGCGGAGCCGAAGAGCGTATTGACGCCGCCGACCAGCTGCTCGTAGTCGGCGTATGCGGATACCGCAGCGCCGCCGATTGCGGTCACCGCCGTGGTGAGCGCGCCCATGCCAGCCGCGGCGACGGTGCCCACGCCCCTTGCGACGGTGCCGAGCCCGCTCAGCAGCCCGCCCGAGCGCTTGACCCCGCCGTCCACGCCGGAGGTCATCGAGTCGCCGAATGACTTTCCGGCCTTGGAGCCCGTGTCGCCGAACTCCGAGCAGATGCTGCCGGCGAAGCCCTTCATGGAAGGCATGAGCGTGATGCATGCCGAGCCTACGCTAGTCGCCATCCCGTCCTCCTAATCCTAGAATCTCGTCGATTTCCGCCCTGTTCGCGAGGGCGTTGCGCTGGTGCCTCTTGAGCTCCGCGAGCTGCCCGGGCGTCTTGAGCGGCTGCGGTTCCTGCGGCGGCCGGTGCTTCTTGTCGCTCAGCCCCCACGCGAGGCTCCTGAGCTGGTGCTCGATGCGCCAGAGCATGTACGTCTCCTCGTTCCACTTGAGCTCCGGGTACATGCGGCGCGCGCACCTCGACCCCTCCGGCAGCTGCTCCCACAGGAGGGCGGCGCGTCGGAGGTCGTCCGGTCCGCCCTCGAGCGGGAGGTCGATGCCGTAGTACTGGCGGAAGTCCGCTACGACTTCTGCGCGGTGCCCTTCGAGCTCGAGGACGAATCCTGGGAGTTTTTTGCCTTCGCCGCCTCGAATGCGGCCTGCATGAGCGTGCCCGTAGACTCGACGGAGCCGCCGAGGCGCTCCATGTACTCCTCATCTCGGCCAGCGAAGACGCGCTCGAAGGCCTCGAACATGCCGCCCGGCTCGACCTCGCTCTTGGCGAACTGCTTGTTGGTCTTGTAGCTGAGCAGCTCGTCGAGGTCGGCGGTGAACTCCCCGTCGATACCGGGGATGGTGAACGTGAGCTCGGTCATTACTTGCCCTTCGCGGTCTCGGTGGACTGGATGTAGTCGTAGCAGGTGTTGCCGGCATCGTCCGTGAGGTACTTGACCGTGAGGGCGCGCGCGGCGAGCTCGCCGACGGCGAGGGTGAGGTCGTCCAGCTCGGAGGACTGGGCGAGCGGCACGACTTTGCGCCAGCGGCGTCCGTCCTTGAGCACGAGCTCGAGAACGGCGGGCCACGTCTCAGTGGAGTCGCCGTTGTGCTTGACGGTGATCATGCCGTTCTCGTCCTTGACGTTGCCGGAGCCGTACATGACCTTGAGGGTCGCAGCCTTGATCTCGGCGAGCGTGAGCTGCGCGCTCTCGACGCGGGAGGTCTGCGGCGATGCCATGAGGTCGCCGTTCATGTCCTTGATGTCCTCGGAGTCGGTGTCGAGCGTCTCGACGTAGCCGTCCTCGCTGATGTAGCCGAGGCACTTCCACGCCTCGGGCAGCGCGGTCGTGTAGTCGGTCGGCAGCGCCGTTCCGACGGGAGCGGTGAAGATGTAGCCGCCCTTTACTCCCTTGGCGCTGGAGACGTTGGCGACGTTGTTTTTGTTGCTTTCTGCCATGATTGCTCCTTATTCGCAGATGGTCAGGTTGATGTTCGTCTGGTATCTGGGAGTCCCCGTGTCGGGGTCGTCCCATCGGTACGTGCCGTCGGGCACGGCCGAGAACACGTTCGGCTCGTCCTCGATAGCGGAGCACGCCCGCTCGACGGCCTCGGCGATCTCGCGTGCGCGCCTGCGGGTCTTCGCCCACGACGTGGCGAGCACGCGCGGGGACTGGATGAACCGTGTCGCGCTCGTGGCGGCGAGGGTGATCTGGACGAACTCATCGGGTCTCTCGCGCGGAACGTCCGGCACGCATTTGATGCCGGTCGCGTCCATGAGCCGCTTGGCGACCACCCTCTCGATGTCCATCAGTCACCTCCGAATGCCGATTGCAGTCGGTTATGCCTGCGCTCGCTCACGTTGGCGTGTTTGCTGTCCGTGTAGACGACGCGGCCCCTCGCAAGCGAGCCGCCTATGGTCGCGGTGCTGTAGCCGCTCTCGCCGTACTTCGGCGTGAACGTGGAGTTGCATGCGGCCGCGGCGGCGTTGGCCTTATCGGTGAGCATGGCCTGCACGCCCCCGCCGTTCATGACCTCGGCGTATCCGCCGCGGTTCCAGCCCTTCCACTTGATCTTGACCTCGCACTTCGCCTTAGCCATCGGTTCGGGTCACCTCGCAGGTGAGGTCCCAGGGGCCGGGCGTATTGGCCGCGGTGTATCGCTTGGGGTCGCCGACAACCTTGTAGTCGGTGCCTCGCACCGTGACGGTCGCGTCCTTGAGGTCCACGTCCGCGCCCTTCGGGAAGCAGAGCGTGTAGGCGACCGTCACGCCGTTCGGGCGCGTCGAGTCGAGGTCGGCGGTCGCGCCGGGGCAGACCACGACGTTTTCGACCGCCGTCTCGGTCACCGTCTCGCCGGTAGACTCGCCCAGCTCGTCGAACGACTGGGCCGCATTGCGCACGGTCACGGTCTCTCCTGATATGAGGCACATCATTCGGTCACCCCTCCCCTCTCCAGAGGCGTGAGCGACCCGAGCGCCTGACCGGTGAGGCCGAGGCGCCTGAGGTCGCTCTTGCCCAGGTACATCTCGCCGAGCGCCGAGCCGTAGGTCACCGATGCGGTGTAGATTCCGGCCCCCTGGCTGTACTGCGTGGCACCGGCCATCGCGGACGGTGCCGAGAGCACGCGGTTGACGAGCAGGCAGCACACGGCGGGGGCGGCGCGGTCGAACGCCGGGCACGCCCCCTCGGTGTACTCGCCGATTCGGTCCTCGAATGCCGCGAGCATCAGGTCGGATGCGTCCTGCAGCAGCACCTCGGTGCGCGCCGAGTCCGCGGGCTCGCCGTAGCGGGCCTTGTAGTCGTCCACGCTGGCGAGCGCGGCCATGGCTACTCGGCCTCCATGATCCCGGCGTCGACGAGGGCCTGGACGACCTTCGCGACGGTCGGGCTTGTGCCGGGGCTGGCGACCTTCTTGGGCACGACGAGCGGCTTGCCGTCGGGCGAGACGAGCGCCACGTGCTGCGGGAAGATGCTGGACGCCTTGTCCGCGTCCTCCACGATGAATTTCTGGACTAGCTGAGCCATCTCGGTACCCCCTAGGCGCTCTTGAGGACGGCGAAGGCCTTGGGGTCGAGTACCGCGTATGCCAGGACGGCCTCGGTGCGGTAGGCGATCTGGTTGTAGCCCTTCAGGTCCTGACCGGTGTTGTCGGGGTCGCCGTACTCGATGACCTCGGCGGTGATGTCGCGGACCATGCCCCACTTGATGGCGGAGAAGTCGCCCATGATCGCGGAGACCTTGGTCGGGGTCTTGGCGAGACGGCCGTTCACGGTGCCGGACACGGAGGCGGGGATGCCGTCGAGGTTGCCCACGTTGAGGGACAGCGGCACCTCGGGGTACAGGCGCTGCCCGGTGGCGGGCACGCGCAGCTTGCGCAGCTCGGAGGCGAACTGGCGGCTCATGGCGATGCCGTTGATGCCGTAGTCGAGCAGGGCGTCGGAGAGCGAGTCGATGTCGTCGACCGGGGAGTCGGTCTTGGCGACGCTGTGGACGTCCTTGTCAGCGGTCAGGGCGGTGTAGCCCGTGAGGCCGAGGCCGGTCTTGGGGTTGATGGCGTGGTAGATGATGTAGTCGAGCGCGCGGCCCGCGGCGGCGGTCTGGTCGGCGATGATGTTGGAGATGATCTCCAGCTGGTTGTCCTCGTCGGCCCACTTCAGCTCGTCGGAGACGCGCGTGGTCGTGACGATCTTGGCGCGCTTTGCGACGATGGGCGTGGTGGAGATCTCGGAGCCGGACTTCTTGCCGCCCTCGGCGACGACCTCGGCCTCTGCGGTCGGGTTGAACACGAGGTAGGTCGTGTCGGCGAACTTCTGCGGCGTGCTGGGGCTCAGCGTTGCGATGGTGGAGGTGTCCTTCACCTTGCCGATGATGGTGGAGACCACGCTGGACGGCAGCTTGATTTTCTGGGTGTCGTTTGCAGCCATTTCTGTGCCTTTCTTCGGGTTTGGCTTACTTCAGGAGGCGCTTGGCGAAGTCTCGCAGCGCCTCGTCCCCGCCCTTGCCGCCCTTGTCGAAGCTGCCGGGCTTCTCCACTCGCGGCGCGGGCTTTGTCTTGAATGCGGCGAGCATCTTGTCGCACCATGCGGCCATGCTCTCCTCGTCCTCGCCGACGATGAGGTCCGCGGGGACTCCCTTCTCCTGCGCGACCTTGGCGGCGGTCTTGGCTCGCGCCTCGGCCTTCTCCTTGGCGTCGAGTCGCTTCTCGAGCTCCGCGACCTTCTCGTCGGCGGTCTTCTTCGCCTGGTTGGCCTCGTCGAGTGCGCTCGCCGCGCCCTTGTTGGCCTTGGCCTGCTTCTCCCACTTGCGGGAGTGCGCCTTCTCGGCCTCGTAGAGCGCCTTGTAGTCGGGCTCCTCGCCCCCGGTCGGCTCCGTACCGCCCGTGGGCTCCGTGTTGGTCTCTACTGCCATGTCGCGTCCTTTCCCGGACCGTGCGGCCCGTCGGGCCAGCCGTGCGGCCGAGCCCCTTAGATGTGCGTTTCGGGCCGTGCGGCCCTGTCGCGCGGCAGTGTCCTACGGGCGTGAGATTTGGCCTGTTTGGCGTTTTTCGGCATGAAAAAAGCCGCCCGTGGGCGGCCATGCGGTAAGATGGGGTTAGGCGGAAGCTGTTTGACTCACCTATTGAGACATGCAGCTCCCGCCTATTTTTTTATCGTTTGGAGCGACCCGTCGTGCCCAAGCATCCGCACTTCGGAGATTCCATACCTCCTCATGTACTTGCGTATCCACGCTTCGGCTTGGCTGTCGGTGACCGA
This sequence comes from Collinsella sp., assembly GCA_031295385.1. Classification (GTDB taxonomy): domain Bacteria; phylum Actinomycetota; class Coriobacteriia; order Coriobacteriales; family Coriobacteriaceae; genus Collinsella. The sequence goes on from JAUMOL010000010.1 coordinate 137,656, forward strand.
CTTGTTCTCGCTGACGTCGAAGACGGCGAACCGCACTCCGCTCTTGTTGGCCACGGACTTCATGTGCGACTTGAACGTGTTCTCCGATTTCGACGTGTACACGGTCTTGATTTCGATGCCCGTGGACAGGTCGGCGCGGCTTACGGTCGTTTTTCCCTGCGCGTTCTCGCTCTTCAGGTGCACCTCGTCTTCCCAGAACTCGGTCTTGTAGCCCAGTGCCGCCAGCTTCTCTGCGGTTCTCCTCTCTCCGGGGTCTACCCTCCACCTCTTTACCTTGTCGCGCCTCACCGCATCGTCCGTGAACGTTATGCCCTTATGCTCGCCGCCCGCGTACCAAGACGGGTCGCGTAGCTCTATCTCGGATGCGACGCGGTTGTTGAGGTAGGCGGTGTACGCCTTCCCCTCCTTGTTGCCGTGGCGCCTCACGAGCGCTTCGCGCTCGTCCTCCGGCATTGCGTACCAGTCGGAGGCGATGCCGTCGCGGCCTCCGAGCGCGGCCAGGCAGTCGTTATACCTCTCGTACATCCCGTCAGGGTCGTATCCCTTGACTGTGGTCACCCCGTCGAAGCCGGGAACGATTCGGCAGTCGCAGTGCGCGTGCGAGTGTTCGGCCGCCTCCTCGGTCTTGGCGTAGAAGCCGAACGACGCGAGCATGAGGCAGAACCCGCACGTCTCGCCACGGGGAACGCGGGCGTACCACGGCTTTGCCGGGTCTTTGCGCGCGTTGTGGGCGACGCACCTGTTGGCGGCGCGCCTGATCTCCTCGTCGACCCTCGTGACGCACCGCGAGACGAACACCTCGGGGGCGCCCTCGACGGCCTTGCCGATGAAATATCTAACCGCGCCGAGCGTGGCGTCCGGGTCTCGCATGGACTCGGCGACCGCCCGATACTTCCCGGGGAAGCCCTGCGACGCCCTGACCGCGTCGTAGTATTCGGCCGCCCTGGCGGCGGCGCACGTGTCGGCGTAGTACCCGAGCACCGCCTCGATCGTCTCGTAGGCCCTCTCGCGGAGAGCGGCGACATCGCCGCCACCGCCGCGCTCCCAGCTCGACAGCAGGGACTCGAGCGCCGGCCTCACCTTCGCCTGGGCGTCTGCCGACAGCGCGTTCACCTCATCGGTCAGCTCGTCCAGCAGGCTAGTCGGCACCGCCGCCATTCTCGCCCTCCTTCGGCTCGAACAGCGACGCGATAGCCGCGCCCGCCTGCGCCTTCTTGGCATCCGACTCGATGCGCTGGATCTGCTCGTCCGTGTAGTCGAGCATCTCGTAGGCGACCGTGGAGTTGGCGAGCTTCGGGAGCGCCTGTACCTGCTTGAGCAGCGCGTCGGACAGGCTCACCGTGGACGGGTACGCCGGGGACAGGAATCGCGGGTTTATCTCGTGGCCCGCGTCGCGCTCGGTGGCGAAATCGGTGCCGTTCGCCACGGCGAGCGCCATGTAGGCCACGTTGCGCAGCGCCGTGCCGTTGTCGCGGTTGAGGTTCTTGGCGTCGATGACCAAGGGCTCCAGGGACGCGGCGATGGCGTCCGAGGAAGACGGGTTGTCGTTGGACACGCCGAAGAAGCTCACCGGCACGTTGGTCACGGCTGACATCTGGCAGGCGAGCTGGCGCAGGTACTCCGTAAGCGGGGCCATCTGCAGCTGAGCGGACTGCCAGACCGTGGGCTTGTCTCCGTCCGGGTCTTTGGTGATCTCGTTCACGGCGCCCATCGAGGCGTCGTACTTGTTGCCGTCGTTGAGCATCTTCTTGTAGGTTCCCAGAAGCCACGTCTGCGGCAGGGTCGCGGCCTCGGCGGCGACCTCCATGCGGGCGCGCTGTCGGATGGCGTCATCGGTGATGCTCATCACGGAGCGGCTGATGCGCGAGGTGCCGAAGGGACGCTCGAGCGTCGCGCCGTGTGCCATCGGCTCCATGAGGCAGCGCCCCATCGAGTGCTCGCGGTACTCGGCTACCCACGAGCCGCCGTCGCGCGTGAGCACCACGAGGCTGTCGTCGGTGAGCAGGTGCACCACGGTCGGCACGCGCTCGGTGTCGCCGGGCATCTTCTTGGACTCAGCCACGACGAGGCCCGCCCTGATGGCCTTGCGGGCGTCGTCCCAGAGCGCCGCCGCCGCGGTGGCGGGGTACGCCGAGATGACCGGGTAGCCGCCGCCGTCCGTCACGGTCCAGAAGCCGCAGCAGTGCTTCAGCTCGCCGATGAGGTTCTTGCGGTAGAGGCGCTCCAGCTGGTTCGACTCGCAGATGGCGCGGAGGGCCTTGCTCGTCTGCTCATCCGCGCACGTGTAGCCGTTGAAGATGGAGCGGTCGGCGAGTGCGTGCACGGCCTTGCGGGGCCAGTCCACGCGCGGGTTGATCTTCTTGGCGAGGCTCGCCGGCATGGCGATGCCGAGATCCTTCACCGACACGTGCCCGAGGTAGTAGTCCTCGCGCTCGAGGTTGCTGGCGCGATGCTCGCGCCAGACGGTCATGAGCTCGCGGACGAGTGCCGCGTCGCCCGGCTCCAAGCCTGCGGCGGATGCTACCTGCCCCGCCAGTTCCATGTTCACTGCTGCCATCAGAAGCTGGCCTCCTGTTCCCTTCGCGGGTCTCGTTTCGTTGTTCTAGCCGCCCAGAGGGCGAGCGATGCGGACTCGATGGGGGCGGCGATGGAGTCGGGGCCGTCCGCGAAGCCCCATCCGTCCCTGCCTATGTCGCGCTTGAGCGACTTGCGCGCCGAGTCGTCGAGCGCCGGCGACTCGATGTGAGACAGCGTGCCCGAGTCGACCTCGTCCTTGAGCATCGACGCCGCAGCCTGCACGATTGCGGGCGTGCCCATCACGAGCGCGCACTTGCTGAAGCCGCCGTCGAGCATCCGCCGCTTGAGCGCGTCCGCTCCGGACTTGCCGTCGATGCAGGCGCACGCGATCTCATCTCGGTTGCGCAGGAGCATGTCCGAGATCGCGACCGTTCCGCCCGAAGCGCCCATCACGTCGTACAGCTCGACGTAGGACGGTCCGTCCCTGTCGGCGAGCGCCCAGGACACCGCGGCGTTGGAGCCGTCTGCGGAGAACTTCACGCCGAAGGCGAGCTTTCCGCCAGTGGGCGCCGAGTCGCGTCGGCACCCGTCCCACTTCTTGGAGGACAGGGCGTAGAGGAGCGAGCCTCCCGTCTTCGCCCACCACCCGAGGCGCTCGCGCGCGAACACGTCGGGCTGCATCTGCTCGGACTCGCCCTTGACGGCCTCGTAGTTGAGCACGGTGCCCATGGACGGGTTGTACTCGTACCAGCGGGACTCGTCGTGGACGTCGCCTATCTCGTCCGCGCCCCACTCGATCCACGCCATCTCGGACTCGCCGTCGTGCACGTCGTCGTGGAGGTCGCGGAACACCGTGCCGACGTTGTCGGGGCCTGGCGGCGTTCCGAGGTAGATGGTCTGCGGGTTGTGCATCGCGCTCGCCGAGATTGCGGGCAGGGACGCCGCCTGCTGCGTGTCCGTGAGCTCCTGCGCCTCGTCGTAGATGAGCACGTCGTAGGTCTTGCCTCGCGCCAGCGAGTTGGTGCGTGTGGTGAAGCGGATGAGTCCGCCGTTCTTGAGGCTGATGGCCTGCTGCCCGTTAGTCTTGCGCACGGCGAGCAGGAGGTCGTGCAGCTCGGTCTCGTCCTCGTCCTCGAACGGCTGCGACAGCTCCTTGAACATCTGGTCGGATGTGTCGCCGTGCTGGCAGGTGTACAGGATCTTCTCGCCGTTGAGCGCGCCGTAGAAGCACCTGGCTCGCACGACCCAGCTCTTTCCGTTCTGGCGCGGGATGGAGATGCCCAGCGTGCGCAGCATGTACTTGTCGCGCGCATCGCGGGCCAGCATCGCGTCGAGCAGGTGCGGCTGCCACGGGAGCGGGTCGCCGAAGTAGGCGGTCGCGAGCTCGCACGCCATCCCGCCGTCGCCGCTGAGGTCCTCCGGGACGTTCGCCTCGTATGTCGGCGTCTGCCTGGGCTCCATCAGGCGCCCGCCGCCTTGGCCTTGCGCTCGCGGTCGGCGAACATCAGGCTCAGCACCCTAGCGCCATCGCTCTGCGGACGCGCCTGCTGCACCTGGATGGGCACCGCCTTGCGCGACAGCCCGAGCAGCTCGTTGAGCGCGCGTATCTCGGCGGTCGCCTGCTTGAGCACGGACACGGCGGGGTGCGGGCGCTCCATGACGGCGTGCCGCCCGTTCTTCGCCTTGACGGGCTTGTAGCCGACGGGGTCGAGCACCTTCACGGACTTGCCCCTGCTCATGGCATCCTCCGCGGCCTTCGCCACGGCGTGCCAGTAGCACAGCAGCGCGAGGTTCGGCGCGTCCTCGTCGGAGAAGCGCCCCGATGCGGTGACGCTCGCCCAGATCTGCGATTGATAGTCATCGGATGCGACCGATTCCGGCATCTCCGGCATCCCGGCCTCCTTTCTCGTGCCCGCATTGTGCGACGCTGGTGAGATTCGCGGCCTACCCCCGCCCTGGGGTCATGGGGCGGGGGGAAATCGGCACTGGCAGCGATGGGTGTCCGTGCACCCCCGGGGAGGGGCGATGCCCCCGCCATCGGCGGCTCAGCGCCCCAGAAAAGCAGTGAGGCACAGCCGAGCAAACGACCGCGCCTCCAGTTAGCCCTACGGCTCTCTTTATTCAGTTGTCCCTAACGCTTAGAACAGCCGCGTGCGCCTTATCTCGACGGGCCTCGCGTCGCCCGGCATGTGCTTGCCCTTCCTCTGGTTGCAGATGCGATGCGCCGCGTCGAGGTTCGCGTAGTCCAGCACCGCGCCGCCCCTCGCCCTCGGCACCACGTGGTCGGCCTCGAAGCTCCAAGGCGTGCCGGGCGGCAGGCTGTAGTCTATGGGCTGTCCGCATATGTGGCACGGCCTGCCCTCGGCGCGGAGCCTCGCCTTGAGCTTGCGCTCGGCGTTGCCGTTGGAGCTCCACGTCATGCCAGGCGCCTCCTCGCGAGGTAGTCCTTCTTCACCGACAGGGTCGGGGTCTCGTCGGTGCTTCCTATCTTGATGGTGACCGTTAAGGGCGGCAGCACGAACCTCTCGTCGATGTCCCCCGCCACGTCGTCCGCCATGGACTCCAGCGGGGCCGCGGCGTCGCGGAGCTGTTGCGCAACCCTCTCGCCGGCACTCATGCGACCATCCCCGCCAGGACGTGCCAGCACCACACGACGGCGGCGACGCAAAGCAGAACGAGCGCGGCCATGATGAGGCACCCGATGAGCTTGCCTATAAGCCTTCCGATCTTTTCCATTCCATTCCTCCAATCACCCGCACGCCATGCGCGCGAGAACGGTCGGTACCACGGCGAGTGCCCACGCGGACCTCGCCACCGGCGGCATCAGCCACAGAACATGCCGCACGCCGCCTCCTGCATGTCCCTCATGTGGTTCGCTATCCATGGGAGCGCCCAGTAGGCGACGTCGCTCGGCTCCGCGTCCGCCCCGTCGAACTTCTCCCGGAAGGCGTCGTCGAACTCTATCTCGCAGATGCCGTAGTCGCAGCAGCACTCGTACATCTTGGTGCACTCGGCGCAAGTGGGCTTGCCCTCGCCGAAGTGCCTGTCGATTGCCGCGTCGGTGCATCCGTCCGGGAGGTTGTAGCCTGGCTCACAGCTTGCCCCCAAGGCGGATCACCTTCTCGCGGTACACCTCGTACCGTTCGATGAACCTGTGCGGGTTCTCCGCGATGATGTTGAGAACCTCAACGAGCGCCATCTTTCCCAAGGGGCGCTCGCCGTCCGTGAGCTCGCTGTCCGGCACGTCGATGATGTGGCGCTCAATGATCTCGAATTTCATTTTGTCTCCTGACTTGCAAGTGCTTTGGGCCTCACGATGTCGCGCGGGTCTTCGCCCATCGCGGCCGCGAGGTTCAGCAGCATGTTCATCTTCACGTTCCGCCCCTGGCTGATGGCGTGGCTCAGGCTGCTCATGTCCACGCCCGCGGCACGCGCCAGCTGCTTCAGAGGCATGTGGTAGTCGGCCCGCCAGCGCGCTATCTTCTCGGCGTCCAGGACGTACTCGGTCGCCATCGCGTCACGCCCTCTCGAATCGGTTTTGGTCGAGCCACCAGCTCGGGCACTGCTCGAGGCCCTTCCACACGCGGTAGTGCATCCAGTCCTTCTGGCGGTCGGCGTTGGCGCACCCGTTGAAGCGGTAGTACAGGCATGTCGTGCAGTCCTCGGGCACGTCCTTCTTTTCGATTACGAGCATCTCTACATCCCCTTCCTGCTATTGCGCTTGGCATTCATCGAGATCGCCACCCCGCAGCTATGGCAGTAGTTCGGCACGCCGTACTCGCCGATTTCCGCACCGCATTGAGGACAAAACACGTAGCCCTCCATTGCGTTTGGTATGACGGGTCTATATATCGGACGGTCGATTAGGTCGGCAAGCACATCCACGTCGTATGCATCGGAGTAACCTGGAATATCGGTGCACCCGACTTCAAGAACGCCCAAGATTTCTGAATCTAGAACCCCGCTGTTATGGCATCCATCGGTGAGCCTGCGCAGCTCATCGGCTACCTCGCGGCGCTGTTCGTCGCTAGCCATCGAGGACCACCGCCCCGCAGACCGGGCATGAGTACCAGTCGACTGGGAACGCCTCGGAGGTCACGACGAGCACACCGTCCGGCCTGTCGCCGGGCACCAGCACGCGGCACCCGCACTCTGAGCACTTGAATGATTCCTTGGTGTAGTCGGCGACGTTGTGACATGTCGGACGGTCGATTAGGTCTGCAAGGGCCGCGTACGTCTCGTTCTCAACCTCGTGAATGGACTTGCCGTCCACCTCGACGCCGATTGAGTTTGCAATCACGTCGAGTGAATCAACGTGGCGGTATGCCCCGGTCGATGCTTCGCGCAACTCAGCCACCGCTCGCTTGCGCTCCTCGTCGTTAATCATCGTCTCCCCCTTCCGGGTCAATGAGATCAGCGAGCTTATCGAGGACAACATCGAAGTCATGGTAGTCCTCGAAGCCGACCACCACCTCGGCAAGCTCGTCGAAGAACTGCTCCTTGTACTGGATGGAGTGGCCGATGGTCAGGTGTCGCAGGTTCTCAGCCATCTCGCGTCGCTCTTCGCTAGTGAATGTCATCGAAACCAGCTCCAAACATACAGTCGTAGTCGCACTCCCAGGTCTCTCCGTCGCGGCTCATGGTCGCCCCGTACCTCGGAGTACCGCCGGTATCGTCGCCCCAGAAGTGGAAGTGCCATCCAAGGAAGTCGAACTCCTCGTCGTACTCGTCTGCGGCGTACCTCGTGTCGCCGTACTCCTCGTAACCGTCCCACCCGAACTTGCGGGAAAGGTCATCGAACGTGTATATGGTCGGCTTGTCCTCGCCGTCCTCCCACTCGTAGACCTCCGGCCAACCCTGCTTGTAGCACCCGACGCGGACATTGCCGTCGCCCATGACTCCATGGTGCGAGAACTCGAACCACTCGAATCCGTCATGGTGCTTCATGATGTTCGCGTACACGCGGAGTCCAGTAGGCAGGGAACCCTCGTCGGTGTCGTATACGCCTACGTCCTCCTTATCGGTTCTGCGCTCGCCGTTTAGGTACACGAATGCGCCGTAGTCGCTGTATGCCATGGCTATACCTCCTTCGCCGCCGCCTCGCGGCGCTTTTCATCGGTAATCATTCGTCCACCTTGGATATGGCCAGCGCCACGTATTTCTGGGCAAGGCCCTCGAAGTCGTCGAGGATGTAGTCGATTCGGTAGACTTCACCGTTGAGCGGATGCCTGGCTGCTTCCCCGACGGCGTAGCCTTCGTTCGTGACAACGTCGAATACGATCTCATCGCCGACCTTGTAACCCCGGTCGTTCTTGCGAATCTCGAACGTCTTGGTGCCGTTCAGGACGGCGTCGGCGTATTGCTCTTGAATCTTGAGCCTATGCGTCGCCATCAGGCCTCACCCCTCAGCTTGCGGATGCGGGATACGATGTCCTCAATCACTTTCGGAGAGCAACCAGTTGTTATATTGCTGAGAGAACAACTTTGACAGGTTCCATCCTTGCTGAAGTACGTGCAAGAGGTGCCTTCTGCGACGCATTTGTCCAAGTCCTCTTCCAGCTTCTCCCAGCTGTCGGGTTCGGTGAGGTACATGAGCTCGGCGTCGAGTTTCCTGCCCGCGTCCGTGACTGCGCGCCAGCAGTTCCCCCACTCTTTCTCGAGGTCGGAATCGACCGTGTACACCCAGTACACGATGTTTCGGGCCGTGCCGCCGCTGCCGTACAGCACCTTGGTATCTAGCGGAATCTCTCGACCGTCGGCATCCTTTGGCAGTTGAATCATCATTCCTCCTTATCTGGCGTCATACGCCCTCCATCCCGATCTGCTCGCACCACTGGTTGGCCATCGCCTTTGCGATGCCCGGGAACGTGCGGCTGCGAACCTTGGCGCGTTCGTGTGGCGGCAGATGCCAGGCGTCCGCGTACCATGCCGGCATGGAGTTGCCTGACTTGAAGACCTTGCGCGGCTCAGGCTCGACCTCATCAGTCGGCTTGAGCGGCTCGAGCCCCTTCAGCCACAGGCACGTCTTCTTTTCGAACGGGTCGCCGAACATGTACGGCTGCACGATTTGGTCCGGTTTGCGCCATCTTGTGCTCATGCAGCCGACGGGGTTCTCGATTGCGACGTGCGGCGCATCGCACTTGGCGAACGCCATGAAGAACTCGACGGCGGCCTCACGGTTAGCCTTGCGCTCGCGCGCTCTGTCGCCGTACTTCCCCTCGTCGAACCAGCGGTTGCCGGTGACGGTGAGATACGTGCATGGCGGGTGCGCGATCACCAGGTCCCACCTGAGCTTGAGCATCTGGAGAGCGTCGACGTTGAGGTGCATGAGGTCGTGACCCCCCCCGCTTCCTCAAGGTCGCAGCTGTAAGCCTCGTGCCCCATCTTCCGGAACTCAAGCGCCACGCGCTGCGACTCCTCGCAGGCGATAAGAACTCGCATCTACGCCACCCTCTTCCTGACGACGGCCACGTCGTACATGCCCTCGAGGTAGCCGACGGCCCTCGCCGCGGCCATGTCTTGCTCGCGCCCGAGCTCATCCCATCCGCTCATCGCGCCTCCCAGTAGTTGCATACGGCCTCCGCCTGCGTCCTGTGAACGAAATCCGGGCGCCGCTCGCACTCGTACTCCGTGCGCTCCACGCCGTGGACGGTGCGCAGCACCGTCGCGCAGCAGTGCAAGCAGTTCTCGCAGCGCTCCTCCCGGAGCCCGTCCGCATAGATGTCCGGCCTCTCGACTCCCGTCATCTGCATCCCCTCTTCCCGTACCTTCCATCGTTTACCATGTTCCTGACGTGGCGCCGCATGTCCCGCGCCGTCTGGTCTCCCTCGGGCGGCAGCTTCCGACCGCTCGCGCACTCGACGCAGTGGACGCGCCAGCCGCCGCGGTAGCGCTCGAAGTGCCCGAACCCGGGAGGCGTCCACCTGCCGCACTCGCGGCAGTAGCCGCCGTAGACGTTCCTAGCCATTCCCCTGCTCCTTCCTGTACTTGCCGCCCATCACCGGCACCTCCCGATGCTCTTCAGGTACAGGTTGTTGCGGCGCGAGCGGGCGAGTGCGCGACGGCGGCGGCGCCGCCACTTCGGGTCGAGCGCCTTCGCGAGCTTCCTCATGAGCCGGCGGGCGTCTCTGAACACGCGGGAGATGCTCTCCCACAGCATCTCGGCGACGGCCTTCGCGGCATCGCCGATTACCTCCAGCAACCGCGTCGCCGCCCAGCTAAGCGTCCCAGGGTATGGCGTCTCGGACGTCTCGCCGGTCTTCTTCTCGTCGGTCATCGGTATTCCTTTCATTCGCTTCCTATTCGCGTTCATAGACATCGCCGGCCATGGATTCCGCGAGCGCGCGCATGTCGGTCACCTCGGCGCACTCCGCGCCGAAGAACATGCCCAGCTCGCCCCTCTTGTGCCTGTCGCACCGGTAGGCGCGGCAGATCTCCGGCCTCGCGGCGTAGACCGCGCACTCGCGCCCGTCCGTCAGATACGGGCACAGCAGGTCGTACTCCGCCCTGGGCTCGGCGGGCTCGATTCCGTTCCGGCGCACGTACATCTCGAGGCGCACCCGGTCGAACGGGCTCACGGGCAGGAACCGCGAGCAGCACTCGCCGCAGCCCCTGCAGTCGCCCGTGTACAGGTCGGTCACGTCGTCGCTCTGGAGCCCGGCGTGGATGGCCGCGGCGATGGCCTTCTCGTCATTCATCGGCCAGCCCTGCCGCTCTTGTCGGGCACGGCGGCCTCTGCTCGGCACACTTGGCCACCTTCTTGTCGTAGATCCTCTTGAGGTCCCGGCGCATGAACCGGGTGAACTCCTCCTCGCCGACGTCGTCCGCCAGCGCCACATATCGCATCGCATCGTGGCACCATTCGTCGAAGCCGAGCAGCCTTCCGCTGAACGCGCTCTTGACGTCCGTGACCTCGGCGTAGGTGAAGCGGGTCAGCATCTCCTCGCGCATGACCTCGTCGGCCAGTTCCTCAATGGGCGTCTTGGGCCGGTTGATGATCTGTCGGTAGCCGTTGGCCCTCTTGGTCATGGCGTCGAGCTGCTTGGCCAGCTTGTTGTTCTCGGCCACGAGGCGCTCGTTGCGGCGCTGCTCGCAGTCAAGCTCGGCGAGCACGTACTGCTCGCAGTTGGTGATCTCCATCGTCATCTCACCTCTCGGATGATCTCGTTTCCGTATCGGTCGGTGATGGCCCAGTAGCCGAACATGTAGAGGTCGGGGCTGTGCGGCTGGTACTCCCTGAGCAGCGTGCCGGACCACCATGCCGCCTCGGCCGGCCCGGTGCGCCATACCCACTCGGCCCTGAGGCCGCCGTCATGGAACTTCCCGTGGCACCCGGTCGTGCCGGAGCCGCACAGGGCGAACAGCGGGCTGCGCAGCTCCCACACCCCGTTCGGCGTGACGAGCCTGAACGTCTTACCCCACGACCTGCGGGCGACGTGGTGGCAGTTGGAGGCGCGCCTGCCGCACACCGCGCACCGGGCCTGCATCGGCTCGTATGCCGTGCCGTGCGTGTACCTCGCCCCGAGGTGGGGCTTGCCGTACAGCTCGGCGCGCTCCTTCGGCCATCCCCTCAGCAGGCCCGCGTCGAGGATCATGAGAGCCTCCTCTCGCACGCGGCGCGGGCGGCCAGCAGCCTCTGCGCGTCCTGGTACAGCCCGAACCGGTCCCTGCTCGCGGTCGTGCCCCGCGGGGCCTCGACCTTGCCCGGGTCGATGCCCGGGTGCTCGGACGCCCACCTTCGCTCCTGCTCGGCCAGTGCCTCCTCGGGCGTCCTGGTCGGCCTGAACGTCGCGGCCTCGACCTCCGAGGCGGTGGGCTTGCCCCTCGCCCGGTCGTCGGCGTCGATGCGCTTCTGGCGCCTTGACCAGTCGAGCGCCAGGGCGCCCCAGTTGCTCACCGGCTGGCCGTTGCTCTTGACCCAGCCCTGAGACTCGAAAAAGGCCCAGAAGGCGTCCGGGTCGCCGTTCAGGCAGTTGGCGCCGAAATACCCGCGGGCCTCCTCAAGCGACGGCGGCTCGAACTCGGGCGGCGCGGCGGGGGCATCGCCCCCATCACAGGCCAGTTCAGTACAATCCAGTTCAGTACAGGACAGGTTAGGGTAGGTTAGGTTAGGGTTTTCGTTTTCGGAAACCTGCGTTTCCGGTTTGTCGGAAACTGGTTTCACGTTTGGAAAACCTAGGTTTTCGTTTTCGGAAACCTGCGTTTCGGGTTTGTCGGCAGCCGGTTTCTTGCGCGGGCGGCCGCCCTTGCCGCCCCTGCCGCGCGCATCCTTGGAGTTGTCGATGGCGTTCTTCATTGCCTTGAAGACGCGGCGGAGGTGCCTCGGGAGGTCGGCCTCGACGCCGTGCAGCCCGTACATCATGATCGCGTCGGCGAGCACCGCGCGGTCGCGCAGGTCCTCGGGGTCGCTCGCGTCGAAGTCGTCGTAGACCTCGGCGAAGCTATCGAACACGGTGAACGCCATCAGAACCACCCCCATAGAAGCGAAGAGAAGAACAGGAAACCCGCGGAGAAGGAGGCGGCGAACAGGACCGCCTCCCAGTGGTCGCGGATGATGTCGGGTACGCGCCCCATCAGAACGGGATGTCCTCGTCGTACACGTCCAGCTGCTGCTGGGCGGGCGCGGGCTGCGGCGCGGCCTGCGGGGCCTGCTGGGGCCGCTGCGGGACCTGCTGGTAGGCCTGCTGGGCGTTCCACTGCGGCGCGGGCTGCTGGGGCGCTGGCTGCGGTGCATATGCCCGCGGTGCCTGCTGGGGCGCGCACTGCTGCTGGTATCCCTGCGGCGCGTACTGTTGCGGGGCCTGCTGCCCGTTGGGGTTCTGGCTCATGAGGACGACCTCGTCGGGGATGATCTCGACCTTCGAGCGCCTGCCGCCCCCGTTCTTGTCCTCCCAGGAGCTGTAGCGCAGCTTCCCCTCGATGGCGACCTTCATGCCCTTGCGCAGGATGCGCGAGAGCGCCTCGGCGCGGTTGCCGAACATGGTGCAGTCGATGAAGTTGGGGTAGTCCTCCCACTCCCCCGTCTGCTGGTTGCGGCGGCGGTCGTTGACCGCGACACCGAAGCCCAGCACCTGCGTGCCGCCCGGCGTGACGCGCAGCTCGGGGTCTCGGGTCAGATTGCCCGACACGACCACTCTGTTGATGCTCATCTGTATGTCTCCTCTCCGCCGCTCGTCCATGTCCTCTGGATGTCGGCGTCCACTGTCTTTATTCGCAGCTTCAGCGCCATGATCGCCTCGCTCGATGCCTTGTAGAGGGCTTCGGCGCAGTCGCGCAGCTGCTTCTTCTCGGCTATCTCCTCGCGCCCCCGGCACAGGTCGCCGATGATGGTCACCGGCGTGCCCTTGGAGCGCTCCTCGAGGATGGCGATGCGCAGCGCCCTGCGGTAGTCCGCCTCGTTCTCGGCGTACTGCTGGCCGGTCCGCCTGAGCGTGTCCAGCTCCGCCATGAGGCGCTCGAACAGCTCCTCGCGCTGCGCGTACATGTCCTGCATGGCCTACAGGACGCGCCACGTCGGGGTGGCGCAGCAGCCGGGGTGCTTCTTGAACTCCTCGTACTGCTCTTTCGACTCGAAGGCGTAGGCCGTGCCGCAGGCCTTGCACTTCGCCGTGAAGCCGCCGCTCTCGGGCGGCTCCTTCTCGGGCTTGTCCGACAGCGCGTCCGGGTCGCTCTGCCCGTCGATGGCGAACAGGCCGCACAGCGCGTACTTGCGCGCGTAGCTCGACGCCATCCCGGTCACCTGCGCGTCGTCGGAGCCGCTCTTGTGCTCCGCCTCGCGGGCGTAGGCCTTGAACTCCCTCGTCTCGCCGTGCCCGTCCTCGAAGAACAGCGTGCACGTCGCCTCGACGTAGTAGCGCTCGCCCACCTTGCAGATGACGTCCTGGAGCGTGAACGCCACGCCGGCCTCCTTGCAGGGCTCCTTGAGCGCGGCGACGATGTCCTCGAACGAGCGGTAGCTGAACTTCCCGAACGCGTTGTAGCGCGCCTTGGGGACGGTCACGGAGCGCTGAACCTTGGCTATCGCCTGGGAGAGCGTCATCTTCTCGTCGGCCATCTAGCACACCCCCTTGCACCTGATGGTGCCGGTGATTCCGCGCTCGCGCAGCGCCGCGGCGAGCTGCTCTATCTGCGAGCGCGTGGCGGACGGGATCTCGACCGTCCACGAGTAGGACAGCTCGGGGCGCGCCGCGACGGCGGGTTCCGCCTGGCGCCTCGGCGCGGGACGCGGCGCGGGCTTGGACTCGACCGCCTCGCGCATGGCGGAGATGCGGGCGTCCTCCTCGTCGGCGGCGCGGGCGGCGTTGAGCGCCGAGCCGAGGTCGAGCGTGCGGAACAGCTCGCGCTCGGCGACCTCGTAGTGGGCCATGGAGTCGCGCTGCGCCTTGAGCGTGTCCCAGTCGCGCGCGACGGCGGAGACCTTCTCCTCGAGGGCCTTCTTCGCCTTGACCTCGCCGAAGGACTTGTTGAGCCACTTGTCGTCGTGCAGGCGCTCGTAGGGCACGACCGGCGCGAGGAGCTCGGCGAACTCCCTGTAGTGGGCCTCGAGCGCGGCCCTCGCGCCCGCCCTGCGCCTCTCCTCCGCCTCGTCGAGCTGCGCCTTGATGCCGTCCGACGCGCCATCGATGATGGACGTGATCTCCTTGCAGCGCTTCTCGAAGGCGGCGAGCGGCTTGTTGTACTCGCGCTTCACGGCCTTTCGGCGCTCCTCTATCTCGGACTTGAGCCCGTTGAGGTAGGAGCGGTCGTTCTTGGCCTCCTTGATCTTGTCGGCCTTGGTGAGGTCGTAGGTCGCGCCCTCATAGAGCTCGACGGTCTTGCGCACGCGCTTCTCGAGGGCGTCGAAGTTCGCCTCGATTGACGAGGGCGCGTAGGTCACGATGAGCGACGACGCCTCCTGCTCCTCGATGACCTCGGCCACGACCTCCTCGGCCTTACTCTCCCCTGCCATTACCTGACCTCCTCGTTGAGCATGTCGTTGTATTTCTTCTCGGTTATCGCCTCGTCGATGACGGCGGCGTGCCCGACGATCCACTTGGACAGCCTCTCGCGCGCGTCCAAGAACCTGTCGAATGCCTCGTCGGACTTGGTAATGCCATAGATGGTGAACATCGCCTGCTCCTCCGTGGCGAGCTCGGCCAGCTCGGCGAGCATCCCCTTGTAGTCGGCCATCACTCGGTCACCTCCCCGTCGTGGCTCACGAACAGGATCTGGGGCTGCTTGCTCTGGATGGACAGCCAGACCTCCTCGCCGCTCTTGCGGATGGCGTCGAACGCCGCGCTGTCCTCGGTGTCGACCTCGAACTGCAGGACGGCGACGCCGCCCTTCACGGTGGCCTGCTTGAACTTGGCCTCGATCTCCACCGGTATGTTTGTGCTCTCCATCGCTATTCCTCCTTCTCGGCGCCCGCGAGCATCGCCGCGAACGTCTCCAATGTCATGGTCACGAACTGCTCGCCCGGGATGGCGGTCCCGCGGCGCTTCCAGACGACCACGCCGTAGTCGGCCCCGCGGTTCCTCCGCTCGGTCTCCGCCTCGCGCAGCCACTTGGGCAGCTCGTGCTTCCCCGCGTAGTCCTTGCACTCGATTGCGATGCCGCGCCCGGCCACCGACACGCCGCGGATGTCGCCCGTGTCCCTCGAGCCGGTCTTGACCTGCCTGTCGATGTCGGCCCCGAGCCTCCCGGCGAGGTAGTCTGCGACCAGGCGCTCGAACCTCGTGCCCGCGTCCTTGGCGGTCCTCCTGCTCCTACTCATCGACGAAACCGTCCGATTTCGAGCGGTGCTTGTTGAATGCGTGCCTCAGGTGCGGGTAGCGCGCCTCCATGATGCGGGCGAGGCTCGGCGCGAGGCCGTTCTTCACGCCCACGTGCAGTTCGTTGCGCACCATGTGGATGAGGTAGTTGATCGAGACGTAGCCCTTGCGGTTGAGGCGGGTGGCCTGCTCGACCATGAAGTCCCACGCCCGCGGGTGCTCGCCTATCCAAGCGCGCGCCTCGGCCATGTCCTGCTCGCCGTCCGCGCCGAGGCCGAATATCTCGAGCTGGCTGCTCATCGGCTTCTGGCGGTATCTCTCGTCGTTACGCATTGACGGCCCCCGCAGCGCATGCGGCCTTGGCGGCCTGGACCGCGCCGTCCATCGTCGGGAGGACGAAGACGGTCAGTATCGCAGTGAACAGGACCGCGGCGGCGATGAAGCCGACCATGGCCCCCGCCCTGAACGCATCGGAGTCGAGCTGCTCGCGAACGGTCGGTCGGTATGGCTTGGGTGCTATGATGGTCTGAGCCTCATGTCTGGGGCTGTTTCGGCGAGTGCTCACAAGTTGGTAGCTGGGGGCGCTCGCTTCTTTGTATGTGTACATCTTGTGTTCCCTTCTGATGTTTCCGCAGGTCAGGGCTAGGGTGCTTTTTAGGGTCTTTATTTTTGGGACTTTTTCGCGCGGCTCTTGGCGCTGTAGCACCTCTGCCGCTCGCGGTCGTTCCGCTTGGACCTCGCAGCCTCCTCGCGCATCGCGCTGGCCTGCTCCCTGAGGTCTGCCACGTGGCCCTCCTTCGTGCACTCCGCGCACCAGCCGTTCGCTTTGTTCAGCGGCTTGAACGTCATGCGCCCGCACTTCGGGCACATCCAGCGCTGCCGGAGCGATATGCCGCACTTCCTCGCCTGGAGCTTCACGGCCTCGGTAGTCCGCCCGAGCGCCTTGGCTATCTCCTTGGCTCCGTCGCCGGCGTGCTCCCTCAGGTACCGGATCTCACGTGTCGACCATGGCCTCACTGTCTCTTGCTCCCCTCCTTCTTCTCCCATTCCCGGTACGCCGCCCGAAGCGTCGAGCACATGGCGTCGAGCGCTATCTCGCGCGGGGCCTTGGGCTTACTTTCGCTAGGGCGCGAGTCGGCAGACTTCATCGCTGCTCACCTCGATAGCCTTTGCGAGCTTTCGTGCCTCTGTGATGGTGATGTCAGACTCGCCGCATACCTTCTTGTTGAAGGTGACGAGCGATACCCCGACAGCGTCGGCAAGACTCTGCTTAGTAATGTTCAGCTCCGCAACTCGGGCCGCCACCAGTCCTTGAAGGCTGTTCATCCGTACCTCCTTCCTAATCCGCATTAGGTACATTGGATACAGTAACCTAATGCACATTAGGAATCAATAGAATGTTGAAGTTTTCCTAATTTCTGTTAGGATTTATTCGTACAGTCTTTAGATGGAGAGGAGCTACAAATGCAGCTCTCACGCGCATTGATTGACTATCTTGGCGAGCGCGGCATGAAGCAGGCCGACGTTTGCAGGGCTTCGGGGTTATCCGACGCCCACGTCTCCCAGATTTTCAGTGGGAAGATAAAAGATCCCAAGGCAAGCATTGTTTACAAGATCGCGCACGCGATGGGTATCACAGTCGACGAGCTACTCGAGCGCGCGGAATCATACGAGGACGGTGAATAGCTTTATGGGACTTTTTAAAAAGTCAATGAGCAAAACGGCGGCAAAGGCTCAGCAGGGAACTGGACAGCCGCCAATGGACGTGCCGTTCGCCCTCTGGGCGCTAGCGAGTGACTGCCTATACACCCACAGCTATACGGCATTTGAAGACGCTTTGTCCACTCACCAGCCATTCGTACCGTTTTCGGTCAAACTTAAGCGGCAAACGAAGAGGAACATGCCACCGCATTGGGAAGTTGAGGATGGAGCCGCTGTAATACTAGACGAGGACGGTACATTGCTTGGCACTATAAGTGCGAAGAAAATGGAGGAGCACGACTTCATGTTCAATCGGACATACCGGGCTTTCTCTATGCCACCGTGCCGCGATTACGCGCGCGGCTTCACCATTAGCGACAGTTACAGCATTTGCGTCGCACCTTATGGCGCATATATATAAAAAGAGCCCCGTCGGCATCGCTGGTACCGCTTTAGCCGACGGGGCATCCAACCGCCCAAGCATCTTTGCAAACTCACATCTTGAGGGGGCTTCTACATTATGCCAAAGAAGGCAGTGATATACGCGAGGTTCTCGTGCAACAGGCAGCGCGAGGCCTCAATCGAGGACCAGCTGCGCGTCTGCCGCGAGTGGTGCGCGCGCGAGGGCTACGAGGTCGCGGCGGAGTACTGCGACCGCGCCGTGTCGGGGCGCACCGACGACCGCCCCGAGTTCCAGCGGATGATAGCCAACGCCGGCGCGAGCGAGATCGTCCTCGTCTACATGATGGACCGCTTCAGCCGCGGCGAGTACGACGCGCCGATATACAAGCGTGAGCTCGCCATGCGCGGCGTCAAGCTGGTCTCGGCCCTCGAGCAGATACCCGACAGCCCGGAGGGCATCATCTACGAGAAGCTGCTCGAGGGGCTCGCCGCCTGCGAGTCGAGGAAGACCGCCATCAGGACCAAGCGCGGAATGGAGGGCAACGCCCTCAAGTGCAAGACCAACGGCGTGCGCATCTTCGGGTACCGCAGGAACGGGGACGACGAGTACGAGGTCGACGAGGCGCAGGCGGCGTGGGTGCGCGAGGCCTTCGCGCTGAGGCTTGAGCGCATGTCCATGAACGCGATAGCGCGCGAGTTCGCGCGTCGCGGCCTCAGGACGCGCAAGGGCAACCCGTGCGGCCAGGCGATGGTGCAGCAGATGCTGCGCGACCGCAGGTACACGGGAAGGTACGAGTGGGGAGGCATCGTCCGCGAGGGCGGGATGCCGGCGATAGTGGACGAGGTGACGTTCATGGAGGTCCAGGGAATCAAGTGCCGCAAGCAGCGCTCGAGCGAGAACTGGGGCGACTTCGCCCTCGCGGGAGCGGCGCTGTGCGCGGAATGTGGCAGGAACCTGCAGGGCGTGAGCGGCAGGGGCAGGCACAACGTCAAGTACGAGTACTACAGCTGCCCGGGGTCGTGCGTCCGCAACATCAGGCGCGAGGAGCTCGAGGGCTCCATAGCCTCGGCGCTGCGCGGGCTGCTCGGCGACCGCGGCGAGGCGCTGCAGATAGCCGACATGGTAGCGGAGCGCGCGGACACGGCCGAGGTGCGGGCTCGCCGCAGGCAGGCCGAGGACTCGCTCAGGGCCGCGGAGAGGGGCCTGAGGAACATCCTCAACGCCATCGAGCAGGGCGTGATAGCGCCGGGCGTGAACGAGCGCATAGCCGAGCTCGAGGAGCAGCAGGCGCGAGCGAGGTACGACCTCGAGGCCATCACGGACGAGCGGATAGACCCGCAGCGCTTCGCCGACTTCCTGCAGTGCGGGGCGGCGCTCGACGACGCGACGCTGCTGAAGGCGTTCGTGTGGCAGGCGGTCGTCTCGGAGGACGAGATACTGGTCACGCTGAACTACGACAAAAAGGGCGAACCCGCCAGATTGGACATCCAGCGGGTTCGAGCAAAATTGGAATGGTGCCCCATGTTGGATTCGAACCAACGGCCTTCTGCTCCGGAGGCAGACGCTCTAATCCCCTGAGCTAATAGGGCGAACGGTAGGCATTATACCCAAGTGCGCCACGGACTCACAAAATAATAGAAAAAGCTCTGCAATTACGTGGGAGACGCGCCGCGACGGCGCGCTTTAGACGGCACAAGCGAGTCAGATAGTATAAACTCACATGCACCATATATATACGGCTCGCGATGCGGGCCGTTTTTGCAAGGGCTATCCATCGAGGTGAGAGGCACACCATGATTGCAATTTTAAAGCAGAGCGCCAGCGACGAGGCCGTAAGCCACATTGTCAGCTGGATCGAGAAAAAGGGACTCAAGACCGACGTCTCGCGCGGCGAGAACGAGACCATCATCGGCCTGGTGGGCGATACGACCAAGATCGACCCGTTCCTGCTCGAGTCTATGGACGTCGTCGAGCGCGTGCAGCGCGTCTCCGAGCCGTTCAAGCGCGCCAACCGCAAGTTCCACCCCGAGGACTCCGTCATCGACTGCGGCCACGGCGTCAAGATCGGCGGCGACCAGTTCCAGGTCATCGCCGGCCCGTGCTCCGTCGAGGGCGAGAATCTCATCCGCATCGCCCGCCGCGTGAAGGCCGCCGGCGCCACGATGCTGCGCGGCGGCGCCTACAAGCCCCGCACCTCCCCGTACGCCTACCAGGGCATGGGCCCCGCCGGCCTGGACCTGCTGTGCGAGGCATCCGCCGAGCTCCACATGCCGATCGTCACCGAGATCATGGACCCGCGCGACGTGCAGGTCTTCCTCGACAAGAAGATCGACGTCATGCAGATCGGCGCCCGCAACGCCCAGAACTTCCCGCTGCTCAAGGAGGTCGGCAAGACGCAGACCCCGATCCTGCTCAAGCGCGGCATGTCCGGCACCGTCGACGAGCTGCTTATGGCGGCCGAGTACATCATGAGCGAGGGCAACGACAACGTCATCCTGTGCGAGCGCGGCATCCGCACCTTCGATACCCGCACCCGCAACACCTTCGACCTCAACGCCGTGCCGGTGCTGCACCACCTGTCGCACCTGCCCGTCGTCGCCGACCCCAGCCACGCCACCGGTTACACGCGCTATGTTGAGCCCATGGCGCTCGCCGCGACCGCCTGCGGCGCCAACGGTCTGGAGATCGAGGTCCACGATGACCCGAGCCACGCCTGGTCCGACGGCGCCCAGGCCCTCACCCCCGACCAGTTCGACGACACCATGCGCCGCATCCGCGCCATCCGCGAGGTCGTCTGCCAAGAGACCGTTCAGGAGTAGCCCATGGGTACGGTGAGAAACGCACGCGTTAACCAAGGTGGCCCCAAGTGCGCCGGCATCGTGGGCCTGGGCCTCATCGGCGGCAGCTTTGCCCGCGGCTATGCGCAGGCGGGCGTCCGCGTGCTGGCCTGGGACCCCGACGACGACGTCATGACGGCCGCCAGCATGGGCACCGTTGCCGGCGAGCTCAACGACGAGACGCTCGGCGAATGTGACATCATCGTCCTGGCATGCTATCCCGAGGCTTGCATCGATTGGCTCGAGGCGCACGCCCAGGCACTCGCCGACGCCACCGACACCGAGGCCATCATGGGCCCCGTGGTGATCGACACCGTGGGCGTCAAGGGTATCGTGTGCGAGCGCGCCTTTGAGCTTGCCCGCGAGCACGGTTTTTACTTTGTGGGCGCGCACCCCATGGCGGGCACGCAGTTCTCGGGCTACGCGCATTCCCGCACCGACCTGTTCCAGGGCGCACCGCTCGTGCTCGTTCCGCCCGCGGTGGACGACGCACTTAAGCTGGAGCTTTTGGGCCAGGTGCGCGAGATGGTACGTCCCTTGGGCTTTGGCAAGTTCAGCGTAACGAGCGCCGCCGAGCACGACCGCGTCATCGCCTTTACGAGCCAGCTCGCGCACGTCGTCTCCAACGCCTACGTTAAGAGCCCGACCGCACAGGTCCACCACGGCTTTTCGGCCGGCAGCTACCGCGACCTCACCCGCGTGGCGCACCTCAATCCGCAGATGTGGTCCGAGCTCATGATCGACGACGCCGATGCGCTCGCCTTCGAGATCGACCATCTGATCGACTCGCTCGCCACCTACAGCCGCGCCCTTAAGGACCGCGACCAGCGCTATCTAGAGAATCTCCTTGCCGAGGGCGACCGCATCAAGCGCGCGCTCGACGACGAGGCCTCCCACTAGACCACCCATCACGCCAGGTCGAAAGGACCGAAGCTTATGGCGATTACCATCGATATCGACACCGCACGCCCCTACCAGGTGCATGTGGGCACGTTTTTGCTGGAGCAGGCAGGTCCGCTCGTACGCGCCACCGCCGGCGGCTCGCGCGCCGTCATCGTGACGGACACCAACGTAGGCCCCCTCTACCAGATGCCCGTTAAGCAGAGCCTGGAGGCGTCAGGCTACGAGGTGAGCATCTGCACTTTCGAGGCGGGCGAGGCCCATAAGCGCGCCGAGACCTACGTTGCCATTTTGGAGTTTGTGGCCGAGCACGAGCTTTCGCGCTCCGACGTGATCGTGGCACTCGGCGGCGGCGTCGTGGGCGACGTGGCGGGCTTTGTGGCCGCCACCTACATGCGCGGCTGCAAGTTTGTGCAGATCCCGACGAGCCTGCTCGCCATGGTGGATTCGTCGGTGGGCGGCAAGACGGCCATCGACCTGGCTGCCGGCAAGAACCTGGCCGGCGCCTTTTGGCAGCCGAGCGTGGTCATCGCCGACGTGGGGTGCCTTGCCACCCTCACGCCCGATCAGTTCGCCGATGGCTGCGGCGAGGTCATAAAGCACGCCGTGATCGCCGACCCGGAGCTCTTCGCCGAGTTGGAGAAGACCCCGCTCACGCTTGAGCTGCTCAATCGCGACGTGGCCCGCGTGGCGCTCATCATCGCCCGCAATATCGACATCAAGCGCGCCGTGGTCGTTGCCGACGAGCGCGAAACCAATCAGCGCAAGCTCCTCAACTTTGGCCACAGCGCCGGGCACGCCGTCGAAGCCTGCGAGCACTTTGAGCTCGGACACGGCAACTGCGTGTCGATCGGCATGGGCATCATCACGCGTGCCGCATCCCTGCATGGCATCTGCGATGCTGCACTGCCCGGTCGTATTGAGGAGCTTTGCGCCCGCCATGGCCTCAAGACCCGCTGTGACCTAGATGCCGATGCCGTCTTTGCCGAGGCGCTCCACGACAAAAAGCGCGCAGGCGACACCATCGACCTGGTAATTCCGCACGACATTGGCCGCTGCAGCATCGACCGCACGCCGCTTTCCACCTTCCACGAACTCATTGCCGGGGGCCTCGGTCAGAAGGGAGACGCATCCGCATGTTAGCCCGCATCACCCCCTCCCCGCTCAAGGGCACTGTTCCCGCCATCGCGTCCAAATCGATGGCGCATCGTCTCATCATCTGCGCCGCGCTTGCCAACGGCGAGACGCACGTTACCTGCAACACCGCCTGCGCCGATATCGAGGCCACGGTGCGCTGCCTCACGGCACTCGGCGCCCGCATCGAGACCGTCGAGGACGGCTTCCAGGTCCACCCCACCATGAAGAGTGTTGAGTTTGGCCTGCTCAAGGCCCTTGCAGGCGGCACGCTCGACTGCGGTGAGAGCGGCTCCACACTACGCTTTATGCTGCCCGTCGCCTGCGCGCTGGGCGCTGAGGCCACCTTCGTGGGCCAGGGCCGCCTGGGCGCCCGCCCGCTGTCCCCGCTCTCGGACGAGATCATCGCCGCCGGTTGCGACCTGCAGGGCCTGGGCGGTTTTCCGCTCAAGACGAGCGGCCGCATGCGCCCGGGCACCTTTGTGCTTCCGGGCAACGTGAGCTCGCAGTATATCTCCGGCCTGCTGCTGGCGGCCCCGCTGCTGGCCCAGCCCTCCTGCGTGCAGGTAACCGGCCTCATCGAGAGCCGCCCCTACATCAACCTGACGATCCAGGCCATGAAGGCCTTCGGCATCGAGGTCAATGTCGAGCGAATTCCGGCCAAGGGCGGCCAGCCCGAGGTCACGAACTTCCGCGTGAACAGCGGCTCGTACCGCACGCCCGGCAGCGTAGCCGTCGAGGGCGACTGGTCCAATGCGGCCTTTTGGCTGTGCGCCGGCGCCATCGGCACCGACCCCATCACCGTCGAGGGCGTGTCGCTGAGCTCCGCACAGGGCGACCGCAACGTGCTCGCCGCGCTTTCGCGCTTTGGCGCCCGCATCGTGCGCTCCACGAACGCCGCCACCGTCCAGTCCGACAAGCTCGCCGGCTTTGAGATGAGCGCCCACGACATTCCGGACCTGGTGCCTGTTATCTCGGCCGTGGCATCGCTGGCGCAGGGCCGCACGTTCATCCGTGACTGCGCGCGTCTACGCATCAAGGAGTCTGACCGTCTGGTCACCACCACCCGCGAGCTCACCGCGCTGGGCGCGCAGGTGCGCATTGCCGGTGACGATCTCATCATCAAGGGCGTCGATGCCTTTACCGGCGGCGAGGTCGATTCGCACAACGACCACCGCATCGCCATGATGGCCGCCATCGCCGCGAGTCGCGCCGCCGGCGAGGTCGTGATCCACGGCGCCGAGGCCGTCAACAAGTCCTATCCCGATTTCTTCGACCACTACCGCCTGTTGGGCGGCAAGGTCACGCTCGAGGAGGAATAGCATGTCCTCGACCTTTGGCAACGTCTTGCACGTAAGCATCTTCGGCCAGTCGCACTCCCCCGCCATCGGCTGCTCGCTCGATGGCATTCCGGCAGGTATCGCCGTTGACCTGGAGCAGCTGCAGACCTTTTTGGACCGTCGCGCCCCCGGCCGTGACGAGACCGCGACCAAGCGCCGCGAGGCCGATGCCGTCCACATTATCGCCGGCATAATTGATGGGCACACCACGGGCGCGCCCATCGCCGCGATCATCGAGAACACTAACACGCGCTCCAGGGACTACTCCGAGCTGCGCCGCAAGCCCCGCCCGGGCCATGCGGATTTCCCGGCACGCGTGAAGTACCACAACATGCACGACGTCGCCGGCGGTGGGCACTTCTCCGGCCGCCTGACGGCCCCCTTATGCATCGCGGGCGGCATCGCGCTGCAGGCACTCGAGACCCGCGGCATTAACGTGATAGCGCACGTCGCGCAGATCGGTGGCATCTCCGACCTGCCCATGGACGACATGGTCTATCGCGAGGCCGATCGCAAGGCGATCCTAACGAACGATCTTCCTTGCATTGACGCCGCCGCAGCCGGCCGCATGCGCGAGGAGATTCTGGCCGCGCGCGACGAGCTCGACAGCATCGGCGGCATCGTGGAGTGCGGCATTTACGGACTTCCCGCGGGCATTGGCGACCCCATGTTCGACGGCATCGAGAACCGCATCGCGCAGATCGCGTTTGGCATTCCCGCCGTGAAGGGCGTGGAGTTTGGCATGGGCTTTGCCGTCGCCGCCATGCGCGGCAGCGAGAACAACGACCCGTATCGCATCGACGCCGAGACCGGCGAGATCGAGGTCGAGTCCAATAATGCCGGCGGCATCCTGGGCGGCATTTCGACCGGCGCACCCGTCATGTGGCGCATGGCCGTAAAGCCCACGCCCTCCATTGGCCGCGAGCAGCAGACGGTGGACATGGACGCTATGGAAAATGCCGAGCTCTCGGTCCACGGCCGCCACGATCCCTGCATCGTCCCGCGCGCCGTCCCCGTAGCCGAAGCAGCCGCAGCGCTGGCCATCTGGGACGCCCTCCTAGAAGACGCTGCACAGCGTTAGTCCACCAACCCCAAGGGTAGTTAATTTGGGACGGGGCTATTTTAGCTACCCCCATATGCGAGTTGATATTTGCGCTGACACCCATCGATTCATCGACAGTCAAAGGGTAGCTAAAATAGCCCCGTCCCAAATTAACTACCCCCGTATAACCATTCACGAAAGGGGTGTCCCTATGGACCTTGCTGACATTCGTCAGGCCATCGATGGCATCGACACCACGCTCCTCAACAGTTTTGTCGAACGCATGGACATTGCCACCGAGGTCGCCAAATCGAAAATCCAGATAGGCAAGGCCGTCTTCGACCCCGCCCGCGAGCGCTCCAAGCTCAACGACCTTGCTAGCCGCGCTCCCGAGCGCTACGAGGCGCAGACCATCACGCTGTTCCGTCTCCTCATGAGCATGAGCAAGGCCGAGCAGCAGCGCTATATCAACGAGCTCAAGGGCATCACGGTCTCGCAAAAGGCACACGCCACGGCCGAGGCCTTCGACACGCCCTTCCCCCAGACTGCCAGCGTCGCCTGCCAGGGCGTTGAGGGCGCCTACAGCCAAATCGCCGCGTGCAAGCTCTTCGACGTGCCCGATATCGCGTTCTTCGAGACCTTCGAAGGCGTTATGCGCGCCGTGCGCGACGGCTTCTGCGAGTTTGGCGTACTGCCCATCGAAAACTCCACCGCGGGCTCGGTCAACGCGGTCTACGACCTGCTCGCGCAGTTCGACTTCCACATCGTGCGCTCGCTGCGCCTCAAGATCGACCACAACCTGCTCGTCAAACCCGGCACCAAGCTGCAGGATGCTCGTGAGGTCTACAGCCACGGTCAGGCCATCGCGCAATGCGCCGGCTTTATCGAGGCGCATGACCTACACGCCACCAAGTATCTCAACACGGCCATGTCGGCCGAGATGGTCGCCAACTCCGAGCGTATCGACGTCGCCGCCATCGCCTCGCGCAGTTGCGCGGCGCTGTATGGACTAGAGGTGCTGGAGCCCAACATTCAGGACTCGGACAACAACTACACGCGCTTTGTCGTCATCAGCCGCGAGCCGCGCGTCTACCCCGGCGCCAACCGAACCTCGCTCATGATCACCACGGCCAACGAACCGGGCGCCCTCTATCGCGTGCTCGAGCGCTTCTATGCGCTCAACATCAACCTCATCAAGCTCGAGAGCCGCCCCATCCCCGGGCACGACTTTGAGTTTATGTTCTACTTCGATCTGGACTGTCCCTTTGGCAGCAAGGCCCTCGACGACCTGCTCGACTCGGTTGACGACGTGTGCGAGAGCTTCACCTACTTTGGCAGCTACACGGAGGTGCTCTAGATGACCGATGTCGCCACAACCCGCCCCTACGGCGTGCTGGGCCGCGTGCTGGGCCACAGCTACACCCCGACCATCTACAAGGAGCTCGCGGGGCTTGAGTACGTGCGTTTTGAGCGCGAGCCCGAAGACCTCGCGGCCTTTATGACCGGCGATGAATGGGAGGGCACCAACGTGACCATTCCCTACAAGCGCGCCGTCATGGACTACCTGGACGAGCTGAGCCCGCTCGCCGAACGCATGGGCAACGTCAACACGATCACGCGACTGCCCGATGGCCGTCTGCGCGGCGACAATACCGACTACTTCGGTTTCCAGTGCCTGGTCGAGGAGCTGGGCGTGGAGATTGCCGGCAAGAAGGTCCTCGTGCTCGGAGCCACCGGAGGCGCCGGCACCACGGCCAGTATGGTGCTGGGCGACCTGGGCGCGATCGTGGTGCCCGTGGGACGCACAAGCGAGGTCAACTACGACAACATCGCACAGCAGTCCGACGCCGCGCTGCTCGTCAACTGCACCCCTGCCGGCATGTTCCCCCACTGCCCCGACGCGCCTTGTACGTTCGAGGGCCTCGACGCGCTCGAGGGCGTCATCGATATCGTCTACAACCCCGCCCGCACGGGGCTCATGCTCGAGGCCGAGCGTCGCGGCATCCCCTGCATCGGCGGTTTGCTCATGCTCGTAGCCCAGGCGGCGCAAGCCGTCGAGCGCTATACCGGCCAGGTCACCGGCCGCGAGTGCATCCTGGACGTGACGGAGCGCCTGTCTCACCGCGAGCAGAACATCGCGCTGATCGGCATGCCGGGCTCGGGCAAAACCCGCGTGGGTGAGCAGATTGCCCTGCGCACGGGGCGAGAGCACATCGACCTCGATCGCGCCCTCGAGGAACGCCTCGGCATGCCCTGTGCCGACTATATCGTCGAGCGCGGCGAGGCGGCCTTCCGCGAGCAGGAGACGACGGCGCTGTCCGACATCTCCAAGCGCAGCGGCCTGGTGCTCTCCACCGGCGGCGGCGTGATAACGCGCGACGAGAACTACCCGCTGCTGCACCAGAACAGCCAGATCGTGATGCTCAACCGTAAGCTCGATGAGCTCGCACACAAGGGCCGCCCCATCACCGCCCGCGATGGCATCGACAAGCTGGCCGAGCAGCGTATGCCACGCTACCGCGCCTGGGCCGACTACATCATCGACTCACGCGACTGCGCCGCCAACACCGCCCATGCCCTCCTCGACACCCTCCCACCCGCTCTCTAACCAAAACCACCACAAAGGGGACAGACACCTTTGTGGTGGTTTTTCAACCGCAAAGGAAGCAACCATGAAAGCACTCGTCATCAACGGCCCCAATCTAAACATGCTCGGCATTCGCGAGCCGGGCATCTACGGCAGCGACAACTACGACCGCCTGGTCCAGATTTGCCAGGAAGCGGGCGCCGCACAGGGCTTCGACGAGGTCGAGGTCTTCCAGTCTAACCACGAGGGCAGCATCGTCGACAAGATCCAGGAGGCCTACGGCAAGGTCGACGGCATCGTCATAAACCCGGCCGCCTATACGCATACGAGCGTCGCGATCCTCGACGCCCTCAAGGCCGTCGCCATCCCTGCCGTCGAGGTCCACATCAGCGCCGTCGAGACCCGCGAGGACTTCCGCCAGGTGAGCTATGCACGCCTAGCCTGCTTCGCCACCATCACTGGCGAGGGCCTGCAGGGCTACGCCCACGCGCTGGAGCTGCTGAAAGAGCATCTGGAAAAGTAAAATGCCAACCCCAACAAACAGCAGCGGCTTGCTCGCGCTCGGCTTCAGCAGCATACAAGATGAAAAAGCCCAGACCACCAAGCGGTCTGGGCTTAATAAACGATGGTGCTCCATGGCGGATTCGAACCGTCGACCTTGGGATTAGAAGTCCCCTGCTCTATCCAACTGAGCTAATGGAGCAAATAACCGCACGCCCAAGCAAGCACAAGCCTGTCAGGCGCAAGTAATTATAACCTAGTTGAACTGCTCGCGGTACGCCTTGCAGACCTCATCGACCGGGCCGTCCATGCGAAGGTCACCCTTCTCAATCCAAACGGCACGCTGGCAGATGCGCTCAACCTGCTCCATAGAGTGCGAAACGAACAGAACCGTCACGTCGCCGCTCTGGATAAAGTGCTGGATGCGGGCCTCACACTTTTGCTGGAAGAACACATCACCGACGGACAGCGTCTCGTCAACGATCAGAATATCGGGCTCGGTAATCGTCGCGATTGCAAAGGCGATACGCGCCACCATGCCCGAAGAGAAGTTCTTAAGCGGCATATCGACAAAGTTCTGCAGCTCAGCGAACTCGATAATGCCGTCAAAGTTGGCGTCGATGAACTCCTTGGTATAGCCGAGCAGGGCGCCGTTCAGATAGATGTTCTCGCGGGCGGTCAGCTCGGGGTCAAAGCCGGCGCCAAGCTCAATCAGCGGCGCGATGTTACCGTGCACCTTAACGCTGCCCTCGCTAGGCTCAAGAACGCCAGCGATAATCTTGAGCATCGTAGACTTGCCGGAGCCATTGGTGCCGACCAGACCCACAACCTCGCCGCGATGAATATCAAACGAGATGTGCTTAAGCGCCCTAAACTCCTCAAAGAACAGCTCGTGCTTGGCAAGCTTAATGAAGTACTCCTTGAGGTTGGTCAGCGACTCGGACGCCATGTTAAAGATCATGGTGACGTCGTCGACCTCGACAGCCAGAGGCTGCTCGCTGTAATCAACAACAGATTCAGTCATCACAGCACTCCTTAGATGTAGAGGATAAATTTGCGCTCGGACTTATGGAACACGGTATAGCCAATAATAAGCGCAAGAACCGCCCAAGCGACGCACATACCAAACGTCATAAGCGAGGGCGTAGTCTGGAACAGGAAGATATCGCGCATAAACTGCAGGTAGTTGAACATGGGGTTCGCATACATCAAGATACGCACGAGATGCGGCATTTGCGCAACATAGTCAGTCGTCCAGAAGATGGGCGTAATGTAAGTCCACGCCGTAATGACGACGCTCCACAGATGCATAACGTCGCGGAAGAAGACCGTAAGGGCAGAGAGCATCATGCCCAGGCCCATGCAGAAGCACATAAGCAGCAGCAGGCAAACCGGCAACAGAATCAGGTGCCAAGAAGGCATAACGCGGAACCACAGCATGACGATGGCGACGGCGACCAGCGAGAAGGCAAAGTTGACCAGCGAGAAGAGCACCTTCTGCACCGGGAAAACCCAGCGGTGCACCTTAACCTTCTTGAGCAGAGGGGCAGCGCCCACGATCGACGTCAGGGCCTGGTTAGTAGACTCAGACATGACGGCAAAGGTGATGTTACCCACGATCAAGTACAGCGGGTACATCTCGGGCGTCATTGAGCCATTGCGGCCCTGGCCAAAAATCGTCGAGAACACGATGGCCATGACGATCATCATCAGCAGCGGGTTGAGCACCGACCATGCGACGCCCAGAACGCTACGGCGATACTTGATCTTAAAATCCTTGGTAACCAGCTGACGAAGGATAAACGCGTCCTTCTCAAATTCGTTCTTAGCAAACGTCGCAGGCAGACTGCGAGTTTCTTGTTGCTTTGTCTGATCCGACACGGATGCAACTCCTTTACTCGTAATCGTTGACAAACGAACAGTATAGACCCGACGGCCATGCAAACGATTCGCGCAACAAAACTGGAGAACTAACCCACATCTTAGGATGCCAGGCCCAAACGGCTATACTTTCTAGGATTGAATGTATAAGGAGCATTAAGTGAATTCTGAATCCATCGCCGTCATCATCCCTTGCTACAACGAAGCGCTCACGATCGGCAAAGTCATCGACGACTTTCACCGCGAGCTTCCGCAGGCGACGGTCTATGTCTATGACAACAACTCGTCGGACGATACCTCACGCATTGCCACCGAGCACGGCGCCACAGTCCGCTTTGAGCCCCGTCAGGGAAAGGGCAACGTGTGCCGCCAGATGTTTCGCGATATCGACGCCGATTGCTACCTGATGGTCGACGGAGACGACACCTACCCCGCCGAGGCGGCCAAGGCCCTCTGCGAGCCCATCCTTAACGGCACGGCCGACATGACCGTAGGCGATCGCCTTTCCAACGGCACCTACGCCGAGGAGAACAAGCGTGCCTTCCACGGCTTTGGCAATAATCTGGTCCGCGCCATGATCAAGTGGATCTATGGCTACAGCTTCGATGACGTCATGACAGGCTACCGCGCCATGAGCCGCCCGTTCGTTAAAACCTTCCCAGTGCTTTCCGAGGGCTTTCAGATCGAAACCGAGCTCTCGATCCACGCCGTCGACCACCGCTGGCGCATCAAAGATGTGCCCATCGAGTACCGCGACCGTCCCGAGGGTTCCGAGTCCAAACTCAACACCGTGAGCGACGGCATTAAAGTCGTTGCGATGATCGGCACGCTGTTCAAGGACTACCGCCCGCTGAAGTTCTTCAGCCTCGTTGCGCTTCTGTTCGCGGTATTCGGCCTCGCCCTGGGCATGCCCATCGTTGTCGAATATTTCCAGACCGGCCTCGTCCCGCGCTTCCCCACCGCTATGCTCGCCGCCTCGTTTATGTTCCTGTGCGGCCTGAGCCTTGCGACCGGCTTCATCCTAGATTCTGTAGCAAAGGTCGAAAAAAAGCAGTGGGAGGTCAACGTGTACAGCAAATACGCCTACGACGACCAGCCCGGCCACCCTACTTCCATGCCAAGCGAGAGGTAGATCTTCCGCAAAATACTATTGGCACCACTGCGCAGATAGCCACCCAACAAGAAAAGCCGCCGTTAAAGAACGGCGGCTTTTACTCTCGAAAAGTTAATAGCGGCTAGAGCGTCTTGATGTACTCCCCCAGCTCTTCCTCCCAGTCGGGCATGTGGAAGCCGGCAGCCTCGAGCTTGGACAGGTCGAGCGCGGAGTGGACCGGGCGCGGGGCGACGGGGCCCTCGGCGCTCGCGTAGTAGTCGGCGGTCGATACCGGCACGACCCTGTCCCCGTTGCCGTTGGCGGCCTCGAAGACGGCGCGGGCGATATCGGCCCAGGACTTGACGGTGCCGGAGCCGGTGCAGTCGTAGGTGCCGTAGGGGGCGTGCGTCCCCAGCACGTGGAAGATGGCCTCGGCCATGTCGCGCGTGAAGGTCAGGCGGCCCAGCTGGTCGTCAACGACCGTGACCTGCTCGAGCCCGTCCTCGGGGTCGGCGACGCGGTCGGACAGCGCCTTCATGGTCTTGACGAAGTTGCGGCCCTCGCCGATGACCCAGGAGCTGCGCATGATGTAGTGGCGCGGGCACCCGGCCACGGCGATGTCGCCGGCGACCTTGGTCTGGCCGTAGACGGACAGCGGGCTGAGGGGCTCCTCCTCGTCGTGCACCTCGGCGGTGCCGTCGAAGACGTAGTCGGAGGACACGTGGACCAGGGTGATCCCGTGTCCGGCGCAGGTGCGGGCGAGCAGGGCCGGGCCGGTCGCGTTGGCCTTCCAGGCGATGGTTCGTCCCTCGGGGGTCTCCGCCCTATCCACGGCCGTGTAGGCGCCGCAGTTGATGACGGTGCCGTAGAGCGACCAGTCGTACTGCGCGTAGGCGTCCGGGTCTGACATGTCGAAGGTGTCGATGTCGCAGAAGTCGAAGTCCCTGGCGACGCCGCGCTCCTCCGCCAGCCTGCGCACAGCATGGCCCAGCTGGCCGTTGCAGCCGGTGACGAGCGTCCTCTTGGGCGCCATTGGGACGACGTCCCTGAGCATCGGGTGGTTGAGGTCGGCCTCGGAGACGGTGGCCTCGTCGAGCGGGATCGGCCACTCGATGGCGAGCTCGGGGTCGGCGAGGTTCACGAAGGTGTAGGTCTTCTTGAGCTCGAGGGACCAGTGGGCGTCCACCAGGTAGGTGTAGGCGGTGCCGTCCTCCAGGGCCTGGAAGGAGTTGCCCACGCCGCGCGGGACGTAGATGGCCTTGGACGGGTCGAGCGTGCAGGTGAACACCTTCCCGTAGGTCTCGCTGCCCTCGCGCAGGTCCACCCAGGCGCCGAAGACGCTGCCGCGCGCCACGGAGATGAACTTGTCCCAGGGCTCGGCGTGGATGCCGCGGGTGACGCCGCGGCTGTCGTTGTAGGAGATGTTGTTCTGGACGACCCTGAGGTCGGGGATGCCCAGGGCGGTCATCTTGGCGCGCTGCCAGTTCTCC
>JAUMOL010000031.1 GCA_031295385.1 Collinsella sp.
GTTCATGGGCAGGCTCGAGGCCTACCTCGTGTACTATCGTGAGGAGCGGATCAAGAAGTCCCTCGGGTGGCTCAGCCCGATGGAGTACCGCAGGAAGCTTGGATACGCCTAGACGCGGTCCAAGAAATCGTCCGCACCCCCCCGTATGGCATTTTTAGGAACTATTTCACCGCAACTCAAAGGGCCGCAGCCGGAATCGTTCCGGCTGCGGCCCTATTGCACATGTTAGGTTGACCTACTTGCTAGACCAATTTAAAGCCCTTGCGCTTGCCTACGGAGAGGGTGTCGCCCAGCTTGAGGGCGCTCGGGTCGATGTTGTAGCTCTTGGGAGCCACGGCCTTGCCGTTGATCTTGACGCCGCCGCCGTCAATGTCGCGACGGGCTTGGCCGGCGCTCGCCGAAAGGCCCAGGTCCTTAAGCAGACCTGCGAGGTAGATCTGGCCCTCGTCGTTGACGGTCAGCTCAACGTGCTTCTCGGGGAAGTCGGCAAGCTGGCCCTCCTTGAACACGCGGTCGAACTCGGCCTGAGCCTCGTCACCGGCACCGGCGCCGTGATAGGTGTCGCACAGGTCGCGGCCCAGTGCGCGCTTGAGCTCATAGGGATCGGCGGAACCGTCGGCCAGGGCGGCATCGATCTTGTCGACCTCGGCCGGGGTGAGCGAGCTGGCCAGACGATAGTACTTGCCGATCATCTCGTCGGGGATGGACATGGTCTTGCCGAACATATCCTTGGGAGAATCGGTCAGGCCGATGTAGTTGCCGTAGGACTTGGACATCTTGCGCACGCCATCGGTGCCCTCGAGCAGCGGCATGGTAAGCGCGATCTGCGGCTCCATGCCCATCTTCTCCATGAGCTCGCGACCGGCGAGCAGGTTGAAGAGCTGGTCGGTGCCGCCCATCTCCACGTCGGCCTTGATCTGAACGGAGTCGAAGGCCTGCATCACGGGATACAGGAACTCGTGCAGGGCGATCGGCGTCTGGGACTGGTAGCGCTTGGTAAAGTCATCGCGCTCGAGGATGCGGGCGACGGTGAACTTGGAGCACACCTGTAGCAGGCCGGCCAGATCCATCGACAGAATCCAGTCGCCGTTGTGCACGATGGTGGTCTTCTCGGGATCCAGAATCTTCATGGCCTGGCTCACGTAGGTCTCGGCGTTGGCCTCGATTTGCTCCTGCGAAAGCTGCGGGCGGGTGGAGTTCTTGCCCGAAGGATCGCCGATCAGTGCGGTGCCGTTACCGATAATGAGGGTGACGTTGTGGCCCAGGTCCTGGAACTGACGCATCTTGCGCAGGGGCACGGCATGGCCCAGATGCAGGTCGGGGCTGGTGGGATCGACGCCGAGCTTGATGTTGAGGGGCTCGCCCTTCTCAAGCTTCTTGCGAAGGTCGGCCTCGGGGACGATCTGCGCTGCGCCCGAGGTGATGATACGCATTTGCTCGTCGACAGACAGCATTGGGTATCCTCCTTTTGCTATAGCACCCTCACCGGATACGGCGGTGCTCGAAGTCCATAAACTCTCTTATGATAACAAACTGACGCGACGCGGCACCTACGACAGGAAAATCCTCGTCCTGCCGCATGCGTCAATGGCAACTGGCAGACGTGTACCGTCACGCTCGACCAGACAGCGTACCTGCCGACGACGCAAGCAGTCGCGGCAACGAACCTGTCCCGTCGCATCGGTGGCGCAGACGCCCTCGGCGGTCAGCAGGCAGTGCTCGCACACCATAAGCTCGGGACGGTCGGCGTCGACCGGACCCAAGACGCCGGGTTCAGCAGCCAGCTCGGCAATACGCTCCGCATCATTGCCGAGCAACTCGGCCGGCAAGTACACCCGCCCCGCACCGAATCCGCGCAGCCAGGTAAGCGTGGCCCGATTCGCGCAGAACACCGGCGCCGCCACGTCAAACGTCACACCCAGCTCGCGAGCGATCGTCACCTGCCCCAGGTTGCGGCAGACGATGCGCCCGGCACGCTGCATCAGTGAGCGGGTCCAGTCAGCGTCACTCGCGCGGCACACCTCGTCAAGCACCACAACGGCGTCGGACAAATCGAGTTCTCCGCGCGGGTCGGCATCCATCAGCTGCCAAGCAAAAACCATGCGAGTGGGAACCGCGCACTCCACCAACTCCGTCGATGCACCGCCATCCACCGCAACGCCCTCAAAGGGCAGCACTTCAACGGCACGCTCAACGGGCGCAATCGCATCCGCCTCGGCCCGCATGCGCTCCAACACCGCCGCCGTCTGATCCAACACGCCGGCGCTGCGAATCAGGTACACCTCGCAGCCCGCGTCCACCTTACGCTTGCAATGCACGACGATGCGCTTCCCCGCTGCTGCATCCACCGGGCAGGGCACCTGCGGCCAGCGCTTGGGCACATCGGGACGCGCGTCGACACCCGGATAGAACCGAATCTCGAGCGTGTCACCCGCCGCCACGGCGGCGTCGAGCTCAACGGTCACCTCTTCGTGGCCCACAGCGACCAAACGCCCCACGCGCACGCCCTGGTTAATTGCGCGTTCAAAACTCATAAGCTCCGCACCCGAGCGGCCTCGCAAATACGCGTCGGTAAACCCGCGGCTAAACGACCTTCCCAGCTCGCGCTCAAGCTCTTCCACGGCATCGGGGTCCCACGCGCCGTCGCACAGCATATCGAGTGCCCGGCGCCACACCCGCACCACGTTGAATACGTAATCGGGGTTCTTCATGCGCCCCTCGATCTTGAGCGACGCCACGCCGGCATCTACAAGCTCGGGCAGATGCGCAATACCCAGATAGTCGCGCGGACACAGCAGGCGATCTCCCTCGACGGCGGCAACACTCTGCCCAGCCTCGTCCACCAAGTCATAGGATAGACGGCACGGCTGCGTGCAATCACCGCGCATCGCAGAGCGGCCACGTCGAAGGGCAGAGAACTCGCACGCCCCCGAATAGCCGATGCAAATCGCACCGTGGCAGAATACCTCGATGGGCACACCCGTGGCACATAGCGCCGCAATCTCGTCGACCGTCAGCTCGCGTGCCGTCGTCACGCGCTCGACCCCCAGCTCATCGGCGGCAAGCCGCACGGCGCCTTCGCTATGAACGCCCGCCTGCGTAGACAGGTGAATCTCGACCCCGGGAATCGCCGCGCGCAGCGCGCAGGCCAACCCGGCATCGGCGACAATCAGAGCATCGGCGCCCAGCTCCAGTGCATGAGCTCCCAACACCACCGCGTCGGACAACTCATCGTCAAACACGAACACGTTGAGCGTTACGTACACACGCACGCCATGGGCATGCGCCACGGCGCAGCCGCGCGCAAACTCGTTATCCGTAAAGCCATGGGCGCTCACACGGGCGTTAAAGCCGCCCAACCCCGCATAGATGGCATCGGCACCCGCGGCGATGGCCGCAAGCATCTGGTCGAGCCCGCCCGCCGGCGCCAGCAGTTCGGGCAGCGCCGCACCGGCAGCATCCAATCCAGTCTCGTATTGTCCGCTCGGCCCCATCGTCCGAATCGCCATCGACAAACTCCTTACCAAGGTATGCATTCACTCTGAAAAATGCCGTCCTCCAGCATACACGAGGCATCGCGCGCCCCGTTTGGTTTATCGTGTAATAACTTATGTCCATCCTGCCCCGACGGCACATCCACCGTCCGGCACGACATACCTGGAGGTCAATATATGGGTCCTCGCCAACGACAGGGACGCAGCCGTTCAAAGACGCATGCCCTGCCCATAATCCTGCTCTCGTTTTTGGGCTTTCTGCTGATTGCGGGCGTGGCATTTGGCATCGGCATGGTCGGCAACGTCAACCGCTGGCTGTCCGATCTGCCCGACTACACCGACGCCAACGCGTATCTGGTGAGCGAGCCCACCGAGATCGTCGACTGCAACGGCAACAAGATCGCGAGCTTCTACACGCAAAACCGCAAGTCCATCACCAAGGACGAGGTCTCCCCCTACGTGCTGCAGGGCACCGTTGACGTCGAGGACGAGCGCTTCTACGAGCACGGCGGTATCGACCTGTGGGGTATCGCGCGTGCTGCGGTGGCAACCCTCGGCGGCGGGCACGAAGGCGCCTCGACTATCACCCAGCAGCTGGTGCGCAACACCATCCTGCAGGAGGAGCAGTTCGACTCGACCATCGAGCGTAAAGTGCGCGAGGCCTACATCGCCGTCAAGATGGAGGATATGTACTCCAAAGACGAGATCCTCATGATGTACCTCAACACCATCTATTACGGTCACGGCGCCTACGGTATTGAGGCCGCCGCCGAGACCTACCTGTCCAAGAGCGCCGCAGACCTCACCCTGAGCGAGGCCGCGCTGTTGATCGGCCTTCCCAACTCGCCCTCGCAGTACGACCCCACGGTCAACCCCGACCTGGCGCTGTCCCGTCGCAACAAGGTCCTCGACAACATGCTGCGCCTGGGCCACATTACGCAGGAGGAGCACGATGCCGCACAGGCCGAGCCCATCACCCTCAACGTGACCGAAATCTCGGGCAGTGGCGTCGACGTGTATTCGCAGCCCTACTTTGTCGCCTATGTTAAGCAGCTGCTGGAGCAGGAGTTCTCCACCGACGTGCTGTTTAAGGGCGGCCTAACCGTCAAAACCACCATCGACCCGACCATGCAGCAGACTGCCGAGGAGGCCGTGCGCGCCCAGCTCGACACGCTTTCGCTCGACGGCCTGGACATGGGCATGGTCGCCGTCGACCCCAAGACCGGCTACATCAAGTGCATGGTGGGCGGCTATGACTATAACGCCGACGAGAACCACGTGAACCACGCCACGGCCAAGCGTCCCGTGGGCTCCACGTTTAAGGCCTTTACGCTGGCCACTGCCATCCAAAACGGCATGAACCCCAACGTCACCCTCAATTGCAACTCGCCTCTTACAGCCAAGGGCACCACGACCAAGGTGCAAAACTACGCCAACCAAAGCTACGGCACCATTACGCTCAAGCAGGCGACGGCATACTCCTCCAACACCGGCTATATCCAGGTTGCAGAGGCTATCGGCAACAACAAGATCATGTCCCTCGTCAAAAAGCTCGGCATCGATCCTTCTAAGGACAATATCGAGGATGTTCCCGTCATGACGCTCGGTACCGGCTCCATCTCGCCGCTCGAGATGGCCGCGGCCTATGCCACGTTTGCCAACGGCGGTTACTATCGCCAGCCGATCGCCATCACCGACATTGATTCGCGAACTGGCTCGGTACTGTACCAGCACACCGATAACCCCTCGCAGGTGCTCTCCACCGGCGAGGCCGCGGCAGTGACCGACGTCCTGACTGGCGTCATGCAGGGCAGCGGCACGGGTGCCGCCGGCGCGCTGAGCGTCAACCAGCCCTATGCCGGCAAGACGGGCACCACCGACAACACCACCAACCTTTGGTTCTGCGGCTACACGCCGCAGCTGGCATGCGCCCTGTGGACCGGTTATTCCGCAGGCGAGATTCCCATCCAAAAGTACGGCATGGATCTGCTGGGCGACAGCACCAACCTGCCCGTCTTTAAGAAGTTTATGAACACGGTTCTTGCGGGCACCGGGCGCGAGGAATTCCCGACCGGCACGGCTCCCACGTACAAGAACAATAACGTCTGGAAGTTCTACGGCACCAGCAACGCCAGGAAGTCGGAAAACGAGGGAGACGAAAACAAGGAGGGGACCACCACAACAACGACGACTACCACAACGACCGAGACCACGGGTGGCGATACGACCGGCGGCAACGGTGCGACCGGAGGCGATGGTGCGACCGGCGGCAATGGTACGACCGGCGGCGACGGCAGTGGCGGCGAGGGCGGCGCTCCTACTCCCTGTCTCTTATACACATCTCCGAG
>JAUMOL010000004.1 GCA_031295385.1 Collinsella sp.
GCGGCAGATTTATACCCGTGCCCGAGCTCGAAGAGCCCTATGGCCGCCTTCCTGGCCTCGACATCATGCTTCACCCTCAAATCAACGCGCATAAAGAAAGCCTCCCATTTCTCATGTCCAAGAAATGGGAGGCAGTTCACACAGGCCGAAGAGGGCTTCGTTGTCATCGTCATCTTTGAGCGCAAGTGCCTCGCGTTACAGTCCGCGAATGCGCACGGCCTCGGGCGGAAACTCTTGCTCGCCGGCATCGGTCTTGATGGTCGCGCGGCCCCAGATGTCCAGGCCCGCAAACACACCGACCGCAAGCGGCAAACCGTTGGGCGACACCGCCGCAACTTGGCGGCCCAGCAGCGGCACCATGTCGAAGTACTCGCCCAGCACGGGAGCCAGCGGCCCTGCGGCGCCTTGCGGCGTGTTGGCAACAACCGCCCAGGCGTCCACGCGGGCCAGCACGGCGGCGGCCAGCGTCTCGACCAGCGCTTCGTCAGCCACGTCCACACCAAGCTCGCTCAGCGCCGAACGCTCAATATCCACCGTCACGGCACCGAACATGCCCGCAGCACCGGCACCACCGTTGACGGCGACGCGCGCGAACGACGTCTCAAACGCGGGCGCGCCGCACACAATGTCGCTCGGCCACTGAATACCCACCTTGCCGGCAAGGCCCAGCCCCGGTGCCGCAGCCGTGCCCGCGAGCGCGTCCATCATGCCCATCGCGGCCACAAACGGCAGGCCGTGGAAGGCATGCATGTTCACATCCGGGCGCACGACCAGCGAAAACGTCAACGACGCCTCGCCTGCGCTCCA
Organism: Collinsella sp.; assembly: GCA_031295385.1. Lineage (GTDB taxonomy): Bacteria > Actinomycetota > Coriobacteriia > Coriobacteriales > Coriobacteriaceae > Collinsella. Next base: position 808 of record JAUMOL010000004.1, read on the forward strand.
AGCGCACCAGCCCGCGGACACACCCTCGCGACCCGCGTCGCGCGCGGCGTCAAGCTCGGTACCGACGGCTACAGCATTCATCTCAATCATCTACATACGCCCCAATTCGCCCACGATATGACCCACGCGGTCCTCGGGCTCCTTGACCTCGACGCCGTTGTAGCGGAAGAACCGCGCCGGGTCGTGCATCAGGTCCTCGAGCGGCACCAGCACAAAGTCGCGCTCGCCGATCAGCGGATGCGGCAGGCGCAGCTTTTTGCCGCCGTGGATCTCGCCGTCCATCCACAGCAGGTCCAGGTCGATGGTGCGCGGGCCGTTGACCTTGGCCTTCTTGGAGCGGTCGCGCCCCAGCTCGGCCTCGATCTTCATGAGCTCATCGAGCAGCACCAGCGGCGCCAGCTCGGTCTTGATCTCGATGACGGCGTTGGCAAACGCGTCCTGGCGCGTCTCGTAGGCCGGCTCGCTCTCGTAAATCTTGGAGGAGTTGGACACGCAGGTGAGTGGAATCTCGGCGATCATCTCGCGTGCGGCGCGGATGTTGTCGCAGCGATGCCCCAGGTTGGAGCCCACGGCCACAAACGCGCGGCGCGGCTGCGGCTTGGCAACCGCCCAGTAACCGTTCAGGAACTGCGCAAAACCCGCGGCGTCGTGCACGCGCACGATGTTGGCACCGGCCTGGATGGCGCCCAGGCACACGCCAAACGTAGCGGCATCGCGCTCGGCGGCCTCGGTCACGCCCGAGACGGCGCCCACAAAGCGCTTGCGCGACACGGCACACATGAGCGGATAGCCCAGTGACGCCATCTTGGCAGTCTCGCGCTGGATGACGATGGACTCGTTAGCCGACTTACCAAAGCCCGGGCCAGGATCGATGCAGATGCGGTCGCGCGACACGCCGGCATGGATGAGCGTGCGGGCCTGGTCGGACAGAAAGCCCATAACGCGACGCATGATGGGCGCCGAATCGGGCAGGGTGAAGCGGCGGAGCTGCGAGGTGGGCACGTAGGCTTCCTCGCGGCGGGCGCTGCGGCGCATCATGGCGGCCAGGCGGTCATTGGACTCCGATGCGGCCTCGGTGGCTGCGGGAGTGGCCTCGGGCGCGGGCGCGACGGTCTCGGCGGCAGTAGCCTGCTCGGCGGCCGGCGTCTCCTGCTCGCTTGAAGGCTCGGACGTGGGCTCCGGTTCGCCAAACGGCAACGAGGGCTGCACCACGCCTCCCGGAAGCTTGGCCTCCGGCTTAGGCTCGCCCAGCAACTTGCCGCGACGGCGGCGAGCCGGCTTCTCGGCCTCACGCGCGGCCTCGGCAGCCGCCTCGCGCGCCTTCTCGGCAACAAACGCCGCTGCCGAGGTATCGAGCTGCACCGTTGCGTGCGTGCGTGCGGGCGCGGCAACCTCGCCGGCATGCATCACGATGACGCCGCAGGTGCTCGTCTTAACGAACTCGACCATCTTGGGATCAGTGAAGCCCGTCACGTCGTTGACGATCGAGGCGCCGCAGCGCACGGCCGCCTTGGCAACCGCCACATGACGCGTGTCGATCGAGACGATGGCGCCCTCCTTGGCCAGCGCACGCACCACGGGCAGCACGCGGCGAGCCTCCTCGTCGGGGTTGACCGGGGTAAAGCCGGGGCCCGTGGACTCGCCGCCCACGTCGATGATGTCGGCGCCGGCGTCGAGCATCGCCAGGCCGTACTCGATGGCGGCATCGGGGTCGAAGTGCTCCCCGCCATCGCTAAACGAATCGGGCGTCACGTTGAGGACGCCCATGATGCGCGGACGGTCAAAGCTGAGCTCATACTTTCCGCACCGCCATGTCTTGCTGTCGTTCGCCATGAACATCCTCCTAAAATGTCCACGCCGCCGAGCTTGGGGAGCTGGCGGCGGGGTCGCTTTGCACTCAGTCTTTCTATTGTATCCGCGCGCGCGGGCTAGAACGCAAACGCGGCCGCGATGTCGCAAGAAATCAGCAGGTCGGCATTTGCATCCTGATCGGTGGGAGCAAGGTTGCATATGGCCAGCGTATCGCCGGTAAAGTAACGCGTAAGGCCCGCCGCCGGATACACCACGAGCGAGGTCCCACCCACAATGAGGGCATCGGCCGCGGCGATGGCGGCAACGGCACCGGTCAGCACATGCTCATCGAGCGGCTCCTCGTAGAGCACCACATCGGGCTTGATGCGCCCGCCGCACGCAGGACATACAGGCACGCCCGCGGCGTCCTCGTGCTCGCGCGAGCAAATCCACTCGGCGCTATAGACCGCGCCGCACGACTGGCAAATGTTGCGATGGACCGATCCGTGCAGCTCGAACACGCGCTGCGAGCCGGCCGCCTGGTGCAGACCGTCGATATTTTGCGTCACCACGGCGTCGAGCTTGCCGGCGCGCTCCAGCTCGGCCAGCTTGGTGTGGCAGCGGTTAGGCTTAGCGTTAAGCGCGATCATCTTGGTGCGGTAAAAGTCGAAGAACTCCGCAGGATGTGCCTCGTAAAAGCTATGCGACAGCATGGTCTCGGGCGGATAGGCAAACTGCTGGTGATACAGGCCGTCCACGCTGCGGAAATCGGGGATGCCACTTGCCGTGGAAACACCAGCGCCGCCAAAGAAGACCACGCGCTTGTGGGTGTCAAACAGATCCGCCAGGGCGGCGGAGGCCTGCCTGGGGTCCGATATTGCCTGAGTCATATGAGTCCTCCGTCCTTGTTAATCGAGCAGCGTTGAGCGACGTCCCAGCATGCAGCCTTTAAGTCAGCATGCACGGAGCCCACCCCGCCCTTATTGCGTTAATCTTAAGCCTGCCAACCCCGTCGAAAGGACACCATGCCTCAGACTTACACCTTTGCCTCGTGGAACGTTAACGGCCTGCGCGCCGTGCTCAAAAAGGACCCGAGCTTTATTCAGATCGCGCAAGAACTCGACGTCGATATCTTGGCGCTGCAGGAGACAAAGCTGCAGGAGGGCCAGGTCGATATCAATCTGCCTGGCTATCACCAAATCTGGAGCTACGCCGAGCGTAAAGGCTATTCGGGCACTGCGGTCTTTAGCCGCCAGGAACCGCTGCGCGTGCTGCACGCCGACGCGCTGCTACCCTACGCCGGCGAGGGCGAGGCGGCCGTACTCGTCGCCCAAGCCGCAACCGAGGGCCGCGTCTGCGCGCTGGAGTTCGACAAGTTCTGGTTTGTGGATGTCTACACTCCCAACGCGCAAAACGAACTCGCGCGCATCGACGTGCGCATGGCTTGGGACGATGCCTACCGCGGCTTTTTGAGCGCGCTTGAGCGCGAGACCGGCAAGCCCGTCGTAACTTGCGGCGACTTTAACGTGGCACACGAGGAGATCGACCTTAAGAACCCCAAGTCCAACCGCGGCAACGCCGGCTTTTCGGACGAAGAACGCGGTAAGTTTACCGAGCTGCTCAACGCCGGCTTTACCGATACCTGGCGCACGGCTAATCCGGACGTTGAGGGCGTCTACAGCTGGTGGAGCTATCGCTTTAATGCCCGCAAGAACAACGCCGGCTGGCGCATCGACTACTTCCTGGTAAGCGACGCAATCGCCGCCAACGTTCGCGACACCGGTATCCGTGGCGATATCTTCGGCAGCGACCACTGCCCCGTCACCCTCACGCTAGAGCTCTAACCCCCAAATGATCCCCCGGGGACGGAGGAAAACGGATCATCTGACCTCGTCCCCCTATAAGTTGCGGTGAAATAGTTCCTGTTTGGTCCTCAAATAGCCAAAAACGAGAACTATTCCACCGCAAGTTTGCGAAAGACGCGGGTGCCCTATAGTCCGTATTTCATGACGACGCGGTTGATGCGGCGGCACCAGGGCTTGTACAGGGCGGCCAAAAACACACAGGTCGCGAGTCCGTGTGTGATGTCGAACGGCACCGCCGTAGCAAGACGCGCCACAGCGCCTGCCCAGGTGAGCGGCTGCACAAAACCGATGATGTCATACGCGTTGATCACAACGCCATACAGCAAGCCCGAGGCAAAGCCGTACGCCATCAGCGCCGGCATGCGCACGGTTCCCTCCGCACGGTCGAACGCACCCGCATGCGCCAGCGCACCGCCAGCATAGCCAACCAGGCCCCAGGCATACATCTGCCATGGCGTCCACATGCCCTGTCCAAAAAAGAAATTGCTGGTCAGCGCCGCCAGCGCACCGACCATGAAGCCGTTGCGTCGACCCAACGTGGCCCCCGCGATAATAGCGATGGCGCTCACGGGTTTAAAATCGGGAATGGGGCCGAACAAGATGCGGCCCGCCGCGGCCAGCGACGCCAGCACCAGCGTGGGCATGATCTGGCGCAGGCCCGGTCGCGACGCCTCGTAGCCCGCAAAGAACAGCGCAAGCACCAGCGCCACCACGACAAGCATGGCAAGCGCCGCCTGCTCAAGGCCTGCCAGCAACGCCGCAGTCATCACTGCCGGCACCGCCAGGAGCAGCGGAATCTCCATTTTTGTGAGTAGGCGCGGGGCGCGATGATCCGTCATCCCATCACGCCCTGTAGAACACGTTGTCGGCAAAGAAATCTGCCGGAGACTCCATGCAGGCGATCTCGCCGTCGAACATCATGGCGACGTCGTCGGACACCTGCTCGGCAAAGTCTAAGTCGTGCGTGGCAATGACGACGGTACCGCCGGCCTGCGCATGCTCGCGCAGGGCTCGGGCGATAATGCAGCGACTTGCCAGATCAAGGCCCTTGGTGGGCTCATCAAGCAGCAGCAGCTCCGGACCAATCAACAGCAGCTTTGCCAGCGCAAGCAGCTGGCGCTGACCGCCCGAAAGATCGTACGGGTGACGCGTCTCCAAGCCCGCCAGGCCCAGGCGCGCTGTCTGCTCCTGTGCTGCGGCCTCGTCGTATCCGCAGGCCGAAGCCCATTCCATCAGCTCGTCGCGCACCGTTTCGGCGACCAGCAATGCCTTGGGATTCTGTGGCAGCAGCGCCGCCGAAGCCGTCCCACGCACCATGCGGCCACGCTGCAGCTTAGCCGTCTTGGCCAGCACCGAGAGCATCGTCGACTTTCCGCAGCCGTTTCCGCCCACGACCGCATGCACCGCGCCGGCCGAAAACGTCACATCGAGCCCACGCAGCACCCAACCGCCCGCGCGATCGTAGCGAAACCAGCCCTCGCGAATAGCTGCCGCCGCACTCGTCGCCGCCCCCTGAGCGGGCCGACAAGAGTCCAAATCCAAAAGCCCCTCGCGACTACCCAAACTCGCCAGGTCAACCACATCTCTCACGCGACCGCTCTCAATCCGGTACGCACACGTCGCATACTCGAGCATCGGCCGCGGTTGATGCGTAGCCACAACAACCGTGCAGCCCAGCTCACGGTTCACGCGAAACAGCGCGTGCAGAAAATTCTTTTCGGCAACGGGATCGAGCTGAGACGTGGGCTCGTCGAGTAGCAGCACACGCGGACGCAGCGCCAGGACAGCGGCAAGCGACAGCAGCTGCTTGCGGCCACCCGAAAGCGTATCGGTATCGCGATGAAGCCAGTCCTCCAGACCAAAAAAATAGCTGGTCTCGGCAACACGGCGGCGCATCTCGTCACGCGACACGCCCAGATTCTCTAGGCCAAACGCCATCTCGTGCCACACGGTCTCGCACACAATCTGGTTCTCGGGGTCCTGGAACACGTAGCCCACGCGCTCCGCAGACGCGCGCACGTCCATGTCGGCAACGTACTCGCCCAGCACGCGCGCATCGCCAGTGCGCTCGCCCGCCGGAGCGATCTCGGGCTTGAGCAGCGACAGCAGCGTCGACTTACCCGATCCGGTACCGCCAACAAGCAACGCAAATGCACCTTGGGGAACAGACCAGTCGAGCCGCTCGAGCACCGCAGCATCAGCCCCGGGGTAGGCAAAGCTCAGGTTCCGCACCTCAATCGCCGACATATCCGGGCCGCACACCGCGCCCGCCATCATGCTCCCGTCCAACCGAGCCATCAGCCAAACCTCTTCTCATCGATTGCATGCAACACGCAGGGCAGCACCATCCAGGCAGCATACACGACATAGCCCAGCCACGGCGCGGGCACCGAAAGCTGCGGGTAAAACGAATACTGCGTCGTCGCGATCCACGCCACCGCCACCGCGGCGGCACCAAACACCGCAAGTCCAACCAGCGCGGCAGCGTCGCCGCGCCCCAGCCGATACCTCGCATACGTCGTACGGCGCGACGCAGCGCCCCACCCGCGCGAGCGCATGGCGTCCGCGCGCTCAAGCGAATCTTCCATGCCCCAACCCATCAAAACAGTCGACGCCCGCAGGCGCGATCGCACGGGATCGGCGGGCGCACGCCCCGGTACATCGATCGCGTCCTGCACCGCCAGCACCGTGCGGCCGCGGCGCAAAAACTGCGGGATAAGCCTCATGCACATCGAGATCATGAGCGCAATCACCGGTGTGGCATTGCCCAAAAGCGCAAGCACCTTGTCGTAGCCAAGCATCGACGCCGCGGCCTCAAACCACAGCACGCTCGCCACAAACAGCCCACCCATGCACAGGCCGTACATCATGCTCTCTAGATACACCGCACGCATGCCAATACGAAACAGCTCCGTCGAGCCCGAGGCGCTAAACAGCGGATTGAGCACCGCGATGATCAAAATCACCGGCAGCTGCCAGCGAAGCGCCCCCACCGTGCGCGCAGCACCGCGCGTCGCAAACCCATACGCCAGCCCGCCCGCAAGCGACAGCGCGATCAGCACCGGTTGCATCGAGAACATGGTGAGCCCTAGCGTCAGCACCATGTAGAGCGCCGGCACCGCCGGATGCGACATCGAAAATGCCGCGACGGGCTCGGCGCCCGATTTCCCTCGCATGATATCCACGGGCACCCCATCCCTCGCTCAAACGCCAACGCCGCAGCGCCGCCGCCATACACAACCAGCGCAAATACCACGCCGGCGGCAGCGGCATCGGCCGTCGCGCATCAATCGTTACGCGCTCATCATATGCCTGCGGTATCATATTGCGCCGTGTATCGTTTCCAAACACACGTCTCTATAACGTAACAGGAGATCACATGGACGCAACCGCAATTATCCTCGCCGCCGGCGAGGGCACCCGCATGAAGTCGAACCACTGCAAGGTTTCGCACAAGATCCTGGGCAAGCCCATGGTTCAGTGGATCGTCGACGCCACCATCAAGGCCGGCTGCAGCCGCGTCGTGGTCGTCATCGGCAGCCACGCCGACGAGATGCGCGCCCTCATCGATGGCGCCTACGCCAACAGCGCCACCAAGGTCGAATGCGTCGAGCAGACCGAGCGCCTGGGCACCGGCCATGCCGTCAAGGTCGCGCTCGAGGTCTGCGGCATCACGCAAGGCCCCGTCGTCGTGCTCAACGGCGACCTGCCGCTCATCACCGCCGACACCGTCGCCAAGTTCGCACAGACCGTCGCCACCGGCGAGCTCGCCTGCACCGTCATGACCATGACCCCGCCCGATCCCTTCGGCTACGGCCGCATCAAGCTGGGCGCCGATGGTCAGATCGAGCGCATCATCGAGCAGAAGGACTGCACGCCCGAGCAGGCCGCCACGCTGCTGGAGTGCAACGCCGGCTGCTACGCCTTTGACGGCGCGCAGCTTGCCGCCCACATTAACGAGATCGGCAACGACAACGCGCAGTCCGAGTACTACCTGCCCGACATGCTCGAAATCCTCAAGGGTCACGGCCAGTCGGTCTCCATCTTCCACTGTGACGACTACCGCGACGGCCTGGGCGTCAACAGCCGCATCCAGCTCGCGCAGCTCACCGCCGTCGCGCGCGACCGCATCAACGAGCACTGGATGGCCGAAGGCGTCACGTTTATCGACCCCACGCAGGCCTGGATCGGCCCCGATGCCGTCATCGGCCGAGACACCATCGTGTGGCCGCAGACGCATCTGATCGGTCACGTCACCGTAGGCGAAGAGTGCCAGCTCGGCCCCAACAGTCGCCTCACCGACACCACCGTCGGCAGCGGCTGCATCATCGATGAGACCATCGCCATCGAGGCCGTCATCGAGAACGGCGTCGACTGCGGCCCGCGCGCCTACCTGCGCCCGGGTACCCACATGCTCGACGGATCCAAGGCCGGCACGCACGTGGAAATCAAGAAGTCCACGATCGGCGAGGGTTCCAAGGTGCCCCACCTGTCCTACATCGGCGACACCACCATGGGCTCCGGCGTCAACGTGGGCGCAGGCTCCATCACCTGCAACTACGACGGCGTCCACAAGCACAAGACCGTCATCGGCAAGGATGCCTTCATTGGCTCCGACACCATGATGGTCGCGCCCGCCCAGATCGGCGACGGCGCACTCGTGGCCGCCGGCTCCGTCATCACCGAGCCGGTCCCGGCCGACGCACTCGGTCTGGGCCGCGCCCGTCAGGTAAATATTGAGGGCTGGGCCGCCGATTATCGCCGCCGTCTGCACGAGGATGACGAGGTATAACGTTTTACCAAGCACAAAAGGAGCTGTTCCATGGGGACGGCTCCTTTTTCTATCGTGACCTGCGCGACCGGATGAGTGGTCGGTTCGTGTCCGTTGACGGTAAAGACATTATCAAGACCTGATAAACCCCGCCGCGCGGTTACAATGCAACAAGGCATCTATATGGCATTCGATATAAAGGAGAAGGGTAATGCCGATTAATGATCCCGAGAAGTCGGAGAATATGCGCAAGTCCATCCGCGTGTATTCCGGTTCCTCCAACCGTCCCCTCGCTCAGAAGATCGCTGAGTACCTTGGGGTCGAGCTTTCGGGCCTTACGCTAAAGCAGTTCGCCAACGGTGAGATTTACGCCCGCTACGACGAGACCGTCCGCGGCGCCGACGTCTTCCTGATTCAGTCCGTGGCCGGCGGCAACGTCAATGACATGCTCATGGAGCTGCTCATCGCCACCGACGCCGCCAAGCGCGCATCCGCCCGCTCCATCACCGCCGTTATCACCCACTACGGCTATGCCCGCCAGGACCGCAAGGCCGGCCCGCGCGAGCCCATCACTGCCCGCCTCGTCGCCAACCTGCTCGAGCGCGCCGGTGTCAACCGCATCATCACCCTCGACCTGCACCAGGGTCAGATCCAGGGCTTCTTCGATATCCCGGTTAACCACCTGTCCGCACTGCCGCTGTTTGGCCAGTACTACAACAACATGCACTTCGACACCGACAACCTGGTTGTCGTCTCCCCCGACGTGGGTCGCGCCAAGGCCGCCAAGAAGCTGTCCGACATGCTCGGCTGCAGCCTCGCTATCGCCCACAAGGGCCGTCCACGCCACAACGCCGCCGAGGTCATGGGCATCATCGGTGATATCGAGGGCAAGACCTGCATCATCAACGACGACATGATCGACACCGCGGGCACCCTGTGCGCCAACGTCAAGGAGCTCAAAGCCATGGGCGCCGGCGACATCTACGTATGCGCCACCCACGGCATCTTCTCCGGTCCGGCCATCGAGCGTCTGAACGACGCCCCGATCGTCGAGTGCCTCGTCACCGACGCCATTCCCGTCGAGGTCGGCGGCAAGATCAAGACCATCTCGGTCGCCGAGGAGTTCGCTCAGGCCATCTCCGCCGTTTACCACGAGGAGCCCGTCTCCACGCTCGTCGGCGGCGACTTCGCGCTGTAGTCCAGCGTGCATCGCATCATCTTTGGTGTTTTTAAAGGGGCCGGAAGCGAGCTTCCGACCCCTTTTCTATTCCTTGCCAACCCGCCCTGGACAGTTAGTTCAGATACGTATTTATTTACGAACCTAATGAGCCTCTTAGGGCATCTGAAGATGGCCGACGGATACTCTAAACAGCCCGAACCCGACGCTTTCGAGCGCAGTCGTCACACTTTGCCTTTCATTCGCCCTCAAAAGCCCCTGAAAATACCCAAGCAAAACGCTGCTTTATACGTATCTGAACCAACTGTCCAACACCCATCGCTGACATTAGCAGCGGGACTCACTTTCTCGCAAGCTCTCAGTAATATCCCCGTTTTCCTAACACGCGACCGTTCATGGCGCGCAGCACCCCGCTGGGCGAAAAGAACGGCATGGCAGTCGCGTTTCGCCAGCGGCTTAGTACCTTGTAACTATGACCACCGTGATTTCACATTTCTCCGCCCTCCGCGCAATTCGCCGCGCACGACGGGCATACTCTGCCCTTCCTTGGGACTCCATCGACGGCGGACAGCAGGCGCAAGCTCTAGCCGGCTGCATTCCCAATAATGACGCGGTAGACTTTAGCGCGCTTTCGATCCTCGACGCCTGGAATGAAGACGATTCCGAACCGCTTGATCTTCTCATTTCAAACGAAGACAACAGGCGTCCCGACAAGCGAATCCGCCAGCACATTCTCTCCGCCGCGCTTCCCAAAGATGCAATCATGTGCATCGAAGCCGACATCTACGCAACGTCTCCCGCCACGACGGCCATGCTTTGTTCCAAAAATGAGTCGGTCGCCAAAACCTTGATGCTCCTTATGGAGCTGCTCGGAACCTACTCCCTTCCGCCCGAGGCAACCTACCCCATCGCCTATGACGATACGTGGCCCAAGGACGACGGCTTCGAAGCGATGGGCGATCTTGATTGTCAGGGCAGCCAACTGGCACCCGAAGGACGAGTCGAAGCCCGTTACGAACAGGCACACTACAAATGCGAACCTGCTACAACCATCGAAGATCTCGAGGCAATCGCACGGTTCGCCAAAAGCAGCTCCTATGCCTCGTTTCGCACGGCCGTTAAACTCGCCCGAGCCGGATCCGCATCCCCAGCGGAATCCTTAATGCTTGCCGTCCTAGGCGCACCCATGCGCTTTGGCGGTTTCGGATGTTGCAGCCTGCCCATGGGAGGCCTGCTGCTCAACTATAGAATCGACTTCGACACCCTTGCGGTCAACATGTCCTCGGGCATCCCCTATGCCATCTGCGACTTATATTGCCCGGCCGCAGGAATCGACAACGAATACAACGGAATTGGACATGAGCTTCAAAACGCTCGCATTCACGACGGGAATCGCAACAATGGCCTCAAGGCCATGGGCATCCACGTCCTGGTTATCAATCGTGACCAAATGAAGGACCTTGTTGCACTCGAAGCCTTCGCCCAGACGATGCATCGACTTGCGGGGGCTCGATTCCGCTATCGCATCAAGGGTTATCGCAAGCGTCAAGCCGCTTGGCTCAACGCCCTGCGGGCTGGAATCGGCCTCGCGCCGGTCTAAAAACCGGATTGCACACTTACTGCCGAGCAAGGGCGGACAGTTGGTTCAGATACGTATAAATGGACATATCAGATCGAGCCGTTTTGCCGTCAACTCTGTGCAATTCGCCCTGTTCGATAATAAAACAGACTTCAAAACAGCACTATACCGACCAGTTGGAGCGACCGACCAGCACTACGGCATCGAATCGAGCGCTTCGATAGCTCGTGTTTTATACGTATCTGAACAAACTGCCCACCTGGGCTTCTGGCGGCCGCCCAAACGCCACCAAACAGCCTCGATCGCCCTCCATTTGACAGTTGTAACGGGGTCGCTCACCATAGCAGACGACAAATCGACGAAAGGAAGCACATGGCAGCTGCACAGCCGCTCAAGATTCGCATGGTTGCCGGGCTTGGCAACCCGGGCGAGGAGTATGCCGAGACCCGCCACAACGCCGGCTTTAAGGCAATCGACGAGTTAGCCCGTCAGGCCGGCGTCACGTACTGGAAAAACCAGGCCGGCGCCGAGATCGCGTTCATCAACATCAACGACCCCGAGGAAGATGGCGGCAAGCGCCAGATTGTGCTGGTCAAGCCGCAGTCGTACATGAATACCTCGGGCGGTCCCATCTCCAAGCTCTGCCGCGAGTACAAGATCAAGGCCGAGGAGCTGCTCGTAATCCACGACGAGCTCGATATTCCCGCCGGCGACGTACGTGTTAAGGTGGGCGGCGGCCATGCTGGCCACAACGGTCTGCGTTCCATCATCGACAAGATGGGCAGCCGCGACTTCAGCCGTATCCGCACCGGCATCGGCAACCCTCCCGGCAAGATGGCCGTCGCCGACTACGTGCTTAAACAGCTGCGCGCCCACGAGGCCGAGGATTTCCATGACACCTGCGCCCGCGCGGCCGACGCCGCGGGTCTCGCCATCGTGCACGGCGTGGTCTATGCCCGCGACCATGTCAACGGTGCCGCCTCCGCCAACGGCAAGCACTAAAACCTACCATTTAGGGACAGGTTTATTTTGGCAGGTTTTATGTGCGGAAACGCCGAAGCGGCCGCATCGCAATAAACCCTGCGTCGCTCTACATATGCAGCGCTCTAAAGGGGGCCGGCCTCATCACAACCCGAGGCCGGCCCCCTTTGTCGTTTTGCCTGATAAAACCCGCCAAAATAAACCTGTCCCTTTTTGGTAGGTCGCTTTTCCCAACGGCCGAAGATACACGTAAACAGCATGTCCATGAGGGTATAATTTGCACCGTATGTCTGCACAACGCCTGTGCGCGTACGGTTTTATTCGGGCTACCGTCCATTTCCGTGGAGGCACGGTTCGGCGGCCCTAACAAGAGAGGGGTTCTATGTATAAGATCCTGGAGAAGACGCAGTTCTCGGAGAAGGTGTTCAAGTTCCGCATCGAGGCGCCTGCAATCGCCAAACATGCGCACGCTGGACAGTTCCTCATGGTTCGCGCCAACGAGACGGGCGAGCGCGTCCCGTTTACCCTGGCCGGCTGGAACGGTGACGAGGGCTGGGTCGAGTTCATCTTCATGGTAATCGGCAAGACCACCGAGATGCTTTCCACCTACGAGGCCGGCGAGTCGTTGCGTGACGTCGTGGGCCCGTTGGGCGCTCCCACCGAGATGGCCGAGGGCCCCTGCGCCGTCATTGGCGGCGGCGTCGGCCTGGCGATTGCCTTCCCGGTCGCCAAGCACCTGGTCGAGACCGGTCATGAGGTCCACGCCATCATGGGCGCCCGCACCAAGGACCTCCTGCTCATGGAGGACCAGTTCCGCGAGCTCCTCGACGAGGACCACATCCACATCACCACCGACGACGGCTCCTACGGCGAGCAGGGCGTTGTCACCGCTCCGCTGGAGCGCCTGCTGCAGGACAAGGCCGTGAGCCAGGTCTTCTGCGTCGGCCCCGTTCCGATGATGAAGTTCTCGACCCTCACCGCCCAGAAGTACGACACCCCCATCACCGCATCGCTCAACCCCATCATGGTTGACGGCACCGGCATGTGCGGCTGCTGCCGCGTCGAGGTGGGCGGCGTGACCAAGTTCGCTTGCGTCGACGGCCCCGACTTCGATGCCACCCTGGTCGACTGGGATGACCTTCGTGCCCGCCAGGCCGCTTACCGTTCCGAAGAGGGCGAGTCCCTCAAGGCCTATGAGGAAAAGAGCTGCGCATGCCACTAGTTAACGGTCGTTTCGTTGCCGATATGAAGTCGCCCCGCACCCCCGATAACGAGGAGCCGGCTGCCGAGCGCGCCTGCGACTTCCGCCCCGTCGACAAGGGCTTCACCGAGGAAATGGCGCTGGCCGAGGCCGAGCGCTGCCTCAACTGCAAGAAGCCGTTCTGTGTCGAGGGCTGCCCCGTCAACATCAACATCCCCCGCTTTATCGAGCAGATCCGCGAGAAGGACTTCGGCGGCGCCCTCGATACCATCCGCGAGGACTCCATGCTTCCCGCCATCTGCGGCCGCGTCTGCCCGCAGGAGAACCAGTGCGAGGGCAAGTGCATCCGTGGCAAGAAGTCCGAGCCCGTGGCCATCGGCCAGCTCGAGCGCTTCCTGGGTGACCGCCCCGAGCTCGCCTCCACGCCCAAGATGGCCCCCAAGAACGGCAAGAAGGTCGCCGTCGTCGGCTCCGGCCCGTCCGGCATCACCTGCGCCGGCGAGCTCGCCCGCAACGGCTTTGACGTCACCGTCTTCGAAGCCTTCTTCACCGGCGGCGGCGTGCTAGTCTACGGCATCCCCGAGTTCCGTCTGCCCAAGGCAGTCGTCAAGCGCGAGATCGACGGCCTGGAGGACATGGGCGTCAAGTTTGAGTACAACTCCGTCGTGGGCAACATGGCCACGGCCGAGGAGCTGTTCGAGCAGGGCTTCGACGCCATCTACGTGGCGACCGGCGCTGGCCTGCCCAAGTTCCTCAACGTCCCCGGCGAGAACCTGCCCAACGTCTTCTTCGCCAACGAGTACCTCACCCGCGTGAACCTGATGAAGGCCAACAAGTTCCCCGAGTACGACACCCCCACCAAGCACGGCAAGAACGTCGTCGTCTTTGGTGGCGGCAACGTGGCTATGGACGCCGTCCGTACCGCCAAGCGCCTGGGCGCCGAGCACGCCATCATCGCCTACCGTCGTACCGAGGACGAGATGCCCTGCCGTCGCGCCGAGCTGCACCATGCCAAGGCCGAGGGCGTCGAGGTTCTGCCGCTCGTCTCCCCGCTCGAGTTTGTCGCTGGCGAGGACGGCTCCGTGTGCGCCGTCAAGGTCCAGAAGATGGAGCTCGGCGAGCCCGACGAGTCCGGCCGCCGTCGCCCGGTGCCCATCGAGGGTGCCATCGAGGAGATCCCCTGCGACGTCGCAATCTCGGCTATCGGCACCAACGCCAACCCCTTCGCCGCCAAGATCGGCGGCAAGATGGAGCTCAACAAGTGGGGCTACATCGTCGCTGACGAGGAGACCGGCCAGACCACCGACCCCCGCATCTGGGCCGGCGGCGACATCGTCACCGGTGCCGCTACGGTCATTCTGGCGATGGGCGCCGGCAAGAAGGCCGCCGCTTCCATCACCAAGAGCCTGCTGGGCGAGTAATCACCCGCAGCGCTAGCCATCAAACGGCAAAGTCCCCGTCGAGCACACGCCCGGCGGGGACTTTTTCTATGCCGATCGCCCTACCACCGCAAAGGTGCCTGTCCCCTTTGTGGTGGTTTTGGTCGGTTAGTCTTCGAGCTGCGCCACTTTGTAGCGGTAGGCAGCGGCGATGACGTCCTTGCAGCCTTCGCGGCCCAGCTTGGCGCGGTTGACAACGATATCCTTGCCGCTCGTCATCTTCCACTTTCCGGCGCTGTAGCGCTTGTAGAACGCCTCGCGTGCCTTCTGCTGCTGCTTGACCAGCTTGGCGCCCTTCTTTTTGTTAAGGCCACGCTTTTTGCGCACGATCTCGACGCGATCCTCAAAGGGTGCGGTCACCAGCACGGCAATGTGATTGGGGTTGTTGCGCAACAGGTAATCGGACAGACGGCCTTCGATAATGCAGCTCTCGGTCTCGCCCAGATCCAAAATCACCTGGCTCATCTTTTGGAACAACTTGTCCGAGTACGAACGCGCGTCGTAGCGGTCGGGCAGGAACGCCATGTTCTCCACGGCCAGGCGCTCGTCGTAGGCGGCCATCTTGTCGAGCGACTCGCCCGCGCGCAGCGAAGCACGCACCAGCAGCTCGTTATCGTACAGCGGAATCCCCAGCTCATTGGCGAGGATACGGCCAATCTCGTGGCCCTCGGCACCAAAGTCGCGCGCGATGGTAATGACCACAGGACTCTTCTTGTTCACCAGATCGCTCATCGCGATTCCTTTCTAACAAATGAGAAAGAGGCGATTCCTGATTCCCATTTTGTCACTTACGACCGTCCTGGTTTCCCAAGTGCGGCAGATTGCCCCGAAAGAGGAGCGCCGCGTACTAGATGTACGCAAGCGACGATTGAGGGGCAAGGTGCCGTGCTTGGGGAAGCAGGACTACGCTGCCACGATACGACGTTGATACGCTCTCACCAGCAGCGAGATACCAAAGTTGAGCACAAAGTACATCGCAAACACCAGGCCGTAGAGCATAAGCACCTGCGACAGGTCAATCGCGTGGGCCATCACGACGTTTGCCGTGTACATGAGCTCGGCCACGTTAATGCCCGAAAGATACGAGCTGTCCTTGATGACGGTCGTGCACTGGCTAAACAGCGCCGGAATGATCGTCTTAAACGTCTGCGGCAGAATGATGTAGCGCATGGTGGCAAAGAAGCCGAAGCCCTGGCTCTGCGCTGCCTCAAACTGGCCGCGCGGAATCGAGTTGAGTCCGCCGCGCACAATCTCGGCCATAACAGCGCTGGTAAACAGCGTAAAGGCGATGGTCGAAATCACAATGTCCAAACCCTGCACCGTAAAGTAGATAAACAGGATCCACAGCAGGTTCGGCGTGCAACGGAACAGCTCGATATAGGCGCTCACCAGAATACGGAACGGGCGGGGCGCATAGCTTTTAACGAGCGCCAGCACCGTGCCAAAGATGAGCGAGAAAAAGATCGACAGCGCCGAGATCTCGATCGTCTTAACAAAGCCGCCCCAAATGTAGAGCAGGTTGGTCGCGTTGAAGATTTCCATGCGCTAGGCCTCCTCTACGTTGTCGAGTCCCAGCTCGGCCAGGCTCACGCCGCGCGGACGCTCCTTGGAGCGGCGCTCGAGCCACTGCACCAGCATGGCGAGCGGAAAGCAGATGATGAAGTACATAAGGCAGCAGACGATATATCCCTGCAGGTAGCCGTACAGACTCACAAAGTTGTCGGAACGGTACATAAGGTCGCCGCCGGCCACAAGCGCCAGCACCGACGTATTCTTGACCAGGTTGAGCGCCTGGTTACACAGCGGCGGCAAAATGATCTTGAATGTCTGGGGCAGCACGATGTACCAGTACGCCTGCGCACGGGTGAAGCCCTGGCTCTGGGCCGCCTCCATCTGACCGCGCGGAACCGCCTCGATACCGGTGCGGATGACCTCCGAAATGTAGGCCGCGTGATACAGACCCACGCCCAAGAAGCCCAGCACGAACGGCGCGATGCGCACCGGCTGGTCGGCACCGGTTATGGCCTGCAAAAACTGCGGTCCGGCCATGTACATAAAGAGCATCTGCACGGGCAACGGGGTGTTCTGGTAAAACTCCACGTACACGCGGCTTATGGCGCGCAACACGCGCGAGCGAGTGGTAGAGAACACGCCCAGCAGCGTGCCCAGCACCAGCGACAGCAGCAGACCGGCAACGACCACTTGCAGCGTCACGCCAAAGCCCTCCCAGAAGGGCCCCATGTTTTGAAATGTCGTCGACCAACGGTCGGCGTCAAATAATCCTTCGAGCATTTGATTCCTTCCTTGGACGATACGCCTATACAAGACCCCAGGTCTTGACCTCTTGGTCGAGCCAACCGTCGGCCAGGCGATCGCAAATCACCTGATCGACCACGGCCGAAAGGTCGCAACCCTTCTTGGTCGCCACGCCGTAGCCCTGCTCGCCAAACTTGACCTCGGGCTGCAGCAGCTCAACGGTCTCGTTCATGTAACCGGCCAGCGTGGAGCGGTCCATGGCAAAGACGTCGATATTGCCGGCGTCGAGCGAACTCTTGATGATGGGATAGCCGCTAAAGGCCCTAAACTCGGGCTTGCAGCTAAAGCCGTTGTCCTTGATCATCTGCTCGATCAGGCCCTGCGTGGTGGCACCCTGGCTCACGCCAATGACCTTGCCGTCCAGATCCTCAATCGAGGTAAAGCCCGAACGCTTCTTGACCATGAGTCCCACGTAGTCGGTGCGGTACGGCGTCGAGAAATCCCAGCTCTTCTTGCGCTCGTCGGTGATGGTGTAGGTCGCCGCGACCACGTCGAGTTGGCCGTTATCGATCAGTGGGCCGCGCGTCTTGGGCGTTACGTCGGTAAACTCGACAAGCTCCTGGGCACGAGCCTTCTTGTAGCTCACACCAAAGACGGCAGCGGCGATCTGGTAGCACAAATCGACTTCCATGCCCTCAAAGCGGCCCTTGGCGGTGTCGTAATAGCCGTAGCCGGGAACATCCTTCTTAACGCCGGCATTCAGATGGCCACGCGACTTGATGGCCGCAAGCTTGGACCCCTTGTCGGAGCCCTCACCGCTGGTGGAGTTGCCGCAACCGGTAAGCGCGGTCCCCGTCAGCGCGAGCATGCCGGCGCCAGCCAGCTGCAAAAAGTGACGGCGCGACACGGCCGCCCTCGTCATATCCGTCATGTCCATCACCGCGCCTAGTGCAGAATCTTGGACAGGAACTCGCGGCAACGCGGGTTCTCGGGGTTATCGAAGAAGTGCTCGGGCGTGCCCTCCTCCAGAATGCGGCCGTCCTCCATAAAGATGACGCGGTCGGCCACCTGGCGCGCAAAGCCCATCTCGTGCGTCACGCAGATCATGGTGATGTCCTCCTGCGCGAGCTCAATCATAACGTCCAGTACCTCCTGGACCATCTCGGGGTCGAGCGCCGAGGTCGGCTCGTCAAACAGGATGATAGGCTGCTTGGTGCACAGGGCACGGGCGATGGCGATGCGCTGCTGCTGACCGCCCGAGAGATTCTGCGGATACTCGCCAGCCTTATGCGCCATGCCGACGCGCTTGAGCGCGGCGATGGCGATCTCGGTCGCCTCCTCCTTGCTCTTCTTTTGCAGCTTGATGGGTGCGAGCGTCAGGTTGCCCAGCACCGTCATGTTGGGATACAGGTTGAACTGCTGAAACACCATGGAGCTGTACTTGCGAGCCATCTCCAGGTGATTCTTTTTGGTGAGCGGCGTACCGTCGATGACGACCTCGCCCGACGTGGGCTCCTCCAGATAATCGACGCAACGGATGAGCGTCGACTTACCAGAGCCGGAAGGCCCGATCATTACGAGCTTCTCGCCGCGCTTGACGGTGAGATTGATATCTTTGAGCACATGCAGGTCGCCAAAGTACTTGTTGAGATGCTTGATCTCGATCATGTCTGCCATGAATGTCCCTTCCCTGCGTTTACACGAGTTGAACTATTGTACGGAAAGAACCACATTTCCGCAGCCCACACCACATTCCCGTAAAGAACCCGCAACCTTTAACCCACTCATTGGGGACAGCCCAGCAAAAAGGGGCGCGACCATGACGGCCACGCCCCCCTCAACATCAACTATGTACCGCTCGGCCCTTACGCGAGTTTGGCTCCGACGATCTTTGCCGCGGCAGGCTTGTCGAAGTTGCCGCCGGTGGCCTTGCCGAGTGCGCCCATAACCTGGCCCATCTGCTTCTTGGACGTGGCGCCCAGCTCGGCGATGACCTGCTCGATCAGAGCCTCGAGCTCCTCGCCCGAAACCTGCGCGGGCAGCAGGCTCTCCAGAATCTTGACCTGCTCGGTCAGGTTGTCGGTACGCTCCTGGTCGGTACCGGCCTTAATGGACATCTCCAGCGTCTCGCTCGTCTGCTTAATCAGACGCTTGATCATGCTGTTGACGTCTTCCTCGGTCACGTCGCGGCGCTCGTTAACCTCGATATTCTTCACCTCGGCCTTAACCTGGCGAATGATGGACAGGCGAACCTTGTCCTTGGCCTTCATGGCCGCGATCATTTCCTTCTGCAGCTCTTCGTTGGTCATCTGCAAATCCTCTCTAATAGCGTGAGCGGCACTCACGCGAGCACCGCCCCATGATTACTCAGTCGTCGACGAATCGTCGGTCGAGCTCTTGGTGACGCCCTTCAGACTCACGTTATAGGGTACGTCCTTGGGCATGGGGTTGACGGTAATGTCGGCGTCCTTCTTGTACTGCTCCAGCCACTCGCTGTATGCAGTACTGGCCGCCTGCGTCTTCACCACGTTGGAGACGTACTTCTTGATGTCCTTGGGCACCTGCTTAATGTCATCGACCTGATTATCGACATGGAAGTAGTCGGTGCACTTGATGATGTGATAACCATAGGTCGACTCGACGACGTCGCTCACATCGCCCTTGTTGAGCCCCTCGAGCGCCGCCTGGTAGCTGTCGACGAAGGTAGTGAGCTTGTCCCAGCCAACATCGCCCTTCTTGTCCTTGGAGCCGGTGTCATCGGAGTACTGCTCCACGGCGTCCTCAAAGCTCAACTCGCCGGAGTTGATCTTGTCCAGGCACTCCTGCGCCTTGGCCTTGGCGGCAGCTTTGTCCTCGTCGGAAGCGTCAGAATCGACCTTAATCAAGATATTCGACGAACGACGGGCATCGTTGTAGTTAGACAGGTTCTCGTTGATGTAATCGACAATCTCGCTGTCCTTGGGCTTGCTGGTGGGCGCCACGGCATCCTTGAGTTTCTGCTGCGCCAGACTCTCCTTGAGCGAGTCCTTGTAGGTGTCCTCGGTATAGCCGTAGGTCTTAAGCGTCTTCTTAAAGGCCTTGGCACCGCCCGCGCTCTTGCACGCGTCCTTCCAAGCCTTCTCGACCTCCTCGTCCGACACCGTCACGCCGTTTTCCTTCTGCGCTTGCTGAAGCAGAATCTGCTGCGTGTAGGAGTCGATGAGTTGCTTGCGGTACTTCTTGGGCGTGAGGTCGTTGTCGACCAGGTACTGTGCCCAGTCCTTGTCCTTGGTGTAGCCGTAGGACGTGCGCATGCTCATGATCTGCTTGGTCACGGTGTCCTCGGTGAGGTTGGTGCCGTTGATAGTGGCAGCCACACCGCCGGTGAGCTTATAGCCCGAGCCGGCGCTTTCGGTCTGCGACATCAGGCCGGAGCACGCCATGGCCGAAACGGAGAGCAGCATCGCCAGCACGCCGATGACCACCAGGACAATCTTGACGGTCTTGGACACATAGGTCTTGCGCTGCTTCTTACGAGAGCTGGAGGCGGCGCGGGACCGTTGCTCGGACGTCGGCGCGACCTCGGGGTTCTTTTTCTTGTTTGCCATGTTTGGCCTTTCGCATCACGAATCGAACAAACGCCATTGTGTCACAACGCAGCCCCCGCGGCACACCTGGTGCATGGGGGACAGGTTAATCTGCACCATTTTGGTGCAAAGGGGACAGGTCTGGCAGGTTAATGCCAGGGCGATCCTTTTCTGCCGGCAGTTAGGGACAGTCCCCAGGTGCCGGCTTAGCTCCACCTAGAAGTGGCGACGGATGGCGTCGACCATGCCCTGCGGCGTGGTCTGGCCAAGCACGTCGGCCGCGGCGCCGGCGTCCATAAAGATATTCATGAGCGCTTGCAGAGCCTCGACCTGACCGCCCGGCTCGGCAATGCCCAGGTTGATGATGATCTGCGCCGGCACCGGGGCGCCCATGCCCGCCATCGCGTTGAACGTCACAGGTGTGACGGGCTTTACCACCGCGATATAGGGCTTGGCCACAAATCCCAGATCGGTATGCGGAATGGCGATGTTTGCCGCCGGCATGGCGAGACCCGTGGGATAGGCGTCCTCGCGCGTGCGGACGGCATTGAGCCAACCCTCGCCAATGTAGCCGCGCAGGGCAAGCTCACCCTCGAGCCGCGCAAACACCTCATCCGGCGTCGCACACTCCCAATCAAAAAACACCAGCTCAGGCGTAAACAATGCTTCGTTATCAGCCATGGGCCCACCTCTCTCACTTTGTCACCTGGGACGTTCTTAAACGACTAGTCATTCAAGAACGTCCCCGATGACTACCAAAAACAAAAGGTGGTCACGCGCGCCTTGGCGCCAATGACCACCCTGACTACTCGGCTAAATTGTACTGTGCGCCGCTAGCCGCGAGGCGCATCAATTGCCACCTTGCCGTTCTCCAGCACGTGAACGCGGCCGTCGGCGAGCATCTGCACGACCTCGGGATACAGCACATGCTCGATCGCGTGGATGTGCTCCTCGAGCGTGTCGACGTCCCAGCCCTCCTCGACAGCCAGCGCACGCTGGGCGATGATGGGACCGTTGTCGTAGATCTCGTTGGCAAAGTGCACGGTCACGCCGGTCACCTTGACACCGCGAGCAAACGCATCGTCGATCGCATGGGCGCCGGTAAAGCTCGGCAGCAGCGCCGGATGCAGGTTGACCACGCGATTGGGGAACGCCGCCAGCAGCGGCGTGTGCACCATGCGCATGTAACCGGCCATCACCACGTACTCGCAGCCGCGCTCGAGCAGCTCATGCGCGATGATCTCGTCAGCCGCGATAGGGTCGGCGTAGACATCCTTGGACAGCGTGAGTGTCTGGATGCCCGCACGCTCGGCGCGCTGCAGGCCCTTGGCCGAAGGACGGCTCGACACCACAAGCTCAATCGAGGCGTTGAGCTTGCCGGCGGCGATCAAGTCGATCAGCGCCTGCAGGTTGGTACCCGAACCGCTGATAAGCACGCCGATCTTAAGCGGCTCGGCCGTATCGGTGCCGGTCGGACGGGTGTAGGGCACAAAATCCAGGCCCTCGGCAGCAACCATCTGCTCGTTAGCGCTCATCGGAGTACACGACCTTACCGGAACCCTCGACGCACTCGCCCACGCGGAACGGCTTCTCGCCTAGAGCGACCAGTGCCTCGGTCACGGCAGCCTCGTCCTCGGGGGCGACGATCAGGCACAGGCCGACGCCCATGTTGAAGGTCTTGCATGCCTCGTTGGGCGCGAGCTCGGCCTGACGCGACACGTAGGTGATGACGGGCGGAACATCCCAGCCCATCTCGGCGCCGTTGCGGGTGACCACGGCATCGACGTCGTCGGCGAGCGCGCGGTTGAGGTTCTCGGTAATACCGCCGCCGGTGATATGGGCAATGGCATGAACGTTGGCGCCACCGTGGAGCAGCTCCAGAATCGGCTTGACGTAGATGCGCGTGGGGGCCAGCAGAGCGTCGGCCAGCGAAGCACCGCCGAGCTCCTCGAGCGGACGGCTCAGCTCCTCGGCCTTAGCGGCGGCCTCGGGCGTGCCCGGCTTGATGCCGTCGACACCGATAACCTTGCGCACGAGTGAGTATCCGTTGGAGTGCACGCCGGTGGAGGGCAGGCCCAGGATCACATCGCCGGGGCGAACGTTCGCAGGGTCGAGCATCTTGGGACGATCGACAACACCCACGGTAAAGCCGGCGAGGTCGTAATCGGCGGGAGCCATGACGCCCGGGTGCTCGGCCATCTCGCCGCCCACGAGCGCGCAGCCCGCGAGCTTGCAGCCGTCGGCCACGCCCTTGATGATCTTTGCCATGTGCTCGGCCTCAATGTGACCGATGGCAACGTAATCCAGGAAGAACAGCGGCTCGGCGCCCGAAGCCAAAATGTCATTGACGCACATGGCGACCAGGTCCTGGCCCACCGTCTCGTGACGGTCCATGATCTGGGCGAGCACGAGCTTGGTGCCCACGCCGTCGGTGCCGCTGATCAGGATCGGGTCTTCCATATCCTTAAGCGCGGCGGCCGAGAACAGGCCACCAAAGCCACCGATGCCGCCGATAACCTCGGGGCGGTTGGTATCCTTGACCATCTGCTTAATAGCGTCGACGGCGCGGCCGCCCTCGGCGGTATCGACGCCGGCGTCCTCGTACGTCACATGCTTGCTGTCGCTCATCTGAGCCTTCCTCTCCCACTACCGTGGCGCCGCGCGGGCGCCAAACGGTGCTCATAGTTGCGTTCATTTCGGAGCGCACCATAACAGCACGCGCCGTCATATCAACAAAACAGCAGGTAAAACCTACCAAAATAAACCTGTCCCTAAATGGCAGGTTTTAGGCCTCGCCGTGTTCCTCTTCCCAGCTGCGGTCGTCGTATTTCTCGACCACGGCGTCGTCGTCAAAATGCAGCGGCTTGTCCAGGTTGCGGGGCTTAAAGCCCTCCATGAACTTGTCGCGGCCAAAGCTCTCGGGAATCGCCACGGGGTAGCGTCCGGTAAAGCACGCATCGCAGTAGCCGCCCTTGGGCATGACCTTCAGCAGACCCTCGACCGAAAGGAAGGCCAGCGAATCGGCGCCAATGTACTCGCAGATCTCGTCGACCGTCTTGTTGGCACTGATAAGCTGCGACTGCACGTCGGTATCGATACCGTAGAAGCACGGCCAGATGACCTCGGGCGAGTTGATGCGGATGTGAATCTCCTTGGCGCCGGCGTTGCGCAGCATCTTGACGAGCTGCACCATGGTGGTGCCGCGCACGATGGAGTCGTCGATGACGACCAGGCGCTTGCCCTCGATGTTGTCGCGCAGCGGGTTGAGCTTCATACGCACGCCCATGGCACGCAGCTCCTGCGTAGGCTCGATAAACGTACGGCCCACATAGCGATTCTTGATGAGGCCCTCGCCAAAGGGAATGCCGCTCTCGTGCGAATAGCCCTCCGCGGGCGGCAGGCCGGAGTCGGGCACGCCGATGACCAGGTCGGCCTCGACGGGCTCCTCATGTGCCAGCTGACGACCCATGTCATAGCGGCAGGCGTAGACGCTCTTGCCGTTCATGATGGAGTCGGGGCGAGCGAAGTAGACCTGCTCAAAGATGCAGTTAGCAGGCTCTTCGGCGGCAGGCACGCCTTGCTCGGACACAAGGCCCTCGGCGCTGATGCGTAAAATCTCACCGGGACGGACGTCGCGGACGTACTCGGCGCCCACAATATCGAGTGCGCAAGTCTCGGAGGCGACGACCCAGCCGCCGGCGCGGGTGACATGGGTGGTGGCGTCGACCGTCGCGGCGCCGTCCTGCGACGGCAGCTGCGAAACGGATGCGGCATCGGCCTGGTCCAGGCCCTCGTCCACCAGCTTGCCCAGCACGAGCGGGCGAATGCCGTGCGGATCGCGGAATGCGTAGAGCGCCTGCTCGTTGATGAGCGTCATGGCGTAGCCGCCGCGCACGAGCTCCATGGTCTTGCGAATGCCCTCGCGCAGATGGCCTGTACGCTGAGTAAAGTAGCCGATGAGTTTGGTCGCGACCTCGGAATCCGAGTTGGAGAGGAACGGCACGCCCAGCTCGATCAGCTGGCGGCGTAGCTCGTCGGTGTTGACGAGGGTGCCGTTGTGCGCGAGCGCGATAATGACGCTATTGATGGTAGAGAGGTGCGGCTGAGAGGCTTCCCAGCTCTTGGCGCCGGCGGTGCCGTAGCGCACATGACCCACGGCCAGCTGACCGGAGAGCGTCGACAAGTCAGCATTGGAGAACACGCGGTCGAGCAGGCCCAGATCTTTGCGGACCATAACCGTACCGCCGTCACCAACAGCGATTCCCGCCGATTCTTGGCCACGGTGCTGCAGTGCACGCAGGCCAAAGTACGTCAGTCGAGCCACGTCGCGATCGGGCGCCCAGACACCAAAAACGCCGCATTCCTCATGCAGCTGGTCAGAGTCCGGATCATACGTCGACATGGCGTTCACCTGTCCCGCGGCACGCTCGGCCGCGCGGATGGTTTCTTGAGACATGGCATCCCCTCAGAGCCTCGTATTTTGGCGTTACCCGCCTTATTATACGCACGGCGCGACGCGCTCCCCAGCGCATGAGCAGCGCTTTTTAAAAGCCCACCGAGCTAATAATCCGTTTTGCGGCCAAACATTTTATCGGTCTGTCCAGTGCCAGCGCCCACGCCCCCATATGGCCGCCGCGCCCACCGTTGGGGATTACAAAGCTGCAATTGGGACGTTCGTCCTGTCTTTTGGCAGGTCGGCGGCGTATCCTAGTAACCTAGGACAAAGCGAGAAAGGTTCTGTATGGATCGAAACGAACTCGACCCCAGCGTCCCCAGCGCCACGGAGGTCAAGAAGATTCCCCTCATCATTAAGGTGTACGCCGTCCTGTGCATCCTGTCCGGCGTGGGCACGCTCCCGTCGGTCGCCGCCTTTATGTGGCAGGTCATCACCGCGCTCATCAACGGCAACGCCGCCGAAAAGCTCGGCGACAATATGCTGGTCTCGGTTGGACTCATCGTCGCCGGCATCATGCTCTCTGCGGCAAGTGCCGTCATCCTGATCATCTTTGGCCTGGACCTTATCAAAAACCAGCGCCGCAACGCCGCCCGCCTGTCCTACATCCTTATTGCATTCACCGTCGTCGAGCTTTTGGTCGACGTGATGCTCCAAGGTATCGGGCTCTTCTTGCTTCGTCCCGCTATTCAGCTCGGTATCCTCATCGCGCTTTCAGCCACAGTCGATCCTACGCTTCGCCAGGAGCGCGAACTGCAGCGCCGCCTGCAGGAGATGCTCGACCGCGACGCCGCCGCCGAGGGCATGCTCGGCCGCGATGAAACCGGCGAGGGCTATATCAAGCTCAACTACTTCAACCTGTTCTGGGTATTCCTCGTCTGCTGCGTGCTCGGCCTGATCGCCGAGGACATCTGGCACATGACGGTCGACGACCCAGGCGTCTACCAGGACCGCGCCGGCATGCTGTTTGGTCCCTTCAGCCCCATCTATGGCTTTGGTGCCGTACTCATGACCATGGTGCTCAACCGCTTCTATAAAAAGAACCCCATCATCATTTTCCTGGTAAGCGCTGTGCTCGGCGCGAGCTTTGAGGTGTTCGTGGGCTGGTTTATGCAGACCTCATTTGGCGTGGTCTCGTGGAGCTACTCGCACATGAAGCTGTTTGGCATGCCCGACCCACTCGCCGTCCTTACGGGCGGACGCACCTGCACGGGCTTTGCCTGCCTATGGGGCCTGGGCGGACTCATCTGGATCAAGCTGCTGCTGCCGAGGCTGCTCAAGCTCATCAACATGATTCCGTGGAAGAGTCGCTACTCGGCTACTGTCATCTTCACCTTCATTATGCTGGTCGATGGCGTTATGACGCTGCAGTCGCTCGATTATTGGTATCAGCGCGTCAACGGCACGGAACCGGATATTCCCGTTGCGCAGTTCTACGGCAAGTACTTCGATAATGACTTTATGGAGAATCGCTTCCAGAGCATGACCATGAGCCCCAAGGATGCGACGCGCGTGTAGCGCCAACCGCGTCCAAAACGCAAAATGCCCGCCGGTATCACACGTACCGGCGGGCATTTTTATAAACGAGTCTTCTATCGACGCAAGCCTCTACGCCTCGCGCTCGACCTCACTTACGCATTCGTTCTTAATGGTGCCAACGAGCGCCTGCAGCGCATCGACCACGTGCGGGCGAATGTCCCCGCCGATGAGCACGAGCATGATGTCGTCACCCACGGCGAGTTCGCCGCTTGCCAGCCACACGCGCACATAGCCGATACCCGGCATCGCGCTCGTGGCCTCGATAGCAGCCTGCACCTTCTGAGCATCGAAGCCGAACACCATGCCGCCCACCTTGTGGCCCGGCGCCACGCCATCGGTCTCGACACCGCGCGCCTCGGCCTTGGGCGTCGCGCGCACCACACCGTTATGTGTCAGATACATACCGCACGCAGGTGCCGACGAATCGGCCTTGGCCTCGCGCAGCCAAGCATCAACCGAAGGCATCGTTTTGCCATTCTCGAGCATCATTTCTCCCTTACCGTCCCAAATTAGCTACTCTCGGACAATTTATTCATCAACGGGCGTGAGCACCATGACGGCACGTGTGTTGCTCAGCGATAACGAACGACAGGTCACAAGCGTTACGACCTTGGTTGCCGAAGCAGCACGATCGGTGGCATCGCTCGCCACGGCAGAGGCACCGTCGAGCATCTCGGACAGGTAGTTCTTGAGCCCGTCGTCGCCCTCAAAATTGGGTGTGCGCGCCTTGGCATACGTGTCCTCGACAACTTTGGTCGCCAGCGGACGCAGCTTATACGTTGCATCGCGCGTGATGTAATACACGTACTCGATGCTATCGAACGTCGCTTGGTCGGTGGTGTCCGAAATCACGTTGAACATCGACCCATCGTTCATATGGTGGCCGTAGATCGTGGTCTGCTGATCCACCATGCCCGGCGCGGTGTCGTCGCTATCCAAGAAGATGGCACCGGACGCGTTAGCCGTACCGTCAAACAGCGTGTTGAGGTATTTGGAGTTGTTGTTGGTCTGCACGACGGGATAGTTGATGTTGGTGCCGGGCGCGTAAATCCAACCCACAACCTCGGGATTCGTCTGGGCAAGTGCATCAAAGTCGATAATCGGCACGCCGCTGGCGTCCTTGTCGCTTATATATTGCTTCTCGATTATCTGATACGAATCGCTCGCCTGCTTATAGCCAATCTGAGCATTAATAAAGATAGCGGCGGCGGCGACAATCAGACCGATGCCGATGATGATGAGCAGAATGGGAATAATGGAGCGGCGCTTTTTGCGCGGCGGCTCGGTGTAATCCGACGGCGCGGCATGCGATGAAGACCGGGGCGGCTTCTTAGCGTTGCTATAAGATGAAGGTCGATATGCGGCTGGCGCGTCCTGTCGACGATGCGTCGCCGGTGTCACGGGGCGCAGCGCGCGCGGCTGCTGAGGAGAGGACGCCCGACCCTGCTGCGCCGCATGGGCAGCACCCGGCTTCGATGGATCGGGAATCTGAGAAGCCTTGAATCGTTTTCCCTGATAGTCGGACATGGCTCTCCTTATACTGCGGTGAAA
Organism: Collinsella sp.; assembly: GCA_031295385.1. GTDB lineage: Bacteria > Actinomycetota > Coriobacteriia > Coriobacteriales > Coriobacteriaceae > Collinsella. The sequence goes on from JAUMOL010000004.1 coordinate 28,977, forward strand.
CGGCAGAACGCCTAGGCGTCGGCCATCTCCTGCTTCATCTTCTCGATAACCTTGCGGTACTCGGGGTCGCAAGCGCCTAGAATCTGCGTGGCGTAGATGGCGGCGTTCTTGGCGCCGTTGATGGCAACGCAGGCCACGGGCACGCCCGAAGGCATCTGCACCATCGACAGCAGCGAATCCATACCGCCCAGGTCACTCGTCTTCATAGGCACACCGATAACCGGCAGCGGCGTAAAGGCAGCCACGACACCACCCAGGTGAGCGGCCTTGCCGGCGGCGGCGATAATCACTTTGATACCGCGATCGGCAGCGGTCGAAGCCCACTCGTGGACCTTCGCCGGCGTGCGATGTGCGCTCGCAATGACGAGCTCATAGGGCACACCGAGCGCCTCGAGCTCGGCGGTGCAGCCTTCCATAACGCCCAGATCGGACTTGGAACCCATGATGATCCCGACAACCGGCTTTTGATCTGCCATAAACAAAGACCTCCTGTTGAGAGCGGCGACGCGGCCAATCCGCGACCCTTAACTACTGAGAGTAGTATAGCTGCTCCCGTCCCTGCGGTCTTTGTGGCGCTTCGCGGGCGGGCCAGGCTTTATCTTCGCTCCGGTTGCTTCGCAAAGTCGCTCAGACAATAAACCCAGCCCGCCGCGGGGCACCCGGGGACCTACCGGGGATTGCCATGACGTACGTTGGCTGAAATAATAAAGCAATGCCCGCCGTCCTTGACGGAGCGGCGGGCACGTTTGCTTAGTTGTCGCTGGGACTACTTAGCCTTGCTGCGACGATGGAAGAAAGCGCCGATCGCGGCGATGATGGCGCCAAGACCACCGACGGCCGCGACGGTCGCCGCCGTCTGGTCGCCGGTATTGGGGATCGCCGAACCGCTCTTCTTGCTGCCCTGGGCCTTGTCGCCTGCGGGCTTGCCCGCCTGGTTGCCGCCGTTTGAGCCATTGCCGGAACCCTGGTTGCCGGAATCGGCATCCTTGAGGCTCTCAATGGCCAGCTTGAGCTGGTCATAGGCCGCCTGGAGCTGGATGTCGGAAGCATTCTCATCACCCAAGACGTCCTCGGCGTAGGTAATGGCATCCGTCAGGGCCTTGACAGACTCGTCCGTCTTGCCCCTGGTGTCAGTCTCCTTCGCCTGCTTGACCAAGGCCTTGAGCTGCTTCTTGGTCGGGTTCTCGACCGGGGTCACCGGAGTCTTCTCAAGCGCGTCGCGAGCACTCTCGAGTGCCTTGAGTGCCTGGTCGACCTCGTCCTGCGTGGCGTTCTCGTCGTTCAGGATGGCGCGGGCGCTCGCCAAGGCGTTCTGGAACGCGGTCCAGGAAGCCTCGGTGTAGTCGCTGGCCTTAAGGTCGCCGGCTGCAACCTCGGCATCAACCTTTTCAATCGCGGCAGTGAGGTCGTCCTTCGCCACCGGATTGGGAACGGCCGTACCGTAGAACTTGAGCTCCGCCATGCTGCAGTAGGCGTCAACGCTGCCACCGCCGGCGTGGAGCACCTTGACGGTCACGTAGCGACCGCGCGCGGCACCAAAGCTCATCTGCTTCCAGTCGCCACGGTCGGTGAGCACGCGGCCGTCGTTGTCGAAGGTAAACGTACCCATCGACGTGGCGGTGCCCATCTCATAACCGTCGGCGGTGTCGGAAACCAGCACCTCGGCCTCAAAGATATCGCCGTTCGTGCCGCCGTCCTGGCGCGGCAGGAACGTGACGTCGGTGAGATCGTAGTCGCGGCCCAGGTCGACGGTCAGGTACTGGGGCATACCGGCCTTATAGGCCCAGTCGCTGTGCCAGAGCGTCTGCTCATCGCCGTCAAGAGCGTTGACGGCGTTGCTGCCCTCATAGTCGGCCTCGCTCGAGAAGCCGGTCACCTTGACGTTCTCGCGGTTCTCGGGCGTGTTGATGAGGCTCTTCTCATCGACGGGGCGCATCTTGAGGCCGTCGATTGCCTTCTCGATCTTGGCCGTGGCGTCTGCGACATCCTTCTTGCTATAGCTGCCCTGGCCGCCATCGAGGAGCTTCTGAGCCGCCTCGACCGCAGCGGTGAGGGCTGCATAGGAATCCTTGGTGTAGACGGACTCGCTGTAGCCCGCGGCCTTGGAAAGCGCTGCCATGAGCGCAGAGGTGTCGACACCAGCCTTGACCTCGGCCTCATAGGATGCGGTCTTGGAGGGATCGAGCACCGACGCCACCGTGATCGTTGCCTTGCCGGCCTTGTTGGCGCGCAGGTAGTAGCTCACGCTATCGCCGGCCTGGACAGCGGAGACGCTCACCACAGAAGGATCGGAGCTCTCGACCGTCACATAGGGGTAGCCGGCGCTCTCGGGCGTGGCCTTGGCGTCGACGAGCGTCACATCGCCCTCGAAGAACTCGGTCTGGTTCTTGCCCAGTTCGACACCCTCGATGGCCTCGACACCCTGTGTGTAGTTGAAGTTGATCTCGCGCAGCGTGAGCATCTGGTCACCCGATGCCTCAAGCGGCGTGATCTCGACCTTGGTCGCCTTCTTGCCCTTGTTCTCGGCAGAGAGGCCAAAGGCGTAGCGAGCCTGATAGGAATCAAAGCTTCCGCCCGAGAACTCCTGGGTCGAGCCGTCCTCGAACGTCACGACGGACTTAATCTTCTGCACGGTGCCGTTGCCACCGTTGCGGTTAACGACCTCGACGCTATCGAGTTTCGACGGCGTCTTGAAGGCGAACGTCATCGTGGCGGGCAGCTTGACGTAGGTCGGCATCTTGCCGTCGATCCAGTTGGGCCCATAGTTCCACAGGAACTCGAAGTCGTTGCCGCCCTCATTGTTGTCGAACAGTCCGTCATAGCTCTTCTGCTGGATGAGCTTCTCGACGTTGGTGCCGTCGTCGGTGGGGAGCTCGTCGTTGGTCATCGTGATGTCAAAGGCGTCGCGGCCGTACTCGGACTTGGTGGGCTGCGGGACACCGGGCATCGTCACGGTGCCATCACTCACGAACTCGAGCGCGTCGCACGCCGGGCCGACGAGCCAAGACGTCGAGGGCAGCTCGACCTTGCCGGCCGTCTTAGCCTTGAGTTTAAAGCTCGCGACCACACCAGTACTGTTGAAGAGCTTGGCGTCGCCGCGGTTGGCGAAGGCCAGGTTGATGGTCTGGTGGCCATCCGTGAACTGCACTTTCTCGCGCGAGAGGTTCTCCATGCCCGCCGTCGACGCATCCTGCGCGATGCTCTCGGAGACATACTCGAACTGGTCGCTGTTGAAGTTGACGAGCGCACCGAGCGCGTTGATGTTCTCGGCGTCGGTGGCGTAGACGTCGACCGTGATCTCGTCGCCGGCCTCGACCTCCATCTTGCTCGGGATCACCGCGAGGGTGCCAGCAGCCTTGCCCTTTTGCTTGGTGCCGCCGTCGAGCGCCGCCATGGTGAAGGAGTAGTCGTACACGTCGTAGACGCCGTTGCCGTTGAGGTCGGCGAAGTGGGCGCGGATCTGGGAGTCGAACGTCGAGGTGTCGGGCTCGCGGTTCTCAAGACCCAGGTAATTCTTCATGTTGGAGTAGTCGCCGTCGGAGACCGTGGCCTTGTTGAGGTTGGAGCCCACAGCGAAGCCGTCCGTGCCGTCGGTCTTGTAGATGGCGATCTCGGAGGCGGAGAAGAAGTTGCCCACGGACGCGAGCGGCGTCATACGCACGTAGCGCGCGGCCACGGCGCCGTCGAACGCCACCGTCTTGCAAGCGGCGGAGCGCTCCCAGTCGACCTCCTGCGTCGTCCAATGCACGCCGTCGAGGCTCGTCTCGATGCGCATCTTGGTCACAGTGCCGTTACCGGCATCATCGCGCGGATAGTACTCGAGCTTGTCGAGCTTGTAAGCGCGACCGTAGTCAACGGTAAGCGCCTTGCCCAGATCGTTGCCACCGGAGTGGAAACCGCCGTCGCCCGACTGGAACTCATGGTCGAAGGCGAGTTCGGCCTTATGGCTACCGTAGAGCGAGCCCTCCCAAGTGATTTCCTCGGCCTCAGGCACGTTCCGCCACGGGTCGAGCGCAGAGTTCGCCTCAAGCACGTCGCTCCATGCGGAGTAGCCATCGGCGTTGCGCGAACGAATCTGGTAGGTATGCTTGCTGTTGTAGGCAAGATCGGTATGCGTGAATTCTGCCGCATCGCCCACGGCGAACACAGTGCCGTCTACCTTAAGGTCGTAGGAGGTAGCACCATCGACCTTCCCCCAGGTGAGCTTAATGCTCGTGGGGGTCGTGGCGTCCTCGGGGGCAGCAAGGTTCGCGGGTGCGGAGAGGTTCTCGTTGAAGCGGTCGGCCGCGAGCGTGGCATCGGCGTTCACGAAATCGCCCAGTTCGAGCGTCTGCGCTGCCGTGGCGACATCGGTCTTCGCGAACTTGACGTAGACCTTGGGATTCGTGGTGATCTTGGTGTTGTTGAAGCTCTCGCCCTGCTCGGCCTCGGTGCTGCCTGCGTCGCTACCGTAGTGGTTGAGGTTGGGGGTCTCGTTGTAGAAGTAGACCGCCTGGCCGGCCTCGGGGGTCGCGGCGTCAAAGGCCTCCTGCGAGTCGACCTCAACCACGTTGAGCGCGGATCCGCCGTTCTTGGCGGAGACGCTCGTGGGCTTGGCGGAGACGTTGGCCACAAAGGTCGTGGTGCGGTTGGAGTCGTAGCCGCTGTAGCCGCCCTGCGATGCCTCGGCGGTAAAGGTCGCCGTGCCGCCCACCACGCTCGAATTATAGACGGTGCTCACATGCTCACCGTAGGAAATATTGTCGATTGTGCCGTAGGAATCGTCCTCGGTCGTGTTGTTCTCGATGGAGGAGCCGTCATCCTCGTACTGCGTAAAGCTGCCCTCACCCTCGGTGGCGAAGAACTCGACGATACGCTGGCTGCGATTGGTGCCCTTGGTGTTGGTCTCGGTCACAGCCTCGGGGTTGTTGTTCTCGGCGTACATCGGCACGATGGCGTTGGCCTTAACAAAGAGTGGCAGCTTCCAAAGCGGAGCCTCGTAGTTGTTGAGGACCTGACCGCCGCGGTACTGCTTGCCCGAGAAGTAGTCAATCCAGATGGTGGGATTCTCGTCGGTACCGTAGTTGGGCAGGTAGATACCGTTGCGGACATCGTTGCCGTTCTCATCTGCCTGGGTATCCTGATACACCGGTGCCACCAGGAAGTTCTCACCGAACATGTACTGGTACTGCGTCGAGGTGCTTGCGGCGTACTCGGAGTTGTCGGAAAGCAGCATGGCGCGGATCATGGGAAGGCCGGTATCGCCGTTGCCCGTGTCGATGTTGGCCGCCGAGGCCGCGCTCGTGTAGATATAGGGCATGAGTTGTGCTTTGAGCTTGAGATAGAAGCGCGAGATGCCCGTGTATGGATCGCCGTGCGTCATGGGCGACTTGCGGTAGGTGCCCCAACCGTCCATGTCAAGCATAGAGGGCGTGAATGTCTTCCACTGGTAGTCGCGAGCGGAGATGATGGGATCGCCACCAAAGATGCCGTCCATATCGGAGCCGATGTTGGGGTTGCCCGAGAGGCTCTGGCCGATATACGTGGGGATATGGAAGCGAATGTACTCCCAGTTACCGCCGTACTGGTCGCCGGTCCAGATGCCGCCAAAGCGCTGCGTGCCGGCCCAGCCGTCAAGCGTGATGATGTTGGGGCGCTTGTTGGCGCCGGTGGTCACGGTGTCATAGGCCGTCTTGATGCCGTTGAGGCCAAAGGAGTAGCCGGAGCCGACCCAAGCGACGTCGGTCTTGAGCGTGGTGATGCCACCAGTCTTAACCTCAGAATCGAAATCGCGCAGCAGATGCCACGGGGTCTCGGAGTTGCTATCGGGCTCGAGGTTCGACTGGGTCCAGAGACCGGTGCTCACGCCCTTGGAGTTGGCATACTCGGTGAACTTCTTAAGATTGTCGACGTTGGCGCGCACGGCGTTGAGGCGCTCGGCAGAACTCGTTCCGTCGGAGTTGACGCCGCCGGTCTTGTAGTAACCGTTCTGGCCGTAGCCAGCACCGTAACCGTCGTTCGGCAGGAACCAGCCGAGCGGCATGTCGTTGTCCTCGTAGTCATCGATAACCTGCCGGGCGGAGAACTGGCGGTCGAAATCGGTCGCCTTCATGTTCTCGGTATCAACCGTAGGGCCCTCACCGTTGAGCGTCTCGGCCGCAAGCGTGCCGTCGAGCTTGTAGCCCGTCGACATGCCGGACTCGTATTTAACGTCGCCCTTCTCACTCGAGGACTTGCTGCCCTTGGTCTCCCACTTCTTTTGACCCGAGGTCGTTGACCAGCCATCACGGTTATAGGCATTAAGATGACCCAGGTAGAAACCGTACTCGGGCAGCAGCACCGGATTGCCGGTCACCTTGTAGTAGTCCTGCAGCATCTCGGTTGCCACGTTCGAGGCGCCCTCGTTGGTCGCCACGAAGTAATAGGCATCAAACTCATTCTCGCTGTGCAAAGTCGTGACCGTCGATGAGTCCGTGGAACCGAAGTCGTAGGAACCCTCTGCAAACGTGTTTCGGAGCACGCCGTAGCCGTCGCTCGTCCAATAGAACGGGTTGGGCGAGGCAACGCCGCCATCGGTCCAGTTGTTAGTGTTGGAGATGGCGATGGTCTGGTTGGTGTGCAGGAAGCGGCCGTTCTGGGTGCCGCCGCCAAAGAAGTTCTCGGACTTCTCCTTGGCGAGCGTCTGGACGGTACCCTTCTTATCAAGGTCGAGGGGCGCAGACTCAGAAACCACGCCACGGTCGCCTGACTTGATACTCATCTTGCCAGTCGCCTTGTCCAGGATCACGGTCGCCTTTCCGCCCGTGATCTCGATAGTGTCGCCCTTGTCGGCAACCGTCGCACTCGGCTTGCTGTAGGTGTCCGAGGTATCGGGCTGAGCCTGGATCTTAGCCGTGTGGGACTTACTGCGCGGCGTGGCGTACTCGGAAAACTCACCCTTGGGGTCGACGTTATAACGGAAAATACCGTCCTCGAGGAACGTAATACGGCCCTTGATGCCGTCAGCGAAATCGATGTCGACGACGTTCTGAGCAGACTGAGACACGGTCGCTGAGTCGACACCCTTGAGTGGCGTGGCAATCGCCTGCTGGGGATTGGCAAACACAAGCGTCGCTGCAGTGGCAACGAGGACCGCGCTTCCCTTCACCCACCGTTTCGTAAAAATGGAATTCCTACACACCTGGACTCCTCCCCTCCGACATGCGGAAGTCTCGCGGACGCACGCCCTGCAACATGGCGCACGCATCAAACGGGAGGGGTGTTCGGTACATTCCGTGCAGTGGGCCCACCCGTTACCAAGTGGTCAACTGGTAGCAACCAGATATCCACCTATTAGGTTGAATCAGTATACAGGAGCAGTTGCGCAACCAAGTTCGGAATTCTCCCAGTGGAATTAAAATGAGCGTCAATGGCAAAGTGGGCTTAATAAGCCACACCAATTGGTTCTTCTCCCAAATATCAATTAAGCAAAATGTACTGTTTATCTGGTATTACACAGACCATACCTTTCCCTCGGGAACTGGACTTCGCGAAGTTTCCCGAAGAAAAGGCTCAGCCGCCACCCTGCGACCTACCGGGGATTGCTATGACATACGTTGGCTGATTTGGTTTGAATAGAAAGGTTGACAGAGGGTGGTGGGCAGTTAGTTCAGATTTGTATTTTTTTGGCAGTGGCTTTTGCTTAATCATCTCGGTTTTTGAGTCACTGGGACCCAGCGATAAGCCTTTTCCGCCCTTGAGTAAGCATATCTGCCTCATTAGGAAAGCGAAAACAGTTCAATTGAGCCTAAATTAACCGACTTCTGCTCTTTGAGAAATACAAATCTGAACTAACTGTCCAAAGACATATCTCTCCCTTGGTAAAAGGCCTTCATATGATTGCAATTCACCTGAAGGCCCCATACAAAATGTGGGCTCTGTCGTCCGAATGAACGACAGAGCCCACACTCATTTTCTGTTCAGCCCCAATCATCGCGCAAAGCCCCTTCGGCAGCACACGGTGCAATTGAGTCACCGTAGGCCGGGGCGGGAGGGGCCGAGTTTCCTCCTGAACGACTCTGCTTGCAGCCGGAGCGAAAGGGGGAAATCTCGGCCCCTCCCGCCCCGGCCGGCCAGGCCACATTACACCGTGTGCTGCGGCAGGTCCTGCAGGGCGATGACGTCCATGCCCATGTCGTTGGCGCTGCCGTGACCCCGCTGGTCCTCGCGCACGGCCTCGATGGCACTCACGTACGTGTTGGCCGCGGACATCGCCGTCACGCAGGTCACGCCGCGACGCACGGCCTCGGTACGCAGCAGGTAGCCATCGCCACGCGAGCCCGGACCGTACGGCGTGTTGATGATTACCGCAATCTTGCCATCGGCGATGAGGTCGCCGATGTTGGGGCGTTCACCGTCGTGCGGGCCGCTGATCTTCTCCACGACTTCGCACGTCACATTGCCGCCGCGCAGCACGCGCGCCGTGCCCTCGGTGGAACAGATATCAAAGCCCAGGTAGCGCAGGATACGCGCGACCGAAAGGATGTGACGCTTGTCGCGGTCGCACACGCTGATGAATACCTTGCCGGCGCTGGGGTCGGGCAGCTTGTAGTCGATCGCCAGCTGTGTCTTGGCGTACGCCTCGGGATAGCTCTTGGCAATGCCCATGACCTCGCCTGTCGACTTCATCTCGGGCCCCAGGATAACGTCGGCACCGGGGAAACGACCCCAGGGCATGACGGCTTCCTTCATGCAGAACCAGTCCAGCTGACGCTCGTCGCTCGGCAGGCCCAGGCTCGCGATGGAATCGCCTGCCATGATACGTGCGGCACACTTGGCGAGCGGCACACCGGTGGCTTTGGAGATAAACGGCACGGTACGGCTTGCGCGCGGGTTGGCCTCGATCACGTAGACGGTCTCGCCCTTGATGGCGTACTGTACGTTGACCAGGCCGCGCACGCCCAGCGCCATCGCGATGCGGCGCGTGGTCTCGCGGAGCTTTGTCTGCAGGCTCTCGCTAAAGCTGAACGGCGGGATGCAGGTCGCGGAGTCGCCGGAGTGAATACCGGCCTCCTCGATATGCTCCAGGATACCGCCGATGTAGACCTCTTCGCCGTCGCACAGGGCGTCAACGTCGGACTCGATCGCACCCTCCAGGAAGCGGTCGAGATACACCGGGTAGTCGGGGCTAATGCGCGCAGCCTCGGCCATGTAATCGCGCAGATGCTCGGCATCGTAGGCGATCATCATGCCGCGGCCGCCCAGCACGTAGCTCGGACGCACCAGCAGCGGGTAGCCGATGTGCGCGGCCACGGCCTCGGCCTCCTCAAACGAGGTGGCCTGGCCCGCCGGCGGGTACATAATGCCCAGCTTGTCGAGCAGAGCGGCGAAGCGCTCGCGGTCCTCGGCAAAGTCGATGGCATCGGGCTTGGTGCCCATAATGTTCACGCCGCTCTCCTCGAGCATGCGCGCCAGCTTAAGCGGAGTCTGGCCGCCGAGCGTCACCACGACGCCGTCGGGTCGCTCAACATCGATGACATCCATGACGTCCTCGTAGGTGAGCGGCTCAAAGTAAAGGCGGTCGGACGTGTCGTAGTCGGTCGAAACGGTCTCGGGGTTGCAGTTGACCATGATGGTCTCAAAGCCGCGGGCCGCCAGCGCGTAGCTAGCGTGCACGCAGCAGTAATCGAACTCGATACCCTGGCCAATGCGGTTGGGACCGGCGCCCAGGACCATCGCCTTGGGCTTGTCCGCCGGCGTGGTCTCGTCGGGAGCCACGCACTTCTTGGCATCCGGGCTCGTGCGGTAGATGTTCTCGTACGTCTTGTAGTGGTACTCCGTGGCACTCGAGAACTCCGCAGCGCAGGTATCGACCGTCTTCATGCTGGGAACCACGCCCAGGCCCTTGCGGTAGGCGCGCACAAAGCGCTCGTCCGAGCCGGTCAGCGCGGCGATCTCGGCATCGCTCGTGCCGTACTGCTTGAGCAGGCGCATCGCGTCGGCGTCGATATCCTCCACACGCAGGCCGCGGATGCTCTCCTGGACCTGCACCATATCGTTGATACGGTTGAGGTACCACGGATCGATACCGCAGATGGCATGGATGCGAGCGATGTCCCAGCCACGGCGCAGGGCCTCGACCACAAAGAAGATGCGATGCTCGGTCGGGGTCGCCACGGCCTGAGCAAGCTCGTCGTCGCTCAGCTTATCGGCACCCTCTTTGCCACCGGCGCAGATGCCCTGGTGGCCATCCTCCAGCGAGCGCATAGCCTTGCCAAAGGCCTCCTCAAAGGTGCGGCCGATCGCCATGATCTCGCCCACGGCCTTCATGCGCGTGGTGAGCGTGGGGTCGGTACCCTTAAACTTCTCGAAGGCAAAGCGCGGCACCTTGACCACGCAGTAGTCAATCGTGGGCTCAAAGCAGGCAGGCGTTGCCTTGGTGATGTCGTTGACGATCTCGTCGAGCGTATAGCCCACGGCAAGGCGCGCGGCGGCCTTGGCGATGGGGAAACCCGTGGCCTTGGAGGCCAGCGCGGACGAACGGCTCACGCGCGGGTTCATCTCGATGACGATCAGGCGGCCGGTCTGTGGGTTCACGGCAAACTGCACGTTGGAGCCGCCGGTCTCGACGCCGATCTTCTCCAGAATGGCGAGTGAGGCCACGCGCATGCGCTGATACTCAAGGTCGGAGAGGGTCTGCGCCGGTGCCACGGTGATGGAGTCGCCGGTGTGCACGCCCATGGGGTCGAGGTTCTCGATGGAGCACACGATGATGCCGTTGCCGGCGTGGTCGCGCATGACCTCCATCTCATACTCTTTCCAGCCCTCGATGGACTCCTCGACCAGCACCTCGTGGGCGGGCGAGAGCTCCAGGCCCTGGCTCACGATGGAGACGAGCTCCTCGTGGGTGTGAGCGATGCCGCCGCCGGCGCCGCCGAGGGTAAAGCTCGGGCGCAGTACGCAGGGATAGCCCACGCGCTCAGCAATAGCCTCGGCGTCGGCCACGCTGTAGGCATAGCCCGAGCGCGCGACCTCCAGGCCAATCTCGGCCATGGCCTCGTTAAAGAGCTTGCGGTCCTCGCCGCGCTCGATAGCGGCCAGGTCGCAGCCGATCATCTCGACGCCATACTTGTCGAGCGTGCCGTCTTTCGCCAGCTCGACGGCGGCGTTCAGACCGGTTTGGCCGCCCAGCGTGGGCAGCAGCGCGTCCGGGCGCTCTTTCTTGATTACGCGCTCAATGAACTCGGCGGTGATGGGCTCGACATAGGTGCGGTCGGCAAGACCCGGGTCGGTCATGATGGTCGCCGGGTTGGAGTTGACCAGGATGACCTCAAAGCCATCCTCCTTGAGCACCTTGCAAGCCTGGGCGCCGGAGTAGTCGAACTCACAGGCCTGGCCAATAACGATGGGGCCCGAGCCAATGACGAGGATACGCTTGATGTCGGTACGTTTAGGCATGTTTAAAACCTCCTAGAGAGGCTGACTCAATGTTTTGGAAAAGTCAGCGAGGGTGCAGCTGGTGCATCAGGTTGCCGTGATGCGAGGGCGCGCTGGGCTTATGCCCGCGCGTCCGAAGCAGAACGGCAAGATGATGTGCCAGATGCAGCCGCAGCGTCGACAGGTCCGCCGTTCGGTAGAACGGCGGAACCACTATCGGCGAAATTCCAGCCGGCAAGGCGGTCCTTCGCGGTGTCGATGTCCAGGTAGTTCTCCTCGCCGTCCATGAGTCGCGTAAAGGCGGTAAAGAGATAGCGGGCATCGGTGGGACCGGGCGAGGCCTCGGGGTGGTACTGGACCGAGAAGCATGGGGCGTCGAGCAGCTGGATGCCCTCGGCGGTGCCGTCGTTGAGGTTCACGTGCGTCAGGCGAATGCGGCCGAAGCGCTCGTTCATCACGACCGGCGCGATGCCGCGACGCACCCAGGCGCGCAGGTCGCCGTCGGCCTCATGCTCGGTCTCGCCGCCGGAAAGCTCCGGGATCAGTTTGCCCAGACTTGGGAACAGCAGGCCAAAGCCGTGGTTTTGCGCGGTGATCTCCACGCGACGGCTCACCAGGTTCATAACCGGCTGGTTACCGCCACGGTGACCGAATTTAAGCTTTTCCATTTGGGCGCCACACGCCAAGCTGATCATCTGGTGACCGAGGCAAATGCCAAAGACCGGCACCTTGCCGATCAGCTGCTGCACCTGCTCATAGGTCTCCACCACGGCATCGGGGTCGCCGGGGCCGTTGGATAAAAAGACGCCGTCGGGATTCATGTCGAGCACCTCACTCGCGGGCGTATCCCACGGCACGACAGTAAGGTCGCAGCCGGCGCGGACGAGGCCCTCCAGAATGCCGCGCTTGACGCCGCAGTCGTAGGCGACCACGTTGTGGCGGGCGGGGGCGGCAGGGGCAAGCGCAAAGTCATGCGTAGCGGGCAGGTCGGCAGCTGCAAACTCGTGGGGCTCAGGGCAGCTCACGGTCTTGACCAGGTTCTCGCCCACCAGCGTCGGCGCTGCGGCCAGACGCTCGGCAAGCTCGACGACGTCAAAGATTTCCGTCGAGATAATGCCCATCTTGGAGCCGTTGTCGCGCAGGTGGCGCACAAGAGCGCGGGTGTCGACGCCCTCGATAGCGACGATGCCGTGGGCACGCAGGTACTCCGGCACGCTGACGGCCGAGCGCCAGTTGGAAGGCGTGGCGCACATGTCGCGGACGATCATGCCGCGCATGGCGGGAGCACTCACGGGGCGAGCGGTATCGCCGGGGAAGGCCGACTGGACGTCGGTCTCGTCGATGCCATAGTTGCCGATCTGCGGATAGGTCATGGTTACAATTTGGCCGGCATAGCTCGGGTCGGTCATGACCTCAAAGTAGCCCTCAAGCGAGGTGTTGAAGCAGACCTCGCCGGTCGCGGTACCCTCGGCACCGCATGCACGGCCATAAAAAATGGTCCCATCCTCAAGGTACAGGATGCAGGGACCGCAGGTGCCCTTGCTGGTTTTGGCCAGCATGCGCTGGCAAAGCTCGCTGGGCGCGAAGGTGCGGGCAGCAGTGCCCGCAGTATGGTTATTCGCCATAATTCTCCTTCCCGGTCTCTCCGGACCGGCTTAAAGGTTGGTAGTTAGGCCTTGCGGTATTTTAACCGCAAGTATGCGCCAAGGCGTTAATTTCATCGAAATGTTTACGAAATGATAATTATGACTTTCTATGCATAATGATTTTTCTGGGACGGGGATTAAAAAATCATTCTGAGAGCAGGGCTTTGTCGCCAACTACATACATAACAGAATGATTATTTAATCCCCGTCCCAGAAAAATCATCCCGCGCGGGCGCTTGGCTCACGCGGGATGATGGCGTCTTATTTATCCTGCTCTAGCAGATCGGACGGCGTGCGGTCGGGCTTGCCACCGCGGAAGATCTCGCGGCCATGCAGACGATGCTCCAGGTCACGTTCGGCCTTTTCCTCGTCAATCTTGGTCTGGCTCACCGACGGATCCTCAATCAGCGACGACACCGAGTTCACCTGCTTTTGAATGCGCTCGGCAATCGTGTCATCCATACTCACGATATGCATCTTCCAGTCGATGTTCGTAGCGGTCGATGAGCTCTTGGTCCACACGAACGTCAGAATGGCGCTCTGATGACCCCTCGCGGGGAACATGCCAAAGAAGGAATCATGCTGGATGTTGCTGTCCTCATCGATATAGGCATGCACGTTGTACACCACGCGGTCGATCTTATCGTTGAGCAACGCGTTGGTCGCAAGTGCCGCAGCCTGAATCTGCCCGTTGGACAGCAGCTCGAGCTCGTTGGCAGACGACGTGTCCAACACCGTTACCTCGACCGTGCCTGTGCGCTCGTCCGCCTCGTCGACGGTAAAGTCGAGCGGGAACTGCGTAAAGCCGTTACCCCACTCAAGGCCGCCCTTCAGTGCCGTGGAAACGGTATCCACCGAAACACTCTCGGACAGGTTGGCAGTGTTCAGGCGGCGCATCACGCCGTAGCCAATCTGCATGCCCACGATCAGTACAAGGATGCCGATGACCACAGCCATAGCGGTCTTCGTAATGGTATGGCTCACCTGCGAGCCCGAAGGGTCGTCCTCGGACAGCGGGTCGATCTGTTTTGTCTGGCTTGCGCGATCTTCGCTGCGAAGCTGCGCCAGCGCCGCCTTGTCGCCGCGCTTGGCCGCTGCCTCTTTTTCGCGCATGCGCTCGGTGCGCTTTTTGGCAAGCGTCGGATCCAAAACGCCGGATGCGTCGATCTCGGAGAATAACTCCGTCACTTCTTCCGGAGTCAAAGGGTTCTTCTCAGCCATATACTTCCTGTCATATCAATCAGTCGAGCTCGTGCGCACGCGCACCTTCGAACTGCATTCGATAGTAACGGGCATAGGTGCCGCCACGGGCGAGAAGCTGCTCGTGCGTGCCACGTTCCACAACGCGACCATGCTCGACGGTCGCAATCTCGTCGGCATGCTTAATGGTCGAGAGACGGTGGGCGATGATGATCGTGGTGCGGCCGCGCGCCAGGCGCTCGAGCGACTCCTGCACCGCCTCCTCGCTCTCGTTATCCAAGGCGCTCGTCGCCTCGTCCAGGATCAGGATCTTGGGGTTCTTGAGAAACACGCGCGCAATGGCTACGCGCTGCTTCTGGCCGCCCGAAAGACGGCTGCCGCGCTCGCCCACGACCGTGTCGTAGCCCTGCGGCAGCGACTCAATGAAGGCATCGATATTGGCGCGGCGGGCGGCCTCGGCGACCTCTTCTGCCGTGGCGCCTGGCTTGCCGTAAGCGATGTTCTCGCCAATCGTACCGTCAAACAGATAGACATCCTGCTGCACCAGGCCAATGGCGCGGCGCAGACTCTGTTGCGTCACGTCGCGCACGTCTTGGCCATCGATGCTGACGGATCCAGCAGCCACGTCATAAAAGCGCGGCAGCAGCGAACAAGTCGTAGACTTGCCACCGCCCGAGGGGCCGACCAGGGCAATGGTCTGGCCGGGCTTGATGGACAGATTCATATGGTCGATCACGGGACGAGCCTCTTCGCTGCTGCCCAGCTCAACATCCTCGTAGCTGAAGCACACATCGCGATATTCAACCGCGCCAGCCGTCACCTGCAGGTCCGCGGCATCCGGCTTGTCCTGGATATCCGGCGCCGTCGAGAGCACCTCGTCCATACGCTTAAAGCCGGCGATGGCCTTCTGATACGTCTCGGCCGAATTGACGAGCGTCTCGAGCGGCGTGCAGAACAGCGAAATGTAGAGTGCAAAGGTTGCCATATCGACTGCCTGCAGCTGACCCTGGGCAACGAGCCAACCACCCAGCAGCACCACGATCACGTACAACACGCCCGAGAGCAGGCCATATGTCGCTGTGTAGACGCCCATCTCGTGATACATATTCTCCTTGGACGAAAGATAGCGGTCGTTAGAGGCGCGGAACTTGGAGCGCTCAGCTTCCTCGTTCGCAAAACTCTTGACCACGCGCATACCGGCCAGCGAATCCTGCAGCTGCGCATTGATGCCGCTGATCTTTTTGCGGTTGTCGCTAAAGACCTCGCGCATGCGCATGTTCTGCCAAAACATGATGACCGCAAACACCGCCGTCACCACGGCCATGGCAAGCGCCAGCAGCGGGGCGATGGCAAAGAGAATCACAAACGAACCGACGATCTCGATGCCGCAGATGATAATCCACTCGGGCACATGGTGCGCCGCCTCGCAGATATCGAACAGGTCATTGACCACGCGGCTCATCATGTCGCCCGAGCTGTTGCGATCAAAGTACGCAAAGCTAAACCGTTCGTACTGATCGAACAGGTCCTCGCGCATTTTGGACTCCATGCGCGCGCCCATCACATGACCCCAATAGCTCACAAAATAGCGGCAGGCGCAGCGGATGACATACATCAGCACCAGTCCCACCGCGATCATACCGAGCGCCTGCATAATAGCAGCCTGACCCTGAGTAAAGAGCCCGCCGGTCAGATTGCGCAAGATAATGGGGAACGCCAGGTCAATGGCGGCAAGCACCAGAGCACAAAGAGTATCAGCAACAAAAAGCCCCATCTGGGGCTTGTAATACGAAAGAAACCTCTTAAACATAGTCACCTTACGCGGTTTTACCAAACCGCGTTTCGTCTCGACGCTGCAAGTGCTCCATTTGGACAATCTGGCCTTCAATCGTCGGTCGCGTATATCCATACGCTTCCCTTCTCTTTTAGGCCACCTTGTCTCAAATGGAGCACTTTCGCTGACTTACACAAACCTGCGGGATCATCCCCGCTCGTTAAAGTTCCGCTCCACCCAAACGATGAGCAATGCTGTCGCAAGCCAAGGCACCCACAACGGTCTTGGCGTCTTCGATCTTGCCGTCGAGTACGGCGTCGATCAGCTCATGCAGTGGCACCAGGTCGACGTTGACAAACTCGTCATCGTCGGGGTCGGGCGCATCAAACTCGAGCTTGGTAGCCAAGTAGATGTGGATGATCTCATCGCAAAAACCGCAGGACGTGACAATCGACGTCAAAAAGCGAATGCGACCAGCCCTAAAGCCCGTCTCCTCATGCAGCTCGCGCTTGGCGCAATCGAGCGGGTCCTCGCCCGGATCGAGCTTGCCGGCGGGAATCTCGACCGTCACGCGGTCGATGGCGGTGCGGTACTGACGCACCAGCACGATCTTGCCGCTCTCGGTCAGTGCCACAACGGCCGCCGCACCCGGATGGCGAACGATATCGCGGGCGCTGCGGCGACCGTTGGGCAGCTCAACCTCAAGACGGTGGACGTCGAGGATCTTGCCCTTCCAGGCGCACTCCTCCGAAAGAATCTTCTCGTGCAGCTCGGCATCGTGCGGGTCGTCGTCGCCCAGCACCAGCGCCGGCTCGTCAGCGACCTCGCCGCCAGGCTCGCCCTCGGCGTGCCCATACATGCGGCTGTCCTCTTCGACGATCTGCGCGTCCACGAGCTCTTCGTTCTTCTCGTCCATCCGTCTCATTCCTCTCGGATTTTAGGCATCCCAGGCGTCGCGGCCGCGCAGCGCACGCAGGCCAATGTCGTGGCGCAGGGTCTTGCCCTCAAAGTTGATCTTCTCGCAGGCCTCGTAGGCAAGGTCGCGAGCGTTCTCGAACGTATCGCCCAGCGCGGTCACGGCGAGCACACGACCGCCGTTGGTCACGAGCTCGCCGTCCACCACGGCAGTACCGGCGTGATACACCGTCACGTTCTCCATAGCCTCGGCATCCTCGATGCCGGTAATGACCTTGCCCTTCTCGTAGCTGCCGGGATAGCCCGCGCTCGTCAGGACAACGGCCACGGCCCACTCGTCACGCCAATCGAGCTCAATCTGATCGAGCTCGCAGTTGGCGCAAGCCAGCATGACCTCGACCAGGTCGTTCTTAAGGCGCGGCAGCACGACCTGCGTCTCAGGATCGCCAAAGCGGGCATTGAACTCCAGCACCTTGGGGCCGGCGGGGGTGAGCATAAAGCCGCCATACAGGCAGCCGCGGTAGTCGATGCCCTCGGCAGCAAGCTCAGCCACGGTCTGTTCCATGACTTTCACCATGGTAGCGTGCTCCTCGTCGGTCACGATAGGCACCGGGCTGTAGACGCCCATGCCACCGGTGTTGGGGCCCTTGTCGCCCTCGAGCGCACGCTTGTGGTCCTGCGAGGTGGCCATGGGGCGCACGGTCTTACCGTCGGTAAAGGCCAGCAGCGAGCACTCGGGGCCGGTCAGCATCTCCTCGATGACCACGGTTTTGCCGGCATCGCCAAAGGTGCCGCCAAAGCACTCGCGCACGGCCTCCTCGGCCTGCGCAAGCTCAGTCGCCACGATAACGCCCTTGCCTGCGGCCAGGCCGTCGGCCTTCACGACCAGCGGAGCGCCCTGCTCACGCACATAGGCAAGAGCCGAAGCCTCGTCGGTAAACGAGCCATAGGCTGCCGTCGGGATACCAGCGCGCTCCATGAGCTGCTTGGAGAACAGCTTAGAGCCCTCCATCTGGGCGCCCTCGGCGCCCGGGCCAAAGCAGGGAATACCCGCCGCGCGCACGGCGTCGGCCACGCCCGCCACGAGCGGAGCCTCGGGGCCAATTACCACGAGTCCGCATCCGTGGCTCTGTGCAAACGCCGCCACGGCCGCAGGATCGCAATCGTCGAGAACCACGTTCTCGCCGCAGCTCGCGGTACCGCCGTTACCCGGCGCGATGTAGAGCTTGCCGGCGCGCGGTGATGCTGCGAGCTTAGCTGCCAAAGCATGCTCGCGGCCGCCGCTGCCCAACAACAGGATGTCGATGGTTTGAGTGTCCGCCTTCAAGGGTGCCTCCTCTATGGATGAACGGCCCGCTCCGCGCGAGCCCTTTGCAAGCAAATATACCCCTCGGCCGCCCGTCCGGGCTGCAAAGGGGTATATCGCAATAACCGAATAGTGCCGATTACTTCCAGAATCGGTTGATGATCTGCTCGCGACCGGCGCCGACGCCAATGAACGTCACGCGGGTGTGTGCCAGATCCTCGATAAATGCCACGTAGTCCTGAGCCTCCTGCGGCAGCTCGTCAAAGCTGCGGCAACCGGTAATGTCGCACTTCCAGCCGGGGAGCTCCTCGTAGATGGGCTTGGCGTGCTCAAAGCGCACCTGATGCTCGGGCACGCTCGTGTAACGCTCGCCGTCGACGTCGTAGGCAACGCACACCTTGATGGTATCGAAGGCCGAAAGCACGTCGAGCTTGGTCATGGCGATATCGGTGAGGCCGTTGACACGCGAGGCGTAGTTGGCGATGGGGCCATCGAACCAACCGCAGCGACGACGGCGACCGGTGGTCACGCCGTACTCATAGCCTTCCTCGGTCAGCGTATGGCCGGCCTCGGACTCATAGGAAAGCTCGGTGGGCATGGGGCCCGAACCGACGCGGGTGATATAGGCCTTCATGACGCCCAGCACGCGGTCGACATTCTTCATACCGACGCCGGAGCCGGTGATGGCGCCGCCGGCGGTGCAGTTGGATGACGTCACGTACGGATAGGTGCCGTGGTCAATGTCGAGCAGCGTTGCCTGGGCGCCCTCGAACAGCAGGTCCTTGCCCTCGTCGATCATGTTGTTGAGCAGCAGGCTCGTCTCGGTGATGTAGGGGCGCAGGCGCTCGGCCATGGGCAGATACTCGTCGCAGATCTGGTCCACGGTGTAGGTGGGCAGGTGGTAGATGAGCTCCAGCTCCGGATTCACGCGGGCAAGAGCGGTCTCCAGCTTGTCGCGGAACAGCGCCTCGTCCAGCATGTCCTGCATGCGCAGGCCGATGCGGGCCATCTTGTCCTGGTAGCACGGACCGATGCCGCGCTTGGTGGTACCGATGTTCTTCTTGCCGAGCTTCTGCTCAAAAGCACCATCCAGATCGATGTGGTACGGCATGATGATGTGCGCGTTGCCACTGATCTTGAGGTTCTTGGTGGTGATGCCGTCGGCCTCGAACATGTCGATCTCCTCAAGGACAACCTTGGGGTTGACGACGCAGCCGTTACCGATCACCGACATATGGTCGGAATACATGATGCCGGAGGGCACCTGGTGCAGGCCGTACTTCTTGCCGTTGACGACGATGGTGTGGCCGGCGTTATTACCGCCCGAATAGCGCACGACGGCATCGAAGTCGCCGGCGACCAGGTCACAGATCTTACCCTTGCCCTCATCGCCCCACTGGGCACCGACCAAAACGGTTGACGGCATGTTTACTCCTTACATTCATGGACTGTCTACGCGCCACGCTGGCACGCAGAAGCACAAAACATTCCCAGTATACCCGTGCAACGGGCGCCTGTCCTACTCCTCGGTATGCGCCCCATCAAGCTCATAGAACTTGGTGGATGCCGGCAGGAACATCAGATCGACATCACCGATCGGGCCCGAACGGTTCTTGGCCACGACGATACGCGTAACGCCCTCGTCGGGTCGATCGTCACGCGAGGCCTCGGCCTCATCGGCGGAGCGGTCCAAGAACATAACGATGTCGGCGTCCTGCTCGATGGAGCCCGATTCACGCAGGTCGGACAGCTGCGGGCGTTTGCCGGTACGGGACTCAACCTGACGCGACAGCTGCGATAGCGCGATTAACGGAATCTTGAGCTCCTTGGCCATGATCTTTAAACCACGCGACATCTCGGAGACCTCGACGGTACGGCTCTCGGAGCGACGTCCCGGCGGAGGACTCACCAGCTGCAGGTAGTCCAGGATAATGATGGCCTTCTCCTTGTTGTGGAGCATACGGCGGCTCTTGGCGCGAATCTCGGTCACCGTGGTGCCGGGCGTATCGTCAATCAGAATGTCGAGCTTAGACAAGGTCTGCGTGGCCTCGTTGATATTGGCCCACTGTTCGGGACTAATGCGGCCCGTACGGAAGTCGCTGATCGAAATCATGGCGTAGGCGCAAATCAGGCGCTGGGCAATTTCCTTGCCCGACATCTCCAGCGAGAAGAAGCCGACGGTATAACCAGCAGCGGCAGCGTTAAGTGCCAGGTTCAGAGCGAACGACGTCTTACCCACGGCAGGGCGGGCGCCGATAATGATGAGCTGGCCCTCGCGGAAACCCATAAGCATGCGGTCGAGCGACGGGAAGCCGGTGGGCACGCCCGCGGCCTGTCCGCCGGCCTTACACACTTCCTCGGCCTCGTTATAGGCCTCGACCATAAACTCGGTCAGTGTCTTATAGCTCGACTTGACCTCGCGCGCCGTGACCTTGAGCAGCTTGCTCTCGGCCAGCTCCACGACCTCTTTGGTGTCGGTAGGGGCGTTGTAGGCCAGCGCGTTGATCTCGTTGGTGGCACCGATCAGCTCGCGCAGCATCGAGTCGCGACGGACGATGGCGGCATGGTGCTGCCAGTTCACGAGCGACAGGGTCTGACCCATCAGCTCCAAAATGTAGGCCTCGCCGCCCACGGCATCAAGCTTGTTAATGCTGCGCAGGTAATCGATCAGCGAGATAGAGTCGATGGGAATGCGGCTGTTGTACATATCGACCATCGCGGTGTAGATGGTCTTATGAATGGGCCGGTAGAAGTCATCGGGCTGCAGCTCGACCTGGGCCTCCTCGACCACCTCGGGCGACAGCAGCATGGCGGCCAGTACGTTGGCCTCTGCATCTTGGTTTTGAGGGAGACCCAATTTGGAACCGCGGTCCTCAACCGTCAGCCCCATCTCCCTTTCGTCATATGCCATGAGCATCCTCATTCATATCGCTTGCGAGCATCCATAGTATCAGCCACGGTCCCAAAACGGGCCGCGCCCCGGCAATCATCACCGAACGAAACGGATGAACGGTCCCGTATATAGGACTTCGACGCACCGTTCACCATGACACTCACTCAGCGCAAAAAACAAAAGGGCGCCCTGGTCTCCCAGAGCGCCCTTCTTAGAACAAGATTGTTGCGTTGCAGCAAATGCTACTCGGCAGCAGCCTCAGTCTCGACCTCGGCGGTCTCGGCCTCGGCGACCTCAGCGGTCTCCTCAGCCTCAGCCTCGGCAGCGAGCTCCTCGGCGGTAACGCCAACGAGAACGACAACCTCGGCCTTGATCTCGCGGTACAGCGAGATGGCAACGGAGTGGGCACCGGCAACCTTGATGGGCTTACCGAGCTCGACGCGCTTGCGGTCGATGTCCATACCGAGCTGAGCCTTGATGGCGTCAGCGATCATAGCGGCGGTAACGGAGCCAAAGAGGATGCCCTCGTCGCCGACCTTGACGTCAACGGTGACCGTCTTGCCCTCGAAGGCAGCCTTGGTCTCGTTGGCGGTAGCCAGACGGACGGCCTCGCGCTTGGCGATGTTGTTGCGACGCTCGTCAAGCTGTTTGAGGTTGCCCTTGGTGGCGGCAACAGCAAGCTTCTTGGGGAACAGGAAGTTCTCAGCGTAACCCTGAGCGACCTCTACGACGTCACCCTCGCCGCCCTTGCCCTTGATCTCATCGAGAAGAATAACCTTCATGATGTGTCTCCCTTCTTAGCCGCGGTCGCGGTTGCCACGAGAGGAAACCACGGGGACGGTGTACGGCAGGAGAGCCATCTCGCGGGCGCGCTTGATGGCGTTGGCGATGTCATGCTGATGCTGCGTGCAAGCGCCAGTGACGCGACGGGGCTTGATCTTGCCACGGTCGGTCATGTACTTACGGAGAAGCTGAGTGTCCTTATAGTCGATGAACTCAGTGTTCTCCTTGCAGAACTGGCAGTACTTACGACGCGGCTGACGTGCAGAAAAATCATTAGCCATGTCAAAATACCTTTCGTTTGGCAACTTCGGCGAACCAAAGCCGCCTCTCACTCAAAAATAGGTGAACAGCCCTTAAAACGGGATGTCCTCATCGTAGACGTCGACCGCGGGCGGCGTAGCCACCGGTGCGGCAGGACGTGCTGCGGGCGCGGGGGCTGCGGGGGCGTAACCGCCCTGGTCGTAGCCACCCTGGCCACCACGGGAGCTCATAAACTCGATCTCATCGACGATGACCTCAAGCTTGCTCCGGCGCTGGCCGTCGCGCTCCCAAGAGCTGTAGCGCAGCTTGCCCTCGATCGCGACCTTGTTTCCCTTTGCCAGGAAACGGCTCACGGCCTCGGCGCGGGTGCCGAACATGGTGCAGTCGACAAAGTTGGGATAGTCCTCCCACTCGCCAGTCTGCGCGTTGCGGCGACGATCGTTCACGGCGACGCCAAAGGACAGAACCTGGGTTCCGCCGGCGGTGGCGCGCAGCTCGGGATCGCGGGTGAGGTTACCGGTGATGTTCACTCGATTGATGCTCATAACTCACTACTTCCTCTTGGGGCACAAGCCCAGTCCAAAACGACAGTCTTACTCCTGGTCGTCGCGACGGACGATCATGTGGCGGACCACAGCGTCGGTGATGCGCAGGACGCGATCAAGCTCGGCGATCTGGGTAGGATCTGCGTGGAAGTTGATGAGGGTGTAGTCACCATCGGTGAGGTCGTTGATCTCGTAGGCGAGCTTGCGCTTGCCCCACTCGTCAACGGAGTCGACCTTGCCAGCGCCCTCAGCGATCGTGGTATCGATACGCTTCATAACAGCGAGACGAGTCTCGGGGTCGAGCGACGGGTCAACAAAGAACAGCAGTTCATAAGCCTTCATATTGTCACCTCCTCTGGGCAAATGTGGCTTCAGGTCGTGAAGGTGCGCCTGAAGCAGGAAAAGACTTGGTAATAATATCTTTCAACCTCCTAGGCTGCAAGAATATGCAGCTACAACCTCATGACCTCCACATATGCCCATACTCGCACGACGTTTCATGCGCATTCCAACCAAATGCTGACCAAAAGCTTGACGGATCTGTGGACAAGATACGGTGCCGTGAGGACAAGCTGAGCCAAGCCACAGGTCAACGGGCGCATGGTTGTGGTCGCAAAATGCATACCAGTGGCCCACAGCACCACCCAAAGATTTTTAAATTCATTGCCAAATCGCTTATAAATACCCCCTTTGAACAATCGAGTTGATCAACTACGCTGGTCGGAAGCCGTTTTTTGGCATCTCAAACCCCGCTGCAACGCCAAACGCGGCCAAGCGTTTTAAAAAATGCCAACTTTTCTGTTTGCACTTTGCGATTCCTCGTGTATACTGACTTTCGCATTTAACGGAGAGTTGTCCGAGTGGCCGAAGGAGCACGATTGGAAATCGTGTAGGCGTCAAAAGCGTCTCCAGGGTTCAAATCCCTGACTCTCCGCCAGTTAATTCCAAAGCAGGCCTTTGAGCCTGCTTTGTTTTTACCCCACGCGGAGGGGTGGCAGAGTGGTTGAATGCGGCGGTCTCGAAAACCGTTTGGCCTGTATAAGGTCACGAGGGTTCGAATCCCTCCTCCTCCGCCATTAGATGGTATGAGCCCCAGCAATGGGGCTTTTTTTGTTATCGAAATACGTCTCGATCCCACGCTTCCCCAAACATGTACGTCACCCTCCAAAACCGACATTTTTCGACATCTTTGAAGGCTGACGTACACGTTTGGATTGAGTTCACGGGAGTGGCACTATTCGGAAGGTGCCTCTTCGTCTCGCATGCCCTTCCAGTTGCGGATAAGCGCCTTGCGTAGTTCGTTTTGCTCTCGCTGGTACCCGGTGTCGGTACAGCGAGGCATGCCGAGTGCTTCGCGAATGTTGTTCATGGCGCGGTGAAAGGCGAGCTGGCTGCCGAACTGAGCCGAAGTGAGCGTAACGATTCGATATCCCATTTGGGAGAGAACGGCCTCTCGTTCCGCATCTGCCCCCTTGCGCTCGAACTCATCGTGAAAACCGCCCTTATATTCGATACCGAGCTCCCTGCGCTTATAGGTAATGAGGGCATCGATTTTGAGTGTTCGGGCTTTTGTGCAATGCCAGAGACGTTGAGGGATCTCGAGCGGTTTGTTGAGTTCGATACCTCGGATACCAACCCCGCCTTCGCTTGTTGGGAGCGAGAGGGCGATTGCCGAAGCGGTCTCCATAGGCGAGGCCGAGTGATCGTAGATGTGCCTGAGCGCGAGCCGTGCACGTGTGGCACCGGGTTTGCCGGGGTGCCGATCGAGCAGTTCGGTTATTTCATCCTTGGAGGTGGTGGCTGGTTGCTCGGTATAAGGGTCGGCGGGATTGAGCCTCATGCGATAATCGCCGCAAACTTCATAGCCATATTCGAGATATTCGATCCTATCCATCCACTCGGCAGCGAGCACAAAGGTGAAGGCTTCGTCGGTGATGAAGATTCCGGGCGTCAACTCGTTAATATACTCGTAGGGAAGATTTTGTCCAAGAATGTGACAAACGACGCCTTTGGTACGAATTCGCTCGAATTCGAATACAACCGCGATATCGATAGTCTTAAGCATATCGGACGGAATGCCGCAGTCGGTAAGAGCCTGTCGTATGCGCGCAACACGTTGCTGGGTGGAGATGCCTTGTGCGCCTATCTGGTAGTCGTGCCGCGCAAGAGACTGAACCAAATTCTGGGGTGCATGATGGACAAGCCATGCGGTTTTATGCGAAATGAGAACAGGGGTATCCATTGAGGGCCTCTCGCTCTGAGCCGGTATCCAACTCTTATGTCCGTTGAAGTGGGGAAATATACCGGATGTGAGTAAATCAACTCACTCATGCTGTGAGCTCAATCCAAACATGTACGTCCGCCTCCAAAGATGTCGAAAAATGCCGTTTTTGGAGGGCGACGTACATGTTTTGGATCCCCGGCATTCCAGCAATGCCATGTCAGCATCCGCTGCCAACCGTTTACCGAGCAATAGGGTCGCCAGGCCCGCCAACCATGTACTATGTACGGGCATTGTCTAAACCCACGATCCAAAGGACCCCATCTTGCCCGTTGCCGCCGCTATGATCGTTACCGCACACGCCTCGGATGCCATGGTCGCCATCCCGTTTTGGCTCGAGATGTTCGCCGTCGTCGCGGCATCGATCTCGGGCGTGTTGGTCGCGCGCGAGCACAAGCTCGACCTGGTGGGCGCCGTCGCGCTCGCCGTGGTCTGTGGACTGGGCGGCGGTCTTTTGCGCGATATGACACTCCAGGTGGGCAACGTCTACATCCTCAACCAGCCGATGGCACTCCCGCTTTCCATTGCCACGGCAGCCATCATCTATATTTTCCCGGCAATCGTCGACAAACCCGAAAAACTCATTCCCCTGCTCGATATCATCTCGGTCGGCATCTACGCCGCCACTGGAGCAGACAAGGCGCTGGTCTACGGCTTTGCGCCGGCGGTGTGCATCATGATGGGCTTTTTCACCGCGGTGGGCGGCGGCATGTTGCGCGACGGCTTTATGGGCGTGGTTCCGGGCATTTTCCAACGTACTAACTTTTATGCCATCGCCGCCATCGCCGGATCGACAAGCTATGTGTGTCTCGTTATGAGCGGTATCATGAGCAATGTCGCCGCGCTGGTCGTATGCGTTGTCGTTACCATGGGTCTGCGCTGGCTCTCGCTGCGCTTTGACATCAAAAGCCCCACCGAAGAAGATATCGCGCGCTTCTTGCACCGTAAAAAGTAGACAGCACGGCACGACCCTTCGAAATGCAACCGAGAGGTTCTTTTAGAGCGCCCCCGCGTTGGGTACCCTGTTAGGTATATGCCGAACACCTAACAAAAGGATCAACCATGGCTTTCAATCAAACCGCAACGGCGCCGTCACACAAGATGCGTCGCTGCCTGCTTATGGCATTCGCGCTCATCGCGCTCGCGCTCACCGCACTTCCCACGGCGTCGTTCGCCGGCACAGACACCGCAGGAAACGTACTTGCGACCGACAATGACGTCGATCCGTCTGGCGTCGAGGGTGACCTGTACTGGGCCGGCCAGGCCCTCAACTTGGACGATGCGTCCATTGACCGCGATATCATCGCCGCGGGCGATACCCTCTCTATCCGCGACTGCACGGTGGGCGGCGCCGTCCGCTTGGCGGCGCGCACCATCGACATTGCCAAGACTACGGTTGATGGCAGCGTCACGGTCGTCGGTCAGCACGTCGTACTCAATTCCGACAGCACCGCCAACTGTTTCTACGCGATAGGCGAGACGGTTGCCCTGCGCGGCTCCACCAAGTCGGCAGCGCTTGCGGGCGACACGGTGACCATCGATGGCACCGTCGAGGGCGATGTCGAGGTTTGGGCCGACAAGCTCATCCTGGGCAAAAACGCCCACATCACCGGCACCGTGAACGCGCACGTCTCCGAGGACCCCGAGCGCGCCGCGGGAGCCGAGGTCGGCGCGCTCAAGATCGACCGCACCGAGAACGAGGATACTTCCACCGTTAACGATGTCATCGGCGGTATCGTCGCCGCGGCACTCTCGACCTGCTTTGTCGCTCTGCTGCTCGAGCTCGTCTTCCCGCGTGCGACTGCCAGCGCCGCCGACATGCTCCACCAGCACCCCACGCCCCTGTGGGTGAGCGGTCTTCTGGGTACGATTGCTATCGTCCCCGCCGTCCTACTGCTGATTATCTCTATCGCTGGTCTGTCGCTTGCCGGAGCCCTCTTGTGCGGCGTTATAGGCATCGCGTTGGTGTCGAGCGCATTTACGGGGTGCGCCATTGTCCGCATGGTCGGACACAACCAGAACCGCTACGCCATGGCAGCCGTGGGCGGCATCGCCGCGGGCGCGCTTACGGCAATCCCCCTTGTAGGCGATTTCATCAGCGGCGTGGCCTTCGTCTTTACACTCGGCTACATCATCCAAACCATCTGGCGCAACGCCCGCCTCAAACCGCAGCAGCCGGCTAACACGCCGGGACTCCCCACCGCTTAGCCGCCAACCACCACAAAGGTGCCAGGTTACTTTGCATCAACAAACGAAGCGGGGCATCCGATCGCGTCGACCGGGTGCCCCGCTTTTCTTGGAGGGTTCTCTAGTAGCTTTTTCAAAACCAATGATCATCAGGTCGGTAGGCCTGCGCGTCACTCGTTACGGAGGCAGTACGCCATTGAGCAAAAAAGGGGGGACAATTATTTTTCACGGCGACCTCCTCCCCGCTTGATGACGAGCGCGACAACAATAGCCGCCACTCCTATGGCAGCCAAAACCGCCACCAGCACCAACGTTCTATCTCCCGTCGAGGGCATAAAGCCTCGACCCGCTTCTTTGCTTGGGGTGTTGAGCACCGACAGCTCAATCGAACCCGTCCCGGCATCGGCGGTATCAACCCGCAGAGAGCTTTCGGCCGACACGGTCACCTTGGGCTTCGCGGCCGTCACCTGTTTAACGTCCAGGCCCTCGGCCGTAACCGTCACCGTGCGTTTGCCCTCAAAGGCGGTGTAGCCCTTGGGAGCCGCGACCTCCTCGACGGTGTAGACGCCCGCGTCCACACCGCTCAATTCCACATGGCCATCTGCGCCCGAGGTGACGTACGCATCGGTATCCGTCGACCACGAGCCGTCGGTCGTTAGGATGCGCCCGCGGTCATCGATGATGCGCAGTTTGGCGCCCGCGAGCGGTTCATCGTCCGAGCTTGAGCGCTTGATCAGACTGAGTCCCCAGGTGTAGGCCGTCGCATCGTCACTCGGCGTGCGGGTGAATCCGGCGTCGCCGGACTGGTCGGCGAGGGGAGAGCGCGGGTAACGCAGGAAGACCTCGTTGGGATTGCCCTTGGTAGCGCCTCGATTGCAGTTGGCCCCCAACGGCGCATTGTAGATAGCAACCACGCGGGCGCCCGCGGTAAAGGCGCCTGCCCCGCCGAGCACGGCGACCAGGTCGTCGGTGCGCACGGTGAAGGCATTGCCCTCGACCGAGACCTTGCACTGTGAAGTAATGTCTGTCCACCCTTTAGCCGGCGTCGAGCTGGCGTTGCCGCCCTCACATGCGACGGCGTCGAAGCCGCCGTCCGCGCCCGCCGCCACGTAAACATGCATGCTCGCGGCGACCTTGGAGGGATCGAGCCCCGCGCTCACGGTATCGACGAACCGCACCGTATAGGTGTCGTAGGCGGTAAGACCCGCCGGGACCGTGGCAGAGAGGCGCCAGTACAGGTCGTCGGCGACCGTGGCGTCGGCGGCCTTCTGCCAGGCGGCGGTGCTGTCCTCCAGCACGTGCTTGGCCACCTTGGGGCTCGCCGCCTTGGGCTTGACGGTGACGGCGCTGCCGCCGACCAGGGCCATGATCGGCGCGGTGCCGGCCTCGACCTGGGCGATGGCATCGTCGTCGGCGACGATGAGCCAGTAGCCGCAGGGCAGCTCGGCCGCCGTGCCCGCGTTAAGGGCCACAGAAGGGGTGTCGGATTTGCAAATTGCTCTGGCGAGTTTTATCGCCAGCGAGGTCGTCATATGCCCATCGGCATTCAGCCACTCGGCAGCCTCTTGCGCCGTCGATGCCGAGCTATCAAACCCCGCATCATAAAGAACGGGAAGGACAGCCTGACGAGCTGCATCGCTCGCCCACGCCAAGTCCGTCGCGACCTTTTGATCGGAGCCGGCTTTATCGGTAACAGTTGCCGAAAAGAGCTGGTATGCATCGTATTGCGTCGCGACGTCGCCGCCAATCGTGATGGCTCCGGCATCGACAGCACGGGCCGTCTCGGGCGACGCTGCAAAAGCGAGGATAGTCGTCATGGCCACCATCATGACGGTCAACAAGCGGCGGTGCAGTTTACTCACGGCGACCACCTCGATCCCGATCGCGATGGCGGCGAGCATGCATCCACGTCGCGGCGAAGCACAGCAACGAAGCGCCGGCCAGATACGTCATAGTCAAACCAGCCCCGCCCGCCTCAGGTAGCGTAGTCGAGTACTTGTTGGTAAAAGTCGGCGGAACTGTGGGGTCAGTACCGCCATAGGTAACGGCTGTATCGAGCTTTCCCGTGCCTTTGGTCACCGTAACCGTGACCTCATACTCGGTTGTGTCGTAGGTAATGTGATTCTTGACGTTGTTCTCGTCGGCGCCCTCGGGAATGACCTCGGAGATAGTGTACTCATAGGTCCCCATCTCGGTGTAATCCAAGACAAAGTTAATATCACCATCCGCGCCATTCCTGATGGTCTGGAGAACCCTACCGGTGTTCTTGTCCTTGAGCACAAACCCGAACTGGCCTTCTTGCAAGGTCGAGCCTTCGAGCGTCTTGGTGGCAGAAATCACGGCCTGCCCACTATACGGTTCGTCAGAAACCATAATGGCAGTACTCGCCGTTGGGGTCTTGACGACGGCACACACCTGCTTCAATCTCTCTGCCTTAGCAAGGGCCTCTTTGTATTGCTGCTCGTCTTGCCCTTTCAACATAATCCATACGGGTTCGGAAATCGCAGTATAGCCCTCGGGCGCGGTGGTTTCTTTGAGACAGTACAGCGTATAGGCCTTCATCTTATTGCCCTCAGACCCAAACGCTGCCTCACCATTGCTATTAGTCGTGGCCTTCTGAGGAGGCTCGGTCATGGCGCCGTCGACACCTGACTGCATAGCCTTATCCATATCGACCTCATAAAGCGTAAATTCGGCACCGGGCAACTTCTTTGTGATATCGCTCGCATCGACCTTGGTCACCGTGATACCGCCACCGCTACCGACAGCCGAACCATTCAGCTTTTGAATTTCCCAGTCCTTTGTATGGCCAATATCGCCCCCGAAAACGCCCTTAAGAGACGCTTTATTGGTCAGAGAAATATGCTCGCCCGTATTGCCAGCAGGAATAATCTCGTATTCAACCTTGAGATACTCCTCGTCGGGTACCGTAAGCGTCATTTGTGTACAAGTCGAGCCCGATTGATCGGGAACGGCCTCGGCACCGACCCTATATTGATTCGAGCTAAGTAAACTCCAGCCCGTTCCATTGCGCTGGTACACCTTGACCGAATCCGTCACCAGCGTGCACTTGGCATCCATGACATCGACAAGCTCAAGGGAGTCACTGCCACTCTTAAGGTTAACTGCCGATTCGTTAACCAAGATGGTGTACTTGATACGGTTGCTGTTAGAGACTTGATCGCCGGTCTTTTGCAGTACGTTGTTCTTAATGGTGACGGTTCCACTACCGGAGCCGAACGTCTTGCTCCCCGACTCGGCGCTGGCCGAGTTTTTGAGCGTAGTCGAGTTCGTAGAAGCGTTGAGCACGCTGCGCTTTATTGCCGTTTTATACGTAAGCTTGGCATAACCGGCATATTTACCGAGTGCCGTCGTGGGGATGGAGAAGGTAACTTCATTACCTGAAACATTCCCTTCAACACTCTGATTCGCCACTTCACGTTCGGCTTCTTTACGCTCGTCATAGGGATTCGCATAAAGCGTATATGTGGCCGATCCGGGAACAAAGCTCATAGTTCCGTCAGCCGGCAAGGTATCCTTAATCGTTATGGGCTGATCGTCAAGCTTTCCAGCACCATAGAATTCATCAGCAGGAGTCTTATAGCGGTTGGCGCAAACCGTCCACGTCACAATCCAGGCACCCTTTTCAGTTGAACCGGGCTCGACCTGCGACCAATCAAATTTGCCATCCCACGTATATCCATCCGATGATTTGTTAACATCAGGCGTCTTGGAGTTATTGACAATGTAATACGGCTCTGACGAGTACTGCTTGAAGTCCTTTCCGGCAAATGGAAACTGCACGGCCGCCAGATTCCAGTACTGTCCGTCAAGGTTATCAGTCACAGTCGTGTACACAACATCAATCTGGTATCCGTTGGCCCTGAGCTCTCTCATTACCGTCCCGGTGGCACGTAGCTGGATATTAAAGTTAATCTTGTTGCCTTTCGTTACCTCATCACGAGTGTAGAAATAATAATCTCCACTCGTACTGGTCCCCTCGGTGAGCGTTTTACCACCGATTTGAACGGCCAGCGATTCGACTTTAAGGTGCTGCAGATACGTACTTTTGAACGTGTCTAGGATCTTAACTTGAGACACATCGACCGTCTCGGGAATCTTCACATGGGTGATCCAGGTGGCATTGCCGTTTTCATCATGCGACTCCAGCTCTTTGGTGATCAGCTGCTCGACAATGCCGCGCCTAAACGTTGCCGTGCTTGTCCCCGATGGCAGCGTCGTCTCCTCATGCTCGATCTTCGCCATATTTTGGACCGGCTCATACGAGTCTAGATTGTTCATCTTGGTGTGATAGACAATGCGATAGGGCTGGTACCTATCTTCTTCAGACAGATTTGAAAACGTATAGCTAAACGTCGTGCCGGCAGAACCATCGAGATTGCCGTCGGCAATCTTATTCTCGCCGCGAAGCCCCTTATAAACAACGTATTCACCCGTATAAGTCTGATTTTCATCCAGCGTGTCGGTGAATGTATAGCCATTCATGTCGGTTTTGATATCACCGTTGTTGAGCGTGACCGTCCAGGTGATATCGGACGGCGTTCCGGTGCCATCGCTCTTGTTGATCATGTCATAGCGGAAATCATTTGCTGAACCTGGCTTTTCCAATCCACCTCTACGGTCTCCGCCCCATGTCCAGCTGGCATTGTTTTTTGAATCGTCGAGTTGGTTAATCCAAACTTTGTTGCCCACGGATACATCCGGGTTCATCACTGAATCATAGGTAATCGTATAAGTCCCTTTGGACAAATCCCCCAAATTCAGATTCGTAGTCTGTTTATTTATGGTTGGTTGTGGATTGAGTTCCCGATCGTTCAGCTTAAATGACCCAGGCACGAACGAGAAGTTACTGCCAAGCTCATCCGTGAGGCAGACATTGTGAGCATAGGAGGCAACCTCGAGTTTGAGAGTCCAAGTTACTTTTCCCTCGCTGCCGGATTGAGAGAACTTTCCTTCCTTCGCTCCCGTCACATCGCCGTCTATGGTCGCAATGTCGATTTCGACTGTACCGGGAAACTTAACTTTTGTTGTATCGCCGGAGCCAACGTTCTCATTTGCCAGCTTGAATGAAAAATCAGCACCAACATGAACGTCGGATGGGTGTGTCTTAATCCATGACTCTTTAAAAGTAAAAATCAGCTTATTGTTCTCACATCTCCAAGTACCGGCCTCTTGATTGGAATCATCCATAAGGCGGCCACCGGTATTGTCAAATGCTTTAATGCTGTCCGGGAGAGAGTACTCCGCAACGTTTCGCTCCGCACTCGGGCCATGATTTGCCTCGAACTTCGCACTAAATGAACCGTAGAGTGTGTTGGTCGAAAGCACGGCATTATCATCCAAAGGCGTTTTACGACCCTCATCGGTAAACAGCTCAACCCTAACGTCCGCCGTATTCTCATCAATCACAATCGGCGTTGGTGTGCTCACATCCTCGGCGCGCACGGGGGCTACACCGTGAA
The DNA here is from genome assembly GCA_031295385.1 of Collinsella sp. GTDB lineage: Bacteria > Actinomycetota > Coriobacteriia > Coriobacteriales > Coriobacteriaceae > Collinsella. The sequence goes on from JAUMOL010000004.1 coordinate 61,645, forward strand.
AAACGGCGGCGATGAGGCTAATTAAAATAAAGACCAGGGCCGCCATACCCAGCGACCGTGAGCGGTGTGCGTCCATAGTTGTCCCTTAATTCCTACAACACAGTGTGGAATACGGCGAATCGTCGGATTGAACACAAACCCCAACATCTACGTGAACCTACCTAGCACATTGCAAGAACCCATTGGGGGCAACTTCTAAGACGGTTCGTCTATGCCACATGCATAAAATACAATATAGATACCAGTCATGTAAACCGCAGGTAAAGAGGTATTTTAATTTAATACCAGTTGATATTTACCTGTTAACGGTTTTTTATCAAAGCGGTTATATCCTGTGGAATTATGTATATGTTTAAACAACTTAACTTTGACCAGAAAGCCGATCGGAGGGGATAGCCGCCCCCACCGTGGTGCAAGCGAACCTGTCCCCCTTGCACCAAAAAGGGCGCCGACCATCGCGGTCGACACCCTTTCTCGTTAGACGCTATAAAGCCCAGCGCTTATTTGTTGACCTGGCCGGCGCGGACGGCAGCCTTCTTGCGGTCGGTGGCGTTGAGCAGACGCTTGCGCAGGCGGATGTTCTTGGGAGTGATCTCCACCAGCTCATCGTCGGCGATGTACTCCAGCGCCTCCTCCAGCGAGAAGGTGCGGGGCGGCACCAGCTGAACGGAGATATCGGAGGTCGAGGAACGCTGGTTGCCCAGGTTCTTGGTACGGGCGATGTTGACGACCATGTCGCCAGCCTTGCTGCGCTCGCCCACGATCATGCCCTCGTAGCACTCGGTGCCCGGCTCAACAAAAAGCTGGCCGCGCTCCTGCAGCGTACCCAGAGCATAGGCAACGGCCTTCTCGGTGGTCATGGAGATCATTGCGCCGTTCTGACGGTTGCCGATCTCGCCGGCGTAGGGACCGTACTCCAGGAAGGTGTGGTAGAACACGCCCTCGCCGTGGGTGACGTTCATGATGCGGTTCTTAAGGCCCATGATGCCGCGGGTCGGGATCTTGAACTCAAGGTGCGTCACGATGCCCGAGGTGTCCATGCTCGTCATGATGCCGCCGGAGGTACCGAAGACCTCAACGACCTTGCCTGAGTACTCGTCCGGGCACTCAACGACGGCCTGCTCGACAGGCTCCATCTTGTTGCCGTTCTCGTCCTTCTTAAACAGAACGCGGGGACGGCCGACCTGGAACTCAAAGCCCTCGCGGCGCATGGACTCCATCAGGACGGACAGGTGCAGGATGCCGCGGCCCGAGACCTCGACGCCGCTCTTGTCCTCGAGCTCCTCGATCTTCATGGTCACGTTGTTCTCGGCCTCGTTGAACAGGCGCTCCTTAAGCTGACGGGCGCCCACGATGTCGCCATCGCGGCCGACGAGCGGGGAGGTCGAGGCCTCAAAGACGATGGACAGGGTCGGCGGGTCGATCTCGATGGGCTCGAGCTCGACGGGGTTCTCGGGGTCGGTGTAAACATCGCCGATATCGGTGCGGTCAATACCCACGACAGCAGCGATATCGCCAGCGCCGACTTCCTGGCACTCGGTACGGCCCAGGTAGTCGAAGGTAAAGAGCTGCTTGACGGTAGCGGTGGCACTGGAGCCATCGTTCTTGACAACCAGGATCTGGTCGCCCTGGTGGATGGTGCCGGAGTACACGCGACCGATGCCGATACGACCAACGAAGTTGGAGTGGTCGATGGTCACGCATTGCATGGCCAGCGGGGCGTTCTCGTCAACCTCGGGCGCGGGCATATCGTCGATGATCATGTCGAGCAGCGGGTACATGTCCATATTGCCGTCGTTAGGGTCAAGGCGGGCAAAGCCATTCATGGCGCTGGCGTAGACCACGTGCTCCATGGCGAACTCAAGCTGGTCGTCGGTGGCGCCCAGGTCGGCCATGAGGTCCAGGCAGTCGTTGTAGGCCTTCTCGGGGTTGGCGCCCGGACGATCGATCTTGTTGATGACGATCATGATCTTAAGGCCGGTGTCGATAGCGTGACGCAGCACGAAGCGGGTCTGGGGCATGGGGCCCTCAAAGGCGTCGACCAGCAGCAGGGCGCCGTCGGCCATACGCAGCACGCGCTCGACCTCGCCGCCGAAGTCGGCGTGGCCCGGGGTGTCGATGACGTTGATCTTAACGTCCTTGTACTCGATAGAGATGTTCTTGGCGAGAATCGTAATGCCGCGCTCGCGCTCCTGGTCGTTGGAATCCAGGACGCGGTCCTCGACCTGCTGGTTGGCACGGAAGGCGTCCGTGGCACGCAGGAGCTTGTCGACCATCGTCGTCTTGCCGTGGTCGACGTGGGCGATGATGGCGATGTTCCTCAGATTGTCTACGCGCATGTAGTTCCCCTATCTTCTATCTATATACAACCGGCACGCGTATGCGACCCACCCAGCAATGCAACGCTCGGCGGGAATATTGAGCCTTTTACCGAAAACTCGTTTATTTTAGCGATTTTAGATGAGAGGGGTTTCCTCACCTGCAGGTTCAGGGTCGCTCCACATAAAACCATCGCCGGCGCCCATGCCCTCATACAGCACATATGCCGAAAAACCGCTCTCGAGCGTGGTTTCGAAGAAGCTTACGAGCAGGGCATCGTGATAGCCGCCGTCAATCTCGACACAACCGGTGTAGCCGATGGCATAGCGGGCAATGCGGCCCAGGCCCTCGTCCTTAAGACCCATCTTGTGCTCGGAGATAAAGTTGGTGGCCGCCTCGAGGCACGCCTCTTCGCCGTCCTCGTCAAGCGCCGCCAGATATCGGTTGGAAGCAGCGTCCTCGATCGCCACAACTACGCCCGGATTCTCACCGGCGGCAAGGTCGTCCAAGAACGCACCAATCAGGTCACACACCATGGCGTCGAGCTCGGCGGAGACGTTACCGGCGTCCTGCATATCCTGTGCCATCTTTAGACCTTCCCATCGAGTCTGGCGTCGTTACAGTTCTTGCGCCTCGGCGGCGATCTTGGCGGCAGCGTCGCGGGCGCGCATCATATCCATCGCGCGCTTGTCGAGCACCTTGATCTGACTGGTCAGCATGACCGTATCGACCACACCCCAGATCACAAGGCCCGTAGAGATCGAAAACCCAAGCGCACCAACTGTACCACGAAGGCGCGAGCAGATTGCCGCGACAAGGGCGGAGACGACAACCATCTTGATAAACGAGCCGCGGCGTTCACGAAGCGTGCGGGCCTGCGTCACATAGGCAATGCGAGCCGCCTCAGAAGCCTCAGAGCGCATCTGGGCCTCGCGCGCGATAGCCGCCGCCTCGGCCGACATGCCGCCGGCCATCAGCGAACGCTCCACAACCTGGCCGCCCCGCATTTAGAAATCATCGGGGGAGAGCGTATGGACGAACTCGTCGAACTTCTCGAACTCCTGCTCGTCGTCAACTTCCTCGGCATGGGCAGAAACGGTACCCAGGCGATTCATGATGTCGTCCTCCACAAACATGGGGGCATTGCTGCGCACGGCAAGGGCAATGGCATCACTGGGGCGGGCGTCGATCTTGCGCTCGTCACCATCGGCCAGTACGACGATCGTCGCGTAGAACACCGGCGGCTCGGCGCGAACGATCTCGATGCGCTCGAGCTTGGCGCCCAGGGCGCCAACAGTATCGAGCAGCAGGTCATGGGTAATCGGGCGCTCGGCGCGGCCGCTATCGATGCCGCGGCTAATGGCAGCAGCCTCAAACGAACCAGTCTGAATGGAAAGGGAACGCAACGGCGCGGGCGAGTCCGATTTGCTGCAGCGCTCGCGAAGCACGATAAGCGATGGCACGGGACCGGCGGCCATGACGATGGTCTCTATGTCGACACGAACCATGGAACACCTCCGGTACGTAGCGGATAACACGCGGCAGGGTCGCCGCATTGAATAGCTATACTACCCAATCTTTCGCACAGCACACAAAACCAAAATGAGATTTATCGCAGACAAGAAAAAAGCCCCGAGGCAACGCCTCAGGGCTCTTCACAGTTTTGATGGTGGACCTGACAAGATTCGAACTTGTGACCTCCCGGTTATCAGCCGGACGCTCTAACCAACTGAGCTACAGGTCCATCATGGTGGAGGTTAGGGGGATCGAACCCCTGACCTCAGGCTTGCAAAGCCCGCGCTCTCCCAGCTGAGCTAAACCCCCACGGAGACAGTAATAAACACCCCAGCGGCGACTCGGCTCTCGCTGGGGTGTTTATTGCGAAAGAAAGTGGTGGACCTGACAAGATTCGAACTTGTGACCTCCCGGTTATCAGCCGGACGCTCTAACCAACTGAGCTACAGGTCCATCGCGCAAGGGATATATTAGACGAGTCGTTACGCGCGCGTCAACAACTTTTTTTGAAAATCTTTGAAGGGTGTTCGCCCCGGTCGCACGGCGGCATGTGAAGTCGCCTACTCGGACAGTCCTGACTCGCACAGAGAGCACATTAAGTGCTCTCTGGCTCGTGCGGAACTCGCGATCGACTTCACATGTCGCCGTGCGACCGGGGCGAACACGAGTCCCAAGGTTTTCAAAAAAAGCGGTCGGCGCGCAGTGCGCCGACCGCCGATATATGGGGTCTGATATTTTCTACCAGCCAGGGCCTCTTACTCGTCGAGGAGATCTTCTGGCATGTCGTTGCCGTCGCCTAGATCGACAGGGGTTTCTTCGGAAGCAGAGCCGTTTTCTGTGGCTTCGCCTTCGGGCTTTTCCTTGGCTGCCGTCATGCGGGCTACGGCGCAGATGCGGTCGTTGTCGTCGACGGTCATCATCTTGACGCCCTGGGTGGCGCGGCCAGTCTGGCTGATCTCGTCGGTCTTGACGCGAATGACCGTCGCGCCCTCCGTCACGATGAACAGCTCGTGCTGCGGGCCCACCGTCTTCATGGCCGCGAGGTTACCCTTACGCTCGGTCATTTGGATGGTGTAGACGCCCTGGCCACCGCGATTCTGCTCCGGGTAGTCCGCGACCGGCGTGCGCTTGCCGTAGCCGCGCTCGGTGATGACGAACAGATCGCCGTTGCCGTTAGTGACTTCCATGCCCAGAACGCTCACGCCGTCCTTCATACCGATACCGCGAACGCCGCTGGTATCGCGGCCGGTGGCGCGCACCTGCTCCTCGGAGAACATGATCGCCTTGCCCGCGGTGGTGGCCAGGATAATCTTGTCACCCTCGCGCACGCGGCGCACGTTCAGCAGCGCGTCGTCGTCACGCAGGTTGATAGCGATCAGGCCGTCGCGACGGCTGCGGTCGTATGCGCTCATCACGGTCTTCTTGACCATGCCACTCTTGGTGGCAAATATCAGGTACTCGTCGGCCGGGAACTCGCGGCAGCTGATGACGCTCGCGATCTTCTCGCCCTCCTCGAAAGGCAGCAGGTTGACGATCGCGGTACCGCGCGCTTGGCGCGTACCCACCGGCAGCTCGTGCACCTTCAGGCGATAGACCTTGCCCTTGCTCGAGAAGAACAGCACGTACTCGTGCGTGGACGCGATGAACATCTCATCGATAACGTCGTCCTCTTTGAGGTTGACACCCGACACGCCCTTGCCACCGCGTTTCTGGGCACGGTAGGCGGCCACCGGAATGCGCTTGACATAGCCGGTGTGGGTGATGGTCACGACCATATCCTCGTCGGCGATGAGGTCCTCGACATCCAGGTCCTTCTCAACCTGGCTGATCTCGGTGCGGCGCTGGTCGCCGAACTTCTTGGAGATCTCGCGCATCTCTTCCTTGATGACGCCCAGGATCTTCTCCTCATGCGCCAGCAGGTCCTCGTAGTAGGCGATGGCGCGGCGCAGGCCGTCCAACTCTTCTTGGATCTTGTCGCGCTCCAGGCCGGTCAGGCGGCGCAGCTTCATCTCGAGGATGGCCGTGGTCTGCTCGGGCGTAAAGCCAAAGCGCTCGATCAAGCGGCTGCTGGCCTCGGAATCAGTCTGCGAGGAGCGGATAATGCTGATGACCTCGTCGATATGGTCAAGGGCCATCAGGTAGCCCTCGAGGATATGCGCGCGGGCCTGGGCCTTCTTAAGGTCAAAACGGGTGCGGCGAGTGACGACGTCGACCTGGTGGTCGATGTAGTGCTGCAACATCTCGCGCAGGCTCAGGCATTTGGGAACGCCGTTGACGAGCGCCAAGTTGTTGGCGCCAAAGGTCGTCTGCAGCGAGGTGTACTTATACAGATTGTTGAGTACGACCTGCGGAATGACGCCCTTCTTGAGCTCGATGACCAGGCGGATACCCTTCTGGTTGGACTCATCGCGCATATCCGAGATGCCCTCGATGCGTTTGTCGTTGACGAGCTGGGCGATCTTCTCCTGCAGGGTGCCTTTGTTGACTATGTAGGGAATCTCGGTAAAGACCAAGCGGCTGCGGCCGGTCTTGGTGGACTCCACATGTGCCTTGGCGCGCACGGTAATGGAGCCGCGGCCGGTCTCGTAACTCTGCTTAATGCCGGCGCTGCCCATGATGATGGCGCCGGTGGGGAAGTCCGGACCGGGCATGATCTGCATGAGCTCGTCGACGGTGGCGTCGGGGTTGTCGATCAGGTAGCAGGTGGCCTCGATCGCCTCGGTGAGGTTATGCGGGGCGATGTTGGTGGCCATGCCGACGGCGATGCCCTGGCTGCCGTTGACCAGCAGGTTGGGGAAGCGCGCAGGCAGCGCCACGGGCTCGGCGAGCGATTCGTCGTAGTTGGGCTGCCAGTCGACGGTATCCTTCTGCAAGTCACGCAGCAGTTCCATGGCGGGCTTTGCCAGACGGCTCTCGGTGTAACGCATGGCCGCCGCGCCGTCGCCGTCGATGTTGCCGAAGTTACCGTGACCGTCGATGAGCGGCGTGCGCATGGAGAACCACTGCGCCAGGCGGACCATGGCCTCATAGACCGCGTAGTCGCCATGCGGGTGGTACTTACCGATAACTTCGCCGACCGTCCAGGCCGACTTCTTGTGTGGGCGGTTGGGGTAGATGCCGCTCTCGTTCATCGCGTACAGAATGCGGCGGTGCACCGGCTTTAAGCCATCGCGCACGTCCGGCAGGGCGCGCGCCGTGATGACCGACATCGAATACTCGATAAACGACTGCTTCATCTCGCGACCGAACTCCGAAATCTGGAGCTGGCCGCCATTGATATCCTCGCCGGCCGAGGCGCCGCGATCGACTTCGCCAAAGCTCTCCTCGAGCTCGCCGTCGTCGTCCTCTTCCTCGTCATCATCGGCATCGGGGTTATAGGCGTCCGGATCGCCGTCCTCGCCCTGCTCAGCACGGGCAAGCAGGCGCTTCAGATCGTCGGGCATGCCGGCGTCGCCGGCCTCGCCCATACCCTCATTGTTGTTGATATCGTCTGCCACGTTACCTCCTCTTAAGCATCAAGGAATCGTGCATCATGTGCGTGCTTCTCAATGTACTCGCGGCGATAGCCGACCTCGGAACCCATCAGCTCGCGCACGGCGCGGTCCGCCACCACGGCGTCCTCGATCGACACACGCTGCAGGATGCGGGTCTTGGGATCCATCGTCGTCGAGGCAAGCTGCTTGGGATCCATCTCGCCCAGACCCTTGTAGCGCTGGACGGTATAGCCCTTGCGCTTTTTGGTGATCTTGCCGTCCTTGGCCTTGCCGTCCTCGTCGTTATCGTCGGGGTTCAGGCCCAGGCCCTGGATGGTGTCGCGCAGGATCTCGTCTTCGGGCTGGCGGCCGTTGGGATACACGTAGTGGATCTTGTTGCGCACCTTAATGCCAAAGATGGGCGGGCAGGCAACATAGACGTACCCGGCATCGATCAGCGGACGCATGTACTTGTAGAAGAACGTCAGCAGCAGGATGCGGATATGTGCACCGTCGACGTCTGCATCGGTCATGATGATGATCTTGTGGTAGCGCGCCTTGCTGATATCGAAGTCGCCGCCGTCGCCGGCGCTCGTCGTGACGCCGCAGCCGATCGCGGTAATCAGCGACTGGATGGTGTCACTCGAGAACGCACGGTGGTCGCCCACGCGTTCGACGTTCAAAATCTTGCCGCGCAGGGGCAGAATCGCCTGGATGTCTCGGCGACGGCCGTCCTTGGCCGAACCGCCTGCCGAGTCGCCCTCTACGATGAAGAGCTCGGTCAGCTCGGCATCGCGCACCGAGCAGTCGGCGAGCTTACCGGGCAGGGACGCCGTCTCGAGCAGGCTCTTGCGACGGGTCGCTTCGCGCGCCTTGCGGGCGGCATTGCGCGCCTTGCAGGCCTGTTGCGCCTTCTTGACGATCTCGCGAGCGGGCTTAGGGTGCTCCTCGAGGTAATCGGCAAGGCCGTCGGTCACGATCTTGAGCGTGAGCGCGCGCATATAGGAGCTGCCGAGCTTGGCCTTGGTCTGGCCCTCAAATTGCGGGTCGGGCAGCTTGACCGAGATAACGGCCGAAAGGCCCTCGCGCACATCGTCGCCGGTCAGGTTGGCGTCTTTTTCCTTGAGCAGGTTCTGCTTGCGCGCGTAATCGTTGATCACGCGGGTGAGCGCGGTGCGGAAGCCCTCAAGGTGCATGCCGCCCTCGGGGGTGTAGATGTCGTTGGCAAACGACATGACGTTCTCGCCGTAGCCGCTATTCCACTGCAGGGAAACCTCGACCTCGCCCATCTTGGCCACAGGCGCGTCCGGGTCCGATTTGCCCTCGATGTAGATGGGCTCCTTAAAGGCCTCGGGGACGTCCTTGCCCTCGTTAAGGAACTTGACGAAGTCGATGATGCCGCCCTCGTAGCAAAACTCCTCCACGTGGGGAGTCGCTTCGCGCTCGTCGGTCAGCACGATTTTGAGGTTCTTATTGAGGAACGCCGTCTCCTGCAGACGGTTATGCAGCGTATCGAAATCGTAGATGCAGGTCTCGAAGATCTCGTCGTCGGGCCAGAAGGTGACGGTGGTGCCCGTCGAATCCGAGGTGCCCACGACCTCCATCTTCTTGACGGTCTTGCCGCGCGAGAACTCCATCTCGTAGGTGTTGCCATCGCGACGAACCTGAACGACCACGCGCTTAGACAGTGCGTTGACGACGGAGATGCCCACGCCGTGCAGGCCGCCCGAGACCTTATAGGCCGAGTTATCGAACTTACCGCCGGCGTGCAAGATCGTCATGACGACCTCGAGCGTCGGGATCTTTTTAATAGGGTGCTCGTCGACGGGGATGCCGCGCCCGTTGTCGACGACCGTGATGGAGTTGTCGGCGTGGACCGTCACCTGGATCTCGGTGCAGAAACCGGCCATGGCCTCGTCGACGGAGTTGTCAACGATCTCCCACACCAGGTGATGCAGACCGCTGGCGCTCGTCGAGCCGATATACATGCCCGGGCGCTTACGAACGGCCTCGAGACCTTCGAGAATCTTAATCTCGCCGCCATCGTAATCGTTTTCGTTTGCCACACGTCCTCCTTCAGTCAAGAAAATGTGTACAGCCTTACTAGTTTATCGTAAAAAAATACCCTCGGGAACGAGGGTATTTGGCTCTACAAGGCCACCAGATGCGATTTAAGGCTCTTTTTTGCTTTGCACGCCCTTGGCCCACTCGGCACTGGCTCTCATGGCATTCTCGAGGGCCTCGCGCAGTTTTTGGTCTTCGATGGGCGCCACTTGGCGCTCAATCTGGGTGCGCTCGGCATCGCTGAGGTCGGCGTGTGGGGCCGGCGGGCGCTCGGTCGTCGCTGGGCGAAGGCGCTCCTTGGCGGCGGGCGGCGTGTGACCGGGCGCGGTGGTTTTGAACACCAGGCCGTCCACATGCGCACCGGCGCGCTCCATGCGCGCGTGGATGATCTCGCGCAACAACGTCATTTCCTGCGTCCACGAGGGCGAATCGAGATATACCAGCAGCTCATTGGACTCGGGCAGGTAGCGCAGACCCGTCACATGCCGCCCCTCGCGCGTGCCCGAGCACACCGCGTTCCACGCGCGATAGACCGCGCGCGACTCCTCGGCAGCCTCCATCTGCGCACGGCGCTCAGGCGTCGCCGACGCCAGGATGCGCTGGCGCTCTGCGTTCAAAAACCCACTGAAGGCGACCGTCTCGCTCTCGCGCTCGTAATTAGCACGTCTCACCCATGCTCACCACCTTGGCTCGATCAAGCAGGTCATCGGTAAAGTATCCCAGGTTGGTCGTGGTTATGACCGTCTGGATATCATCGCCGATCAACTGCAAAAAAGCACCGCGGCGCTCGCCGTCGAGTTCGCTCATCACGTCGTCCAAAAGCAGCAGTGGGGCGGTGCCCAGAACATCGCGAGCCACGGCCACCTCCGCCACCTTCCAGGCCAAAACCAACGTTCGCTGCTGTCCTTGGCTGGCAAATGAACGAGCGGAGCGACCCGCCACGGTAAATTCAATCTCGTCGCGATGCGGTCCCACCAACGTCACGCCGCGGCGAATTTCCTCGTCGGCGTGCTCATCAAGGGCGGCCAGCATGCGTTCGTACGCCCAGCCCTTCAGCTCTTCGCGATCCTCGACCTGGGGCAAATCCCCCAGCGTGGACGCATAGGACACGTTGGCGGCCTCACCGGACGCCACTTGCCCGTAGGCAGTGTGCACATGGCCCGCCAGCCGGTCGAGCAGGGCCAACCGGTGCACGAGCAGGGCCGAGCCCGCGCGGGCAATCGAATCGTTCCACGCGCCGAGCATCTCGCGGCAGCACCAGGTCTCCTTGAGCAAGGCGTTACGCTGGGTCACGCAGCGCCCATAGGTGCTCGCAAGATCGGCATAGCGTGCGCTCAGTTGCATGCCAAAGTCATCGAGGGCGGCGCGACGCACACTGGCGCCTCGCTTAACCATGTCCAGATGGTCGGGACAAAACAGCACGCTCGGCAGAACCCCGCGCACACCGGCGGCAGAGCATCTCTTGCCGTTGCGGCTAAACGAGCGCTTGCCGTCCTCCGCGCTCAATCCCATATCAAGCACGCGGCCGTCGCCTTCGAGTCTCAGCTCGACTTTGCACGAGCCCACGCCGTCATGGACGAGCTCGGCTGCGGTCGGATGCCTAAACGAGGCGCCGCTCGTTAGCAGCTGCAGCGCCTCTATGAGATTGGTCTTTCCCGCCGCGTTGGGTCCCGCAAGTATCGTCACGCCCTCGTCCAAGGCAAGGCGATAGCTATCGAAGCTGCGGTAATGCGCGACGAAAAGATCGCGGGCGAACATGGTCATGGCGCAGCGCTAGATGCGGACCGGCATGACCAGGTACAGGTAGTTGATCTTGTCGTAGGACTTGAAGATGCCCGCCTGCGAGTAGCTCTTGAGCTCCAGCGTGATCTCCTTCTCCTTGGACAGGGCATTGAGGCAGCCGAAGATGTAGTGGTAGTTGAAGGCGATGGTACCCGACTCGCCCTCGGCCTCGACATCGATCGTCTCCTGCGCAAGGTCCTGGTCATTGGAAATGGAGGACAGGCCCATCTGCCCGTTCTCGACATCGATCTCGAACTTGACGGCGGGGTTGGCGCTCGCGATAACGGCCACGCGCTTGAGGGCGGCGTTAAAGGCGGCGACGTCGATCTTGACGCTCGTCACGCACGAATCGGGGATGAGCTGCTTGTAGTTGGGGTACACGCCCTCGATGCGGCGCGACACGTAGGTGGTATTGCCGGCCTCAAAGACGACCTGGGTGTCGGTAGCCCCGATCATGATGGTCGCCTGGCTGGCCATGATGTTCAGTGCGTCGTTAAAGGCGTCGGCCGGAACGTTGAGTTCAAAGGAGCCCTCGAGGGTCGAGGTCTCGACCTGCGTATCGCACACGGCCAAGCGGAAAGAATCGGTCGCCACCAGGCGAACGGTGTTGTTCTCGACCTTCATGTGCACGCCACCCAGGATGGGGCGGGCCTTGTCGGTCGAGGTGACGCGCCACACGCGGCCGACCATTTCGGACAAGATATCGGTCGGCAGTTCCACGGCGCTCTCGATGGCATAGGCTGGAAACTCGGGGAAGTCATTGGCATCGAGCGTGTTCAGACGGAACGAGCTCTTCTCGCAACCAATCAGCACCTGGCGCTCGGACAGCTCAAAGGTGACCGGGGCATCGGGGAGGGTCTTGGTGATATTGGAGAGCATCTTACAGGGGATAACCATCTCGCCCTCTTCTTCGACATGCGCCGCGATACGATGGCGGATCGAGATGGTGTAGTTAGAGGTCTGGAATTCCAAGATGCCGTCTTGGGCCTTAACGAGCACGCCCGACAGGATGGGAAGGGTGGATGCCGAAGCGACGCCCTTCATAACGACGCCGATGGCTTGTGTAAGCGAGCTCTGGCTGACGGTGAACTTCATCTTTTAATACCTTTCTATAGATATAAATATCTTAATAATAGTAATAGCACTGACGAAACTGTTGATTACTCCCAAAGACGCAGGTCAGACCCAGAAAGAGAATCGACAGCAACCTGTGTGCAACAGGGGTGGTTTTCCACGTTCAAAACCTGCGCAAAACTTTTCATCACCGCGGGTTGGGTTTTAGACACCTTATGCCCGTGGTTTCGACAAGTTTTCAACAGGTGTCTCTATTTCCCTACGAGCGCAGTGTAATTTTATCGCGCAGCGACTTGAGGTCTTCGGTGACGGTGCGATCTTCCTGGATCATCTTCTGGACCTTTTTGTAGCTCGTGCTGACGGTCGAGTGGTTGCGGTTGCCAAATTCGGCGCCCACCGCCGTGGTCGTCATTTCGCACATCTCGATAGCCAGGTAGATAGCGATATGGCGTGCTTTGGCGATATTGGCATTGCGCCGCGGGCCGATGAGCTCCTCGTGCGTCACGCCGTACTGCTCTTCGATGACGGACTGGACCGTCTGGACGTTGATCTTTTTGGCCGATGTGTCGAAGTACTGGCTGGCGATGGCATCGATATCGTCAAAGGTGAGCTCCCCGCCCTCGCGCTCGCGGTCCCCCGCCTCGCCGGCACAGCGCTCGCAGAAGCTCTCGAGTTCGCGGATGTTGGTGCCCGAGACCTCGGCCATGTGTTTAAAGTGCTCGTCGGTCAGGTGCCCGCCGTCGCCCCCATAGGCCGCCAGCAGCGAGTCGTCGCCTGCCTCGGGAGCGGCGACGATGGTGTTCTCGTAATAGCGCTGCAAGATCTTGTATTTCATCTCGTAGCTGGGCTCTGCGACCAGGCAGAGCATGCCGGCGTTAAAGCGGCTGGTCAGGCGTTCGTCCATGCTCAGGTCCTTGGGGGCGCGGTCTGCCGCGATGACGACCTTCTTGTTGTTGCGGATGAACTCGTCCATGAGCTGGAAGAAGTAGTCCACGCTCGCGCGCTTGCCGATGATGTTTTGTATGTCATCGATGATGAGCACGTCCACGCCGTGGTACGCCTGCATGATGGGGGCGTTGCTCTTCTTTTGACGGTCGAACTCGGTCATCAGGTCGTCCAGATATGCCTGGGAGTTGGCATACTTGACCTTGATCTCGGGCGACTTCTCGGCGAGCTCGTTTTTGATGGCAAGCAGCAGGTGCGTCTTGCCCAGGCCCGATTTGCCGTAGATGAACAGTGATGTGCATGTGCCGCGCTCGTCCGCGAGGGCGGCAAACTTGAGTGCCGAGCGATAGGCATGGCTGTTCTCGGGGCCGTAGACAAAGTTCTCAAAGGTAAATTTTGAGTTCGCGGCGAGCGGGGCTCCATCCGTATTCTGCTCGGCCGGCACGGTCGGTGCTGGCATGGGTGAAGCGGGGGCCGCAGCTTGCGTGGATTTAGTCGGCGCTCCGCCCTTCATCTGGTTCATCATGCGACGAAAATCGTCGGCCGAGAGCGTGTTCTTGATTGCAATGCCCGAATCCGCGCCCGCCGCTGCGTCGTGAGCGATGGGCATGTGCGTGACGGGTGCGTTCGTTGACGTCGCCGCCGCGCTCGTCAACGGTGCCATTGTTTCACGGGAAACATCGCTGTGCTGGTGCTCGATTGTCGCTGCGTCGCCTGCGGAGGCCGGCACCGCCGGGGAAGCGGCGGGAGCCGTGGCGGGCGCCGTCGCGGCAGCGGATTCCGTTGCGGCGCCTTGCGGTGCCACGATGTCGAGCGCGATCGGTGCAAAGGCGATTTCTTCCAGATAGGCCTCAATAGTCGGCTGATGCTTTTTGAGCTGCGCGATGGCAAAGCGCGAGGGGGCCTCGATCGTGAGCGTATCTTCGGTCAGGCTTATGGCGCGCGATTGCCCCAGCATGTTGATGAGGCGTGCATCTTGGCCGTCGCGCTGGCAAAAGGCGATGGCGTCCCCCAGGATGATGCTTGCTTCCTCGTCCACTGTCTCTCCCGTTCTTTAGCTCTGAGCTCGCACGCGAGCGGCGCCGAGTTCGGTCAGATGGTATTTCTGGCCATGCTTGATGACCAAGCCGGCCTGCGCCAAGTCATTGAGCGTGCGTGACCAAGTAGGGGCCGAGTTTCCAAACGCCCTCGCCAGATCGGTTGCACCGCACGCTTGATTTTGCGCCAAATAGCCCAGTGCGGCGTTGCCGCGATCGCTTACGAACACGTCCGGTTGTGGCTGCGCATACTGATTTGCTGCATTAGGATACATCATTTGAGCTGCTGGTTGTTGAGAACTCTGCATCGGCGGCATTTGCTGTTGAAAACTTTGAGGCCACTGTTGGTAAGGCTGCGGAGGCATCTGCTGGGCCCAGGGGTTGTACTGCTGCTGCGGCATCTGCTGGTACGGCTGCTGATATCCCTGCTGGTACTGCTGCGGGAACTGCTGGCCGTATCCCAGCGGCGGCATCTGCTGATATGGATATCCCTGTTGGTACGGCTGATAGCCCATTTGCTGGCCACCCGGTGCGCCCGTCGCCTGCTGCATTGCTGCTGCATCCTGATCCGCCAGCGGCACGGCCTCTGGCATGTTTGGCGGCATCGACATCGATGTCGCCTGGGGCTCTTGTGTGGGAAGCATTCCGGGCTGCTGCATCTGCCTCACGGGGGGCTGCATCTGCTGCGTTGCCATGGGCTGCTGCGCAAAAGCTCCCGGCAGGGGATATGTGGGCTGCTCCGTCTCGGGCCGCACGGCAGCACCGCGTCCGCCGGCACGCTCGATTTCCTGCACTCGTTTAGGGTTCAGGCTTACCGTAACCACGGTGCCGTTGCCCATGTTGTCCTCGATGGATACGGCACCGCCGGCGTTTTCCAAATACTCCTGCACCATGGGAAACCCTGCTCCGGTTCCACGGATATAGCGCTTCATCTTGCTGTTTGCGCTGGTAACGCCAAAGTCGAAAGCGCGTTCCTTGTCGTCGATGCCGGGTCCTTGATCAGCAAAGCGGATGGTGTCTCCGCCGTCCAGAATCGAGATGATGGGCTCGGCAAAGTGCGCGTGGATAAAGTTTTCGACAATCTCGCGGATGACCATGAGCGAGATATGGCCACCTTGTTCTTTCATGCACTGGTAGACGGTGTTGGTCGTCTCTTCCAAATACGTGCGGACATCTTGCGGATCAATGACGATCACACGCGGTGTCGACAGCATGTCGTCATAGACGGCGATGCGCGCGGCGTACATGGCTTTTGGCGCCTGCGTGGTCGTCTGCTCGCCTTCCGCATGCTCTTCGCGCACGCCGGTGATGTGCTCGTTGTCGGGTGCCGGGTCTCCGGAATCGACCATGGTGTAAAAGTCGTCAGACATGCCGCTCGCAATCTTTCAAAAGGTTTCGAACAAATAGTAGCTCACCGTGCAATGTTTCTCATCTTTCGACAACTTTTCAAAACCTGTTGAAAACTTTGGAAAACGGGCGAAAAGTTCTCAACATTGCCAACATGACCTGTTGAAAACTCGATGAAATATCGTGAAAAGTTGCCATGCACCGCTAAATCGAGCTTGGCTTATGGGGGAACCGTGTGAACTGCGCAACCTTTTACCTTTGATTTCTTGACATTTGAACATTGATTTCCCTACAATCTTCAAGCTCACGTGTCTATATCTGCGTCCGCGTCCCCGCGGACACTCGAAATGCAGCAGGAGGAACTTAAGATGAAGCGTACGTATCAGCCTAATAAGCGTAAGCGTGCCAAGACCCATGGCTTCCGTGCCCGTATGGCCACTAAGGGTGGTCGTGCCGTGCTCGCCCGTCGTCGCGCCAAGGGCCGCAAGCGTCTCACTGTCTAGCAGCGATACACACATCTCGCATGAAGACTATTAAGTCTCGGCAAGATTTCGAGCATGTGTTCAGTCAGGGGCGTCGTTTCAATCACCCTCTGATTCGAATGACCATATGTGAATCGGTTGGCGAAGGCGACTCCGGAAGGGTCGCCTTCGTTGGTGCTAAGCGACTCGGTTGTGCCGTCGTGCGCAACCGATCTAAGCGTGTGATGCGCGAGGCCGCCCGCAGCTGCGGATTTCCCGTTGCGGGTTATGACATCATCTTGTTTGCAACTCCCAAGACGAGGGTTTCCTCGCCGCAGGAGATGGACAAGGCGTTGCGTTCGCTTATGAAGCGCGCCGGCGTTGCCGGGGAGGAGCGATGAGCAATCACGTTTTGCGACGTGTTGCCATCGCTCCTATTCGCATATATCAACAGGTTATTTCGCCCTTATTGCCTGACGCCTGCATTTATTACCCAACGTGCTCACAATACGCTATCCAGGCGATTGAGAAGTACGGTGTTTTGAGAGGCTGCTGGCTTGCCGTGAGGCGCATCGCTCGCTGCAATCCCCTGCACGTCGGCGGTTATGACCCTGTGCCTTAGCGGGCACTCGCTATCGGAGGAAAACTTACATGTGGGATTGGATCGTTAACATCCTTTTTGAGCTGCTCAAGCTCATCCAGACCTTTGCGGTCGACTGGGGCCTGTCCATCATCATCCTGGTGGTCATCATCCGTCTGCTGCTGACGCCGCTTATGCTCAAGTCGACCAAGTCGACGGCTCGCATGCAGGTGCTGCAGCCTAAGATGCTCGAGATCCAGGAGCGCTATGCCGACGATCCCCAGCGCCAGGCCGAGGAGATGCAGAAGTTCTACAGCGAGAACAAGTTCAACCCCATGGCTGGTTGTCTGCCGCTGTTGATCCAGATGCCTGTCCTGTTCGCCCTGTTTACGCTCCTGCGTAACCTGCCGGACTACTTTAGCGACGGCACGTTCTCGTTCTTCAACATCCTGCCTGACCTTACCACCACGCCGAGCGCTTCCTTTGCCGATGGCTTTATGGTTGCGCTGCCTGCGCTGGTTTGCCTGATTCTGTTCGCTGTCTTGACCCTGATTCCGCAGCTGTATATGTCTCGCAATCAGACTGGTCAGCAGGCCCAGAGCATGCGCATGATGGCCGTCGT
Source organism: Collinsella sp. (assembly GCA_031295385.1). GTDB lineage: Bacteria > Actinomycetota > Coriobacteriia > Coriobacteriales > Coriobacteriaceae > Collinsella. The sequence goes on from JAUMOL010000004.1 coordinate 78,864, forward strand.
CATGACCGTCATGATGCTTTGGATGGGCTGGAGCCTGCCCGTCGGCGTTCTGCTTTACTACGATGTGTCTTCTGCCTGGCAGGTTATCCAGCAGATCTTTGTGACGCAGAAGGTTATCGACAAGGCCAAGGCCGATGAGGAGGAGCGCCTCAAGAACGCTCCGCTGCAGGTCGAGGTTACCCGTCGCGAGAAGAAGCCGCGTCCGCACAAGAAGAAGTAGTCGGGATATCAATCTTATTTAGGTACCTAACTTTTGGAGTACGTTATGTCTGAAGAGATCATCGAGGATATGCTTGAGGAGGTTGCCCCGCAGATTGCGGGCGATTATCCCGAGATTGCACAGCGCTACAAGGCCGGTGAAGAGCTGACCGATGAGGAGCTCGACACCATTGCCGATGTTGCGATTTCCATTCTGCGTTCCATCCTTTCGCACTTCGATGCCGCCAACTCTCCTATTGATGAGTACGAGGACGACGAGGGCGAGCTGATTTTGGATGTTACGGCTCCCGATCTTGCTGTTCTCATTGGCCGTCATGGCCGTACCCTTGATGCCCTTCAGGTTATGTTCTCTTTGCTGGTGAGCCGCAAGCTTGGCTTTAGGTATCCGGTTGTGGTTGACGTTGAGGGCTACAAGAGCCGTCGTCAGGACAAGGTTGCCTCTATGGCTCAGTCTGCCGCCGAGCGTGCCGTTCGTACTCATAAGAGTGTTTCGCTTCCGCCCATGAATGCCTATGAGCGCCGACTGGTTCATATTGCACTTCGTGGTAATGATGCCGTCGATACCCATTCTGAGGGTTCTGACCCTGATCGCCATGTGGTGGTTGTTGCTCGATAATCTACTCGAGCTTATGCTAAGGGGGCGTGGTTTCCACGTCCCCTTTTTTGTCAAAAGTTCTCGATACACTGATTTTTGTCAGAAAGGAGCTTTCGTTGTTAGTACTTACTGATCAGCAGGCTGATGAGATGCTCAGCCGTCTAACTTCCTATTGCAAAGAGTATTCCCTGAATATAACTGATGCTGATCTAAGGAAATGTATTCAGCATTTGGATTTGGTTCTTGAAACAAATAAGACAACCAACCTCACCCGTATTCTTAACGTAGAAGACGCTGCGGTACTTCATATTCTCGACTCACTTGTCTTGCTCCCTTATATCAATAAGGCTCCTGAGGGAGCTTTGCTCGATCTGGGAACTGGTGCGGGTTTCCCTGGTATTCCATTAACGATAACCACGCATCGTAAAGCTACTTATATTGACTCTGTTGGCAAGAAGGTTGATGCTGTCAATTCATTTGTTCATGCTCTTGGATTGAAATACGGTCATGCAGTCCATGACCGACTTGAAGAATATGCCCGGAGTCATAAGAAGAAGTTCTCTGTCGTAACCGCTCGCGCACTTGCCCCTCTACCGATTCTTGTTGAGTATGCGGCTCCGTATCTCAAGGATGGTGGGTTATTTGTTATCACGAAGGGCAATCCATCGGATGAGGAGCTTGCTTCCGGTATGTCAGCCGCTAAGATCTGTGGCTTCACGTTGCTTCAGAATGATGCAATCGATTTGCCTGAGGGCTTAGGCCACAGGGAGTTCATTGTTCTTAAGAAGAGCCATCCAGCATCCGTTTCATTGCCTCGTGCAAATGGCATGGCAAAGAAGAATCCGCTTGCCTAGATGTTTCACGTGAAACATAATGGATACTAACAACTTGCAGTGTTTCACGTGAAACATGGCGGTTGATATTGAATCGGAATGTTTCACGTGAAACATCCTCCGTTTGACAGCTTTAATACACACCAGGAGGGACCGTGGGATTTCGCGACGTTAAGCGTTCGAAGAGCGCAAAAGACACGCGTATCATTGCAATCATCAATCAAAAAGGCGGCGTCGGTAAGTCGACGACGGCTGTAAACCTTGCAGCAGCACTGGGTGAGCAGGGTCGCAAGACGCTGATTGTCGATTTTGATCCGCAGGGAAACAGCACCAGTGGATTCGGAATTGAAAAAGAAGACCTTGAGCAGTGCATCTATGATGCATTGCTGAATGACGTGCCGGCAGAATCGCTTGTTCTTGATACAAATTGTAAAAAGGTATTCGTTATTCCGGCGACAATTCAGCTTGCAGGTGCCGAAATTGAGCTCGTAAGCGCAATTGCTCGAGAAACACGCCTCAAAGATTTGCTTGAGCCGATTCAGGACGAGTTCGATTTTATTTTCATTGACTGTCCTCCTTCCCTTGGCCTGCTTACCATCAACGCTTTGACCGCAGCAGATAGCGTCTTGATTCCGATCCAGTGCGAGTATTACGCACTCGAGGGCGTTACGAAACTGCTTGAGTCAATGAAGATGGTCAAATCACGTCTGAATAAGGGTTTAGACACCTATGGTGTGCTTATGACCATGTATGACTCGCGTACTTCTCTGTCGAATCAGGTTGTTGAGGAGGTTCAGTCGTACTTTGGTGATAAGGCTTTTAAGACTCTAATTCCCCGTACCGTAAAAATATCTGAGGCTCCGTCTTTTGGAGAGCCGGTAATTACCTATGCACCTCAAAATAAGGGTGCAAAAGCGTATATGAACCTTGCAAAAGAGGTGATCAAGCGTGCCTAGTGCAAAGAAACGTGGCGGATTAGGACGTGGACTCAATGCTTTGGTCTCAGAGGCCGAGTATGAGACCGGTGGTTCGGCTGCATCGACTTCAAATGCCGTATCTGAAACAAAACTTCCTATTGAGGATATCGTTCCCAACCCCAATCAGCCGCGAATTCACTTTAACGAAACTGAACTTCGCGAGTTGAGCGAGTCAATCCAAGAACATGGTGTTTTGCAGCCGTTGTTGGTTCGCAAGCATGGAAATGGCTATGAGATTATTGCGGGTGAGCGTCGTTACCAGGCGTCAAAGCTTGCTGGTCTTGAGGAACTGCCTGTCATCATTAAAGAAGTTGATGATGAGGAAATGCTCGCTCTTGCACTTATCGAGAATCTTCAACGTTCTGATTTGAATCCCGTCGAAGAGGCGAAGGGTTATCGTCAGCTCATTGATGCCAGCGGCATGACACAAGAGGCGTTATCAAAGGCTGTCAGTAAGTCTCGTTCCGCAATTACAAATTCACTTCGTTTGCTAGATCTTCCGGAAGTCGTACAGCAGATGATTTTCGAGGGCAAGCTTACTGCAGGTCATGCAAGGGCGATTCTTGCAGTTCCTTATGAAGATGCCAGGATTCGACTTGCTGAGAAAGTAGTCGCAGAAGGTCTTTCCGTTAGAGCGACAGAAAATCTTGCTCCGTTGTTTTCTGCCGGAGAGACGCCAAGGACCCCGAGGCCAGCAACGCCTCAGTCATTCAAAAAGGCCGCTCGAGTCCTTCGTCAAGTTTTCAACACGAATGTACGCGTGAAGAGCTCGCGTGGTAAGAACAAAATCGAAATCGAGTTCAAAGACGAAGAGGAGCTCTCCCGTATCCTTGGTGAAATGATTCAATTTGAGCAGGAGGATCAGGATGAAGAATAAGGTTCTAACGGCCATTGCGTTGGCAACCACCGTTGCCGCTGGTGTTTTTGCAGGGTATAAGCTTGCGACAGATGATGAACTGCGCGGTCGACTGCTGCGCGGAGCTCAGGATATCGTCGATACATCTAAGAAGAAAATGGATGTGATGACCGAAGATGTCGCTATGCGCACTGCTCAGGTGACTAAGAATCCCAAGATTAACCAAGACTGGGTTAACCATCAGTGGGAAAATGTTGGTTATTAGGTACCTAACAATTACTTGCCTGTTTTGAAGGGGTCTTTGTCTGATTCATGAGACAAGGACCCCTTATTTTGGCTAAAAAACTAAGCTTATGTAAATCAAATCCAATAGTTTGAAAATAAATGAAACAGCTCTGGTTGCATTATTTGCAACCAGAGCTGTCGGATGTTTCACATGAAACGTTTTGGGGCGCGACTCCCCTATGCGTTCTTCTGGACCTTGAAACGTTGCTTCAGCTGACCGCAGGCGGCATCGATATCATTGCCGCGAGAATTACGGATCGTGGTCTCGATGCCACGAGACTCAAGGCGACGCTGAAGATCCTCAACCTTATGAATCGGCGACGGCTTGAGCGGGCTGCCCTCGATGTCGTTAAGCTGAATCAGGTTAACGTGGCACAGCGTTCCCTCGCAGAAGTCGCAGAGCGCCTGCATCTCGGGATTCGTGTCGTTGACGCCTTCGATCATGGCATACTCATAGGTCGGTCGGCGTCCGGTCTTCTCGGTGTAGAGCTGAAGCGCCTCGTGAAGGCGAAGTAGCGTGTACTTCTTAACGCCAGGCATAATCTTGTTGCGCGTGGACTGGATAGCGGAGTGCAGCGACACAGCGAGCGTGAACTGCTCGGGAATGTCGGCAAACTTGCGAATGCCAGGAATAACACCGCTGGTAGAGACAGTAAGGTGACGGGCTCCAATACCGATACCGTCGGGATCGTTAAGGATGCGCAGTGCCTTGAGAACCTCGTCGTAGTTGGCAAACGGCTCGCCCTGACCCATGAAAACGACGCTTGTGGCGCGCTCGCCAAAATCATTCGAGACGTGCAACACCTGGTCGACGATTTCCTGAGCGGTCAGAGAACGTTTGAGGCCGTTGAGACCGGTAGCGCAAAAGGCACAACCCATGCCACAGCCAGCCTGAGTAGAAACGCAGACGGAAAGCTTGTTGCGACGGGGCATACCGACAGTCTCGACGGAAATGCCGTCGTGGTACTCGAGCAGATACTTGCGAGAGCCATCTTTGGAAACCTGTTTGGTGAGTTCAGTCGGCGTGTCGAAGGCAAAAGCCTCTTTAAGCTGCTCGCGGAAAGCCTTAGGAAGGTTGGTCATATCGTCAAACGAACAAACGTTCTTCTCAAAGACCCATTCGATGAGCTGCTTCGCGCGGAAGGCGGGCTGGCCGAGTTCGGCCACAAGCTCGCGAATATCGTTTTGGCTCAAGTCGCGAATGTCCTGAGATTTAGTCCTGGGATTCATGGAAGCCTTTCGATTTTGGGGAAACGTAGAGGGTATCGCTACAATATGGTATCAGCTGCAGAAATTATAGAGGAGGAGTCTGCCCATGCCGGGTAAAAGCCTAGAGAACATGCACGTAGCGGTCTTGGCGGGCGGTCATTCCGCTGAGCGCGAGATCTCGCTCAATTCGGGAAAAAACGTTGTGGTGGCACTGAAGAAAGCCGGCTACACCTCGGTGGAGCTGCTCGATACGGCCGCTGATGACTTTATGGTAACCATGGCAACCGGCGGCTTTGACGTGGCGTTTATCGCCATGCACGGTGCCGGCGGCGAGGATGGCGCCATGCAAGGCGCCATGGAGACCCTGGGTATCCCCTACACGGCCTCGGGCGTGCTTGCCAGCGCCTGCGGTGCCGACAAGGAGGTCTCTAAGCTCCTGTACGCCAAGGCGGGCATTCCCATTGCCCCCGGCCTTGCGCTCGAGGTGGGCGATGAAGTCGATATCGATCATATCGTCGAGGTTTGTGGCGAGCGCTGCTTTGTGAAGCCGGCCGTCAACGGTTCCAGCTATGGCATTTCCCTGGTCCATGAGCCCTCCGAGCTGCCCGCGGCAATCGCCAAGGCGTTTGAGTACGGCGACAAAGTACTGGTCGAGAAGTGCATCGAGGGTACCGAGATCACCGTCGGCGTATACGGCGAAGATGACGTGCGCGCTCTGCCGATTGTCGAGATTCGTAAGCCCGAGGACTGCGAGTTCTACGATCTGGACGTGAAGTATGTCGACCCTACGGACATCCATCGCATTCCGGCGCAGATTTCACCCGAGAATTACGCTTGTGCCCAGGAGCTTGCCTGTGCTGCTCACAAGGCCCTCGGTTGCCTGGGTATCTCGCGCAGCGACTTTATCGTGAGTGAGGACGGCCCCGTTATCCTCGAGACCAATACCATTCCCGGCATGACCGATACGTCGCTGTATCCGGACGAGATCCGCCACACCGACGACATGACGTTCCCGCAGGTCTGTGACAGCCTGATCCGTATGGGCCTTCGTCGAGCGGGCATTGCATGCTAATCGAGGACGCGGTTTCGTCAGGAACGCCGCAGTTTGTCATCGACTCCTATGCCACGCTTGCCGAACGCGCCAAAACGCAGTCCTTTGGTCTTATCGAGGAAGATGTGATTGTCCTCGATACCGAGACCACAGGTCTTTCGGTGCAGGACAATGAACTGATCGAGATCTCGGCGGCCCGTCTTTCGGGCCGCGAGATCGTCGACCGTTTCGATACCTTCGTGCATCCCAAGCAGCTGATTCCCGCCGAGATTACCGAGCTCACGAGCATTACAAATGCCGATGTGGCAGATGCCCCGTCGGCCGTTGAGGCCGTCGCCGCTCTCGCCGATTTTGTCGGTGGTTGCCCGGTGATCGCACATAACGCCACGTTCGACCGCTCGTTTATCGAGTCGGTCAAAGGCGGCGTCAACGTGAGCGATATTTGGATCGATTCGCTGGCGCTGTCGCGCATCGCGCTTCCGCGCCTGGCCTCGCACAAGCTGTCTTTTATGGCCGATCTGTTTGGCTGTGACTCGGTATCACACCGTGCCAATGCCGACGTCGACGCCCTGTGTGGCATATGGCGCGTGTTGCTCGTGGCGCTCACCGACTTGCCCCAGGGCCTCATGGCGCGCCTAGCCGACATGCATCCGGGTGTGCCTTGGTCCTATCGTCCTATCTTCTCATTCTTGGCAGGGCAGAACCCTGGTTCTATCTTCTCTCTCAGCGCCGCTCGTGCTGACGTTCTCAAGGCCGATCGCGCCGACGATCGGGTGGACGCCGACGAACTGCCGGTCCTCAAGATGCCGAGTCGTGAGGAGATTGAGGCAGACTATGCGCCAGGTGGCCTGGTCAATCGCATGTACCCCACCTACGAGCCGCGTGATGAGCAGATCGCGATGGCGCTCGAGGTCCGCGATGCGCTGGTCACGGGCACTCATCGTGTAATTGAGGCGGGCACGGGCGTCGGCAAATCGATGGCCTATCTGGTGCCTTTTGCCGAGGCAGCACGCCGTAACAACATCACGGTTGGTATTGCGACCAAATCGAACAATCTCGCCGACCAGCTCATGTACCATGAGCTGCCAAAACTTGCCGAGCAACTGGACGGTGGTCTGTCATTTTGCGCTCTCAAGGGGTATGACCACTATCCGTGCCTGCGCAAGCTTGAGCGCATGAGCCGCGGCCAGGTCGAGATTACCACCAAGCGCGATCCGGCGGACACGCTCACGGCGGTCGCGGTCATTATGGCGTACGTCTGCCAATCAGCCGATGGCGACCTCGACTCACTTGGCATTCGGTGGCGCAGCGTCAACCGCCCCGACTTTACGACGGCCTCGCGCGAGTGTGCTCGTCGCCTCTGCCCGTTTTTCCCCGATAAATGCCTGGTCCACGGCGCCCGCCGTCGCGCGGCGCATGCCGATGTAGTGGTCACCAACCATTCCCTGCTGTTCCGCAATGTTGCGGCCGAGGGCAGAATCTTGCCTCCGATTCGTCACTGGGTGATCGATGAGGCCCACTCCATCGAGCGCGAGGCGCGCCGTCAATGGGCGCGCGTGGTGTCGGCGGATGAATCGCGCGTTCTGTTTGAGCGCCTGGGTGGCTCGAGCACCGGCGCGCTGAGCCAGGTTTCCCGCGATTTGGCAACCTCGGAGGGCTCTACGCTCTACTTGGGTCTAACCGCCAAGGCGACGTCGACGGTTGCGCGCACGAGCATGGCAATCGCCGACGTGTTTGACGGCGTTCGCGAGCTCGGCCGCCGTGCCCGCGGGGGCTATGACAATGCGAACCTATGGATTGGCCCCGAGCTGCGCGAATCTGACGACTGGCATGATTTCTTACAGTCGGCCTGCACTGCCATCGACGCATTGGAACAAGCTGACAAGAGCGTCGACGCGCTGGTACAAGCCGTCGCCGCCGACAAGCCCGAGGTTGTTGTCGACCTGGGTGATATCTCGCGCCGCCTACACGAGCTGGCCGAGAACCTCAAACTCATCATCGACGGTACCGATGAACACTACGTGTACTCGCTGCAAGTCAATCGCAGATTGCGTGCCGGCGGCGAGTCGATGACCGCGGAGCGCATCGATATTGGCGAGGCCTTGGCAACCGAGTGGTTGCCCGAGGTCCACACGGCTATCTTTGCCTCGGCGACCATGACGGTTTCCAAGAGCTTTGAGCACTTTAACCACGCCGTCGGCCTCGATCGCATCGGTGCCTCGACATCATCGTCGCTGCACTTGGATTCGAGCTACGACTTCGATTCGAATATGGCCGTGGTCGTGGCTGGGGATATCCCCGATCCGCGCGACCGCGAAGGCTATCTTTCGGCGCTCGAGCGTGTGCTGGTCGACGCTCATCTTGCCATGGGCGGCTCGGTGCTTACGCTGTTCACCAACAGGCGTGACATGGAGGAGCTGTACGCTCGCGTCGAGCCCAAGATGGCTCGTGCGGGTCTGGAACTCAACTGCCAGCAGCGCAACTCGTCTCCTCGTCGTTTGCGCGATCGCTTTATCAACGAACCGACCTCGTCGCTCTTTGCACTTAAGGCCTTTTGGGAAGGGTTTGATGCCAGCGGCGAGACGCTGCGCTGCGTCATCATCCCCAAGCTGCCGTTCTCGAGCCCCACAGACCCGCTCTCATGCGAGCGCAATCTGCGCGAAGACCGCGCTTGGGCGCGCTATTCGCTGCCCGAGGCCGTGCTCGAGGTCAAGCAGGCAGCCGGTCGCCTCATTCGCTCATCGACCGATTGTGGCGTACTCATCTTGGCCGACCCGCGCCTGGTGACGAAGGGCTACGGCAAGAAATTCTTAACGTCGCTGCCCACGAGTTCCTATCAGCGCATCGAGTCGGCACAAATCGGGCACTATCTACAGCTGTGGCGCGCACGCCACGAGCGGCGCCGCTAAAGCGGACAGGCGAGGGATTTTGCCATATCGCACAGACGCTCTGACAGGGCGGGGTCATCCAGGATGCGGATGGCCCCGCCCGCTGCGATTACCTGGCTTAACAGCCAGCGCTCGGAGCCGTAGCGCACATTCACTGTTGAGCTGTCCGCCCCATTGGGTTCAATCGACATAATGCCGGGCCAGTCTAGGCGCTCCGCCAAGGCGCGCGGCATGAGAAGCTTCGCGCTCCGCTCCGCCTGGGCGAGGGAGTCGTGGAGGGTCGCGGGCTCCGGTGCGTGGCGCACGACGGAGTCGTCGGTCAAGACCAAGCCCTCGATTTTATCCATACGATAGGTACGCTGTTCGTCGACTGCGACATCCCAGGCAATCAGATACGTTTGGTCGCCGTTTGTTGTGATGCGCAAGGGGTCGACCAGACGCTCGCGCGCTTGTGTGTCATCCATCGAGCGATACGAGATGCGGCAGCGAACGCCGTCCCGAATGGCGCAGCTCAGCTGCTGCCAGTGCGATCCGTGGGCGACGGTGTCAAAGACGCGCTGGTTGTAACCGAGCTCTTTGGGAAGAAGAGCTCGCCGTATTCGAGCCGCCGCCTGGGGTTCGATCCCCAATGATTCAAGTTCATGGTTGAGCACAGCGCCCTCGGCGGCACTCAGACGCAGCGGTAGCACGCGCCCCGCATCACCGGTGAGGACCACGCACTCGCCGCGGCGTTCGCAGATAATGCGTGCGCCCGATTCTCGGTCCGCAAGCGTCGAGACGATCTCGAGAATCTCGTCGAGCGATGCCCCCGTGATATCAAAGCGGCTGCAAATCTCGGTTCGTGTCATGCCGCTCTCGCCGGCGGCGTAGAGGGCTTCCATGATGTCGATGGCGCGCGAGAGTCTCTGCTCGCTGGTGAGTTTACGCACGGGCATGCTCGTGCACCGTCCTTTCGATGAGGTGATTCCACGCCTGCTTGAGAGCATCGGGGGCGACGGGCCTCATGCCATCCATGGCATGGGCCATGCAAAACGAGGCTGCGGCTTCAAAGTCGCGCACGTCAACGGTCCAGGTCCAACCTGCTTCGGTGCGCGTGAGTTCGCCTCGTCCGCGTGTGAGACCGCTGATCATATCGGCCTGCGCTTCACGCGCGAACGAGAACGTAGCCGCAACGGGTGGGCGGTCGGCAAAATCAAACTCAAAGAATAAGTAATCGTTGAGGTTGAAATCCGCAGGGATGGCGTAGGCCTTCGAAGGTCTCCAGGCGCGAATGATGCGGTCGCAGCGGAATGTCCTGATATTGTCGGTGGCATTGTCGAGGCCGCAGAAGTATGCCGCACCCTCGCGCTCGAACATGCCGTAGACGCAAACGGTCCGTTCGCGTTGCTCGCCGCGTCCGTTTTGGTACAAAAAGCGCAGCGCGCAACGCTCGGCAAAAGCACTCCATACCGCATCGACGGCAGGAGAGCGGCGGATCGGTGCCTCTCCTGTCGTCGACATGCCGGTGAGGTAGGCAATCTTGGAGCGAATGTCGGCAAGAGGCGCGGCAAAGGTGGATGAGCCTGCCGCGAGTGTCTGATCGATGGCATTGAGCAGGATGTCGGCATCGTCTGCGGTGATGAGACCGCCCGCGGCAAACGTGTGCTCGCGGTCGATCGTCCACGCGCTCTCCTCGGTTTCCTGCGCTCCGGCAGCACGAACCTCCCTGATAACGATGCCGCGTTCGAGCAGCTTGTCGCGATCGCGGCGGAACTTGCGCTTGTCTGAGTCGATATTGCCCGAGCCGTATCCCAAATCGGAATCCAGGACGATTTGCTCGGTCGTCAGCGGTTCGGGAGAACTGTTGAGTACAAAGAAAAGGTTGAGGATGCGCTGAGCCGTTTTATCGAAACCGGGCTCGGGTGCCCCCTTTTTAATTGTCGCGGTCGCGTCGCTTGCCGTCATAGAATCCTCGCATGAGAAGGTCGTTTGATGCCATGATTTTAGTCCGATATGGAGATTAGGCTATATCCTTGTCCGCTCGCGGCGTTAAGATGGCCCGAATTCGGTCGCTTGCGCTCGCTCGGGGTATACTTTCGACTATATACGGTTCTAATGTGCATGCATTGGGCCTATTTGTCGGATTATGGATGTGGAGCGCACATGGCGAACACCCAGAACTATATTAACCACCTGCTGCAGAACACCGGCATTACGCCGGCGTGCAGTGAAGAAGAGCGCCTGGCTGCCGAGGATATCGCTCAGATTTTCCGCAGCCACGGCTTTGACCCCGAGGTGCAGGAATTTAATGCTCCCGCGCCCAGCAGGTTGGCGTTTGCCGTTACCGGTATCCTGGCGTTTGCCGGCGCCCTGCTGATGGGCATCGGCGGCGGTATCGGCTTGGTCGGCACCTTGCTGGCCATTGTCGGCGCCGTTCTTTACGTGCTCGAGCGCACGGGCCACCCCGTGGTTTCGCGTCTGGGCAAGATGGGCGTGAGCCAAAATGTCATCGCCTACCACAAGGCCTCGGGCCCGCTCGCGTCCCCGCGTAACCGCCCGGTGGTCGTTGTCGCACACTACGACTCTCCCCGTGCCGAGCTGCTCGCCCGCGAGCCTTATGCTTCGTATCGTGCGCTCATCGCCAAGCTGTTGCCCGTTGCCACGGTTGCCCCCGCTGCCGTTGCCATCCTGCGTATCCTGCCGCTCCCCGGCGCGCTCAAGGTTCTGCTGTGGATTGTCGCGATCCTCGCTTCCCTCGTTGCACTTGCCAACGCGGCAAACATCATCTCTAACCGCCATATTCTTCCCTATACGTCCGGCGCGGTGTGCAACAAGTCTTCTGTCGCCGCTATGCTCGGCGTTATGGACAACGTTGCTCCCTTCCAGGGCGAAAACGAGTTTCCCGACGATGTTCCGTTCGATACCTATTTTGGGGAGCAAAAGCGTCGTGCCGAGGAAATGGCGCGTGCAGCGGCGGAGTATGCCGCGGCCCAGCAGCAAAACGACTACGGCAACACCATCGAGTACGAAGAGCCTACCTACGCCGAGGACGAGTTCGGTCAGCCGATTGCTCCCGACACTCAGACCGAGCCCGAACAGGGTGAGGCTTTCGACGAGCAGATCGAGGGCTTTGAGGGTGCGTCTGCCGACGAGACGCTGATTGGCGCCATCGTGCCCGAGGATCAGAATCAGGCTGTCCAGGCTGAAGAGTTCAATGACGAGGTTTCCGCCGCCGAGTCGGCGGAGGAGCCTGTCGCGGCCGAGCCCGAGCCCAAGCTCTATCGCAATGCCGCCGGCAACATCCGCTTTGGTTCGGATGCCATCCGTGCGCTCGGAATGCTTCCCGAGTCCTGCACGCTCGATTACGAGGAGGGCGAGGAGCCGACGTTTGAGCCCGAGCCTACCCCCGTCGTGACTGCGCCTGCGCCCGCTGTCACCGTGGATGATGAGTCTGCCGCGGTTGCCGTTGCCGTTGCCGAGCCCGAGGCGGTGTCCGCGATCGATCCCGCGGCAGGACTGGACATTTTGGCTCCCGCCGCGCCGGCGCAAGACGTTGCGGACGAGTCTGACGACGATTACGTTGAACAGCCGAGGCGCGTGTCTTACGAGAGCGATACTGATTTCTCGGCCGAGATTCCCGCGGCAACGCCCCATGCCGACATTGCATCCGCGTTCTCGTCGATTGGCGCCAGCGCTTCCAACTTCTTTAAGGGTGCGCTTGCAAAGGGCAAGAAATTTGTCGACGATTTCGAGGAGAAGCGCGCTGCCGCACGCGAGGCTGCCGAGCAGGAGGCTATCGCTCAGCAGCAGGCAGCCGAGGCGGCACGTGAGCACGCGGCGCAAGAGTTCGAGCAGAACGAGGCTATGCAGTCCGCGCCCGTCGACGCCGCCGAAGCTACAACGTCCTTTGAGTCCCAGCAACCGGCGTCCGCGGATGTTGTTGAGGCGACGACGTCTTTCGAGGCTCAGGAGCACGTCGATAGCACCATGTCGTTTGATGCCGCGCAGTTCGATTCCACGATAACGTTTGAAAAGCAGGGCACCGCGATTGCCGAGCCCCTTCCTGTTTCCGATGAGCAGGGCGACGCGGCAGACGATGACGAGCCTATTGATGCTGCCGAAATCCAAGATGTCGCCGAGGACGAGCCCGTCGAGGCCAACTCTGACGAAGAGCAATACGCGGCAGCCGATCAAGGTGATTCGACCGAGGTCGAGCAGGAGGAAGTGCCTGCGGTTTCCGAGACTCCCGAGACGGATGAGTCGAGGCCTTACTCCACGCAGATTTTCACCATGCCGACCCCGAGTGGTTCCGGTGCCACGGTTGCCAATGTCGCTCCCACTCAGGACGAAACGGTCGATTCCCTTATGGCCCAGATTTCCTCCCAGGCATCGCCGCGTCCGCAGATGAATGTTCCCGATCCAGCGTCGGCACCGTCGCCTGCACCTTCCTCGTCTCCGCTGGCTTCGGTCCCCGATCCGTCGCTGCCGTCGATGAAGCAGGCAAACGTTGCGTCTCGTACGTCGCTGTTCGACCTTCCCGACCCCTCTGCACAGGTCAACGACCCCTTTGCTACCGCTCAGGGTCCCGAGCCCACATCGGCACCCGTTGCGCCTCCTATGCCCGTTGCGTCGGGCGCTCAGCCGATCGAGACCATTTCGGCTCCCGCCCCGGCGGCACCCAAGCCTCGCAAGCGCGGCCTGGGCGGCCTGTTCGGTCGTAAAAAGAAAAACGAACAGGACAGCATGAGTGATTGGCTGGGCGTCGAAGACGATTACGATGCCAAGAAGTCCGGTCGCGGCATCGGTTCGTGGGATAATTTCGAGGACGATAACGATGGCTGGAAGGGTGGCGCTACGTCTTCCGACGGCGCTTCTTCCGAAGATATGCTCTCGGCTGTCGCCTCTATGGGCGATGATGAGCTGCTCGGTCACGATATCTGGTTTGTGGCAACGGGCGCCTCGGATTGTGATGGCGCCGGCATGAAGGCCTTCTTGGCTTCGCATCGCGATAAGCTCCGCGGCGTCTTCTTCATCAATCTTGAATCCGTCGGCGCCGGTAGGCTTTCGGTGGTGACGGTTGAGGGCGAACAGCAGCTGCTCAAGGGCGATCGCCGCATCATGAACCTGGTCAGCAAGGTGTGCAAGTCGTTCCATGCCGATTGTGGCGCGCTCGAGATGCCCTATGCCAAGACCGATGCCTATGCCGCGCTCGAGGCGAGCCGCCGAGCCCTCACCATCGCGGGCGTGGACGGCACGCGTCTGGCTTGCGCTCGTACCGAGGACGACCTGCCCCACAATGTCAATCCGACGAACATTGCCACGGTATCCGAGGTCGTGACCGAGGTTATCCGTCGTTCGTAGACGGAGCTCTAAGGAGTCAACGTGTTTTCGTATATTAAGCGCCATTGGCCTGTCTACGTGATTTTGACCTTGATCGCCATTGCGTTAGGGTTTGGAGCTGCCTACATCGTGGGCGCGAAGGGCTCGACCCCCGCCTCCGCAATCAGCGAAGAGGTGGAGCAAGAACAGAGCACGGGCGCCGATGGGATTCCTGAGTCCGAGCAAGCAATCGTTGATGGTGGATCTTCGTCTGCAGAGTAGATACGGCGATTTACATGATTGAAAGCGGGCGAGCCGGGGGACTGGCTCGCCCGCTTTTTCATCGCGCTAGCGCTTCTTTGGGATTGACCTAAGGCGAGCGAACCATAGGGCTGCGGCACCCGAGGTCAGGAGCGCGGTGATGCAAGCGGCGATGGGAACTGATCCTGTTGCCGGTAGGTCCTGCGGTAGGGTACAGCGTTGAATGACGCTGTCCTCGTCATGTGACTCAAGTTTATCGCCGCCACCGTTGCGGCAAAGATCGACGCGCGCGCTGTTGGTGAGTGCGGTTTGGGGCGTATAAGCCGACGTTGCCTGCATGTGTACGACTGCGCCCCGAGCGTCTGTGCCAAGGATTGCTTTGGCATCGTCAAGGTCGTCGTGCTCATCTTTGAGATCATCGCGGGTCCAAGAATCCGCATCGCTTCGAGTCGTAAAGTCGGCGGCTACCGCACCGTATTCAATTCGAATGCCTGTTACGACGGTATTGGATGCAAGGTCGAGCTCTTCCGCCTCGAGTGTGGTGGATGCCGTGGTCGAGACATCCGCCTTCCAGAGGCGCCAGCCGTCGTAATCGACGAGGCGGCAGTCCTCATCAAGGCTCTCTTTTACTTCGTCGGACTCAAGCCAAGGATTTTCGTGTCCATCGTCAAGTGTCGCGTTCGCCGGCTCATCGACGTCTGTCGAGTCCAACGGCGTCGTGCGATACCACACGTTGCACAGACCGTTGAGGTCGCCGATGGCGACGGGGGTTTCGATTGAGATGAATCTCGCCGTGCCGTTTTTGGCGCACTCAAGATCATCGGTAATCGTAAACTCATCAACCCAAGTAGCGGAATCGTTTCGAGCGTCGATGGTATAGGAGAAAAGTCCATCCGTATTAGTTTGCGTCGCGGCGCGATTTTTACCATCGCCGTTAGCCAACAGGCCCTTTTCGATAGGTTGGACAAGTTCCTGACGCTTGTCGACCTGTCCCTTGATCTCGATGGGCGCATCCTTCATCGCGACGGATTGGACTTCTCCCGTATCCTTTATTTCAAACGTTATTTCCTCGGCAAGGTCATAGGTCCGCGGAGACATCATTTCGCGCAACGAGTAGGTGCCGGGTGCAAGATGTTCGACGCGGTGTGGCTTGTCGGATGAGGTCCAGGAGTCTATTTCGGTTTTATCGGGACCATATAAGGTGAGTTGTGCGCCTTCCACTTCCTGCTCACCGCTTGCATCGACCTTGGAGATATCAACCTTGGTGTAATCGTCGGATACGTTAAGCCGTGCTTCTACAACGGGTGTTTTCTGGTCGGCATAAGTAAGGTCGACAATATGGGTTGTCCGATCGAGCAAGAAGCCTGCCGGCGCTTGAGTCTCGACAACCTCGTAGCGTGCGGTGCCAAGTCCCAGCGGGAGGTTGTCCGCGCGTGCTTCTCCAGTTTCATCCGTCGTGATGGTAGCGACAGTCTCACCGTCGAGCGCGGCAATGCTACCGTCGGGGCGCACGATATCACCCGAGGCACGGATCTCAAAGACGGCGCCCGCGAGGCTGCTGCCGTCTATGGCATCGGTTTTAACGATCCTGATGTTTCCGGTCGCGGCGTGGTCATAATACGAGGCGATTGCAACGGGCGTTAGGTTCATGTCGGCGGGTATGTTTACCTCGATCTCCTCGCCGACAAGATAGGGCTCTTTGGCCGAGGTTTCGCGTACATAATAGGTGCCCGGCACGAGCGATTCGGGCAGTGTGACGGTCCCGGTCGCGTCAGTCGTAAAGGTGTCCATTACGTTATGTGCTGGATACCAGCAAGTTTGTGAGACAGGTTCGTGATTGCTGTCGAGGAGTTGGAAGGTGAATCCGGCTAGTGGAACAGAAGCGCCTGTTTGGGCATCGCGTTTTACAATCTGGAGATGCGTCGACAGAGCGTGGTTGTCCACGATATATTGAAGCTCGGCGCCGTCGGAAATCTGATTTGCCCCGACGGTCCATTCCCCTGCACGTTTAAAACCCTCGGGGACGGTTTCCGGAACCTCACGAACCGTGTAGCCGGCACGGTCGTATGGGACGGCTCCGTGGACACCGGCGGGTCGCTTGCCTGTGCCGAACCATGCTTCGGGCTGATCTTCGGTGGAGGCAAAGCCATAGATGTTTGTGGTCAGTGTGCCAACAACCTGCTGAGAGCTGTTGCTGACAACCTCAAAGACAACACCACCCGCCGGCTGCTCCAGGCCGGATTGGTCGCTATTGCCGTAATCCTTGAATTTGGAAATCTCGAGGTTAAACGCAATGGGGATATCGGAAACGCGAGATTCGATCTCGACCACGCCTGAATCGCCGAGCTGGTCGGCTCCAACGGTATAGGTCCAGCTGTCGTTGGATGGCAGGTAGCCCTCGGGGGCTTTTGATTCGTAGATGGTAAAGGTTCCTAAGGGGACATCGGCGAGGGTGGCCCGACCGCTTTCGTCGGTCGTGAGGATTTGTGCCCATCCAGGGGTTGATTGCGACACACACGTGAACTCTGCTCCTGCGAGCGAAGCTCCCACCTGGTGGCCGGCATTCGTCGCGGCATCGAGTTTTACGATACGCAGGTTGATGGTGCCGGGCTGTTCATCAATGGCGACCCGCCCGCCGTCATTCCCCGTGGTAAAGGCAATACGATCGTGGCGGGGGACATAGCCGGCCGGCGCCTTCGTTTCAACTAGGTAGTATGCCGTGTTGGGCAGAAGTGTTGCTTGCGCTCGACCGTTGCTGTCCATCTGGACGGTGCCGACATGCGCGCCGCTGGCGCTCTCAAAAATATCGAATGTTGCCCCGTCAAACTGATAAGTGTTGTTTCCGCTGGTAATGGCGGCGTTTGCAGACTGTTTTTTGAAGGAAACAGAGACTGCCGGCAGTACATAGAGCATGTCTTGACGTTTGCTGCCGCCCGATACGGCTCCTAGATAGCGCCGCGCGCGGTGCGGAGCGGCTTTGATGCTTCCTGATTTTGCGTTGTCGTGGAGCCACCGCGCAGCCGCCACGACTTCATTGTCGCCGGTAAAGTGCCCGCTCTTGGTTTTGCCCTGAGCGGTCGTGTAGGAATAGGTACCGTCGACATGGGTAGTGCCGTTGAGCATCCATACGGCAAGCTGGGTTGCGGCGCGGGCGCGATCGGGTGAAAGATGGTAACCGCCAAACGACGTGGCGGTAGGATATCCGTGACAAACGATTGCCGCGAACTCGTCGTCGAGCCACACCCAGCCTTGATCAAAGTTGAGCCATGGGCCACCCGGTTTGGTGGGGCCGGGGCGCTCCTGGTTCATGCAGTAGGCAATCGAGGTGTCTTGAGCTTCATACTTGCCGATGAAGAAGGGCCCACAATCATCGCTAATAGTGCGGAAGCCGAGCTGATCGTAGCCATCGACGGCAAATGCGGCTCCCGGTGTCAGGCAGCCGAAAAGCAGGAAGAGGAGCAGGAGCAGCGGACCTGTTGCGATTGCGCTGTGGACAGAGTGCGTGGGTGCGTTGGACATGGCTGCTCCTTATCCCTCGTGCGCCGCACGGGGAGGCTGCGACGCGTAGGATGAGGCTACCCCCGAGGTTCATGCGGGTAAGTACCGGAGCCTGACCAAAAGCTTGCCCGATTTCTGACAAATCGAGCTCAAATACAACAATCAGATAAAAGTGCAGGTAGAAGATGGTAAGAAAAGAAAGACAAAGGTCCTCATCTCCACAATTGGCGCGGTTTTCAAACGATTCTCCACAGCTAAAACAAGCATCGACACCCTTGTATCGAACAAGACAACCGCGTTATACTATCCCCCACATATGCGGGCATCGCCAAGTGGTAAGGCATCAGCTTCCCAAGCTGACACTCGCGGGTTCGAGTCCCGTTGCCCGCTCCATTCGAATTTCAGGCACGGTAACGTTTCGTTACCGTGCCTTTTTCAATAAAGTGCCGGGACTCGAACCCGACAGGGTGCGAGCGTTAAATAAACGCGAAGCGTTTATAGCGAGCAGGCAAGGTCGCCGATAGGCGACCGCAGCCGGTGCGTATTTGCGAAGCAAATACGCAGACGTCCCGTTGCCCGCTCCATGGAGCAAGGAAGATTTCGGGAATGGTAGATTCAGCCTGCTTTGCTCCCACACTTCCCCGGATCTCGGTATGCCACTGAAGCCGGTGCGGATTTGCGAAGCAAATACGCGGACGTCCCGTTGCCCGCTCCAATTCCAAAATGTTAGGTTAATGCCTGCTGCCCATACTTGCACCTGCGCACGGTACAATGGTTAGGTTACGACCAACGTGCCAATAACCAAAAAGGAGCCGCTATGATCGATCGCTATACCCGCCCGGAGATGGGACACATCTTCTCCCTCGAGAACAAGTACGCCATTTGGCAGGAGATCGAGGTTCTGGCCTGCGAGGCCCAGGCGGAGCTCGGCAAGATCGGTATTTCCAAAGACGAGGCCCAGTGGATCCGCGACCATGCCAACTTTGAGAAGGCGAAGGTCGATGAGATCGAGGAAGTCACGCGCCACGACGTCATTGCCTTCCTGACCAACATGAAGGAATACATCGATGCCGATGTTCCCGAGGGCGACCCCAAGCCCAGCCGCTGGGTTCACTACGGCATGACCAGCTCCGATCTGGGCGACACGGCCCTGTGCTACCAGCTCACCCAGGCCTGCGACCTGATCATCGAGGACGTCAAGAAGCTCGGCGAGATTTGCAAGCGTCGCGCCTTTGAGGAGCGCGACACGCTCTGTGCCGGCCGCACTCATGGCATCCACGCCGAGCCGATGACCTTCGGCATGAAGTTTGGCTCTTGGGCCTGGGAGCTCAAGCGCGATCTGGATCGTCTTGAGGACGCCCGCAAGAATGTTGCCTTTGGTGCCATCTCGGGCGCTGTCGGCACCTACAGCTCCATCGAGCCGTTTGTCGAGGAATATGTCTGCGAGCACCTGGGCCTGGTTCACGACCCGCTGTCCACGCAGGTTATTAGCCGCGATCATCACGCCTACCTCGCCGGCGTTCTCGCCACCACCGCGGCCACCTGTGAGCGCATCGCTACCGAGGTTCGCAATCTGCAGAAGACCGATACACTCGAGGCCGAGGAACCGTTCCGTAAGGGTCAAAAGGGCAGCTCCGCCATGCCGCACAAGCGCAACCCCATCACCATGGAGAAGGTCTGCGGCCTGTCGCGCGTCGTGAAGGCCAACGCGCAGGTTGCCTTCGACAACGTCGCCCTGTGGCACGAGCGTGACATTTCGCACTCCTCTGCCGAGCGCGTCGCCCAGGCCGACAGCTTCATCGCCCTCGACCACATGTTCCAGTGCCTCATTCGCGTTATCGACGGCCTGCAGCTGTACCCTGCCCGCATGATGGCCAACCTCAATAAGACCCGCGGCCTCATCTTCTCCTCCAAGGTGCTGCTCGCCCTCGTCGACACGGGCATCACCCGCGAGGACGCGTACGCCATTGTGCAGGAGAACGCCATGGCAACCTGGCACGAGGTACAGGATTGTGTCTCCGGCCCCACCTTTAAGGAACGTCTCGAGGCCGACCCGCGCTGCACCGTCAGCCAGGAGAAGCTCGACGAGATCTTTGATCCATGGGACTTCCTCACTCGTATCGACACAGTCTTCGATCGCCTGGAGCAGCTGAGCTTCGAGTAGGTTCGGGCATAACGTTAGCTTTTTAGGGCGCTTTGCTGGTAATGTGTGTTGCCGGCAAAGCGCCTCGTTGCATTTAGGGAAAGACGGGGATAATAGTCGTCTCGAATAACATTCTGAGAGGGGATCGCATGATTTCGTTTGATTACAAGCCTCAAGGCGTGTGTGCTCGCAATATTCACCTTGACCTTTCCGATGACGGCAACAAGGTGATAGGCGTTGAGTTTACCGGTGGCTGCGACGGCAATCTCAAGGCAATCTCCAAGCTGGTCGAGGGCGCTCCTGCCGATCGCGTAATCGAGGTTCTCGCCGGTAATACCTGCGGTATGAAAAAGACCTCCTGCGCCGACCAGCTTACGCGCGCCATCGAGGCCGCTCGCGCCGAGATCGCCTAATGGGTATCGCCGATCACATCAAGAACGGAATATCGCGTCGCGGCTTTGTACTCGGTGGGGCTGCCGCGGGCGCTGCCACGGTGCTTGCCGGATGCTCGAAAAAAACGGGTACCAGCGATGATGCCGCCGGCGAGCCGCAGGTTATCAAGGACGATTCCAAAATCATCTCGATTACGGATGAGTATGAGGCTGTCGACATCGATCTTGAGCCGGCGGCGTCGTGGACGCTGCCTCTGGGTACGCTGCTGTACTACTGCGACGGCGATTACGCCGCGGCGATGATGGCGCCCGCATCGGCATTGCACGCCAACACACTCGGTGTGCTCAACCTGGGCGATGGCTCGCTTACCACATTAATCGAGGATCCTATCGAGGGCACGGGATACGCATTCTACGATGTCCGTGCCGGCGACGGCGTATTCGCGTGGGTTGAGATGAACTTTGCCAATTCATCGTGGAAGCTCTACGCTCAAAATCTGTCGGGCGCTTCGCTCTCTGGCGATGCGGTTGAGCTCGATCGAGGTGGCAAGGACTATGATCCGCCCCTGTTTACGGCGTTCGGGTCATCGGTTATCTGGTATAAAATGCCTTCGGCAGGCGGCAATAAAACGAGTAGTGATTCGTTTTGCTATCGTCGCTCGCTTGATGAATCCAAGGCCGAGGTAATTTGGAAATCGACGGGCCGCTTTGCATCGGCCCCGCGCGCGAGCGACGGCATTTTGACCATCTCGCCGCGTGTCCGCAACGACGAGGGCGTCTACTACGGCATAACGGCAATCGATCTGACCGACGGCAACAACACCAAGCGTGCCCAGTTGGTCCTCCCTTCGTCAGTTTCGCCTTTCGAGGCCGTATATATGGGCGATACCTTCGTGTTTTCTATCGAGGCGGCCTATAGTGGCGTGGGCAGCCTGGGCAATATGGGCACGTATATCGGTAATGAGGGAGGGCCGTACCTCTTTCTGTCACGCGAGCCGCTCGCATGTGCGGCTGGCAAGAAGAATAAATACCTTGTTAAGGTACAGGCGTCGCATTTCCTGATCGACACCTCTGCCAAGACCTATGGCTCGCTGCTGTCGCCCGACCGCGCTTTGGAGTATGGCGATTATCCAGCTACGGCGGGAAAATCGGACTCATTCCTTACGTACGCCACGGTGCGCAACAGCCAGGGTATACCAGAGACAGTCACTGCACGCCTATTCTCTCTTTAAGCTTAGAGGGGTTAAAAAGGCGCCAACAGGGGAATAAACGCGTTGTAATTGTGAGTACCGCCCGCCGAGCTGCCGCGTCATAGCGGCATCTGGCGGGCTCAGGTGCGTTAAAATGGGCTTGTTCTTAGCTAATTGAGACAGGGGGGCCGTGTTATGGCTTCAGATGCAAAAAAGATTCTGCTGGTCGAGGATGAGAAGGCAATCCGTGACGCCGTCGCTGCCTATCTCGAGCGCGAAGGCTACTGGGTTGTGGGCGTCGGCGACGGCCAGTCCGCGATCGAGGAGTTCGAGAAGCATCAGTTCGACCTGGTCGTGCTCGACCTTATGCTCCCCAAGATTCCCGGCGAGCGCGTTTGCCGCACCATTCGCGACACCTCGGATGTCCCCATCATTATGCTGACGGCCAAGGGCGAGATCGAAGACCGCATTATCGGCCTCGAGCTCGGTGCCGACGACTACCTGATCAAGCCGTTCTCGCCGCGCGAGCTTGTCGCGCGCGTGCGCGCCTTGTTCCGCCGTGCCCACCAGGCCGATGAGCCGGCCGTCGAGGTGCTCGACTTTGGCGATCTGGTCATCGACATCTCGGGCCACAAGATTTTGGTCGAGGGCAAGGAAGTCGACCTGACGGCTTCCGAGTTCAAGCTGCTTACCACGCTTGCCCGTCACCCCGGCCGCGTCTACAACCGCATGGAGCTGGTCGAGAAGGTGCTCGGCTACGACTTTGAGGGTTACGAGCGCACTATCGACAGCCACGTGAAGAACCTTCGCGCCAAGCTGGGCGACGACCCCAAGAAGCCCAAGTGGCTCTACACCGTCCACGGTGTCGGCTACCGCTTCGAGGCTCCGACCAAGACCGATAAGTCGGACGAGAAATAAAGGAAATCACATATGACACCTGCGCGCTTTGAAATCGGGCAAAAGCATAAGCAGGAGAACGAGGCGGGTTCCAAGGCTAGTTGGAACACGCCTCGTTCCGATTCACGGCCGACGATGAGCTATCCCTCGCGCATGGCCATGGCTTTTGCCCTGACATCGCTCATGACGGTATTGGTATTGGTGGGCGTAGTCTCCGTTGTATGGGGCACGGTTTTTACGGATTACACGCGCTCCAATATTGTCGAAATCGCCAATTCCGCTGCCGAAAAGTTGGCAACGTCATATGAGGAAAACGGTTCTTGGACCGCGGGGGAGCTGCGTACGGTCGCGACATCGAGCTTGGTGTCCGACGATCTTGGTATGCAGGTCGTCAATAAAAAGGGCGTCATCGTCTACGACGACTCGTGGCCCTCGGCAAGCGCTACTGCCGATGTACGCGAAAATCAGGCGACGACCGACGGTACGAGCGGAAAGAAGGCATCGCACAGTCCAGTCTCGTCTGCTCCCACCGATTCCAATAGTGTTGCCAACGTTGAGATCGTGACGTCCTCCGGCGAGCACGTGGGTCAGGTCAAATTGTGGGCGATTGGCTCCGATGCCCTGCTCACCAGGGCAGACTCAGCATTCAGAGAGAAGACCTTTAACGCCATGGCCCTTGCCGCGGTTGTGGCCGTCTGCATCTCGGTCGTTATCGGAGCGCTCATGTCGCGCATGCTCACCAAGCCGATTCATCGTATTACCAGCACCGCCAAGCAGATTCGCGATGGAGACCTGTCCGCTCGTACGGGCTTGCGCGGCGATGATGAGATCGATCAGCTGGGAGAGACCTTCGACGAGATGGCCACCTCGCTCGAAAAGGATATGAAGCACGAGAAGCGCCTGACCTCTGATGTTGCCCACGAGCTGCGTACGCCGCTCATGGCCATGCTTGCAACGGTCGAGGCCATGCAGGACGGCGTGTATCCCACCGACGACGAGCATCTGGAGACGGTCGCTTCCGAGACGCGTCGTCTGGCCCGTCTGGTTCAGCAGATGCTCGACCTGTCGCGCATGGAAAACAGTACCGCGCCGCTCAACCTGGAGCCGGTGGATATGGTGCCGTTTGTGCGTTCGATTGTGAATGGCCAGGAGCGCCTGTTTGCCGACCGTGACCTGCGTTTGCGCTTTGCAGATGAGACGCAGGGCCACGATGACGTGGTCGAGGCAGATCCCGACATGATCACGCAATGCGTTATCAACCTCATGAGCAACGCCATGCGTTACACCCCCGAGGGGGGTTGGGTCGTGGTTTCGGTGCTCAGCGACCGCAAGCACGTCGATATCGCGGTTTCGGATACGGGCATCGGTATCGCCAAGGATGATTTGTCGCGCATCTTCGGTCGTTTTTGGCGTGCCGACGCCAGTCGCGCCCGCGAGGCGGGTGGTCTGGGCGTGGGCCTCGCCGTGACCAAGCAGATTGTCGAGCGTCATCACGGCTACATATCCGTGGAGTCGGAGCTTGGAAAGGGTACGACTTTTACGATTCATCTGCCTCGCGAGCACACGGCGGACGCGGCATCTACTACAATGGAGCACTAGCTTTTCGCTATTCGGTGAAGGAGGGGTTTCGTCCCTGCCGCTCCGAGTTTGCGAAAACGTGCGGGGAAGAACCCGCATTACTGTCGTATTTAGGTAAGGAGTGACTCACGTGACAACGATGGAGCGTCGTCCGGATTCCCGTGGCAAGGTTCGTGATATCTATGATGCCGGTGAAAACCTGCTGATGGTCGCCACCGACCGCATTTCTGCGTTCGACTTTATTCTCCCCGACGAGATTCCGTTTAAGGGAGAGGTGCTCAACCGCATCTCGGCATTCTGGTTCGATAAGTTTGCCGACATCGTTCCCAATCACCTCGTCTCCATCGACCCGGCGGATTTCCCCGAGGAGTTTGCCGAGTATCGTGATTACCTCGCAGGCCGCGCCATGCTGGTCAAGAAGGCCCAGACGATTCCTATCGAGTGCATCGTCCGCGGCTATCTGACCGGTTCGGGCAAGAAGACCTATGACGAGAACGGCACCGTCTGCGGCATTCAGCTGCCTGAGGGCCTGACCGAGGCTTCCAAGCTCCCCGAGCCGCTGTTCACGCCGTCCACGAAGGCCGAGATCGGCGACCACGACGAGAACATTTCGTTCGAGCGTTGCTGCGAGATCGTGGGTGAGGACATCGCCACGCAGATTCGCGACCTGTCCCTCAAGATCTACAAGGCCGCTGCCGAGTACGCCGCGACCCGTGGCATCATCATCGCCGATACCAAGTTCGAGTTTGGTGTCATCGATGGCAAGGTTACGCTGATCGACGAG
The DNA here is from genome assembly GCA_031295385.1 of Collinsella sp. Classification (GTDB taxonomy): domain Bacteria; phylum Actinomycetota; class Coriobacteriia; order Coriobacteriales; family Coriobacteriaceae; genus Collinsella. The sequence continues at coordinate 103,818 of JAUMOL010000004.1, forward strand.
TGTCTCACGCCCGACTCCAGCCGTTTCTGGCCTGCCGCCAGCTACGAGGAGGGCAAGATCCAGCCCAGCTACGACAAGCAATTCGTCCGCAATTGGCTCAAGGCCAACTGGGATATGACGGGGGAGACTCCGCACCTGCCCGCCGAGGTCATCGATGGCACGTCCGAGCGCTATCGCGAGGCCTTCCAGATCATCACGGGCTCCCAGTTCACAAGCATGAAGGAGAACGCATAAGTGAGTACCCGTAGCGCCACGAACAAGCGCACGCAATCCCACGAAGTTACCGGGGTTGCGCGCAAGTCCGCCGCATCTGCTAAACCCGCCCGCCAGGCAGCGAGCTCCGTTCGCGTCGTGCCAGCATCATCCAAGGCACGCCGCAAAGAGCTCGAGAAGGGTGAAAACCTGGAAGGTCTTTCCAAGGAGGAGAAGCGCGCCCGCAAGGCTAAGCAGCGCGCCCGCGAGGATCGCATCTACACGGTGTCGAATATCCTTCTCAAGCAGGATGAGGACTACACCAAGCGCCGTCGTATCTGGTGGGCCGTGCTCGCCATCGGCATGGTACTCGTCGTGGCAATTTGGGCTTCGCTCTACTTCGCTCCCGGCGGTACGGTGTCCAGTCCCGTCCAGATGGTCGGCATCGTTTTGTCCTATGTCATCATTCTGGGTGACTTTATCTACGACTTCGTTCGTATTCGTCCCCTGCGCAACATGTACCGCACGCAGGCCGAGGGCATGTCCGAGAACAAGCTCAACGCTCTTATCGAGCGCGCGGCTGCCGAGGAGGACAAAAAGGACTCCAAGAAGAAGTAGCGTTTGCATCCATACTTATCGCTAAGATATAAGGCGCGTCGTTTTTGCGGCGCGCCTTTTTACTGTTCTATAGATAGATGGAGTGGCACATGATTCGAGCTGCCCTGACGGTCGAAGAAGCTCTGGAGGGCATGAAGGCCCTGGAGCCCAAGATTAAAAACTATGCGCGCCTGGTTGTCCGCAAGGGCGTAAACGTCAAGCCCGGCCAGGAGGTTGTCGTTCAGTCTCCGGTCGAGTGCGCGTCCTTTGCCCGCGTGGTGGTCGCGGAGGCCTATGCTGCCGGCGCTGGCCACGTGACGGTCATTTGGGCCGATGATGCCGTGACGAGGCTCACGTACGAGCATGTCGAGAAAAGCTATTTTGAGCAGACGCCCGAGTGGAAGCGCCTGCAACTGGATTCCCTGGCCCAGGACGGTGCCTGCTTTATCTTTATCGAGGGTGCGGATCCTGCGGCCCTCAAGGGCATCGATCCAGCCAAGCCGGCCGCGGCATCCAAGGCGAGGAATACGCAGTGCAAAGTTTTCCGCCGTGGACTGGATTACAACATCAATCCGTGGTGCATCGCCGGCGCTCCGGTCGTGGCTTGGGCACACGAGGTGTTCCCGGGAGACGCCGACGAGGTTGCAATCTATAAGCTGTGGAATGCGATTCTGCACACCGCTCGTGCCGATGGCCAGGACCCGGAGAGCGACTGGGAGCTTCATGACGCGGCGTTCGAAAAGAACTTACGCTTCCTGAACGACAATCGTTTTGACCGGCTGCATTACACCTCAGCAAATGGTACCGATCTGACGATTGGCATGACGAAGGGTCACGAGTGGGCCGGTGGCAAGGGCAAGACGCCCGATGGGCACCCCTTCTTCCCCAACATTCCCACCGAGGAGGTCTTCACCTCGCCTGATCGTATGCGTGCCGACGGTATCGTGTATTCGGCTATGCCGCTCATTCACCACGGTAACAAGGTTGACGATTTTTGGATTAAGTTCAAGGCCGGCCGCGTAGTGGACTACGATGCCCGTGTCGGCAAGGCGACGCTTGCGAGCATTATTGACACCGATGAAGGTGCCGCTCATCTGGGCGAGGTCGCGCTCATTTCCAAGAACACTCCGATCCGCGAAAGCGGCGTTCTGTTCTATGACACGCTCTATGACGAGAACGCTAGCTGCCATCTCGCGCTAGGTGTCGGTTTCCCCGAATGCATCGAGGGTGGGTACGACATGTCCAAGGAAGAGCTCCTGGAGCATGGCGTTAACGTCTCGAGCGCGCACGTCGATTTTATGATCGGCACGGACGACATCGATATTACGGGCATTACGCCTGATGGACGTGAAGTTGTGATTTTCCAGAACGGCCAATGGAGTTGGGAATAGTCCCAGACCGTGGTACAATGCCACCCGCGGGCCGTTAGCTCAGCTGGCAGAGCAGGGGACTTTTAATCCCAAGGTCCAGGGTTCGAACCCCTGACGGCCCACCCAAAGATTGTTGAGACGGTCAACTTCGGTTGGCCGTCTTTTTTGTCGCCCTTTCATGGGTTCGAACCCGTCGGGGCGCGGAGCTGAGTAAACGCGTGAGCGTTTGCCAGCGCAGCGCGCAAGGCGCGAAAGCAACGCAGCGGCCGCCTGCGAAGCAGGCTGAACCCCTGACGGCCCACCCAAAGAAAGGAAAACGAAATGAAAACAGATAGATACGGAATTAGCGGCAGCACATTAAAGATAATAGCGGCCATTTCGATGGTTCTCGATCATGTAAGCAGGATCGTCCTGACCAATGGAATCATGACTCACGCATCGTACAATCAGATATCAGACGAGCAGTGGGCGATTCTAAGCGAGGCTTCGGATGTGCTTCATGTTCTTGGCAGAATTGCATTTCCCTTATTTTGCTTTTTGATAGTTGAGGGATTTTTGCATACTCATGACATAAAGAAGTACCTGCGAAATATGCTTGTCTTCGCAATCATTGCGGAGCCCATATACGATTTCGTTCAAACCGGGCAACTCTTTGACCTTTGGCAACAAAATGTTATGTGCGAGCTCCTGCTTTCCTTGGTCTTTTTGATTATTCTGGAAAAGATACAAAGTCTTTCAAAATGGAAGAGGCACATCGCAGAAATTGCTCTGATTGTTTTGACAGCACTGGCAGCTGAATACACTAAACTAGATGGCGGCGTGTATGGCATTCTGCTTGTGGCTGCATTCTATTTATTCCACGACAGCAAGGCCAAGATGTTCTTTGCTGCAGTATGCGCAGTGCTCCTTTCGTCATGCCATATAGTTGGCGGCGGATTTGAGTTTGCTACAGCTAATGTATTTAATCCTGATGTTGCTGCCGCGGTCGTTTCGTTGCTGCTTATCAATCTTTATAATGGCAAGCGAGGGCTGAAGCTGAAATACTTCTTCTACATTTTCTATCCGGCACATCTTGCTCTGCTTTATGGTGTCTCACTTATTGTTTTGAACTGTCTTTAATAACTCTCAAACAAGTCTCTGAAAGCAGAAACAAACTGACCCTAAGACTGCTTGTGAATTTCCGGAAGACCTGAGAGATGCGAGGATAGACAACGAGGGCTGCAGAAAGATGCTTCTCAGTTCTCTGGCGGATCGCACGTATCTGTATGAGGATCACTTCCGCACACTCATTAATAACAGTGATAAACACGGCAGATCCTCAAAACATGAGGCTGCGAAGGTCGAACGATGCTTCGACAGCATGAATGGCAGCGAGAAAGTGAGTTCGGAAACATCCCTTGGATGCTCCACCATAGAATGGAAAGCGATCGACTCCGGTTGGTCGCTTTTTTGATGCCGCGACACGGGTTCGAACCCGAACTTCTCTATATATAAGAACGCTTGGCGAACAAAACCTGCCTTTTACCGACGGGAAACAAATAGCTGATGCCTTTGGAGTAAAGTAGCGCTCCAGAGATGACCGATGTCTCAACACTCATAAAACAGCTGGTCATCGCCAATATCAGAAGCCAATGCTTCAGTTTTAACCCCAGTGATGCGACTGAGGGATCTATTTATTTGTGAACAAAATATGGAGTGCGTGATTCCCGCCCCCGGGGGCCCTCCGGTCTGGCAATATATCTCCTTGCCGCGCGGCCCGGTCGGACCGGATCAGCCGCAGAGCGTGCACCTTGAGAACCGGATACTGCGAGGATGGACACTGACCTCAGTGTCGCATCCGGGCAGACATCGAAC